>CAYXBJ010000001.1:0-27119 GCA_964463175.1 uncultured bacterium
TTGAGATCGCCGGCGAGCACCCGGTGCCGCCGCGGCGCCGCGTCGACGTACGCGATGATCTCCCGGACCTGGCCCCGGCGATCGCGGATCCGCTGGGTCACCGGCGGCACGTGGGGCGCGGCGAGATGGACGTTCAGGACCTCCACGGGCTCGCCGTCGTCGAAGCTGGCCAGCTCCGCGACGAACGCCGACCGATACGGGAGCCGCAAGGGGCGCACGCTCCCCGGCGCGCGCAGCGCGATGCCCATGCCCTCGTGATCGACGCGCGGCTCGAGCTTGCCGAAGGGCAGGACGCGGGCCAGCGCCTCGGCCTGCGCCGGCACGAGCTCCTGCACGGCCACGACGTCGGGCTCGACCGCCTCGACCAGCTCCGCGAACGCGTCGGCGTCGGCGTTGCCGTTGGCGAGATTCGCGGAGAGGATCCGGAGATGCGGCCGGGTCATCGCGCGATCGTGCGGCCGACCACCGGCGGGATGTGATCCGCCCAGGGCGCGGCTGCCTCGAGCGCGGCCGCCGCCCGGAGCACCGAGACCTCCTGCCGACGGCGGCCGACGATCTGGATCCCGACCGGCAGGCCGTCGCGGGTGAAGCCGGCCGGCACGGAGATCACCGGCAGTCCGGTCACCGAGAGCGCGTAGGTGAGGAAGAACCACTGGGTGTAGTTCTCGAGCGGCTTCCCCTGGAGCTCGGTCGGATAGGGTTGCTCGACCGGGAACGGCTTGCCCGCGACGGTCGGCAGCACCAGGAGGTCGTATCGCTCCATGAAGCGCCGGACGCGCTCCCAGAGAACGCTCCGCAGCTTCTCGGCGCGTCCGATGTCCCGCGACGTGAGGGCCAGCCCCTGGTCGATGTTCCAGACGAGGCCCTTCTGCATCGACTCGCGCCACTTCGCCAGCCGGTCCCCGTGAAGGGCCACCATGGACAGCCCGCGGGTGCCGAGCACGATCTCGTTCACCTCCGCGAAGGAGGGCGACGCCGCCGTCACCCGCGCGCCGAGGGAGCGGAACACGCGCGTCGCGCGCGCCGCGACCTCGACCACCTCCGGCTCCACCGGGATCAGCCCGTCGAGGTCCGGGGTCCAGGCGATGCGCCACCCGCGCACCGACGGCCGCTTCACGGCGCCCGGGAACGCGCGCGTGTCCACGTCATAGGAGAGCGGCGCGCGATCGTCGGGACCGGCCATGACGGACAGCATGAGGGCGATGTCGGGCACCGTTCGGGCCATCGGCCCCGAGACCGAGAGGGAGTCCCACGCGAGCTCCCGCGGGTACACCGGCACGAGCCCCGGCGTCGTCCGGAATCCCACGACGCCGCAGAAGGAGGCCGGCGTCCGGAGCGAGCCGCCCAGGTCCGAGCCCTGGGCGAGCGGGCCCATGCCGGTCGCCAGGGCGACGGCCGCCCCGCCGCTCGAGCCGCCGCACGTGAGCGCGAGGTTCCAGGGGTTGCGGGTCACTCCGAACACGGCGTTGAAGGTGTTCCCGCCCGCGCCGAACTCGGGGGTGTTCGTCTTGCCGACGACGATGGCCCCCGCGGCCTTGAGCCGCGCCACCGTCAGGGCATCCTCCGCCGGAACGTGATGCTCGTAGATCTTCGAGCCCGACGTGGTGCGGATGCCCTTGGTGGCCGTGAGGTCCTTGATCGACACGGGCACCCCGTGGAGCGGCGGAAGCGTCGCGCCCCGACGGAGCGCCACGGTCGCCTTCCGAGCCCCGGCGAGGGCGGCCTCCCGGGCAATCGTGACGTAGGCGTTGACCGCCGGGTTGACGGCCTCGATCCGGGCCAGCACCGCCTGCATGACCTCGAGTGGCGAGACCTTGCGCGCCCGGTACAGCCGGCCAAGCTCGGTCGCCGGCACGAAACAGAGATCGCGATCCGACACGTGACATTCCTCCGCAGAAAGGGCTGGGTCCGACACCCGATTGTATCAGGGGGACCGCGATGGGACCTCCTCCACGACGCCCGGAGGCCCCCTGACAATCGACGCGCTCCGGCAGCCGCAGCTCACCTCCGAACGGGAGTATCAGGCCAGCCGGAAGCGGATCCTCGACGGACGGTGAACCCCGGTCTTGACTCGGCCCGCGCCGGCACCACAATAGCGCGGGAGGATCCCATGGACGTCTACGCGCGGCTCGGAGTGCGCCCCATCGTCAATGCACGCGGCATGAACACCATGGCAAGCGGCTCGCTCATGCCCAAGCCGGTCCTCGACGCGATGAACGAGGCCGCCGGCGCCTTCGTCGACATGGCCGAGCTCAATCGCCTGGCGGGGGCGCACATCGCTCGCCTGGTCGGCGTCGAGGGCGCCCATGTGACCTCGGGCTCGGCGGGCGGGCTGCTGCTCGCCGCCGCCGCGTGCATCGCCGGGGACGATCCCGAGAAGATCGCGCGCCTCCCCGACACGACCGGCATGCGGAACGAGATCGTGATCCAGCGGTGCGACCGCATCCAGTACGATCAGGCGCTCCGCATGGCCGGCACCGTTCTGGTCGACGCCGGCACCGCGGACGCGTGCACGCCGGAGGACGTCGAGGCGGCGATCAGCCCCCGCACCGCCGCCCTCATCCACATCGTGTCCCCCGGGCTGGCCGAGCGCGGCGTCGGCCCCGAGCGCATGACGCAGATCGCCCACGCGCACCGGCTCCCGGTGATCGTGGACGCGGCGTCGACGCTGCCGCCGGTCGGCCACCTCCGGCGCTGGACGGACATGGGCGCCGATCTCGTGATCCTGAGCGGAGGCAAGGGCATCCGCGGGCCGCAGAACACCGGCCTCCTGGTAGGCCGCGCCGATCTCATCCGCGCCGCATCGGCCAACGGCTCCCCCAACTCCGCCGTCGGCCGCCCGTGCAAGGTCAGCAAGGAAGCCATCATCGGCCTCGTGGCGGCGCTCGAGCTGTTCCTCCAGGACGACCACGACGCCGAGTGGGCGCGGCATCTCGACGAGGCGCGCCGCATTCTCGCCGCCGCCGCCGGTATCCCGGGCGTGCGACCGCGCCTCGAAGAGGACCGCACGGTGTGGACCGCGCCGACCCTGCTCCTGTCGATCGACCCCGCGGTGGCCGGCGTGACGCCCGACGGGGTCACGAAGGCGCTCCGTCAGGGCGAGCCGCCGATCATGGTCCGGGTCCATCGCGGCGAGCTCCTCGTCGACCCCCACTGCCTTCGCGGAGACGAGGCGAGCCTCGTGGCCCGGCGCCTCCGGGAAGAGCTCTCCCGGCGCACATCGACTCCCTGACCCGCGGCGCCGGCCCGCAGCCTCATCTCGTGTCGCGCCCGCTGTTCCCGACCACCGTCATCGGGAGCCTTCCCCGCCCCGCGTGGGTCCGGGACGTCATCCTCGACCGAAAGGCCGGCCGTCTCGACGAGGCCGATGCGGATCGCCTCCTCGATCCGGCCATCGATGCCGCGCTCCGGCTCCAGGAGCGCGCGGGCATCGAGGAGATCACCGACGGCGAGTGGCGCCGCGAGAGCTACGTCAAGGTGTTCGCCGAGCGCGTCGGCGGCTTCCGCCCCGATCTCAACCCGAGCGGCGGCCTCCCGTACCCCGCCGTCGTGGCGCCGATCGAGTACCACCGCGAGATCGCGGCGCCCGAGGTGCGGTACGTGCGCGCCCGGACGGATCGTCGGGTCAAGGCCACCTTGCCCGCGCCCTACATCATCGGACGCCGGATGTGGCATCCCGACCACTCCCGGCGAGCGTACCCGACGCGCGAGCAGCTCATGCGCGACTGCGTCGGCGTCCTGCGCCGGGAGATCGAGGCGGTGCGGGCGGCCGGCGCGGACACCGTGCAGCTCGACGAGCCGTGGCTCGCGGTCCTGGTGGACCCGAAGTTCCGCGCCGAGGACGGAATCACCGACGTTCGCTACGAGATGGATCTCTGCGCGGACCTCCTCAACCAGACGCTCGAGGGTCTGACCGGCATCGAGACCTCGGTCCACCTCTGTCACGCGCACTTCGCACGGCAGCACAAGACCGAGGGCTCGTACGACCTCATCATGCCGGCGCTCGCCCGGGTCCGGGTCGGGACCATCTCGCTCGAGCTCGCGACGCCGATCGCGGGCGGGCTCGGGAGCCTGGCGCACTTCCCCGCCGGCCCGCGCCTCGGGCTCGGCTGCATCGATCACTGCGAGCGCCGCGTGGAGACCGTGGACGAGGTGGTGGCGCGGGTCGAGGGCGCCATGCGCTACGTCGACCCGGCCCGCATCGTGCTCCACCCGGACTGCGGCTTCGCCCCGTCGATCCAGAACCCCATGGACCTCGACGAGGCCTACGAGAAGCTCAAGGTGATGGCCCAGGCCGGCGCGCGGCTGCGCGAGCGGCACGCGTAGGCGCCCGGCTGATCCGGTCCGGGCTCGCTACGGCTCCCCCGTCGAGACGAGATTCAACGGCGGCTCCCCGCGCGCAGCGCGCCGGATGTTCTCCACGATCACGTCGGCGCGCGCCTCGAGCATGCCCTCGGTCCATCCCGACACGTGCGGGGTCATCAGCACGTTGCCGAGCTCGTGGAACGGAAGACGAGCCGGCAGTGTGGGGCCGGCGCCGGTCGGATATCGGTACCACACGTCCAGAATCGCTCCACCGAGTGCTCCTCGGCGGAGGGCACGGTAGAGCGCCTCCTCATCGACGATCTCGGCCCGCGCGACGTTGACGAGAACCGCCGTGGGCTTCATCAGCGCGAACTCCCGCTCCCCGAGGACGCCGCGAGTCTCTGGCGTAAGCGGCGAGGTGACAGCCAGGTAGTCAGCGCGAATCAAAAGCGCGTCCAGGGCATCCGACCCGCCGAGGAAGTCCGCCTCGCAGGACACGGGCTGCGTCGGGTCACGCCGGATCGCCCAGATTGCCATGTCGAAGGCTCGGGCGCGACGCGCCAGGGCCTGTCCGATCCGACCGTAGCCGAGGACGCCGAGCGTCTTCCCTCGGAGCTCGGGCCGCGGGGGTGGTGGCGAGCTCGCGGCCCACTGGGAGTCCCACTCTCCCCGGCGCAGGAGGGCATCCGCCCGGCAGAAGCCACGGTTCCACGCCAGGATCGCGCCGATCACATACTCCGCAATGCCGACCTCGTGGCCGTAGGCATTCGCCAGCCAGACGCCTGCCGGAAGCGCCGAAGCGTCGATCCGATCGAGGCCGGCAGCCGGCACCTGCACGAGCCTGAGCCGGTGACTCTCCGCGGCCATCGCCCGATTGAACACGAGGGTGACCAGCACATCGAGGTCGGCCAGGCGCGACATGATCGCGGCCTCGTCTTCGACAATCAGCTGGCACGGAATGTCGAGACGGTCCTGCACGAGGCTCTGGAGTCGGGCGGCGAACACACCGACGAAGGCAACTCGCAGCATGCTTCACAATCTCCTGGCCTCGTGAGGCGCTCGCGCGCGAGGACAGAAACTTCGGCCCCGCGCCGATTGATCGAGGGCAACTTTGACGTCCAGGCATTCAACCGTCAACTCCCTTGGAGGTAGTCTCCGCCTCGCTCTATTTCAGGCGCAGCGTCCCGGCCGTAGGCGCCCTTGACGGGTCAACGCCGGCCCGATAGGCTCCCCGACAGACGAGCGGCCGCGGACCCGCGGCAGCCAAATGGACCCGCGAGACGGAGGTCGAACGCCATGCGGCTCAGGATGCTCGGGGCTCTCGTCACGATCCTGTGTCTCCTCGGCGTCACCGGGCCACGGTCCGATGCAGCGCCGAAGCCCGGCGGCACGCTCAAGGTGGCGCTGCTCCGCGACCCGACCGGCTGGGATCCGCACATCAACTACGGCGCGACCACGTACACCTTCCAGGCGAACCTCTACGAGGGGCTCCTGCGCTACTCGCTGAAGGGCGTCCTCGAGCCCGGGCTCGCAGTGCGCTGGGAGACGCCGAACCCCACCACCTACGTGCTCCACCTCCGCAAGGGCGTCCGCTTCCACAGCGGCAATCCGTTCACCGCGGACGACGTCAAGTGGAACATCGAGCGCATCCAGAACCCGGCGACCAATGCGACCCGGGCCAAGGAGTTCGAGGTCATCGAGGCAGTCACGGTCGTCGATCCGTCGACGGTCCGGATCACGCTCAAGCAGCCGACGGCGGCGTTCCTCGAGATGCTCGCCGCCGCCGAGGCGGTCATTGCCGACAGCAAGTGGGTGACCGGGGTCGGGGACCTGAAGAAGGCCGCAAGCGGGACCGGCCCGTTCAAGCTCGGCCCGTACGAGACCGGGGTGCGCTACGCCCTCGTCAAGAACACGGACTACTGGGAGTCCCCCTACCCCTACCTCGACCGCATCGAGCTCTCCACGGTGGCCAAGGACGACGTCCGCGTCCAGGCGATCCAGACGGGCAGCGTCGACCTGGCGGAGTACATCCCCTGGCAGGAGATCAAGGGCCTGGAGAAGGACCCCCAGATCAAGGTCCACGTCGGCTACGACACGTTCAACGTGATCCGCCTCAATCCGAAGCGCCCGCCCTTCGACAACGTGAAGGTCCGCCAGGCGCTCAACTACCTCGTCGACCGGAAGGAGATCATCGAGCTCGCCTGGGGCGGCATCGGCCGCGCGTTCGGCGCCGGCCTCATCCCCGAGGGGCACTGGGCGTTCCCGAAAGCGCTCCAGGGGACGTGGTCCTACGATCCCGAGAAGGGGAAGCGGCTCCTCGCCGAGGCTGGCGTGAATCCCGGCGCCACGCGGATCGCCTTCGACTCGACCACGCTGTCCGTGCACATGGACGAGGCCCAGATCATCGTCACCCAGCTCCAGCGGGCGGGGTTCACGCAGATCGACCTCAAGCCGATGGACGTCCCCACCCAGCAGCGGAAGCGCGTCTCCGGCGAGTACCAGATGATGATGGACGGGTTCAGCCTCCCCTGGCCCGATCCCGACTTCTACGCGGGCTACTTCGCGACCGGCGGCGCGTCCTACGCGCGGGCGGTCGACTTCAGCGACGCCGCTCTCGACAAGCTGATCGCCGACGGCCGCGCGGTGGCCGATCAGACCAAGCGCGCCGCGGTGTACGCCCAGGTGGAGCAGCGGGTCGTCGAGCTCGCGCCCTGGGTGTTCCTCCACTGGCGGCCCCAGGCCGAGGCGCTTCGCTCCCCGTTCACCGGCTACACGCGCCTGCCGGGCGCGCTCGGGAACAAGAGCCTCGGCGGGCTCAAGTACATCTACCGGGAGGGCTGACCGATGGGCTTCGACGGCGCGGCCTTCGTCGATCGCTTCAACACCGTGTGGAACGGGCATGACGTCGAGGGCATCCTCGCGATGATGACGGAGGACGTCGTCTTCGAGGCGTCCTTCGGCAAGGATCCGTGGGGAACACGCGTGGTGGGCAAGACCGCCGTGCGCGAGCTCCTCCACGGCATGTTCACGCGGATTCCCGACATCCGCTGGGACGAGATCCGCCACTACGTCCATCCCGACGTCGCGGTCGTGGAGTGGATCACCAGCGGCACCCCCCACGGCGGCACGCGCTACGAGGTCTACGGCTGCGACGTGCTCGCCCTCCGGGACGGGCGGATCGCGGCCAAGCGCTCGTTCCGAAAGGGCGTGATCTAGCCCCCGGACGGAGCCCGCGGCGCCGTGGGGACCTACCTCCTCCGCCGGCTCGGGCTGGCTGCCATCCTGCTCTGGGTCGTCGCGACCGTCCTCTTCTTCTCGATCCACCTCCTGCCGGGCGACCCGGCGCTCCTCATCCTGGGGGGCGACGCCGCCCAGGCGTCGCCGGAGCAGATCGCGCGTGTCCGCGCCCGGCTCGGCCTCGACCGGCCGCTCTGGGTCCAGTACGCGGCGTGGCTGGGAAAGGTCAGCCGGGGCGATCTCGGGACCTCCCTGATCGACGAGCGCTCGGTCGCCCACGACCTGGCGAACCGTCTGCCCCGCACGCTCCAGCTCGTGGTGCCGGCGACGGCGCTGGCCGTCGGCGTCGGCGTGCCGCTCGGGATGTTCGCCGGGCGCCGCCGGGGGCGGCTCGGCGATCCCGCCGCGTCCGCCGTCGCGCTCGCGGGCTTCTCGATGCCGGTGTTCGTGGTCGGCATGCTCCTGGTCCTGGTGTTCTCGCTCCGGCTCCGCTGGCTCCCGCCCGCAGGCTACGTGCCGCTCGGCGAGGACCCCGGCGGGTTCCTCCGTCATCTCGTCCTGCCGGTGCTCGCGCTCGCGGCGGCTCCGCTGGCGACGGTCATGCGCATGACGCGGTCCAGCTATCTGGAGGAGGCCGCCCGGGACTTCGTCCGGACCGCGCGCGCCAAAGGCCTGGCCGAGCGCGTGGTGGCCTGGCGCCACGTCCTCCGGAACGCGCTCCTGCCCGTGACGTCCATCGTCGGCCTTCAGGTCGGCTCGATGTTCGCGGGCGCCGTGCTGGTCGAGTACGTCTTCAGCTGGCCGGGGATCAACGCCCTCCTCCTGAACTCACTCGGGACCCGCGACTATCCGGTGATCCAGGGCGTGGTCCTGCTGGGGTCGGTCCTCTTCGTCCTGGTCAACCTGCTCACGGACCTCTGCTACGGGCTCGTGAACCCGCGCATCGGCCATGGCTGACCCGACCGGACGGCCCATCGGGACGCCGCGCATCCTCGAGCGAGCCGGACTCGACGCCGAGCGGGGCCGAGGCGGGCGGGCCCGCACTCGATGGGCGTGGCGACGATCGCGGCAGGTCATGATTGCGGGCCCGGTCGTCGGGCTCCTGATCGTCGCCGCCGCGCTCGCCCCGCTTCTGGCGCGGACCGATCCCAACGCGCTGAACCCCCGCGCCAAGGCCCAGCCGCCGACGCTCGCGCACCCGCTCGGGACCGACGAGTTCGGCCGGGATCTCTGGAGCCGGCTCCTCTACGGGGCGCGCATCACGCTGGTGGTGGGCGTGTCGAGCGTCGCGGTCGCCGCAGGGCTCGGCACCCTCCTCGGCAGCGCGGCCGCCTATGCCCGCGGCCCGGTCGAATCGGCGATCATGCGCGTGATGGACGGACTCCTCTGCTTCCCGCCCATCCTGCTCGGCATCTTCGTGGTGACCTTTCTCGGCCCGTCCCTGCGGAATCTCATCCTCGTGATCGGCGTCCTGTACGTCCCGCGCTTCACCCGGGTCGTCCACGCGAGCACGCTCGCGATCCGGCAGCTCGAGTACGTCGAGAGCGCGCGGGCGCTCGGCGCGTCGGCGGTCCGCGTCGTGGCGGCGACGATCCTGCCGAACATCGTGGCCCCGATCCTCGTCCAGGCGTCGCTCGCGGCGGGCCACGCCATCCTGCTCGAGTCGGGCCTGTCCTTCCTGGGCCTCGGCCCGCCGCCGCCGACTCCGTCGTGGGGGCGGATGGTCGAGCAGTCGGGGCGCTTCATGCAGCTCTCCGCGTTGCCGCTTCTGTGGCCCTCGGCGGCCATCTCGCTGACCGTGCTGGCCTTCAATCTCCTGGGCGACGGCCTGCGCGATCTCCTCGACCCCCGGCTCCGCCGCGGCACCTGACCGCCGGCGCGAGCGCCGCCGGAGGATCCCCGCCCGCTACAAGGCGCCCGCTTGAGGTCGGACGCCGGGATGCTATAGTCCGCCACCAGAGCGGAGCGGGCGTGAGCGACGGACCCCTCACCCGGCACCTTCCGATCAAGACCCCTCGTCTCCTCCTGCGCGACATCGCCGACGGAGACGCCCCGGCGATCCACGCGTACGCGAGCGACGCCGCCGTCGTCCGGCACCTGGACTGGGGGCCGAACACGGCCGACGACACGGCGCGGTTCCTGGCGGCGGCCCGGGCGGCGCGCGACGCCGTCCCGCGGATCGCGTATCACCTCGCCATCGCGCTCCGGGCCGCCGATCAGGTGGTCGGTGGGTGCCGGATCGAGATCCGCAGCGCCGCCAGCGGGAGCGGCGACATCGGCTATGTCCTCGCGCCCGGCGTCTGGGGACAGGGCTACGCCACCGAGGCCACGCGCGCCCTCCTGACCTTCGGCTTCCAGAGTCTCGCGCTCCACCGGATCTGGGCGACGTGCGACGTCGAGAACCGAGCGTCGATGCGCGTTCTCGAGAAGCTCGGCATGGAGCAGGAGGGGCTCCTTCGCCAGAACGTGCGGCGGAAGGGCGAGTGGCGGGACTCGTACCTCTACGCCATCCTGGAGCCGGACTGGCGCGGCAGGGCCGGCTCGACCTAGCGGAGCGCGAGCCGGACTGAGTCGGTGCGAGCGGTCCTAGACGACGCGCACGGTCAGGGTCCCGACGCCGTCGACGCCGCCCCGTAGCACATCGCCGCGCTCGACGGGCCCTACCCCGGCCGGCGTTCCCGTGAAGATCAGGTCGCCGGGCGCGAGCGTGAACAGCGTCGACAGGTAGGCGATCATCTCGGGGATCTTCCAGATGAGCTGACCAAGATCGCCACGCTGGCGTGACGCGCCGTTGACCTCGAGCCAGACCGCGCCCCGGGTCGGGTGGCCGATCTCCGAGGCGCGGCGGATGGAGGAGCAGGGCGCCGACCCGTCAAAGGCCTTGCCGGTGTCCCACGGCCGCCCCATCTTCTTCGCCTCGGCCTGGAGATCCCGCCGCGTCATGTCGAGGCCGACCGCGTAACCGTACACGCAGTCCAGCGCCCGCGCGGCCGGAATCCCGGCGCCGCCCGAGCCCAGCGCGACCACGAGCTCGAGCTCGTGGTGCACATCAGCGCTGTGCGAGGGATAGGCGAAGTCCGCCCCGTCGGTGACGAGCGCGTCCGCCGGCTTCATGAAGAAGAACGGCGGCTCGCGGTCCGGATCGTGGCCCATCTCACGCGCGTGCTCCGCGTAGTTTCGTCCGACGCAGTAGATCCGATGGGCCGGGAAGCGGCCGCGAGCCCCCTCGACCGCGAGCGAGGGCGGCGTCTGGACCGGAATCACGTATTCCATTCGACTCCTCCCGGGAACGATCAGCGGGAGCCCGGGACCGGCGCCCCCTCGATGTCGCGCCGCGCGACGGTCACACCACGCGGCCCTCGAAGAATAGCCTCGCCAGCCCGAAGGCCGCTGAAGGGCCCGGAGGCCTAGCGGCTGCCCGTCTCGCCTCGGGCCGCGCCAAGAAAGTCGCCGATGGCGCGGCGGGCCAACGCGCCGAAGTTCATCGTGATCAGGCGCACGCCCCGCTGACTCATGGCGTGCGCCTCGGCTCCGGTTGCCGCGGGGTACATCACGAGCTTGCCGGCGGCGAGCGTGAGGTCGATCGCGCGGTCGACCAGCCGCCGCACGTCCGGGTGCATCGTGGCGCCCCCGTAGTACTGGCGCCCGAGCGTGAGCGCCATGTCCCCGGCGCCGACGAAGCAGCCGTCCAGGCCCTCGACGCGGAGGATCTCGGGCAGGGCCTCGACGGCCCGCGGCTCCTCGATCAGACCGAGGCACAGCACTTCCCGGTCCGATTGCGCGAGGTGCTCGACCGGCGTCTGGGTGAAGCCGTATCCCGCGGCCCGGCTCGTGCTCGCGGCGCCCCGGATCCCTCGCGGCGGATAGCGGCAGGCCCGAACGAGCCCCTCGGCGTCCGCCGCGCCGTTGCAGTGCGGCAGGATCAGCCCCTCGACGCCGGCATCGAGGTAGCGGAGCAGGAGCGAGGGCTCACCGTTCGGCACGCGGGCCAGCGCCGTGGCCCCCGCGCCCTGGGCCGCGCGGGCGAGGTTCCGCACCGCCTGGGGATCGACGCCCGCGTGCTCCCCGTCCGCGATGAGGAAGTCGAAGCCGGCGAGCGCGCAGAACTCGAACAGCTCGGGGGACCAGAACTCCTGGAAGAGGGGCCCGACGCACGTCCGCCCGGCGGCGAGCTTGGCGCGGAGCTGGTTCGCTCGGGCCATGGGCCCCTCTACCGCAGGCGCGCCGTCGGGTCGGCCGGAGGCACCCGCCGAGGATACCGTCGAGACCGGGCGCTGACAATCACGGGCCGGGACCACCAGGGACGGGCCGGAGGCATGTCCCGGGACGTCAGGCCGGCACCCTCGGACCGTCCAGCCACCACGCCAGGCACGACAGGACTGCGATGGTCGCGAGCGAGACCGTGGCCATGGCCGCCGCACCCGGGGGAGGCGCGGAGGCCAGGGCGCCCATCGCCGTCAGGAGCGCGCACGCGGCCACGATCGCGCCGAGCGCCCATCGCCTCGCCCCACGCGCCGCTCCCGGCGATCGGACGTAGAGCCACCACCCGAAGGCTCCGATCACGCACTCGAGCGCGAGCTCGAGCCCGGTGTGCCGCCACAGCCCGAGCCCGAGCCGATGCGACTCCGGGCCCAGTAGCGGAAGCCCGGCCACGTGCACCAGGGCGTCCAGAACGAAGTGCGAGAGGACCGTCGCCGAGATCACCAGTCCCGCGGACGCGCTCCACCCGGCCGCGCGCGCCACGGCAAGCGCGGCGGCGGACCAGGCGAGGGTGGCGACCAGACCGTGCGAGTACGGAAAGGTGAACGTGAGGTAGTGGACCGCCCCGAAGTTCTCGGGCACGTGAACCGCCTCGAGGCCGGCCAGCACGAAGATCCAAAGGAGCGCGTCGAGCCACATCGCGGCGAGGAACAGCACGCCGAGATTGACGCGCGGCGCGAGCCGCTTCGCCGCCAGTCCCGCGCCGACGTGGCCCACGAACATTGCGCCATGATAGTACGCAGGCCGCGATGCGACCGGGCCCTTCCGCACGCGTCGTGACCCCGCCTCCTGCCTTGACACGGGCGCGCGCCACGGTCACGGTAGAGAGCGGTGACTGACCATCCCGCGCCGGCGGCCTCCCCGCGACTCCGCCGGGAGGACCTGTCGACCGCCCTGCCCGATCTCACGAGCCTCCAGCGCCTCCCCGGCCTCCGCGCGCCCGTCGACGTCTGGCGGGATCCCGAAGGCGCACCGCACGTCCGGGCCGGGTCCCTCCACGACGCGTTCCTCGCCCAGGGATTCGTCCACGCGCAAGACCGTCTGTGGCACCTCGAGTACGACCGCCGGCGGGCGGGCGGCCGATGGGCGGAGCTCGTCGGCCCGAGTGGCGTGGCGCAGGACGTGCTGGCTCGCCGCCTCGGTCTCGTCAGGAGCGCGCGCGCCGACTACGAGGGCGCCGCCCCCGAGACCCGCGCGATGCTCGACGCGTACGCGGCGGGCGTCAACGCCTTCCTGGAAACCACCCGGACGTGGCCCGTGGAGTGCCAGCTCCTCGACATCCGGCCCGAGCCATGGGCGCCGTGGGAGAGTCTCGCGGTCTTCAAGATCCGGCACGTCGAGATGGGACCCTGGCAGATGAAGCTCTGGCGCGCCCGGCTGATCCGCCAGCTCGGTCCCCGGATGGCCGCCCGCCTGTCACCGGGCATGGCGCCCACGCCGATGCTGATCATCCCGCCCGGAACCGAGTACCACGGCGCGCCGCCGCCGGCGCTGGAGGCGCTGAGCGGGAGCGACGCGGCCCTCGCCTCCCTCCCCGCCTGGATCGGAGGGAGCAACAGCTGGGTCCTCGCCGGGTCGCGGACCGCGTCGGGGCGGCCGCTCGTCGCGGGCGACCCCCACCGCCCGCTCGACACGCCGAACTGCTACTACCAGAACCACCTGGCGTGCCCCGAGTTCGACGCCATCGGGCTGTCGTTCCCCGGCGTGCCCGGCCTGCCGCACTTCGGCCACAACCAGGACGTGGCCTGGTGCGTGACGCACGCGATGGCGGACTACCAGGACGTGTTCGTCGAGCGATTCGACCCGACCGACCCGACGCGCTACGACTTCCGGGGCGAGTGGCGCCGCGCCGAGGTGCGCCGCGAGACCATCGAGGTACGCGGCGGGCGGCCGGTCGAGCTCTCGATCACCGTCACGCACCACGGCCCGGTCGTCCTCGGAGACCCGGCGCGGGGCCACGCGGTGACGCTTCGCTACACGGCGACGGCCGAGACGAACCGGACGTTCGACGCGCTCGTCCCGATGCTGCGGGCCAGCACCGCGAGCGAGCTCGAGGCCGCCATGCGGCCGTGGGTCGACCCCGGCAACAACTTCGTGTTCGCCGACGTCCACGGCGCCATCGGCTACCGGACCCGCGGCGTCGTGCCCGTGCGCGCCGCGGCGAACGCGTGGCTCCCGGTCCCCGGCTGGGACGGCGCCCACGAGTGGACCGGCTCGATCCCGTTCGAGGAGATGCCGGCCCTGCGCGATCCCGATACAGGCTGGATCGCCACCGCCAACAGCCGGATCGTCGACGCCGGCTATCCCCACTACCTCGCCCTCGACTACGCGCCGGACTTCCGGACGCGCCGGATCGTGTCGCGCCTCCAGGATCTCCGGGGGGCGGCCGTCGCCGACATGGCGGCCATCCACGCGGACCGGGTCTCGATCCCCGCCGGCGCTCTGATCGATCTGACCGGGCGGGTCCAGCCGCTCGACGCGGGCTCCCGGGCCGCGCTCGCGATCCTCCGCGACTGGAACGGCTCCATGGACGCCGACAGCGCCGGGGCCGGCATCTACGCCGCCTTCCGCGCGCAGCTCGTTCGCGACGTGCTCGCTCCCGTGCTCGGCCCCCTGGCGGGGGACGCCTTCTCGCGCGCGCCCGGCGCCGCCGTCACGCACATCGCGCGGCTCCGCGGCCGGCTGGACGAGTGGATCCGCGAGGACGACCGAAGTCTCCTGGCGGCCGGCGACGACTGGGGAAGCGTGATGGCGCGCGCGCTGGCCGGCGCGGTCGCCTCGCTGCGGGAGACGCTCGGGCCGGACCCGGCGTCCTGGAGGTGGGGGCGGCTGCACGTCGCGCGGCCGCGTCACCCGCTCTCCGGGTCGTTTCCGGCCGACGCCGGCCTCCTCGATCCGCCGGCGACCCCCGCAGGCGGGGACGGCGACACCGTCCAGGCAGCCGACTTCATTCCGGCCGCCGGCTTCGAGCTGTCGGTCACCTCGGTCGCGCGCTACGTGTTCGACCTCGGAGACTGGGAGCGGAGCGCCTGGATCGTCCCGCTCGGCGCGTCCGGCCACCCGGGCAGCCGTCACTACTCCGACCAGAGCGCGGACTGGGCGGCGGTGCGCCTCCGTCCGATGCGCTACGACTGGACGCGCGTCTCCGCCGAAGCGGAGAGCCGCCAGCGGCTCGAGCCGACGTCCCCTCGCTGAGGCCCGGCTCCGCGGCGACGCCGCGCGCGCTCGCGCCTCCGTAACCTTGACCCTCCGCGAGGCGCGGGTGTACGGTCGGATTCATTGGAAGCGAGCGGAACGGCGCGCGGCGTGACTGACGGCCCCCGCGGGGCCGGAGTCCGGGCGGTGATCCCCGCTGCGCAGGCGGTCCTGGTCACGGCGGCGCTCGCGCACGTCCTCCACGACGGCTTCTCGGACGTCCTCTACGTGCTCTTGCCGCTCTGGGCGGCGGAGTTCCATCTCTCGCTCACCGGAGTCGGCATCCTCAAGGCCGTGTACACGGCGGGCATGGCGCTCTCCCAGATCCCGGCCGGGCTCCTCGCCGAGCGCTGGGGCGAGCGGCGGCTGCTCGTGGTCGGGACCGCGATCACGGCCCTCGGCTATCTCGCCGTCGCGACGACCGCGAGCGGAATGCTCTCCCTCGTCGCGCTCCTGCTGGTGGCCGGACTCGGCTCGGGCGTCCAGCATCCCCTGGCCTCCTCGCTCGTCTCGCGCGCGTACGAGACGGGACCGCGGCGCGCGGCGCTGGGCACCTACAACTTCGCCGGTGATCTCGGGAAGATCGCGGTGCCGGCCGCCGTCGCGGTTGTCGTCACCTTCGTCGGCTGGCGGGCGGCCAGCGGCACCTACGCCGTCATCGGGCTGGGCGGCGCGCTCCTGATCGCCCTCGCGCTGTCCTGGATCGGCGCGGGGACCGTGGACGCGGCAACGGCGGAGCGGAGCGCGGGCGTCAAAGGCTGGGGCATCCGGGACACGCGCGGCTTCCAGGCCCTCTCCGCCATCGGCATGATCGACACCGCGACGCGCACGGCGCTGCTGACCTTCCTCCCTTTCCTCCTGCTCGCCAAGGGCCTCACGGTGGCCGGGCTCGGCCTGTCGCTGGCCGTCCTCTTCGCCGGCGGGGCGGCGGGCAAGTTCGTGTGCGGCCTCGTGGCCGAGCGGGTCGGGATCGTACGCACCGTGATCCTGACCGAGGTTGCCACCGCCTGCGGCATCGTGGCCGTGGCGCTGGGGCCCCTCACCGTGGCGCTCGCGGTGCTCCTCCCGCTCGGCGTCGCGCTGAACGGGACGTCGTCGGCCCTGTACGCGACCGTCGCCGATCTCGTCCTCCCGGAGCGCCGGGCCCGCGCATACGGCCTCTACTACACGCTGATCGTCGCGGCGTCGGCCGCGGCTCCCCTCGCGTACGGCGCGCTCGGCGACACGGTGGGCATCCCGGTCACGCTCCTCGTCACCTCCGCCGTCGTGCTCCTCACCGTCCCGCTCTGCCTCGTCCTGCGAGCCACGCTGGTGTCGGCCGAGGCGGCCGCGCGGATCGTGGCATGACGCCGCGGAAGATGGGGCGCGCCGGTGTGACGTCGTGATGCTCGGGGAGCGGCTGGGCCTCGCCCTCCTGCGCGTGACGCTCGGCACGATCTTCGTCATGCACGGCTATCTGGGGCTCGTGCTGGTCGGACCGGCCGCGATCGGCGGCTACACGACCCGCATGGGCTACCCCGCCGCGCTCGGTCCGGCGCTCGGCTGGTACATGATCCTGGCGCACGGGATCGGTGGCCTCCTGCTGATCGTGGGGCTCTTCAGCCGCTGGGCGGCGCTCGCCCAGGTGCCGATCATGGCCTCCGCGTTCTTCCTCTACCATCTCCACCAAGGCTTCTTCCTGACCGGGATCGTGGTCGATCCGGCGCGGGGCACCGCCATCGCGGGTGGGTTCGAGTACACCCTGCTGGTCCTCGCGGCGACCCTGACGCTCGTCCTGGCCGGCGGCGGCGCCCTCGCCCTCGACAGCCGCCGGCGCTGACTCCCGCCGCAACGGCTGATCACTGACTCCGGCTCGCATGGCGCGCGGCAGCGTGTCTCGGGTGATCTCCGCGTGAGCGTGGACCGGCGCCTCGGCTTCCTGTTCGTCTCGCTGTCCGCGGTCATCTTCGGCTCGCTCGGCGTCGCCACGAAGGGCGTCTTCACCGTCGCAGCCACCAACGCGTCCTCGATCACCCTTTTGCGCGCGGTCATGGCGTGCCTGGCGTGCTTCCTCGCGTGCGCGCTCACGCTCGGCGCCCGCACGTTCCGGATCGCGCGCGGCGACGCCCGCATCATGGTGCTGGCCGGGCTCGTGATGGCCGTGTACCAGGTCACGTTCGTCCTCGCCATCACTCTCGCGAACGTCACCATCGCGGCGCTCGTCACGCTCTGCACGGTCCCGGTCATCGCGGCCCTGCTCTCCCGGTGGATGCTCCGCGAGCCGATGCGCCCGAGCACGATGGTCGCGCTGGTCTGTGCGATCGTCGGCGTGGCCCTGCTGGTCGGATTCGACAGCCGGGCGCTGGGGCCGAACGCCTGGATCGGGGTCGTCCTCGCGCTCGTGTCGGCCCTCAGCTACAGCCTCTTCCAGGTCTGCGGGCGCGTGGTGGCGAATCGCTATCACCCGATGCAGACGCTCGCGGTGTTCTTCCTCGTGGCGGCGCTCACCCTCTTGCCCATCGCGCTGGCCAACGGCCTGGTGATGACGTACCCGCCGGTGGGCTGGCTGCTCCTGGCGCACCTAAGCCTGGGGGTCTCGGTCCTGGGCTACGTCTTCCTGGTGCTCGGCCTGCGCACGACCCCCGTCGCGACGTCCACCATCATCTCGCTGCTCGAGCCGCTCACGAGCACGCTGCTGGCGTGGCTCCTGCTCGGGGAGCGCCTGGGGCCGCTCGGTATCCTGGGCGGCGCCTTGTTGCTGAGCGCGATGGCGATCGTCTTCCGGACGAGTGCGACGGCCGCCGGGGCCGCCACCGCGCCGGCCGCCGGCGCGGTCGTCTGATCCTCGACTAGGCCGGCGCGACCTCGACGGCGGCGTCGAAGGTGGCCTGGCCCGCGGCGAACGGGAACAGGTCGACCGCCGCGTCGGGAATCGCTGCGGCGCCCGAGGTGACCGCGTTCACGCCGCTCCAGCCGTCGCGCATCCACACCGTGCCCGCGGGCACCCGCGGGGTCACGTGGGCTCGCGCCTGGAACGTCCCCCGCTCGTTGAACACCCGCACCGGCGCCCCCTCGGCGACCCCGCGGGCCGCGGCGTCCGCCGGCGCGATCCAGAGCTTCGGCTCGGAATCGAGGCGGGCCAGCGTCGGCAGCGCGCGGCCGTGGTCGTAGAAGCCGTGGAAGTGGGTCAGCGTGCGGCCTTGGCGAAGCGCCAGCGGGTGGCTCGGCGCCGGCCTCGGCTCGTGAACCGGCAGCGGTGGCAGGCCGAGCGCGGCCGCGCGCTCGGAGTAGAGCTCGACCTTGCCGGACGGCGTGGCGTACCGATGGGTCGGGTGCCCGACATGGGAGATCCGGAGCGCGCGGATCCCGCCCTCCTCGCGGAGCGCGGCCACCGTCGCGTGGCCGGTCGCCGGGTGATCGAGGATCTCGTCCAGCGGGCCCTCGTCGGTCGACCAGGGGTAGAAGTCGTCGAGCCCGAGCCGGCGGGCGAGCTCGCGCAGGATCCACACTGCCGATCGCGCCTCACCGGGCGGCTCCAGCATCTTCGGCATGAGATAGAGGTGCGTGTTCGTGCTCTTGCACCCGAGCTCCTCCACCCAGGCGGTCCCGGGCAGGACCACGTCGGCCAGGCGTCGCGCGGTGTCGTTCAGGAAGAGGTCGTGCGATACCACGAGGTCGGCGCGCTCGAGCCCTTCCGCCACCCGCTCGGCGTCGGCGTACGAGGACAGCATGTCGGTCCCGAACAGCAGCATGACGCGCACGCGGCCGTCGACCATTGCTTCGGTGACGCGCGGCATCTGGTTCGGCACGTAGGCGCCGGGCGGCCGGCGCTCCGGCAGCGCGATGTCGTTGAGCCCCTGGCCGTGGCTGGCGGCGCCGTGCCGCGGCCCGAGCCCGCCGCCCGGCAGGCCCAGCTGGCCGGTGAGCGCGGGAAGACACCCGATGGCCCTGGCCGCCTGCCAGCCGTTGCCGCCCTTGTGCATCGAGCTGCCGCCGAGCAGGATCATCGCGGGCCGGGTCGTCGCGTAGCGGCGCGCCAGCGACGCGATGCGATCGGCCGGGACTCCGGTGATGGGCGCGGCCCACTCGGGGCCGAAGCCCGCGACGTGGGCGGCCAGCGCGTCGAATCCGATCGTGTGACGCGCGATGAACGCGGCGTCGTGGAGCCCCTCCCGCACGATCACCGACATGATGGCGAGCGCGAGCGCGGCGTCGGTGCCCGGGCGGATCAGCACGATCTCGTCCGACTGGCGCGCCGCCTCCGTTTCCCTGACGTCGATCGTGACGACGTGGGCTCCGCGCCGGCGGGCGGCCGCCAGGTGCGGGCCGGTGTTCGGCTGGCTCGCGAGGTTGGCGCCCCAGAGAAGGATGAGGCTCGCGTGGGCGGCCATGTCCTCCTTCGTGTTCGCCTCGAGCACGCCGGTGAGCCCGAGCCCGAAACCGCCGAGCCCCCAGCAGATCATCGACGGGTGCCACCACTGGCAGCCCCAGAGGTTCGCGAATCGGCGGAGCAGATGCGAGCCGACGCGGGTGCCGTAGTTGTTGGCGAACAGGCCGTGCCCTCCCCAGAGCCCCACGGCCTCGCGGCCGGCGCGCTGCATCCGCTCGACGATGAGGTCGAGGGCGTCACTCCAGCTCGCCCGGTGCCAGTCGTCCGACCCGCGCCGTGACCGCACGAGCGGGTGGAGTAACCGACGCGAGTTGCCGATGATCTCGCGTGACGCCTGCCCCCGGACGCAGAGGAAGCCGCGGCTGTCGGGATTCTCGGGGTCGCCGGCCACGCTGACGAGGCGGTCATCCTCGATGGTGATCAGCATCCCGCAGAGCGTCGGATGACAGCTCATGGGGCACATCGTCCGGACCGTGCGGCTCCCGCTCGGCGTCGCGCTCATGGGCCGCAGTATAGCGTGGGGCGCCCGCGCCGAGGTCCCTTCGACCGGAGCGCCCGTCTGAGCCCGCGCTCAGCAGAGCGCCGAGACGGCCGCGCGCTCGCGCGTGAGCCCCGGGCGCTCCGGGAGGCGCTCCGCCAGGAAGGCCGTGACTTGGGCCACGGCTCCGGAATCTCGCAGGATGCGGCGATGGCCGAGTCCCTGCGTCGTCATCAGCTCGGCCGCCAGACGAGGCAGGTGGAACGCCCGGAGGGGAGCGCCCACTCTCGCCTCGAGCTGGTGGCGAAGCTGGCCGCGCGCCGCGATGTCCGGGTTACTTCTTCTCGAGGACCGACTGGAGGAACTGCCGGGTGCGCTCGTGGCGGGGCGTCTTGAAGATCTGCTCCGGAGCCCCCTCCTCCACCACGACACCGTCAGCCATGAAGAGGACCCGGTCGCACACGTCGCGGGCGAATCCCATCTCGTGGGTGACGACGATCATCGTCATGCCCTCGGCGGCCAGCTGACGCATCACGCGGAGGACCTCGCCGACCAGCTCGGGGTCGAGCGCCGAGGTGACCTCGTCGAAGAGCAGCGCCTTGGGCTGCATCGCGAGCGATCGGGCGATCGCGACGCGCTGCTGCTGGCCGCCGGATAGCTCCTGGGGATAGGCGTCGATCTTGTCCGAGAGGCCGACCTTGGCGAGGAGCGCCTCGCCGCGCCGACGCGCGGCGTCGCGCGGCTCCTTCCGCACGTGAACCGGCGCCAGGATCACGTTCTCGAGCGCGGTGAGGTGCGGGAAGAGGTTGAAGGACTGGAACACCATCCCCACCTCGGATCGCAGGGCCTCGACCCGGCGCTCGGGGTCGACCACCACCTTGCCGTTCCGCATGTAGCGGTAGACCGGTTCGTCCTCCAGGTAGATCGTCCCGCTGTCGATCCCCTCGAGGTGGTTGATACACCGGAGCAGCGTCGACTTCCCGGCGCCCGAGGGTCCGATGATGCAGACGACCTCGCCCTTCTCGATGTTGATCGACACCTCGCGGAGCACCTTCAGCTGGCCGAAGCTCTTGCAGACGCGGTCCAGTCGGATCATCACGCCGCTCCTTCGGTCGCGCTTCGGAGCGTCGTGCGGGGACGCCGGTATCCGATCCGCATGCGGCGCTCGAGGTACTGGACGCCGAGGGAGCCCGGGTACGACAGCCCGAGGTAGATCATGCCGGCGATCGTGAAGATGGTGAAGTACTGGAAGTTCGTCGCCGCGATGATCTGGCCGCTGAAGATGAGCTCCTTCACCGTGATGGTGGACGCCAGCGCGGTGTCCTTGAACAGCCCGATGAAGTAGTTGCCGAGCGGCGGCACCACGATCCGGAGCGCCTGCGGCAGGATGACCAGGCGCATCATCTTGGCCCGCGACATGCCCAGCGAGAGCGCGGCCTCCACCTGCCCCTTCGCGACGGCCTGGATGCCCGCGCGGTACACCTCGGACAGGTATGCCGCGTAGTTGATGGTGAGCGCCACGACCCCGGCAGCAAAGGGATTGATCCGGATGCCGAAGGCCGGCAGCACGAAGTAGACGTAGAAGAGCTGGAGCATGGCCGGCGTGCCCCGGACGACCTCCAGGTAGAAGGTGGACACCACGCGGAGGATTCTGAACCGGGAGAGGCGGGCGAGCGCGACAACCAGGCCGAAGACCAGGCTGAGCAGCATCACGACCACGGTCAGCTCGACGCTGACCAGGGCGCCGCGCAGGAGGTCCGGAAGGTAGGCTCCCGCATCGCGGAAGTTGAATAGCGAGGTCAGATTGTCGAACATGACGCCTCCGCCGACCTACCGTGTGGGAATGAGGCGCACAGCGAGATGTCTCACCGCGCGTTCAATACGATGCAGGGCCTGCCCCCGCGTCGCGCCAATGTTCTCGGCGGAAGCGCGGGCAGGCCCTGCAGCCCTACCGATCTAGCCGCTTACTGCGGGGTCTGCAGCGCGTTCGGAATGATCACGTAGTGGACCGGCAGCCCGGTCCGCACGAGGAACTTGCCCACCGTGCCGTCCGCCCGCATCTCGTCGATGGCGCGGGACAGCGCATGGTTCAGATCGACGTCGGACTTCCGGAGGGCGTACCGCGCGTAGCCGAGCTGGAGGTCGATCGGCATGGAGACCTGGCTCAGCTCCATGTTGATCCCGGGGTGCGCCTTGACGAACTGGATCATCTTGATGTCGTCGTCCACGATCGCGTCGACGCGGCCGGCGGCGAGGTCGGCGAACTCGACGTCGCTCGTGGTGTAGAGCTTGAGCTCCTTCAGGTCCTTGCGCGCCTCCATGATCGGCTGGTAGAAGGTCCCGCGATACGTTCCGACCGTCTTGCCCGTGAAGTCCTCCCACTTCATGATCTTCTTCGGGTTGCCCTTCTGGACGGCCACCGCCGCGCCGTACCAGTACGCCGGGCTGGTGAAGTCGATGACCTTGAGCCGCCCATCGTTCTCGTGGATGTTGTCCACGATCACGTCGATCCGCTTCGCCTGGAGCGCGGCGATGAGCGAGTCGAACGGCATGATCTCCCACGTGATCTTCTTGATCCCGAGGCGCCGGGCCGCTTCCTTCAGCATGTCGACGTCGAGACCCTTGTACTCCTTCGTCTTCTCGTCCTGGTAGGTCCAGGGGAAGTCCGGCACGATGCCGAGGGTGATGCCGTCCTTCACCGCGCGGCTGTAGGACCCGTCTCCGCCGGTGAAGCTCACGCCCAGGATGGTGCCGTTCGCGCCGTACTCGTCGACCCCAGCCGTGGCCACCCAGACCAGGCCGAGGAGCAGTCCGACGGTTAGGATGGCGCTCGCGCTTCGACGCGCTCTCTCACGCATGGTCGAGCCTCCTGTGTGGTGCGCTGGGCCTCGCGATGCGGCGGTTGCAGTCAGGCGAAATGCCAGTCTGGCCGCGCAGCGGCCACTGCCATGGGGCCAGCCGCCACATGATCGTTGCGCCCGGGAGCGACTGTCAAGGGCCGGCGGCTCCGTCTGTTGCGCAACGTCGCGCTCCGGACGGGTGGATCCCCGCGGGTCAGCCCCGCGGGCGGCGATTCTCGGGGTCGAAGGGGGGCTCGGCCAGCACCCGGGCCGGCCGGCGCTCCCCCAGGATCTCGACGGCCAGCGGGGTGCCCGGCGTCGCGAGCTCGGCGTCGACGTAGGCCACCGCGAGGCTCTGCCCGAGACAGTGCGCGTAGCCGCCCGAGGTCGTGATCCCCCCGACGCGGTCGCCGGCCCACACCACCTCGTTCCCCCAGCAGTCGGCGTCGAGCGCGTCCACCGCCAGGGTCGCGAGACGCTTCCGCACGCCCTCCCGCCGCTGGCGGAGCAGCGCGTCTCGCCCCACGAAGTCGCCCTTGTCGAAGGCCACGAATCGATCGAGCCCCGCCTCGAGCGGGGTGACCTCCGTGTTGATGTCGGCGCCCCACGCCCGGTACGCCTTCTCGAGCCGGAGGGAGTCCATCGCGCGAAGGCCGAAATCGACGAGTCCCCGCTCCGCTCCCGCGGCCTTCAGCGTGTCGTAGAGGCCGATCTGGTACTCGATGGGATGGTGGAGCTCCCAGCCGAGCTCCCCCACGAAGTTGATCCGGAGCGCGCGGACCGGCGCCGGGCCGACCTGGATGTGCCGGGCGGAGAGCCACGGGAAGGCCTGGTTCGACAGATCGGCGTCGGTGATCGGCGCGAGGATGTCCCGGGCGCGCGGACCCGCCAGGATCAGCACGCCCCAGCGCGGCGTCACGTTCTCGATCTCGACGCTCCCATCCGCAGGGGCGTGGCGACGAAGCCAGTCGAGGTCGTGGAGCTCCGCGACCGCCGCGCTCAGCACGAGGAACCGCTCCGGCGCGAGCCGGGTGACCGTCACGTCGCACTCCACCAGGCCGCGCGGCGTGAGGAGCTGCGAGAGGGCGATCCGCCCGAGGCGCGGCAGGCGGTTCGCGCAGATGCGATCGAGGAAGGTCTCCGCGCCCGGCCCACGGACCTCGTACTTCGCGAAGCTGGAGAGCTCCAGCAGCCCCGCGCCCTCGCGGACGGCCCGGGCCTCCCGGCCGACGGCGTCGAACCAGTTCGTCCGGCGGAAGCTCGGCCGGTCCTGCGGCTCCGCGCCCGGCGGGGCGAACCAGTAGGGTCGCTCCCAGCCGTTCCGCGCCCCGAAGACCGCGCCCGCGCTCCGGAAACGGTCGTAGAGGGGGCTCGTCCGCGCCGGACGACCCGGCCGCCGATCGTCCTGCGGATAGACGATCGCGTACTCGTCCTCGTAGATGTCGATCCCGCGCGCGACCGCGTAGCGCTCCGTGGCGTACGTCCCGTAGCGCCGCGGGTCCACCTCCCAGAGGTCGATCGACGGCTGCCCCTCGACGATCCACTCCGCGAGATACTGCCCCGCCCCGCCGGCCTGGGTGATCCCGAAGCTCAGGCCGCAGGCGAGCCAGAGGCCGGGGAGGCCGAACGCGGGGCCGAGGAGCGGGTTCCCGTCCGGCGTGTAGGTGATCGGGCCGTTGACGATGCGCTGGACGCCGGCGCGGCCGAGCGCGGGCACGCGCGCCATCGCCGCCTCGACGATCGTCCGGAGCCGCTCGGGGTCCGGCGGCAGGAGATCGGCCCCGAATCCCGGCGGGATCCCGCCGACGCCGAACGGCTTCGCGCCGCGCTCGTACGGACCCAGGAGGAGGCCGTCGGCCTCTTGCCGCAGGTAGTAGGAGACGTCGACCTCCCGGAGGAGCGGCAGCTCGCGGTCGAGCGCGGCCACCTCGGGAATGGCCTCCGTCACGAGGTACTGATGCTCCATCGGCACGATCGGCAGATCGAGGCCCACCAGCTGGCCAATCTCGCGCGCCCAGGTCCCCGCGGCATTGACCACGATCTCCGCGCGCCACTCGCCGTCGCTCGTCGCGACCCGCCACTCGCCCCCCCGCGCGCGCTCGAGCCCGGTGACGCGCGCGTGCCGGCGAGCCCGCGCGCCCCGGTCGCGCGCGCCCTTCACGAGCGCCTGGGTCACGCTCGTCGGGTCCACGTGACCGTCGTCCGGGTTCCAGACCGCGCCGAGGAGGCCGCGAGTCTCGACGAGCGGGTGGAGGCGGCGGATCTCGTCGAGCCCGATCACCTCGAACGGGAGCCCGATCGTTCGCGCCTTGCCGCGGTGACGGAGGTACTCGTCCATCCGGTCCGGCACCGACGCCAGCCGCAGGCTGCCGGGCCGGTGAAACCCGACGGCCTGCCCGGTCTCCGCCTCGAGGCGTCCGTAGAGATTCGTGCTCGCCAAGTGGATCCGCGACAGGTTCAGGCTCGTGTTGAAGTGCGGCGTGTTGCCGGCCGCGTGCCACGTCGAGCCCGAGGCCAGCTCGCCGCGCTCGAGCAGCACCGCATCGGTCCAGCCGGCCCGAGCGAGATGATAGAGGAGGCTCGCCCCCATGATGCCGCCGCCGATGACGACGACGCGCGCGGTGTCGGTCACGTCTCGAGACTCGCCGGCGCCGGACCGGTATCGCCCACCGTCACGCCCGGGCCGGAGGCCGGCCGCCGCGCCTCACGCGCGCCGCTGACGGAGATACGCGGCGACCGGAGCGGCCTCGCGCTCGCGGAATCGCACCGCGACGCGGAGCTGCTCCAGATACTGGTCGAGGATCTTCCCGCCGAGCTCGATCCCGTGGGCCGGGAAGAACGCGCGCACCTCCTCCTCCCATGCCGGGCGGCAGAGAGCGCTCACGCCGTCGAAGACGCGACGGAACGCGCTCGGAGGATAGAGGCGCCGCATGGTCTCCCAGTGGCCCTTGACGAACTCCCACGCGAGACTGCGCCCCCACACGCTGACGAGCATCGCGCGCACCACGAACGGGGCGTCCTGGCTGCGGATCTCGCCGTCCACCGTCCGCTGGAGCGTCCGGGCGATCAGCTCGGGCTGACGGAATGCGGCCAGCGCGTAGAGGTAGCGCTGCTCTTCCTGGGGGCTCCGGGCGTGGCGGAACCGCTCGAGGAACTCCTCGTACTCGGCCTCGCCGCCCGCCCGGGCCAGGATCGCGATCAGGGCCGGCACGACGTTCGGATCGACCGCGTGCTCGTCCTGACGGTAGCGGGCATAGAGATCCCGCGCCGCGGCCTGGATCTCCTGGTCGGCGCCGAGCACGCCCACCGCGCGCAGGAGGTCTCCGCGCAGCTGGCGCGTGAGCTCGTCCTCGCCGGGCCGCGGCGTCCAGCCCAGTCGTCGAGCCGCCGCGCCGACGCGGTCGCGGACGAAGGCCTCGAGGTCGGCCCGGGTGTCGTCGTCGATCGTCCGATTGACGTAGGCAAGGCCCCCGATCAGCATCGCCCACACGTTGCGGTCGGTCTCGCCGCGGAATCGTCCGGTGAGGTCGAGGAAGCCGGTGGCGCCGAGGTCACCGGCCTGGGTCAGGGCGAAGCAGTCCGACACGAGCCCGAATCGCTCGATCGCCGCCAGCGCGCCGAGATTGGCCGTGAGCCGCTCGAGCAGCGCCGGCGCGTAGCCGACCCGGTAGAATCCGTGGCCGCCGGCGTTGACCACGACCCACTCCGGCGAGGCAGGCAGGAGCAGATCGTCCTCGGCCGCCGCGAGGAGGAGCTTCCGCTCCACCATCTTCCCCGCCACCGACGCCCGCACGGTGACCGGGACCCGCCAGAGCTGGGCCGGCTCGTCGGCGCTCCCCGACGCGGGGTCCCGTAGGTACGTGAAGCGCCGCTGCGACAGCGACACCTTCGCTCCGTCGGCTCGCACGCTCACCAGCGGGTATCCGGGATGGAAGACCCAGCCGTCCATGACCTCGGGAATGGGCTGCCCCGAGGCCTCGCCGAGCGCCTTCCAGAGATCGGTCGTCTCGGCGTTCTCGTACTCGTGGTACCGGAGGTACAGGCGCACGCCCTCGCGGAACGTGTCCGGGCCGATGTGCTGCTCCAGCATGCGGAGGACCGACGCGCCCTTCTCGTACGTCAGGAGGTCGAACATCGCCTCGCAGTCCCGCGGGGCGCGCACGTCGTACTCGATGGGCCGGCTCGAGTGGAGGCCGTCCACGCCCATCGCGGCGGCGCGGGACACGCCAAAGCTGACCCAGCGCTCCCACTCGGGCTTCCAGGCGTGGACCGCGAGCATCTCCATGAAGGTGGCGAAGGCCTCGTTGAGCCAGATGCCGTTCCACCACACCATCGTCACGAGGTCGCCGAACCACATGTGGGCCAGCTCGTGGGCGACGACGTCGGCGATCCGCTCGAGGTCAGTGTGGGTCGCGGCCCCCTCGTCGACCAGGAG
>CAYXBJ010000002.1:0-28862 GCA_964463175.1 uncultured bacterium
GCCTTTCGGAACGGAGTGAGTCGCCGAATGTGTAGCCGGCTAGGCGAGTAGTGTGGCCAGAGCAGGTCCCGCCGAGGTCGAGGTGGTAGCCCGGATGGAACGCCTGCTCCTGGGCGGTGCCGAGGCCGCTCTCGGAGTCGCCCTCGTCGCTCTCGGCGGGCAGTACCTCGCTGGCTACGGCGTGCTCGCCCCGGTGGCCCTCTATCAGATCCTTCTGGCCAGTGTCCTCTATGCCAGCCATGTCAGCGCGCGCTGGGCGGACCGACCAGGGATACCGCCACCCGGACCTGCCGAGGGCGAGGCGGTGCGCGGCGAGACGGCCGAGCCCCAGTCTTCTGGCACTGACACGGAGAGACTGCGCGCGCCCACGGCGCAACATCCGGATGCAATCGTTCTTACGGTGGCGGGCGCCGGGGGACTGGGCCTGATCGTCGCATCGCTGTGGGGCAGCCTCGGATCGGGACCTGCCGGGCGGGTCGCACTGCTGCTGGCCATCAGCCTCGGAATCCTTGCGTTTCTTCTTCTGGTCGCCGCTCGGGCCGTCGTGGCCTCGGCGACGTCGTTCCCGGATTCCGTGGCTCTAGGGGAGTGGCTGCGGGGTGGCCAGTGGGTGGCCACGCTGACCGGTGCGGGTTTGCTGGCGCGGGGGCTCGGTCTCACGGCGGTGGACCTCGGGTGGTGGATCGCCGTGGTCCTGCTCGCAGGATGCGCAGCCTGCGCTGGCGAGCTGTGGGCGCGTACCGCGGTTGCCATGGTTCGTCCGGGGGATCCTCGACCGAGCGTCGTCCCTCCACGGCTCGTTACGCTTCAAGTTCTGTTCCACGGGGACGTTTCCCTTCATGGTCTGGCGGAGCTCGCAGAGCAGCGCCTCGGTCTTTCGCTGCGATCGACCTGGGCGCTCACCTTCGTGCGCCGGAGCGCGGGCCTGCTCCTGGTGAGCCTCGTCGGGCTCGTCTGGCTTTCGACGACACTCGTGGTCGTCGGCCCGCAGGAAGAGGGGATCCGGCTCCGGTTCGGACGCCTCGCCTCGCGACTGCCCGTCGGCCCTGGCACGCACCTCAAATGGCCGTGGCCTCTGGAGGCCGTCGATCGGTACCCCGTGACGCGCGTTCAGACCCTGGCGCTCGGCTATGCCGGGCCGCCGAAGGATTCCCTGCTGTGGGCGCGGACGCATGCGGGGGAGGAGTATCAGCTGCTGCTCGGTGATGGCCGGGAGCTGCTGTCGGTCGACGCGACGGTCAGCTATCGCATCCGTGACGTCATCACCTTCGCCTTCGGGTCGCAGAACACCCGGGAGACCCTAGAGGCGTTGGCGTACCGGCTCCTCATGCGGGAGACCGTCGCGAGCAACCTGGACCGTGTGCTCACGGCCGACCGGACCGAGTTCGGGCGCCGGTTCACGGGTGCGCTCCAGCGGGCATGCGACGAGCAGGGGCTGGGCTTGGATGTGCTCCACGTGGGCTTCATCAGTCTCCATCCCCCGGTGGGGATCGCCGCCGCGTACGA
Source organism: uncultured bacterium (assembly GCA_964463175.1). Taxonomy (GTDB): domain Bacteria; phylum Methylomirabilota; class Methylomirabilia; order Rokubacteriales; family DASRDR01; genus DASRDR01. The sequence continues at coordinate 1,507 of CAYXBJ010000002.1, forward strand.
GGACGTCGTGAGCGCGGAGATCGAGCGCGAGACGCGGGCTGCCCGGGCACGCACCTACCAGGAGGCCACCGTGCCGGCAGCCCAGACCGAGGCCACGCGTCGGGTCCAGGAAGCCGAGGCCGAGGGTGCCCGGCGTCTCGCCGACGCCAACGGGTCGGCGGTCCGATTTCTGGCCACGCTCGGTGCCTCCCGGACGGGTCCCGAGCTCTTTCGGTTTCGCCGCCGGCTGGAGGCCCTGGAGGAGGGGTTGGCCGGCCGGAACCTGTTCATCGTCGACCACCGGCTGCGGACGGACGCCGGCGAGCTGTGGATCGACGTGCGGCCGACGACGCCGAAACCCCGACAAAGGGAGAATCCATGATGGGGCGCTCGCTGGTCCGCTGGGTACTCGCGGCCGGGATCCTGACCACGATCGTTGCGTCCAGCGTGGTCGTGGCCGTCCGCGAGGGGCAGGTGGCTGTCGTGACTCGGTTCGGCGCGCCACGGACGGTGTGGCCTGACGCGGGCCTCCATGTGAAGTGGCCGTGGCCAATCGAGCAAGTCTGGCGGTTCGACGCGCGGCAGCGACTCTTCAACTCGCGCTTCGTCGAGACACTCACGCGAGACAAGAAGAACATCGTCCTGCGCACGTTCGTGATCTGGTCGATCGGGGAGCCGCTCACCTTCCTGCAGTCCGTTGGAGATCTCGCGACCGCAGAGGATCGACTCGATGGGCTCGTGACCAATGCGAAAAATGCCGTGCTGGGCCGCTATGAGCTCGTCGCGCTCGTGTCCACCGATCCCACCCGGCTCAAGGTGCCCGAGATCGAGGCCGACATTCTCGCCGACGTGCGCGGCACGGCCCGCGAGCGCTTCGGGGTCGACGTGCGCCAGGTCGGGCTCAAACAGCTCGGGTTGCCTCCCGAGAACGTCCCGTTCGTCTTCGAGCAGATGCGGACGGAGCGACAGCAGTTCGCCGCGCGCTATCGGGCGGAGGGCGAGCGTGAGGCGGCGGCCATTCGCTCGCAGGCCGACCTCGATGCCGCCAAGGTGCGCGCCGAGGCGACCCAGAAGGCCGCCGAGATCAGCGCGCGGGCCGAAGCCCAGGCCGCCCGCATCTACGCCGAGGCCCAGAGCCGGGACCCCGAGCTCTATCGGTTCCTGCGCTCGCTGGATTCTCTGAAGACCGTCCTCGGACAGCGCGCGACGGTCATTCTCCGGACCGATGCCGCTCCCTTCAGTCTGTTGACGACCCCAGGCCTGGCCGAGGGAATCGGCTCCACGCCGGGTCAGCCGCCGAAGTAGGCATCATGACGGCGTCAGCGTCCCCGTCGCGGCTGCTGCTCGACAGTCTCACCAGCGTCTTCCGCCTCCTCAAGTGGGTGACGGCGCTGGCGGCCATCGCCGTCCTGGTCTCCGGGGTCACCGTGGTCAGGCCGGACGAAGTGGCACTCCGGTTGCGGTTCGGGAAGCTGACGGGCCAGACCCGGGCCGAGCAGATCCATGGCCCGGGGCTGCTGATCGCCCTCCCGTATCTGATCGACGAGGTGATCCGGGTACCCGTTAAGCGGGTGCAAGAGATGCGCATCGACGCACTGACTGGCGGGGGCGAGGCGGGTGGCGACCGCCTGGACGTCACGGCCACCGGATACGCGCTCACGGCGGATCAGAACATCGTCCAGCCGAGCGCGGTGCTCAAGTACCAGATCGCCGATCCCGTGGTGTGGGCGCTCCGGGCGGTGGCACCGGAGCGCGTCGTCCACGATGCCGTGGTGTCCGCCCTCACCCGGACGCTCGGTGAGACGACGGTCGATGCGGTCCTCGTCGAGGGCCAGAAGCAGCTGGGCGCTCAGGCCTTGGCGCGCGCCCAGGCTCGGCTGGATCAGGACGGACCGTGGGTCCGGCTGCTCGCCCTCGAGTTCACGGCTCTGCGGCCGCCGCCGCAGGTGGCGCGCGACTTCGATGCCGTGCAGAGCGCGTTTGTCGAGCGGAAGACCCGGGCCGACCAGGCGCGGAGCTACCGCGAGCAGGCCTTGCCGGGAGCCGCGGTGGACGCTGAGAACCAGATCCGCGCGGCAGAGGCCGACGAGGCCGCCCGCCTCGCTGAGGCCCGGGGCGCCGCGGCCGCATTTCTGGCGATCCAGGCGGAATACCGCCGCAGCCCCGCCGTGGTGCGGCAGCGGTTGTATCGCGAGGCGATGGAGCAGGCCCTGGCGGGGGTCGGCGGGCGGATCCTCGTGCCCCCCGGCCGGGACACGGGGCGGATCCTCATTCCGACCGATGCCAGGTCCGGCGAGAGCGCGGGACCGGACGAGCCATGACGGTGCTCGCGATGCAGCCTCGCCCGCTCAGCGGGCCCCTCGAGGCCGCCCTCGAATCTGGGCTGACGGCGGACGAGCGTCGCCGGATCGCGCGGCGGCTCGGGGGCGCGTTGGCCGCTGGAGTCCTGCTCGTCGCCGGCCTGGCGCACCGCTATCTCGTGCCGGGCCAGACGGAGATCACGGCCGTGCTGCTGGCGCTCGGCGCGGTGGTCGCGATGGCCCCTGTCCTGGCGGCCGGGGTCCGCGGCTTTGTCACGCGCGACCCGAACTCCGCCGTGGACCAGCTCGTCAGCCTCGCTCTGCTCGCCGCCTCCGCGGTGGGAGAGTTCGAGACCGCGATCCTCGTGCCCCTCGTGATGGAGATCGGCCACTTCTTCGAAGAGCGCAGCATTCTGGGTGCCCGCGCCGCGATCGAAGGGCTGAAGACCTTGCGACCGAACACGGCCGCCAGGCTGGGACTTCGCGGCGAGGAAGCGGTGGCCGTCGATGGCCTCCGTCTGGGGGACACGATCCTCGTCCGGCCGGGCGAGGCGTTCCCGGCGGATGGTCGCATCGTGCGCGGCCGCTCGGCCGTGGACCAGAGCACGATGACGGGCGAGGCCGTGGCCGAGGAGGTCTCTCCTGGCTCCCAGGTGTTCGCCGGGACCCTCAACCTGTCGGGTGTCCTCGAGGTCGAAGTGACCGACCTCGCCGAGGCGACCGTGCTCGGCCGGATTGTCGAGCTGCTCCGGGCCGCCGAGCAGGCCAAGGCGCCAGTCGTCCAGCTGATCGAGCAATACACCGAGTACTATCTGCCCGCGGTACTCCTGGTAGCCGCCGCCGTGCTGGCCTTCACTCAGGATCTCACCCGAGCCATCGCGATCCTGGTGGTCAGCTGCCCCTGCGCACTCGTCCTCGCGAGCCCCTCGGCCATGACCGCGGCGCTGGCTGTCGCGTCCCGTTTCGGCGTCCTCATCAAGAGCCCGCGGGTCCTGGAGCGACTCGGGGATGTCGATACGCTGATCCTGGACAAGACCGGCACCGTGACCACCGGCCGGCTCGAAGTCGTCGCCGTGCGACCGCTCGGCGAACAGGTCCCTGACGAAGTGCTCCAGGCCGCCGCCGTGTGCGCGATCGGATCCCGCCACCCCGTGTCGCAAGCCATCCTGGCGGCGGTCGGGGGCGCCCATGCTCGCGAGGCGGACGCGATCGAGGAAGCGGCCGGCCGCGGCGTCGCGGCCCGCCACAACGGGACGGTCGTGCGTCTCGGGTCCGCCGCGTGGCTCCGGGAATCGGGGCTCGAGCCGCCGGAGTCTGGTCCGCCACACGCCGGGCCCGTGGTGTGGGTCGCGCGCGACCGGGAGGTGCTCGGGCTGGTGCTTCTGGCCGACCGCCCGCGACCGGGGAGCCGCGAGGCGATCGCGGCCCTCCGGGGGCTCGGTGTCGCGCGCACCGTCTTGATGACGGGCGATCGCGCCGACGTCGCGGAGCCCGTCGCCCACGACCTCGGGGTCGACGAGTACCTGGCCGGCTGCCTCCCGGAAGCCAAGCTTTCGGTGGTCCAGCGTGAGAAGGCGAGCGGGCATCGCGTGATGGTGGTAGGCGATGGCGTCAACGACGCGCTGGCTCTGCATGCGGCGGACATCGGCGTCGCCATGGGGGCGATGGGGTCGGACGTCGCCGTCCAGAGCGCGGATGTGGCGCTTATGGGCACCGACCTCGGACGTCTGCCCCAGACGATGCGGCTCGCACAGCGGACCCGCGCGATCGTGAACCAAAATGTGCTGTTCGCCATCGGCGGCAGTCTGGCCATCATCGTCCTCGCAGGGCTGGGCCTGATCAGCCCGATCATGGGCGCGGTGGTGCAGAACGTGGGCACGTTCGCGGTGATCGTGAACAGCGCGCGACTGCTCCGCTTCGATGACGCCTCAGACGGACGGTCGTGGAACGAAGGGCCGGAGGCGCCCGGGAGCTGATCGACCATGAACGAGCACGGAGGTGTCCTTCGCGACGCCTGGGGGATCGCCAGGCCGTATTGGGTCTCGGAGGAGCGGTGGAGAGCGCTGGGCCTCCTGATCCTCGTCGTGATGCTGAGCCTGGGCCAGGTCGCGCTCAATGTGCGGTTCAGCTATTGGTACAACGCCTTCTACAACACACTGCAGAATCTGGACGCACACGGCTTCTACGTGCAGATCGCGCTCTTCGCCGGCCTCGCGACGCTGTGGGTATTGATCGGCACCTCCCGCGGGTTCCTGAGTCAGATGCTGCGCATCCGCTGGCGACGCTGGCTCACGGATCTCTACCTCAAGCGCTGGCTGGATCACCGCGCCTACTACCGGCTGCAGCTGACCGGTCTCTCGACCGATAACCCGGACCAGCGCATTGCCGAGGACGTGCGCGATTTCGTCGACAGCGCGCTGGCGCTGTCACTCGGTCTGCTGAGCAGCATCGTGTCGTTCTTCTCGTTCGTCTTCATTCTGTGGTCGCTTTCGGGACCATTGACGATCCCGCTGGGCTTCCTTGGCGCCGTGACGATCCCCGCGTACATGGTCTGGCTCGTGATCGTCTACGTGGTCGTCGGCACGCTCGTGACGACAAAGATCGGGCGACCGCTGATCGGCCTCAACTTTAACCAGCAGCGCTACGAGGCGGACTTCCGGTACAGCCTGGTGCGGCTGCGCGAGAACACCGAAAGCGTCGCCTTCTACCGCGGCGAAGATCGGGAGTTCGACATCTCGAGCGGCCGCTTCCGTCACGTGGTCGAAAACTTCTGGGCGATCATGTGGCGGAGCCTCAAGGTGAACGGATTCACCTTCTCCTTCGGGCAGGCGTCCGTATTGTTTCCGTACCTCGTGCAGGCGCCGCGGTTCTTTGCCAAGCAGATCAAACTGGGCGACCTGCAGCAGACCGGGAATGCGTTCAACCAGGTGGTGGATTCCCTGTCGTTCATCATCAATGCCTTCGGCGACATCGCGCTGTGGTTCGCGGTCGTCCGACGGCTCTCGACCTTCGACGCCCACGTCGCCGAGATCGCCAGGGAGCCCGGGGTGTCCGGGACCTTGGCGATCGCCCGCCAGGGCACCGGCCTGACCGTGACCGATCTGACCCTCGATCTGCCGGACGGCCAACCGCTGATCTCCCACATCGGGCTGAGCGCGGAGCCTGGCACCGCGGTGCTGGTGGCCGGTCCTACGGGGATCGGGAAGAGCACGATGCTGCGCGCGATTGCCGGACTGTGGCCCTTCGGTCGCGGCGCGGTGCGGCTCGGCCAGGGCCGCATCTTCTTCGTGCCGCAAAAGCCCTACATTCCGCTCGGCAGTCTGCGCCAGGCGCTGGCCTATCCCGAGGATGGGACCGTGATCCCCGACGACCGGCTCGAGGCCGCACTGCGCACAGTCGGGCTCGCCGGCCTCGAGCACGAACTCGACCTGACGGATAACTGGTCTCAACGCCTGTCTGGAGGCGAGCAGCAGCGACTGGCCTTCGCGCGGCTCTTCCTGGCCGAACCCGATGTCATCTTCCTCGACGAGGCGACCTCGGCCCTCGACGAGACCACCGAAGCCCGCTTCTACCGCATGCTGCGCGAGGCGCCATGGCGCCCGACGATCGTCAGCATCGGGCACCGCAGCACCCTGCGCGCTTTCCACGACCGGGTGCTCGATCTGACCGTGCTGGCCGATCATCCGGCCGCCGCGACAGCCGTCCCGTGACCAAGCCTCCGTGGGAAAGAGGATGGCGGAGTCTGGGGTGTGCCATCGCTCTGCTCCTGCTCGCTGGCTGCGCGACATCCGCCGGGCCGGGATCCGGGAGCCTGGCGCCATATAGCGTCGATGGGCGCCGGTATACCCCGGTGCGGCAGTGGCAAGGCTTTGTGGAGGATGGGCTCGCCAGCTGGTACGGTCGGTCCTACGAGGGGAAGCCGACCGCCAGTGGCGAACCGTTCGACTCTCACGCGCTGACGGCGGCGCACCCGGTTCTCCCCATGCACGCGTGCGTGCAGGTCACCAACGCTGAGAACGACGACACCGTCATCGTGAGGATCAACGACCGGGGACCATTCGTGCCCGGCCGCATCATCGACGTGTCCGAAGCGGCGGCGACCGGCCTTGGCATGCTCGACGAAGGTGTCGCCCGGGTGCATCTCGTGGCGATCGCGAGCGCCGACACACGGGGGGTCTGCCCCAGCGCTCCCGGGCCACCCCGCTCTGCGGCCGACCAACGCACGCACTGAAGGTGTGCCCCAGGACCGGGATGAAAGAGGATCGTTCCTGGCGGTTCCGCGAACCGCCGGAAGGCGCTGGCCGCCTCGTCGCGTCCGCACGGCATGAGCGGGAGATTTCGACCAGCGTGATCTCGGCGGCCATGGGGCGTTCGCTCGCAGCGGGCCTCGCCCTGATGCTCTTGGCGGTGGGGGCGCCGACGCTCCACGAGCATCGCGCGGATACTCCGTCGCTCTACGATGAGGACTGTCCGCTCGCCCAGTTGGGGGCCGGCGGAATCCAGGCCGGTCCGTGCCGAGTGGTCGACCTCGTCGCTGTGCTGGCTCCCGTTGAAATGGCCCTTGCCGCGACGCCGCGGGACGCGTCCGAGGTCTCCCGCCTCCCGTTCGGGCCGCGCGGGCCGCCGATCGCCGTCTGACCCTTCAGTTTCCATAACCGCCCGGCGGCGCCGGGCCTCCTCGGAGTCCCTGCGCGGCACCGGGGTAGCCCTGGGCCGCCGGACAGACTCCGAACGTCGGGCACAGGAAGGAGACGTGCGTGAACCCAACGAGCGAAGGCCGTGCCGTGATCGGCCGTTCCTTCACGAGCCGAACAAGGGCGGCGCGCGCAGCCCTAATGCTGGTTGCCATCCTGATCGGCTACGCGGGGTGCCACAGCAAGAGCAGCAGCGGGCCTTCCGGCAGCGCCCACGATCTCCTGGTCACGCTCAACGCCGCCCAGAACGACGGCCGGACGGTGCGATGGGCGAGCCTGCCGATCCCGGTCTTTCTGAACGGCGTCGCCCGGGAGGACGAGGTCAACGCGTGGGCGGTCGCCACGGGCGGCGCGGTCACGTTCACCTTCGTGGGGAGCCCGCCCGCGGCCGGTGTCTCCTTCCGATTCGGCGGCGGCAATGACGTCTGTGGCACGACGTTCATCGACTACGAAGCCGACGGCCGCATCACCTCGGTGGATATCGAGGTCGTCCAGGCGATCTACCGCGGGCCCGAGTGCCAGCGGACCGTGGTCCACGAGACCGGCCACGCCATCGGATACTTGGCGCACACCGCGGATGGCGGCCTGATGGACCCGGACGGCGGCAACGGCGTGATCACCCAGGAGGACGTGACGTTCATCCAATCCCTCTATGCCCTGGCCCCGGGCACGTTCGTGGGCCTCAGCGAGGGCATCCGGGTTCCGCTCGGACGGACGGGCCGGCGCTCGATCACCATTGTGGATCCGGTGCGGCGATGACCCGGTGGATCCTGGGGGTTGGGATAGTGTGGGTCGGGACTGTGGCAGCCAGTGCCGGACCGGTGCACATGGTCGTGGCGGACATGCCGTACGCGCGCGTCTGGGCGGCGGCTCAGGAGGCTGTCCGTGACTACCCCATTGAGCGAATCGTCGACGGAGACATCGTGACCGGATGGCAGGACCGACCGCCGCGCGCAGAGGAACCGGGCTTCGAACGCGTCGCCGAGCGCGTCCACCTCCAGGTGGCGGCGTCCGGCGAGCGGATCACCCGGATCACCGTGATTGCGGAGAGGCGAGGCTGGCGGGATAGCGGCTGGGTGAGCCTCGGGGAGACCGAACCCCTCGGACGGCTCGTCCTTGCGCGCATTCGTGCAGCCCTCAGTTGATGTCGCGACTTTGCCGTCCGCCGTGGGGGGTGCGGACCGCGCGGCCAAGGATTCCATGCGTGAGGATGCACCGGTTCGAGGCATGAGGCGACCTGGACGGTACTCGGTCCGAATCGCAGTCCTGGCGAGTGCGCTCACTGCCCTCGCGTCCACCCCGGCCGTGGCGCATCCGCACGTCTTCGTCGATTATGCGGTGACACTTGTCCTCGTCGGCGACCGCCTGACGGGCGTGCGGCTGACGTGGACGTTCGACGACCTCTTCAGTGGCTTCATCCTCCAGGAGTTCGACAAGGACCGGAACGGTGTCTTCTCGACCTCGGAGCTCCAGCAGATTGAGGCAAAGCACCTGTCCGAGTTCAAGCGCGTGGGCTACTACACGACGATCGATGTCAACGGGAACCAGGTCACGGTGCCGGAGGCTCGCGACTTCCGGGCGACCATCGCCAAGGGCCTCGTGACCTACGAGTTCACCTTGCCCCTCGCCGCTTCGCTCGCCTCGACGACGGCGATCGAGGTGTCGGTCGACGATCCCGTCTACTACATCGCGTACATCCCGGTGGCCGTGACCCCGAAGACCCAGACGATTGGGCCGTATACCGTGGACTGCAAAGTGGTCCCGGACAAGACCGGTGTGACCCCGGACGTGGTGCGCTGCGGGATCCGGCGACGCTGATGTGTCGGCTCACGGCCCATCTGATCGTTGTCCTCGTGCTCGTCCTCGCCGTGGCCATTCGACCTGAGGCCCAGGTGACGGCTCCCACCCAACGCGGGGGCCCTGTAGGAATCGGTCCGGCCGGGGGCCTTGCTGGGGAAGCCCAGCCGCAGTGGCTCCGTGGTGTGCTCGCCCGCGTCAACGCGGCGCAGCGCCAGTTGAATCAGGCGCTCTCGCGGGAATTGCGGCGGTTCCGGGGCGGCGAGGTCACGGGAGCTGCGCTTGGTGTGGCCTGGATCGCGTTCCTCTACGGCGTGCTCCACGCGGTCGGCCCGGGCCACGGCAAGCTCGTGGTGTCCTCGCTGTTCCTCGCCCGGCATGTTCGCTTGCGCACCGCATTGGGCATCTCATGGCTCGTCTCGGTCCTCCAGACGATGTCATCGATCGCGATCGTGACGGTGGTGGCTCTCGCGCTCGGGCGTGGCGGCTTTGATGCCCTCCATGATTCTCGACGTATCGAGCTCATCTGCTATGGGCTGATCGCCCTGATCGGCCTGGTCATGCTCGCGGACGCCCTCCGTGAGGTCTGGGTCCACCGGCGTCGCGTAGAGGGACACTCGGGCCACGGCCAACGCGTCGCGTCCGGGGGACTCGTGCTGGCCACCGGGCTCACACCCTGTGCCAGCGCGATCATCATTCTGCTGTTCGCCCTCGGGCAGGGGGTGTATCTCGTTGGTGTAGCGGCCTCACTCGTGATGGCCGTCGGGATGGGACTCACGGTGTCGCTGGTAGGCCTAGCGGCCGTCGCGGCGCGGCGGGGCACTCTCCGCGTCGCCGGCCCGTCATCTGCCCCGGCGTACTGGATTGGAACCGCGCTCAGTATTGCGGGCGCCGCCGCGATCGCCGGGGTGGGGCTTCTTCTTTTGTTGAGCGCCTGGACTTCTGTCTAGATCTACCGTACCTCGGGGCTGGACGGCGAGAGGTCTTGGAGAAGTAGCAGAAGATGTCGGGACGATGCTGGTCGCGGCGAGGGTCACTCGCCGGCGAACCAGGAGGGCAGCCCTCGGAATGCCGTGAGTCGGGAGCCAGACCTCCTGTCAGCTCAGCGGGGAGGTCTGCGGACTTGCGGGGGAAGGGGCAGTGGGAAAGGAATGTGCTCGGGATTGCCGCACTGCTCGCAGGAGAGCTGCGCGTTTCCGATCATCGGTGTGCCTCCATGGTTCGTACCTCGGATATGCGTCCCCCAGATTGTCGCACCGAGCCCCAGTGCAGAACAAGGCCAGGAGCCGGGTCGAGGTAGGCGCGGGCATTTGACTTGTCGGAACTCGAATGCGCGGTGACAACCGCCGGTGGCAACGGCTCCGTAAGTCCGCGTCAAAACAGCCCAGGTCATCGCCCTCTCAAGGGCAAGACGCGGGTTCGAATCCCGTTGGAGCCACCACTCGCCACGTCCTTAGCCACAAGCCGTGCCCTGCCAAGAACGCATGAGCGTGCGTTGACTTAACCCACCGCTCCTCCGTGACTCACGCTCACGCCTCAGCTCCCGCCACGCGCGTCGTCACGGGCCCCACCTGCGCTCGTCCTGCGCGATCGGAGACGTCCCGCCGACGATACCCAATGCCGTGGTGGGGCACCAGGGGGCAGGGAGATCCGGGGGGCCACGTGCCGGGGCGTGACCGGATCCGGGGTGGCACGAAGCCCACGTATCGGGCCTGGCGACCCGTAGTACAGTCGGTCGGGCACAGCGCCGTGGCCACTGACGATCGCGCGGACGTCCTGGTGATCGGCGCCGGCGCCGCCGGCGCCGCCGTGGCCTGGCGGCTCGCGGGCGCCGGCATCCGCGTGGTCTGTCTCGAGCAGGGCGACTGGGTCGACGCGCGCGCCTATCCGCACTGGCGGGCGGACTGGGAGCTCCACCGGCAGACGGACTGGAGCGCCGAGCCGAACGTGCGCCGGCTCCCCCAGGACTATCCGGTCAACGACCGGGCGTCCGCGATCTCGCCGCTGATGTACAACGCGGTGGGCGGGAGCACGATCCACTGGAGCGCCCACTTCCCGCGCTTCCGCCCGTCGGACTTTCGCGTGCGGAGCCTCGACGGCGTGGCCGACGACTGGCCGATCGACTACGCGACGCTCGAGCCGTACTTCGACCTGAACGATCGCATGATGGGCGTGGCCGGGATCACCGGTGATCCGGCCTATCCGCCGAAGTCGCCGCGCCAGACGCCGCCGGTCCCGCTCGACACGCTCGGCGAGACGATCGCCGGCGGCTTCGAGCGGCTGGGCTGGCACTGGTGGCCATCGGACAGCGCCATCCTCACGCGTGACTACGACGGCCGGCGCGCCTGCGTGAACTGCGGCCCCTGCGACCTGGGGTGCCCGATCGGCGCCAAGGCGAGCACCGACGTCACCTACTGGCCGAAGGCGCTTGCGGCCGGCGCGCGCCTCGTGACGCGGGCCCGGGTGCGCGAGATCACGCTCGGCCCGGACGGGCTCGCCGACGGCGTCGTGTACTACGACCACGCGGGGCAAGAGAAGGCGCACAAGGCGCGGGCCGTCGTGCTGGCCGCCAACGGCATCGGCACGCCGCGGCTCCTGCTGAACTCGCGGTCGGCCCGGTTTCCCGACGGGCTCGCCAATCAGAGCGGTCTCGTGGGCCGGAACCTCATGTTCCATCCGTACGCCATGGTGCGCGGGGTCTTCGACCGCCCGCTGGGCGGCTATCGCGGCCCGATCGGCTGCAGCATCATCAGCCAGGAGTTCTACGAGACCGACCTCTCGCGCGGCTTCGTGCGCGGCTACTCGTTCCAAGTGGCCCGCGGGCTCTCGCCGATCGCCTCGGCCCACGGCGGCTTCGTCGGCGACCGCGTCCCGTGGGGCCGCGAGCACCGGCGCGCCTACGCCGAGCGCTTCGACCGCACCATCACCGTCGCCATCATCGGCGAGGACCTGCCGGAGCCGGCGAACCGCGTCGACCTCGATCCCGCGCTCGCTGACGCGGACGGCATTCCCGCGCCGCGCGTGTCCTACAGGCTCAGCGAGAACAGCCGGCGCATGCTGGACCACGGCATCGCGCGAGCCCGCGAGGTCCTGGAGGCGGCCGGCGCCCGCGAGATTGCCTTCACCCCGCTCCTCCGCGCCGGGGGCTGGCACCTCATGGGCACGGCGCGCCTGGGGCACGATCCGGCGGCCTCGGTGGTCGACGCCGCGGGGCGGTGTCACGACGTGCCGAACCTCTACATTGTCGATGGCAGCGTCATGGTGACCTGCGCTGGCGTCAACCCGACCTCGACGATCCAGGCCGTCGCGCTCTACATCGCCGACGGGATCATCCGGAGACGCGCGTGACGCCTGGCAGGCTGGGAGCGAAGCGCGATCTCCTGACGCTCGTGCTCGACACCCTCGTGCCGGCGGGCGAGGGCTTTCCGGAAAGCGGCGCCCTGGCGCTCGACCACGTCCTCGCGATGGCAGACGCCTCCGGCGAGCTCGAGTCCTCGCTGTCGCGCGCGCTGGAGGCGATCGACGAGGGGGCGCACGTCGTCGCGACCCGGGGGTTCGGGGGGCTGAGCGCGGCCCAGCGCGAGGACGTGCTCCGTCTGGTCGAGCGGTCCGAGCCCGAGGCGTTCGACGCGCTCGTGCGCCACGCGTACGACGGGTTCTACAGCCACCCCGCCACGATCGCGCGGCTCGGCCTTCCGCCCGGGCCGGTGCAGCCGCATGGCTACCGGATCGAGGCCGGGGCTCTGCCCGATCTCTCTCGCGTGGTCGCCCGGGGTCCCATCTACCGCCGACCGTAGCCGCACCCTTTGCGGCGAGGGCCGTCTTCCCGCGGGCACTTCGCCGATCGGGCGCGCGGGTCTCCGTTCCGCCCGCGAGACCGTGCATGACCCTATGATGGGCGTTGAGCCGTCCAGTATCCGAACGGCGATCCATCGACATGCGCATCTCGCTCGCATTCGGCGCCTGGCTCGACCACGAGCCGGTGTGGCTTCCGCCCGAGGAGGCGGACGCCGTGTTGGCGGCTCTCCGCGACGAGCTGCCGTGGGAGCAACGTGAGATCGTCCTGTTTGGGCGGAGGATCCTCCAACCGCGCCTGATTGCCTGGGCCGGCGACGTGGGGTATCGGTACTCGGGGCAGACGCTCGAGCCGCGACCCTTCACACCGTCAGCCCGAGGACTCCTGGATCGCATCTGCGAGCGGACGGGCATGCCCTTCAACCATGTCCTGGCCAACCGCTACCGGAGTGGCGATGACCGCATGGGGCTTCACGCCGACGACGAGCCTGAGCTCGGCGACGACCCAGTGGTCGCGATTGTGTCGCTCGGCACGTCCCGCCGGCTCGCCGTTAGGCCTCGCCGAAAGGGCGCGCGAGCGCGCCATGACCTGGATTTGGGCCACGGGAGCCTTCTCATCATGGGTGGAGCGTGCCAGCGCCACTACGTGCATGGCGTGCCGCGCCAGCCTGGGCTTCAGAGCGAGCGGATCAGTTTGACCTTCCGCCGACTGCTCCGGCCGCCATGAGGGCGGGGTGACTGTGACCCTCGCGGGCGAGGATTGCCGCCTTCAGTGCCCGGGCATGGGTCTCGGCCCCGCTCCGCGGCTCTCACCGTGTTCATCGTTCGGGTACTCCTGGATGTGTTGCGACTGCGGCGATCACCTCAGGAGTTGACGCTCACCACATCGCCGGATACGGTGGGCGCGATCGCGCTTGTCACCCGCACTCGCGTTACTGGAGAGTACGGCACGCCGAGGCGTGGCGCCGACCCATACATGGACTCGTGGGGTCCTCTGATCCGCGGGCGTCATCCTCGAGCGATAACCATTTCCACCCCGGGCCGCTTCCATGACGACCGATGAACCGATTGAGGCCGCCGTGTGTGTGACCCCGAGCGCGGAGCGTGCGGAGGAATGCGCCGTCGTGTTGGCGGCGAATGGGATTGCCCACCGCTTGGAGACGACTGGCGCAGGCTGGAAGGTGATGGTCGCGGCGGGTGACGCGGACAGCGCGAGCCGCGTGCTGGTCGAATATGATCTTGAGAACCGCGACGAGGCGCCGAGTGACTTCTCCCCGCCCCCCTATGGCACCACCTGGATCGGGGCGGTGATCGCGGCGCTGCTGGTTGGGTTCTTTGCGGTCACCGGCCCACGTGGGCCCAACGTCTGGTTCGACCACGGCAGCGCCTCTGCCCGGTTGATTCTATCGGGTGAGGTGTGGCGCACGGTGACCGCCCTGACGCTCCATGCCGACCTCGCCCACGCACTGAGCAACGCCATCGCGTGCCTGGTCTTCATCACCGCGGTCGCTTGGTGGCTCGGGCCGGGCGTGAGCACGTGGCTCGTGCTGCTGGCGGGGGCGGGGGGAAACGCGCTGACGGCGCTCGCGCATGGGCCGTCGTTCGACGCGGTGGGTGCCTCGACCGCCATCTTCGGCGCTCTGGGCATTCTGGCCGCGCGCCAGTTCGTGTCCCGCCGGCGAGGCCGGGCGTCGGGGCACAAGAGCTGGGTGGTGATCGCCGCCAGCCTCGCGCTGCTCGGCATGCTCGGAACCGCGCCGGGGTCAGATGTACTCGCCCACGTCTTTGGTCTCCTCGTCGGGGGCCTCGTGGGAGTCGGCCCGGCCCTGGCGCAGCGCCGTCCACTCGGCCGGTCGAGCCAGTGGATCCTCGCCCTCGCCGCCGGCGCGCTCGTTCTCGCCTGCTGGAGGATCGCCCTGGCTACCATCGGTCGTCCCTGACATGCTGGCCCTCCGCCTGACGGTGATGGGGTTTCGGGACAGATGCACGTGCCCGAATCGCGAAGCGCCACCACAGTACGAGTAGTTGGCCGCGGGACCCCCTTCAAGCCTGTGACCGCCCGAGACGAGCTGAGGCGGTCTAGATCAGCGAGCGGGGAGGAGACAAAATCCCGCCCCGGGTCCGATTCGAGCCACGGTGTCCAAGGCCTCGCGAGTTTCAGGCCAGGCGGGCAGTTACTCCGCCAACCTCTTGATGGTCAGGCGCTTGCCAGACGGTTCCGGCTCGGTCTCGTCGACTATCTCGACCGTGACGTGAACCAGGGGTCCGAGATGCTCGCGCAAAGAGGCCCGCAGGCGCTCGGCGACCGCGGGGGAGAAGGCCCCGCAAGGGACCACGCGGAGGATCACCTCGTCCGCTCTCGGCTGGACCGCCTGGTACTCCCAGACGTGGGACAGCGCCGCGTTCACGACGAGCAAGGCGAGCGTCGACGGCGCCAGAGTCCGGCCGTCCGGCGTCACGATCGCCTCCGCGCTCCGCCCCTCGATCGCGCCCAGGGTGGGGAACCCCCGGCCGCATGGGCATGGCGGCCCCGCCACCGCCTGGTCACCAATGTCGTAGTTCAGGAAGGGCATCACGTGGTTCGTCAAGTCGGTGAGGATCAACCTCCCGCGCTCGCCGGGGGCGGCGGCGCGACCATCTTCGCGCATGACCCACGCAACGACGCGCGCGCTGTTGACGTGGAACATGGTGGGCTCATCCGGGCAGGTCTGGGCGATACAGTGGATTTCCGAGCTCGAATAGTGGTCCACGACCCGACACCGGAACGCCTCGGTGATCACCGAGGCGTCGATCGGCGTGAGGGTTTCGCCGAAGGTGACCACGACCGACGGGTACCGCTCGAGCCGGGCTCCCTCGTCGGCGAGGCGCCGCGCCAAGCGGACGGCGTACGCCGGGTGGGTCCACACGAAGTACTCGCCGGCCCCGAGACGGCGGACCGCCGCGCCGAACGTCGCGGGCGTCGCCGTCATGGCCCCCAGCCAGTGCTGCCGCTCGCCGAGCAGGAGGCGTCGCGCCAAGCCCTGCAGGCCGGGCAGCATGAGCGGCCGCAGGCCGACGAGCCGGAGCATCGGCACCCGTAACGGTATGCCCGCCCATTCGCGGAAGAGCAGGTAGGCCGCGCGGCGGAGGCCGGCGTCGCCGCGATCGAGATAGAACTCGAACGGTGCTCCCGTGGAGCCCGAGGTGCTTTCCTGCTGGCCTCGCCGTCGCGCGAGGCTGGGCACCGTGACGCGGCCAGGGAACCCCTGCCGCAGGGCCGCCTTCGTCGTGACCGGCACGCGGTCCAGGTCCTCGAGGCCCCGAATCTCCTCGGGACGCACGCCGGCTTCGCGGAGCAGGTCTCGGTAGTGCGGTACGTGCGCCGCGGCATGGCGAACCATCCGCCTCAGCGCCGCGCCCGCCCCCGCGTGGAGCTCGTCGGCCGATCGCCACTGTGCCGCGCGCATGCTGGCGTATCCTCGCCAGACGCAATCACCCGTCAGGTGGTCGTAGGTGGACAGGACCAGGCGCGACGCGACCTGCCGTTGGTCGCGCGGGACCGCGCCCAGGACGCGACGCCCGGTTGGCACGCTCACATCGTACTGCTTTGTCGTGCCGTGGATGTCGTGGCGTCGAGGTGGCCTGTGACGGTTAAGCGCGAGGCACGAACCGCGACGGCGGCATGCACTTCTGGCGGCAACGACAGACCGAGGCCATACTGGTCACTGAGCGTTCGGACTGATCAGTTCCCCCTCGGGCCGTGCGTGCCCAGCAGGGCCCCATCCGGGAATTCCACGCATCCGCGGTCGTGCGTGCGTCCAGCGGTCGGAGAGGGCGGACCGTCGCGAGCGCTCGGGGAGTGGCCGCCGCAGTGAGTCGGGGCCGGGGCGGTCTTCCGGGTACTGCGAACGAGTCGGTTCAGCGCAAAGGACATCGGTCAAGGGGAGGGCGCGTGTCCCTGAGTGGAGAGAAGGACGCATTCACCCGTGTGGGCCTCGCCAGTAGGCTGCCCGGCGACGCCCACACCGTGTCGACGTTGATGGAGTTACTCCGTAGCCTGCCGCGCAGTGCGACGTACGCCCTGGCGATCCCGTCGGACGGCCATGTCAGCATGCTGCTGAACACCGCATTCTGGGCGAGCCTTCAGCTGGAGGAGGGTCGACCGGTCGCGGTGCCGCTGTTGCTTCGGTCGCCTTCGAGCGATGAGGATCTGGTGTTCGAGCGCTCCATACCGCTGAGCATCGAGGCGGTCGTCAAGCTGGCCCCGGCTGTCTACCGAGAGCGACGCGGCCTGGGTATCCGAGCGCAGGGGGCGTCCAGACTCGAGATCTGGGGACTCACCCCCCTGACGTCGACCGCCCTGTGCGTCGACGTCAAGGGACCGGGGCTGCTGGTGGTCAAGGGCATGCTGCGCAACGTCATGATCTATCACGCTGGCGAAGCGACCTTTCTCGAGGATGAGGACTACAACACGCTGGTTCGCCTGACCCGGCTGGCGCTACCCGCCGATACCCCCGCCGACGATCGGTTCGTGAATGCCTACTGGACCACGCGGGTTGTGGACTCGATGCGCAGGATCGGTCATGGCGGCATCGTTCTTCTGGTACCGAGCGGCTCATCCGACTGGGAAAACGCGCTGAGCGACGCGCCGAAGTATCGGTGTTCCCCACCGTTTCGCGGCCTTCGCGACGCCCTGGATCGCCTGCTCCCGAACCCATACGGCGCCAATGCGCTCGTCGAATCGGAGCATCTCCAATATGCCGCGGACACGGTTGGCCAGGTCACGGCGGTGGACGGCGCCACGGTTCTCGACATGGATCTCCGGCTGCACGCATTCGGCGCGATGATTCAATCCGGTCAAGTCTCGATCGGGGACGTCATGTGCGTCGAGGCGGGTCGGGCCAAGGCCGGAGGGGTGTTGCGCGTGATTGGAGAGCTCGGCGGCGCCCGGCACCGTGCGGCCGCGGAATTCTGCTGCCGGATCCAGGAATCCGTTGCCTTCGTCGCCTCGCAGGATGGAAGTCTGACGGAGTTCGGCTGGCTCCAGGCGGAGCAGAAAGTGGTGGCGCTCCTTCATGCCGAGCGTTACCTCCTGTGACCGCGGGCGCCGCCGCCTCCGTGTGACGTGACCGACCCGAGGACATGGTGCTCGGGCACCCGCCCGGGCTGCTGCGGCCTGGCGTTGCGCCATGGAATGCACACGGATGGCGTGCGGGCGCACTTCATCGACCGGAGAGCCGATCGAGAAGGGACACTTCGAAGACTTCGATGACCGTGTCCGCCAGCGTGTCCCGGGGCACCGAGGTTCGACGCCTGCCCCGCGCGAACGACTCCGGCTCCTTGGCCGAGTAGCACCGCCGGCCCGGGAACCGTCGGCTCACCGTCCGCGTTCGCGGGGACGGTCGGCGAGTGAACGAAAACGCGCCGGTACCTCCTCCTGGGGCTGCGCGCAGTCCACCTGAAGGCATCGCGAGGGGGGGTGCTCGCTCCGGTTCTCGATCGCGACGAGGGTCGACCCGTGCGGTTGCGCGCCGTCCGGGCCGAAGTCCCTCATGCCGTCGGGGGTGGGCCTGTTGACAGGCACCGTACCACTGTCCTATTGTAGTAATACAGTTATGAAGATTTCGATGCATTTGAGCGTAGACGCGCACAGCCCGATCCCGATCCGCTGGCAGCTGGCCGAGCAGCTGAAGCACGCCATCGAGGGCGGGGGGGTCCCGCGGAATCAGCCGTTGCCGAGCATCCGAGAGCTCGCCGGCTTTCTCGGCATCAATCCCAACACGGTGGCGCGCGCGATCGAGGACCTCAAGCGGAGCGGGTACGTCGAGGCGCGGCGCGGCCGGCGGGTGTTCGTGGCCTCGAGCCTGCCGGCACGCACCTCTCCGACTCTGCGCGGAGACTTCTTGAAGGACACGGTGATTCGCGCGGCCGCCCTGGGCATGACTCCGCATGACGTGACGGTGGGTGTCCTCAGCGTGGCCGGCGCGTCGCTGGCCACCCGCCGGGGGGCCGCCGAGATTCTCCTGATCGAATGCAGCCCCGCGGAGCTCGACTTCTTCGCCCAGGAGCTTGAGGCCCAGCTCCCGGTCCGGGTCGACAGGGTGTTGCTCCGTGAGCTCGCGGACGCCGTGCGGCGTCGGAAAGCTGCGGATCCCTGGCGGGCGGCGGTCACGAGCTTCGGGCACCTGCCGGGCGTGGAGCGGCAACTGGAGGGTCGGGGAGTTCCGGTGATCGCGCTCCTCGCCGAGGCGCATCTCGAGACCCTCCACCGCCTGGCTCAGTTGCCGACCGGGACGCGGGTCGGGGTGGTTGCCGCCGAGGTCGAAACGGCCCACGCCTTGGAGCACTCGATCGCCAATGCGGCCCTGCCGAACATTGCGCGGGTCGAAGCCGGCTCGCTCGAGGGCCCCGGGCTCGAGCGGTTGGTGAAGCGGGCGGACATCATCGTGTGCTCTACCTCGGCGGCCAAGCGAGTTCAGGGCCTCGGTGGGCCCACGCTACCGGTGATCGTCGACGACCGGGCGCTCAATCAGCGGGCCGTTCAGATGCTCGGCGCCATCCTGGCGCGAGACGACGGTCATCCGCCGGCCGCCGAACCCTCTCTAGCCCGCCGGCGCGGTCCTCGTGCCGCACGGGCGTCCCTCGCCGGGCCGCATCTCAAGGGAGATGGCGACGGGTCAGCTGGGCGGCGGGAAAGACAACCCATGAAGGGACAACGGTCATGAATTTCGTCATGTGGGTGCTCGTGGCAGTGCTGGCCGGCCTGGTGGCCGGGTTCGTCATGAAGCGAGGTTACGGGCGGGGATGGGACATCGTGCTCGGCCTCGTCGGAAGTGTGATCGTGAGCTGGCTCTTCCAGAGCCAGTGGGTTACACCCGACCCGAGCCTGGTGGCGGTGACCCTCGTCGCGGCGGTCGGCGCGGCGGGCCTGATCATCGCCCAGCGCACGATCTTTCCCGCTCCGGAGAATTCAGCCCGGCCTGCGCGCGCCGGCATCCGACCAACGTCGTGATCGTAGGAGGAGGAGCCACCATGGACGCGAAGAGAGACAAGGTGAGCTGGGGACAACGGTGGAGCGAATCCCGACCGACGAAGACCGGGCTCTTCTGGTCTTGCGTCGCCTCGATGGTGTTCACGATGATCGTCGGCTTCAGCTGGGGCGGCTGGGTCACGGGGGGCTCCGCCCGGCAGACCGCGGAGAACATGGCCCGCGACGCAGTCGTCCAGCGCCTGGCCCCGATCTGTGTCACCCAGTCCACGCGGGACGCGGGGAAGGGCCCGAAGCTCGTGGCGCTGAAGGACGAGAGCACGTGGCAACGCGCCGAGTATGTCGGCAAGCAGGGGTGGGCGACGATGCCGGGCGAGCAGGAGCCGGATCGCGGAGTGGCCGAGGCCTGCGCCGCGCTGCTGGTGCGTGCCCAGTAACCGGTGCGGGCGTGCACCCGCGGAGATGGCTCTCATCCGGCCATCTCCGGTCTCCGGGTCTCCGGACGGCCCGATACTCCGAGGCGCTTCGGCGCCCCGGCGTCCGGTGGCCTCAGGTCTCCACCCCTAACCGGGAGCATCATGCGACAGATGACGGGCTTCAGGACGCTCCGCGAACAGAGCCGGATCACCTGGATCGAGCGCGAGCGTGGTTGGGCCGCGACCCCGGAGGACATGGTGAACGTCCTCTCGAACGAAGGTTTCGCGGAATGCAAGCGTGAGACGACGACCAGCCGGCGCGATGGCCACCCGGCCGGCGGTGTCTGGCAAGGCGTGGATCGCCGGACGGGATCCGTCGCGTCCGCCGTCTGGGTGAACCACGCGGCATGGCCGCCTGCGCTCGTGTTCATCGAGGTCGACGGGGAGTCGCTGACGGGCGGATCGGGTGCGCACGGCGAGCCCTGAGGCCATCTCGGCGAGAGGCGGAGCAGCTGAAGGCTGGGGCAAGAGAAGAGGCGCTGAAATCATGACATCCGGCGACGCGCGTGACCCTGTCTGTCCGGTCTGCGAGCAATCCATTTCGCAAGGCACCGGGCTCACATTCCTGCGGCGAGACAATCTGATTCATGGGACGTGCCTCGCGGCGGCGCAGCGTCGGGCGCAGGCGCCCTCGACGAGGGACGCCCGGGCCGAGGCGCCTGCGCTGACCCCTGAGCAGACACCCGCTCCAACGACGGAGTGATCGAGGCTCACATGAACGACATCGTTCGCATCGGTCCGCCGATTCCAATCGCCGTGCGGGGCTCGGAGTATCAGCTGAGCGTGACGCTCAACGCGACCCCCTCGCCCGAGTGGCGACGCGCCTTCCAGGCGCCAGATGAATGGACTGAGCCGTGTCATCCGAGTCGAATCACGGTGAAGCACCGGGCGCTGATCTTCACGAGCGAGGAAGCTCGGATCCGTGTGTGGATGGAACAGATCGACAAGTGGATCGCCGCGGCCAATCAGAAGCGTGCGGACACGGCCGCATCGGTGACCGCGCCCGCCGGCAGCGATGAGGGCGACCAGCAGCAGCGGATCCAGGAGATGACGGACCGGCTGAAGGACCTGTGATGCCAATCGCCTCGGGCCAGTCCTAGCCGCCGAGGTGGTACCGGAGGGATCGGGGGCGCCGGGTCGTCGCGCGGGGCGGGCGGGTGTGGCGTCACCGCCCGCCCGCGAGCAGGACCGCGCGCTGCCTCAGAGGCTCCGCTTCCGACCTCTCAATCCCCGGCGGCTGCCCTTGCGCTTGAACGTGCGTGCGGGCCGATCAGCGCCCCCCCTCGCGTGCTGCGGATCGAACGACCGCGGTCCGGCCGGGCGCGAGGGTCGATCCTCGGCCGCGTTGACCGTCAGCCGTCGCCCTTCGACCTCACGGTCGTGAAAGATCCGGATGGCCGTGGCCGCCTCGGACTCGGAGGCGAACTCCACGAACGCAAAGCCTCGGGGCCGCCCGGTCTCGCGATCGGCGGGCAGGTAGACTTCGACGACGCTGCCAGCCTCGGACAGAAGCGTCGACAGCGTATCGGCGGTGGTGCTGAAGGCGAGATTCCCGACGAAGATGCGGGCTGCGATGGCTGGTGCCCTCCTGTGTTGGTTAGAATCCGGTCGTTTCGGTCATCGGCAACGGTGTTTCAGTACCCCGTCGCGACGGGAGTCCCGGACCGCCGCGACGCGCCGGCTCTCCTCGGCGAACATGGCCAGGTGGAGCGGACGCAGCGGCGCGTGTCGCCTCGACGTACTGGCGGCCCGCCCGGTTGCACTGGACGAGGTAGTCTCCGGCTGCATCGGTCGCTTCAGCCATGTCAACCGGAGAGTATGGGCCCCGGCTCGACAAGACGCCAGAGCTCGCGGGAAACCGGACCGGACCGGGCGCAATCCTCAGGCCGTCACAGCCAGTGGCGAGGCGCGGCGCGCGCCGGTGCGACCAACGCCCCGGCGGTGCTCCGCCTCGCGGACAGCGAGTCGCCCATTGATTCGAGGATCGATGCCGCACGCAGGGGTTCAGGATGCCCGGCCGAGCCGCTCGAGATGCTTGGCAAGCTTCGCGGCCTCGATGTACTCATCCTGGCGGCCGGACGTGGTCAATCGGTATCCGCGCTCGCCCTCGTACTTCCAGGCCGTGATCAGGCCGGCCTGGTACGCGGCGATCAGCACCGCGCGCTCCGTCGGGGGCGCATCAACGGGCACCGGCACTGCTGAAACCACGACCTTCGACCGCTTTCGTGCCATGATCGGTGCTCCCTCCCCGGGTCGCCATCCTTGCGGCGGCGGTGACGTGTCCGCCAGGGCAGCTCGACCGGCTCGACCGGATTGTGATGTGAATGCCTCCCGCACGCCTCGTCTACCTGGGACCCTTCCGGGAGCAGACGGACCACGGGAGGACCTTGACCGCATTGTCCTAGTGTACTACTATGGTCATACAGTGCAACGGCCCACCGGGATCCGTCCCTCCCGAGACTCTTCCTGGCCGCGAGTCGAGCGCTCTTGGGGGCCGACCGGTGACTGGCCCGTCCGTCACGAAACGAGGAGGCTAGGCGTGATCAACCCGGGTCCGGATGGCTCGAACGCGTCGGAGTCGGCCGTCGCGTGGGCACGGGTGGCGCGCGCCCCGGCCGGTGAACGGCCGTGTGCCGATCGGCGGATCCGCCGATGAGGATCCCCGTCTTCGACAATCAGATCGAGCCCGCGCTGAAGTCCCTCAAGCGGGAGATGCTGAAGGACGGGTTGTTCAAGGAGATGAAGCTGCGGGCCTTTTACGAGAAGCCGTCCGTGAAGCGCAAGCGCAAGCAGGCCGAAGCCCGACGGAAGCGACGAAAGGCCTTGGCCAGGCGCGCGCGGTCCACGGTTGACTGAGCCAGGACGTGACCCGATTCGGCCGATTGCCTCCACGGGATCGGCGCCGGTGGCCGGAGCGAAGGCCCCGGAGGGAGAAGCCATGCCGGTACTGAGCCAGACGTGCCCCCTCTGTTCCTACCCCGTCCTGGCGGGCGCCTACAACATGTCGAGTCACGGAGAGATGGCGCACCTGAAGTGCCCGCCGTCTCCCGCCTCCCGCAATCGGTGGCCCGAGGGCGTTCGGCAGCTCGTCTGCCTGAACTGCAGCCGGACCTTCCCGAGCGAATCGAAGATGCAGCGTCTCTGCCGGGCATGCCGGTAGGAAGTGACGCGGAGTCGACCACTCGTGGCACGAGCGCGCGGTGATCTTGGCGGTGCGCTCCTGACACCGATCCTGACAGCGCCTCGTCGGCGCTCGTCGAGACATTCCCAGCAACCAGGCCAGCCGTCCAGAGGGGTTCTCCAGCAGCGCGCCCGCGTGTCTGCTATACTGTGCGTTGCGCGTTGCCGGAGACCCTCGGGACCGTCAACCACGCAGGGTCCGTCTGCCAGACTTCCCCTCGCTGAGAGACTGGCCTCGCCTCCGTCGGGTCATCCGCTTCTACGGAGCGTGTTCGAGATGCGGATGAGTCCATGAGCGCCCCGACCTCGTCGGGGCCAGAAGGAGGCGCCCCATGGCGTCCAAGCTATATGTCGGCGGTCTGTCCTATTCCACCACCTCCGAGAGCCTTCGCGAGTACTTCGGCCAGTGCGGCACTGTCGAGTCGGCCACGGTGATCACCGATCGCATGAGCGGTGATTCCCGCGGGTTCGGATTCGTCGAGATGTCCACGGACGCCGAGGCGCAGGCGGCCATCAGCAAGCTCAACGACCAGTCGTTCGAGGGTCGGAAGCTGATGGTGAACGTGGCGAAGGCGCCCGGGTCGGGCGGTGGTGGCGGTGCCCGGTCCGGTGGCTTCGGCGGCCCGCGCAAGACGGCCCGCTGGTAGGCTCGACCGACCACATCGTGAAGACGGCGCAGGGGCCGATGCCCCTGCGCCGTTCGGGTTCCAGGGGTCAACGGCGTCGACGAGGGCGTGTCGCGAGCCGCCCGGTGTCCGACCGGGGCGCCGAGCGCCTCGCGCCCGCCGTCGCACGGATTGACGCCGATCGTCTCACTGTACTATCGTAGCGATACAGTTTATGGCCGTCCCCATCCGCCTGCGAGTCGACGCCCGGAGCCCCATCCCGATCCGCTGGCAGCTCTCGGAGCAGCTCAAGCATGTCGTCGAGGCAGGCGGCGTGCCGCGGGACCAGGCGCTGCCCAGCATCCGGGAGCTCGCCGGCTTCCTCGGCATCAATCCGAACACGGTCGCGCGCGCGATCGAGGATTTGAAACGGAGCGGCCACGTGGAGGCGCGTCGCGGGAAGGGCGTCTTCGTGGCCGCCGAGTCGCCGCCGCGCCCGTCCCTGGCACACCGTGAGGGCTTCCTGAAGGACACCGTGATCCGCGCGGCGGCGCTCGGCCTGACGCCCGACGACGTGGCGGTGGGTGTCATGAGCCTGGCCGGCCTCGGGGTCGCCGCTCTCCGGGCGGCCGCCGAGGTGCTCCTCGTCGAGTGCAGCGCGCCGGAGCTCGACTTCTTCGCGCGCGAGCTCCAGGCTCAGCTGCCGGTCCGTGTGGCCAAGGTGCTGCTCAAGGACCTGGCGACCACCGTGCGGCGGCAGGCGCAACCGGGCCACTGGGCCGCCGCGGTGACCAGCTTCGGTCATCTTCCGGAGGTGGAGCGCCGCCTGGAGGGCCTGGGAGTTCCCGTGCTCGCGCTCCTGGCGGAGGCGCATCTCGAGACGCTGCAGCGCCTGGCACAGCTGCCGCGCGGCGCCCGGGTGGGCGTGATCGCCGCGGCCGTGGAGACGACGCACACCGTGGAGCACTCGATCGCCGCCGCGGCCCTCCCGAACATCGCCCGGATCGAGACGTGCCCCGCCGAGGGGCCCGCGCTCAAGCGCCTCGTGCGACGGGTGAGCGTGATCGTCTGCTCGAGCTCGACCGCCCGGCAAGTCCAGGGCCTTCTGGATCCGGCCGTCCCCGTGATCATCGACGATCGCGCTCTCAACCAGCGGGCCATCCAGATGCTCGGGGCCGTGCTGATGCCGCGTGACAGCGGCCCGCCCGCGCCGTCCCCGCGCGTCCGGGAACGGTCGGGTCGTCGGCCGGCGAAGGCCATCCCCGCCAACGCCCCTCTTCGGGCGGGGCGAGGAGCCAGCCGGACGTGACGCGGGTCTCGCCCCCGGGGGAAATCGGATGACGGTCCGAGAGCTGCCGTGTTGGCCGCCGAACTGGCGAGCCGTGGCGACGGGTGCCAGCTACGGAGCCAAGGGCGACCGCGGCGTCCTGATGGCGGCACGCGGGGATCTCCGGGCCCAGACCTTGACTCTGACCATGGAAGACGCGGGCGACCGATACGTCGCCGTGCTGCACGACGACGCGAGCGTCGTGTCGGGGCTCGCCCTCTTGCTCGATTGGCACCTCGGCCGGCCCTTGGCGCAGATCGCGCGCCTGGAAGTGCGCTTGTAGTGAATCGGCAGCAACGCGGAGGGGCACAGGTTGAATCCGACTACACGGCAGCGGCCACGACGAACACCACGCCGACCGTCTCGGTGCGCCGAACGGTCTCTGAGCCATGCGCGCCGGCCTTCGCCCGTGCATCCGACCCGCGCGGTTCTTCGCCGAGACGCCCTCTCGGCTCTAGACTCGTCGAGCCAAGGTTGCGAGCTCTAGAGGCGGCGCCCGTCCATGCCCGGCCCGAGCCCACTCGGACCGAGTCCCCGACCCGCGCGCTCACCTTCGGCGGCGATCCGGCCTTCCAGCAGGCGCTGCGGGAGCGGGTCGCGGAGTACTTCGCCACGACGGGCCGGCGGCCGCGCGACTGCTGGCAGATGTACGCGAAGACGGCGATCCTCCTCACCGCCTTCGCTGGGCTGTACGCGCTGCTCGTGTTCTGGGCCCGGACGTGGGTCGAGGGGGTGCCCCTGGCCATCCTGCTCGGGCTGGCTGCCACCGGCATCGGGCTCAACGTCCAGCACGACGGTGGGCATCGGGCCTATTCGTCCGCGCCGTGGGTCAACCGGCTCATGGCCATGACGCTCGAGCTGATCGGCGGGAGCTCCTACCTGTGGCGGTGGAAGCACGGCATCTTCCACCACACGTACGTGAACATCACCGGCCATGACACGGACATCGAGCTCGGGTACCTGGCGCGGCTCGCCCCGCAGCAGCGGCGGCTGGCGTTTCATCGCTGGCAGCACCTGTATCTCTGGCCGCTCTACGGGCTCCTGACCATCAAGTGGCAGTGCCTGGACGATTTCCGGAAGGTGTTCCGCGGCCGGATCAACGAGCATCGCGTGCCTCGGCCCACGGGGTGGGAGCTGGTGATCTTCATCGCCGGCAAGGCGGTGTTCTTCGCGCTGGCGTTCGGGATCCCGATGTACTTCCACCGGCCGGCGGTCGTGCTCGGCTACTACGTGCTGAGCGGGATCGTCATGGGCTTCCTGTTGAGCGTGGTGTTCCAGGTGGCCCACTGCGTCGAGGAGGCCGAGTTCCCCGAGCCGCGCCCGAGCACCGGGCGCCTCGATCACGCGTGGGCCGTCCATCAGGCCGAGACGAGCGTGGATTTCTCGCGCCAGAGCCGTCTCCTGTCGTGGCTCCTCGGGGGTCTCAATTTCCAGATCGAGCACCACCTGTTCCCGAGGATCAGCCACGTCCACTACCCGGCGATCGCGGGGCTGGTGGAGCAGACGTGCCGGGACTTCGGGATCCGGTACACGGCGCACCCGTCGTTCTGGGCCGGGATCACCTCGCACTTCCGCTGGCTGCGCCGCATGGGGATGCCGGATCCGATCGGTGAGCCGTCGGCAGGAGCCTACTGATCGGGGCTGGCGCTCGAGGAATCCCCCCGCGCCTCGTGGCTCGAGAGCGGTAGGGGAGGGCCGGCCCGGGCAGAGCACTATCCCGGGCCGCAATGCCGACCATTCGGCCTCGCCGGCGCCTGCCGGCGGGTGGCCGGCGTGCCGTCAGAATCTCCGCTGGACGCGGCTCTGTACCGTGAGGGGACCGCTCTCTCCCACCGGCCCGTCCACGCGCGTGTACAGGTATTCCCGCGTCACGCGCCAGTGCCGGTCGAGGTACCAGTCGAGCGCGGTGCTCAGGATCCCCATTCGGCCGCCGCGCAAGCGCTTCCGGGCGGAGGACGGATGGCGACCCGGCCGCCCACCAGGAAGCCCGGCGGCTGGCCGTTCGGGCGGCGCGCGGTCACCACCGCCGCCGAGAGACCGCGCTCGCGGGCGAAACCTCGGCCGCTGCCGCGCAGCGAGGCGACCAGGCCGGCGCCCCGGGGGGCTCGCCTCACTGGGCCGGGATCGTGAGGAGCGGCACCGCCTTCTTGTCTCCGGTGTCGGCCAGCGCGAAGAGCAGCATCAGGAGGGTGAAGTTGCGCTTCGTCGCCAGGTCCCGGTCGTCGATCCAGAACCA
>CAYXBJ010000003.1:0-11543 GCA_964463175.1 uncultured bacterium
ACGATGGCGGCTCGTCGAAACAGCTCGTCGAACGTCCGCGCCGAGAACGCGGCCGAGTAGGCGCCCTCCGGCGCCCGGTCGGTCGCGCGAACACCCGCCAGGGCCTTCCGGACCCGGTCCGACGAGACGACGGGAACCCCCGTGGCGCGGCCGAGCGCTTCCGCCAGAGTGCTCTTGCCGCTCCCGATCACGCCGCCGACGGCGAGCACCGGCGGGGCGTCGGACCGTGCCTCCGTGTAAGACCGGGCGAGGTCGAACAGCGCCTGCGCCTCCTCTGTCTTTCGGGCCGCTCTCTCCGGCGGCGTGGACGGGTCGGCAGCCAGGAACGCGGCGACCTTGCCCCGCACCCAGGCGCGATAGCCGGCGTAGAAGTCGATGACCCCATAGAGGTCATGGTCGCCGGCCGCCAGCGCGAAGGCGGCCAGGAACCGCTCGGCGAGGTCGGCCCGCGATCGTGCGGCCAGCTCCATGGCGAGGAAGGCCACGTCGGAGGCCGCGTCCCCGCAGCGAAGCCGGTCGTTGAACTCGACGCAGTCGATGATGGTCGGCTCCGTCCCCTCGAAGTAGACGTGCTCCAGGCGGAGATCGCCATGCCCGTCGCGGATCCGCTCCTGCGCGACCCGCCCCCGGAACCGGTCGGCGTGCCGCTCCAGGATCCCGAGCTGCCAGGCCCGCACGGCGTCGAGCACTTCCTGCGAGACGAACCGCCCGATGAATGGCTCCGCCTGAGTGAAGTTCTCGACCACGTTCGCACGGATGATCTCGATCGCGCCCGCCTCGGGTGTCGCCGCGGCGTCCCTGAAGAACTGGGCGAGCCGTTCCGCCAAGCGCGTCAGATGATCCAGCGTCAGCGCGTCCCGGCGAAGCAGCGCTTCCGCACTACGCTCGTCCGACAGCCGCCGCATGCGGACGGCGTAGTCGACGACGGCGCCGTCGGCGCCGAACCAGTAGCCGTGCGGGCCCAGCCGGACCGGGACGACCCCAAGGTAGACGTCGGGGGCCAGCCGCTGGTTCAGGCGCACCTCATCCTCGCAGCAGTGGCGCCGCCGCTCGAGCGTCGTGTAGTTCACGAACCCGTAGTCGACAGGTCGCTTGAGCTTCCAGACTTCCCGATCCGTGAGGAAGACCCACGAGATGTGGGTCGTGACCAGTGCAACACCGGAGGGCGGGGGAGCCGGATACGCCGCCGGGGAGCGGAGGTCCTCGAGCATCGACCGGATCGACTCACCACTCGCCATGGTCTCGTCCCGGCGTGCAAAACCTGTCAGCCACCCCCGTCCCCATCGGTCGCCTGCGGGGACAAGACTCGCGCGACGGCATCGAGAAAGGCCGCGTTGGTGAACGGCTTGGCCAGGTAGACCTCGGCACCGCTCTCGATCGCCGCCCACCTCGTCTGGGGTGAGTCGTAAGCGGTGATCAGGATCACGGGGATGGGCGGAACGTGGCGCCGCGCGTGGCGTGTCACCGCGAGACCGTCCACCCCAGGAAGCCGAAAGTCAGCCACGACCAGATCCGGCCGGTCCCGATCGATGATCGCGATCGCGTCGGGCCCCGTGTGGGCCCGAAGGGAGGCGTGACCAATTCTCTTGAGGAGGCGTTCGCAGTTCGCGACCAGATCCGGCTCGTCATCGACGACCAAGATGATTCGGTGCGTCGTCATCCTGATGAAACGGACAGCAATCTGGATGCCACGTCCGGCAGGATGGACCGACGCTCCAGCGGCCCCAGGAGCCGCGAGCCCGGACGCGCCCTCTGGGGCACCGCCGTCCCTATGGGTGCGGCATGCCTCACCACTGCCTCCGGAGACAGTCACGTAAACCTCCGATTCAAGGCGAATCCGCGCTGGCACCGCCGTTGCTCCCCAAGCAGCCTGTACGATCCGCAGCGGTCCACTGGACCGGGAGGGGTGTAGATACTTCATGCTGGTGCAGGACGTCATGCAGACGAAGCTTGTCACGGTCACGCCCGAGACGACCCTTCCCGAGGCGATCCGCCTGACGGGCCAGCGCGGGGTGCGCCACCTCCCCGTGCTCGAAGGGGAGCGGTTGGTTGGCATTCTGTCGGATCGCGATCTGAAGCGGGCCATGGCGTCGCCGGCCACCAGCCTCGAGGCCCACGAGCTCAGGTACCTTCTCGACCATCTCCACGTCGGTGAGATCATGACCCGCGCGGTCATCCGGATCGGCCCCATGTTTCCCATCGAGGACGCGGCGCGGACGATGGTCATGGAGAAGATCGGTGCCCTCCCCGTCACGGACGGAGAGCGATTGGTCGGGCTCGTGACGGAAACGGACGTGCTGCGGCTGTTCGTGCGAGCTATGGGCACCGCGGAGCCATCGAGCCGAATCGAGGTCGTGCTCGGCAACCGGCCTCACGCGCTCGCCGAAGCCATGCAGGCGGTCGAAGCGGCCGGGGCCGAGATCTGTAGCCTGGTGACCCTCCCCTGCGGCGACGGTCTCAAGAAGGCGGTGGTCCGCGTTCGCACGATCAATCCGGCGCCGGTGGTTTGGGCGCTCGAGGCCCGGGGCTTTTCTGCCCAGGGAACCTGGAGAGGATGATGGCCCGCCGTCCGATCGGCCGCATTGCTCTGATCTGCCTGCTGGCATCGGGATTTGGGCTCGTCGGCAACCGGCTTGATGCACAGAGCCGGGCGGCGCTCGTCACAGAGGGACGGCAGCTCTTCACGGACAAGGGCTGCTATGGCTGTCACACGGTCGGGACCGCCGGCACGCCCATCGCTCCGGACCTTCGCCGCGCAGCCGCCCGCTATTCGGAAGCGAGCCTGGCGCGGTGGCTGCGCGACCCGGCCGCCCAGGAGCCGACACGCCACATGCCCAACCTCGACGTGAGCGAGGCCGAGGCGAACGCCCTCGCTGCCTATCTGGCCACGCTGCCATGACCGCGCTTAAGCTTGATTGTGAGCGAGGGGGAACGATGCCACGTCCACGAAGCCCGATTCAACCGGCCCGGTCGAAGAAGGCCGGTCAACCGCCTCGGGAGCTCGCGGTCAGTCCACGTGTCCGCCGACGACAGCCGACCGCCACGGTTGCCGTCCGCAAGGACACGACACTCTTTCAGTCGGCACAGGACCCTCGCGCGCGCTGGCCGGCGGCGAAGCCAAAGTTCCGGAAACGATAGTCCCCGCTCCGCTCGAGCCGTGATCATCCTGGCCCTCAACTGCGGGAGCTCGTCGCTCAAGTTCCAGGTCTTTGGCCATGACCCCGGCGCGCCACCGGGGGATACCCGACGCATCGCACGCGGTGTCGTCGAGCGCATCGGCGACGCCGCGACCCTCACCTTCCAGGCGGAGGGACGCGCGGCGACTCGGAAGCGCGAGCCGGTCGCGGATCACGAAGTCGCAGTGCGGCGAGTGCTCGACTGGCTGGCCGCAGGCGGGGCGTCACTGCACGGAGACGCGATCCGGATCGACGCGGTCGGACACCGCGTGGTCCATGGGGGCGACCGCTTCAGAGAGTCCGTTTTGATCGACGCGGACGTGCTGGGCGCGGTCGAAGCGCTCGAGGCGCTGGCGCCGCTCCACAACGCCCCGAGCCTGGCGGGCATCGAGGCCGCCAGATCCGCGCTCGGCCCCGTCCCCATGGTCGCCGCCTTCGACACCGCCTTTCACGCCTCGATGCCCGAGCACGCCTATCGCTATGCCATCCCCCACGAACTGGCCGTCACGCATCGCGTTCGCCGCTACGGCTTCCACGGACTCGCCTACCGCTCCGTCCTGGCCCGCTATGCGGAGGTGACGGGCACGCCGATCAGCCGTGCCGCCATCGTCGCGTTCCACCTCGGGAATGGCTGCTCGGCGGCCGCGATCAAGAACGGGCAATCGATCGACACCTCGATGGGCCTCACGCCTCTGGAGGGTCTCGTCATGGGGACCCGGTCGGGTGACGTCGATCCCGCGCTGATCGGCTATCTCGCGCGCGTGGAGCGAGTACCCGCCCAGGAGGTGGAGCGGTGGCTCAACGAGCGCGCCGGGCTGCTCGGCCTGTCAGGCCGGAGCCGCGACATGCGAGACCTGCTTGCGCACGAGCAGGACGATCCGCGGGCCCGGTTGGCGGTGGACGTCTTCTGTTACCGGGCTCGCAAGTACCTGGGCGCCTACCTCGCGACCCTCGGCGGGGCCGACGCGGTCGTGTTCAGCGGCGGCATCGGCGAGCACGCGCCCGAAGTGCGCGCCCGCATCTGCGCAGAGATGGAGTGGTGCGGCCTGGTCCTGGATCCGGAGCGCAATGCCGCGGTCGGGCGCGAGGGTCGCCTGAGCCCGGATGAAGCCTCCCTCCCCGCCTACGTGATCCAGGCCGATGAGGAGCGGATGATCGGGCACGATGTGGCGGACTGCCTCGCGCGATCCGGCGGGTTCCGCTGATCTCCTGTCGCCACGTCGACAGCACGTGACGCCCTCGCGCGTGGCCAGAGGCGAAGCGTCCCCTTCGCTATCGCCGGCCATCGAACGAGCGTCACAAAAAGACTCGGCCGAGGCCACCCGCGCTTCGCTGCCTGCCCGCTCAGCCCCGATGACCATCGACCCTCTCTGCCAAGTGCGGGTCGGCCCGGTCACCGCCGCCGTGCAGCTGACCCATGGCGGCAGGACCCAACACTTCTGCTCACCCGAATGCGCCCGAACGTATGTGACGGCGGTCGAGCGGCCCGGATGCTCCCCGTGGACGTAACGACCTCCCAGCGTCCGGTCCCCGAGAGCGGCCTCCCCGGCGCCCCGGTGCTGCGGCGAACGCTCAGTCTCTGGCAGGTCTCCGCGTCCGGAATCGGGATCATCCTCGGCGCCGGCGTGTACGCCCTCGTCGCGCCGGCGGCCGGCATGGCGGGCAACGCCCTGTGGCTCGCCTTTCTCCTGGCCGGCGTGGCCGCCGGCCTGACCGCGTACTCGTACGCCCGGCTCGGTTCGATGCGGCCGAAGGACTCGCCGGAATTCCAGTACACGGCGATGGCGTTCGGGCCGCGGATTGGTTTCCTCGCCGGCTGGCTGATGCTGGCCGCGGACCTGCTCGCCGTGGCCGCGGTGGCCCTCGGCTTCGGTGGCTACGTCGCACACCTCGTTGGGACGCCGGCAGTGGCGAACGCGCTCGCGCTCCTTGCCGTGACCGTCGTCGTCCTCCTGGTGGGCATCGGGGAATCGGTCCGGCTCGCGATCCTCCTGACCGTCGTGGAGGCATCCGGTCTGCTGTTCGTGATCGCGATCGGCTTGCCCGACTGGGGCCGCGTCAGCTTCCTGGAGGCGCCCCACGGCTTCGCGGGCCTGTCTGGCGCCGCCGCACTGATCTTCTTCGCGTACCTGGGGTTCGACGAGATCGGTAACTTCGCCGAGGAGATGCATCAGCCACAGCGCAATCTTCCTCGCGCACTGTACTTCTCCATGGCCGGCGCCACCTTGATCTACCTGCTCGTGGCCCTGTCGGTGACGGCGGCCGTTGGCTGGCAAGATCTCAGCGCGTCGACCGCGCCCCTGGCACTGGTAGCCCGGCGGGTCCTGGGACCGACGGCGGATACCGTGATCAGCGTCATCGCGCTGGCCGCGACGGCGAATACCGTCCTGCTGCTCCTGGTGGCGGCCGCACGCTCCGTGTACGGGATGGCGGCGGGCGGCGTGCTACCCCGCCGGCTCGGCGCCGTCGGCGGCCGCGGCATTCCCGTCCGGGCCACGTTGCTCGTCACCGGCATCACGGGGTCCCTCGTTCTCCTGGGCAACCTCGCCCAGGTGGCCGCCCTGACCGATGCAGCGGTGCTCCTGACCTTCATGCTCGTCAACCTCAGCCTGCCCTGGCTAGTGCGCCGTGGCGCGACGGGCCCCGGCCTCGCCCGCCGAACGCTGGACGTCACCGTGCCTTCGCTTGCGTTCCTGATGTGCGGGTGGCTACTCCTCCACACGGGCTGGTCGAGCCTAGCCGCCGCCGTGGCATTCGCGGTTCTCGGACTGGCCGTGGGGCGCTGGCGCCCGGACCGAGGCACGGATGCCTCACCGCCGTCCGCGGCCTCGGAGGCCACCCAAGTCGCCTGAGCCATACGAATTCGCCCTGTTTCCCCGAGTCCGGACAGGGCATTCGGGTTGCACAGCTGAAGGAAGGGCCGAAACGGAGCGCCGGTCGCCTCCAGGCGAGCCTCGGCAAGGAAGGAGGTCCCATGTACGAGCGCATGCTGGTGCCCCTCGACGGCTCCGAGGTGGCCGAAACCATCCTGCCCTTCGCCGAGCAGGTCGCAGGCCCGCTCGATGCGGAGGTCGTCCTCCTCCGTGTGATCGAGCCGCCCTCTCCGATCGAGTTGGTCGCATCTGCAGGCGTCGTCGCCCCGGATACGTTCGCGCTCCGGGAGATGGACGCGAAGGCCTACCTCTCCGAGGTCGAGCGCCGGCTGTCGAAGAAAGGCCTCCGCGTTCGTACACGGGTCGCCCTCGGCGGCACGCCGGCGGAGGAAATACTCGCAGCCGCCAAGGCCACCGGCGCCGATCTCGTTGCCATGGCAACGCACGGCCGGTCCGGTGTGGGCCGCGCGCTGTTAGGGTCCGTGGCCGAGTCCGTGCTTCGAGCCTCGCGCCTGCCGGTGCTCTTGATCCGGGCGACACCCAAGAGCGACGCCGCACCCGAGCTCAGGGCCCAGTCGTGACCGGGCGGGAGAGGTCGGCCCCGCTTCACAGCTGCTTCGATGACACCGAACCATCCTGTGCAGCCCCGGCGCAGGTGTGCGGCGGGTATCAGCCTCACGCGCCGGTGCCGGACCGAGCGTGCGCGCTCGTCAGCATCGTCACCGACCTCGACATCCGCCACCGGCCGTTCCCGCCAGGCCTCCCCATCCAGCGATGAGAACGGCCGGCGGGGCATCGGGCGGTGAATCGCGGCTCGACGCGCTGCTTCCCCCGGAGATGGCGCGTCGGGCTGAAGAGGTCGGCATCCGAAAGGTCGAGATGGACGCCACCGCGACCTTTACGCTGGGGATCCTCGCCGGTGCCTTCATCGCGCTGGGCGGCGTCTTCGCCACCACAGTGATGGCAGGAGCCGGGTCGGCCCCCTGGGGCGT
Source organism: uncultured bacterium (assembly GCA_964463175.1). Lineage (GTDB taxonomy): Bacteria > Methylomirabilota > Methylomirabilia > Rokubacteriales > DASRDR01 > DASRDR01. The sequence continues at coordinate 7,042 of CAYXBJ010000003.1, forward strand.
CATTCGCCTGCTGGCCGGCGTCGCGTTCAGCGTCGGCCTGGTCCTCGTCGTGGTGGGCGGGGCGGAGCTCTTCACCGGGAACAGCCTCATCGTCATGGCGTGGGCGAGTCGTCGCGTCTCCCCGTGGGCGTTGCTGCGCAACTGGCTGATCGTCTTCGCCGGCAACTTCGTGGGAGCGGTCGGCACCGCCGGGCTGGTCTACGTCGCCGGCACGCATCATGGCGGGGGCGGCGCGTTCGGGGCGACGGCGCTTGTGATCGCGCACGCGAAGGTCCAGTTCGGCTTCCCGCAGGCGGTCGCGCTCGGCGTCCTCTGCAATGTTCTGGTCTGCCTGGCCGTCTGGCTCACCCTCTCCGCCCGCACGACGGCGGACCGTGTCCTGGCCATCGTACCGCCCATCAGCGCCTTCGTGGCCGCGGGTTTCGAGCATTCCGTCGCGAACATGTATTTCGTTCCGTATGGACTGCTGATCACCAGTCTCGACCCAGGCTTTGCCGCCGCAGCCCATCCGCCGGGATCTTCGCTCCACGCGTTCACGTGGGGCACCTTCCTGGGCCGCAACCTCCTGCCCGTGACGATCGGTAACCTCATCGGCGGGGTGGTCCTCGTCGGCCTGGTCTACTGGTTCGTCTACCTGCGGCCCCCGGCGGCGCCCGACATGCGATCGTGATCCGGTATCAACGCGCGGACGACGACGTTGGCCGGGCCGACGACAGGGCTCACGCACCAGCCAGACCCTCCGGGGTCGACGCGCCCCAGGCGGGGTGACGCCGCCACACCCAGACCAGAGAAAACCCTGGCGTTGGCGCCCAGATCGGGTGTGCTGTTACAGCGTTCCCACTGGTGCGTCAGTTGGCACCCCGGTTGCTCCGGCGCTGGGGACAACAATCCGAAAGGAGCCGGCACGTGAACGAGAACGAACATCCCAAGGGAGCCTTGCTCTTCATGCTCGTCTATCTCGCCTTGCTCGCGTTCATGTGGACCAACCTCTATCTCAAGCTCTGGACGCGGTGACGGACGAGATGAAACAAGGGACGACCGTCTATCTGTACGAGCTCGCGTGGATCCTCCCGAGCATCGCCATCCCGGTGGGGATGCTGGTGGCGCTGGCCGTCACCGCCTTCGGTGTCGGGATCCATCTTCCGAGTGACGCCGGACGCGTCGATGTCACGAAGGTCGCGCAAACGCCACCGTTCGACCAGCCGGGCGTGGTCCAGACCGGTCCCGATCGCTACGAGGTCCGGATGGTCGCCGGCATCTGGAGCTTCACGCCGAACGAGATCCGCGTACCCGCGGGCTCGACGGTGACGTTCGTCGCCACGAGTCGGGACGTCGTGCATGGCCTCTTTGTCGACCGGCACAACATCAACGTGATGCTCCTTCCGGGCCAGATCGCGCGGGTCACCGCCCGCTTCGAGCACCCCGGGGAGTACCCGTTCCTCTGCCACGAGTACTGCGGGATCGCGCACCACACGATGTGGGGCAAGGTGATCGTGGAGCCCCGGCCATGACCCCGACCGCGTCGTCCGCGGCGGAGCTGGACCTCTCCGCAGAGCGTCGGGTGGCCGGCGCGAACCTGACGGTCGCTCTCGTCGCGCTATTCGGCGGAGTGACGGTGGGGCTCCTCCAAGCGCTCGAACACGCCGGAGTGAACCTCTATCCGGCACTCGCGCCCGTGATCCGTTCCTATTACCACGGTCTCACGCTCCACGGCGTCCTCAACGTGCTCGTCTTCACGACGTTCTTCATCTGCGGGTTCGTGCCGCTCCTGGTCGCCAAGGCCCTCGACCGTCCGCTCTGGAGCCCGACCCTCGCCTGGCGCACGTTCTGGCTGATGACGGCCGGGCTCCTGCTCGCCGCCATTCCCCTCGTCGGGAACGCCGCCAGCGTGATGTTCACTTTCTACCCGCCCCTCAAGGCGCACTGGGCCTTCTACATCGGCCTGACCGTGGTCGTTGCCGGCACGTGGCTGGTCACGCTGAATCTGGCCCTCACGCTGCGCAGCTGGCGAACGGACAATCCGGGGCAGCGCACTCCGCTGGCGGCCTTCATGGGGATGGTGACATTCGCCATGTGGTCGATCGCGTCGGTGGGAATCGCCAGCGAGATGCTGTTCCTGCTCATCCCGTGGTCTCTGGGGCTCGTCAGCGGTACGGACGCGCTTCTGGCGCGTGCTCTCTTCTGGTTCACCGGACATCCGATCGTTTACTTCTGGCTGCTGCCGGCCTACATGTCTTGGTACACGCTGGTGCCGCGCCAAGCCGGCGGCAAGCTCTTCAGCGACCCGCTCGCCCGGACGTCGTTCATCCTCTTCCTGGTCCTCTCCACTCCGCTCGGCTTCCACCACCAGTACGCGGACCCGGGTATCCACCATCTGTGGAAGTTGGTGCACGCGTTCCTGACGTTCGCGGTGTTCTTCCCGAGCCTCCTCACGTTCTTCAACGTCGTCGCGTCCCTGGAAAGCGGCGCCCGCGCGCGGGGGGGCCGGGGCTGGGTGGCGTGGTTCGGGAAACTGCCCTGGGGCGACCCGTCGGTTGCCGCGCAGGTCCTCGCAATGCTCCTGTTCGTCTTCGGTGGGGTGGGCGGCCTCATCAATGCCTCGTACAACCTCAACCTCGTCGTCCACAACACGGCCTGGATTCCTGGTCATCTCCACCTGACGGTGGGCACCGCTGTCACGCTGTCGTTCATGGGCATCACGTACTGGCTGGTGCCCGTCCTCCGGGGTCGCGCGCTTTGGAGTCGACGTCTGGCGCTGGTCCAGGCCTGGCTCTGGTTCGTCGCGATGGCGATCTTCTCGCACGCGCAGCACAACCTCGGCCTCCTTGGCGCGCCGAGGCGCACGATGCTGAGCGCCGCCCCGTACCTCCGGCCGGAGTGGCACTCGGACCTCATGTGGGTCGGCATCGCGGGCACCGGACTGTACGTGAGTGCCCTGCTCTACTTCCTGAACATGGTCGGTACGCTGGCGTGGTCGCGGGGCCCGGCCCCCGAGTTCCCGCACTTCGCGGAGGCGCTCTCCGGACCGGACCATGCGCCGGCCATTCTCGACCGCTGGCGGCCATGGCTCGCGGTCGCGGTCGTGCTGATTCTCGTCGCCTATGGCCCGTCCCTCGCCCATTTGATCGCCACCACCCCGCTCAACGCGCCAGGCTTCCGGGTCTGGTGAGAGGAGGGTTTCCGCGGAGCACGTCCATGAGCGCCCGTCGGGCTTCGCAGGATCTCGCGGCCTTCTTCGATCCGCGAAGCGTGGCAGTCATCGGAGCCTCTCGCGATCCCGCGAAAGTCGGCGGGAGCGTCATCGCCAACCTGCGCGCGGCGGGGTTCGAGGGACGGATCTGGCCCGTGAACCCGAAGGCCAGCGTAGTTCAGGGGCTTCCGGCGGCTCCATCGCTCCTCGCGATCGACGACCCCGTGGACCTCGCGGTGATCGCGACGCCGGCACCCGCCGTCCTCCCGGCCCTGAAGGAATGCGTCGCCAAGGGAGTGCGGGGCGCAGTGGTGATCTCCGCCGGGTTCCGGGAGGCCGGCGAGGCGGGGCAAGCGCGGGAGACCGAACTCCGCGCGTGGCTGCGCGGGCAGCCCATCCGCGTGCTCGGCCCGAACTGCCTTGGCTGGATCCGGCCATCGCGCCGGCTCAACGCGACGTTCGCGCCGGGGATGCCCCCCGCAGGCGGGATCGCCTTCTTGTCCCACTCGGGCGCGCTCGCAACCGCGATTCTCGACTGGGCACGTGCCCGCCGGCTGGGCTTCTCGTTCTTCGCCACGCTTGGCAACCAGGCCGACCTGACGGAATCCGACGTCCTGGAAGCGGCGACCGACGATCCCGAGACCCGCGTCATCGTCGCCTACGTCGAGGGGTTGGCCGATGGCCGACGCTTCTTCGAGGCGCTCCGCGCGACAACCGCTCGCAAACCCGTGGTGCTCCTCAAGGCTGGCCGCTCGCCCGAGGGCGGCCGCGCGGTCTCATCCCACACTGGGGCCCTTGCCGGTTCCGACACCGCGTTCGAGGCAGCCGTCCGACAGGCCGGCGCCGTGCGGGCCCGCAGCGTCGAGGAGCTCTTCGATCTCGCCCGGTGTCTCGCCAGCCAGCCGCTGCCACGCGGCCGTCGCCTCCTCGTCGTCACCAACGGCGGCGGGCTCGGGGTGATCGCGACCGACGCCGCGCGCGACGCCGGGCTGGAGGTGCCTGCGCTCGACGCTCCCGTCCAGGCCCGGCTTCGGGCGGCGCTGCCACGCACGGCCAGCCTCGGGAACCCCGTGGACCTCGTGGGCGACGCGGACCCTGCCCGCTACGCAAACGCGCTCCACGCCGTCGGTCCGGAAGCGGGTATCGACGCGGCCTTGGTCATCATGACCGCACAGGCGGCGACCGACGCCGTCGGGGTCGCGCGCGCCATCCTCGGGGCGACTCGTGGCTGGTCGCGCCCGGTCGTTGCGGCGCTGGTCGGCGGCGACCGGGTGGCGCCGGGAATCGGGATCCTCGAGGAGGCGGGCCTCCC
>CAYXBJ010000004.1:0-3847 GCA_964463175.1 uncultured bacterium
GGATGGTTCCAGCGGCTCTTGCGCCAGTTGTCGTACTGGTTCTGCAGCTGCACCCAGCCGACGTTGTTGACCTCCTTGTCGATGAACTGCTTGTGGCAGGCGGCGCAGAACTCCGGCGTCTTGAACACGCGGCGGCTGAGCTGGCTGACGTGATGCCGCGGGTAGGCGCGGATCAGGAAGTCGCTCACCGTCCGGGCGGCGCGCCCCTTCTGCAGCTCGAAGAGATAGCGGTCGGGCTGGGCGACGATGTAGTTGGCGTTCCCCGCCAGGTCGGTCTTGCGGATGGAATGGCAGACGAGGCAGGAGACGCCCTCCTCGTAGCCGGCCAGCTGGGTCAGGTGCTCGGCGAAGATGTTCTTGGTCCCCGAGAACAGCGAGATCGGGTCGTGGCACCCGCCGCAGTAACGCGTCGACTCGGGTCCGTTCTGTTTCGCCATCTCCTCCTGGATGCGCTGGAAGCCGGCGTCCATGGCCGCCCAGCGGTGGGCGCTGACGCGCCACTCGGCGGCGATCTCGCGGTGGCAGCCGGCCTTGCCGCAGGACTCCGAGCCGGAGAGGGAGCGCGCGTCGTAGGCCGACCCGGACTCGGTCCGGGCCAGGCTCGGCGCGAACGGTCGATCGGGTCCGAAGGCCAGCGCGTAATCCGCCGGGAAACGGTTGACGAACCGGTCACCCGGGTACAGGAGCCGTCCCGCCAGCACGAGGACGAACAGCGCGCCGGTCATCCAGGCGACCCGCCCGAGGGCGCGCCACTGGGCGCGCAGGAGACCGGACTGTCCGGCGGCGCGGGCGGCGCGGCTGTCGCGCACGAAGATGACGACGACGTGCGGCAGCACGAACGCGGTGACCACGAAGGTCGCGATCACGTGCACCGCGTCCCAGGCATAGGAGATCCGGGTCGACGCGATCGCCTGCCAGGTCAGGACGGCGCCGCTGACGATGGCGGCGGCCATGCCGCCGGCCGCGAGGTACCCCATGGCCTTGATCGCGGTGGAGGGCCGGTCCCAGTAGACCACGAGGTGACGGACCAGGTAGACCAGCGCAGGGACGAGGAACGCCACCCCCGCGAGGGTGTGAACCAGGACCATCCACTGGTTCGACGCGGAGAAGGGCAGGGCGTAGATGGCCAGACCGCCGGCCGTCTCGAACACGAGCCAGGCCAGCGCCCAGGCCGCCAGCCGCCGGCTCCACTCCTCCTCGCGCAGGGCCTGTCCCGTCGAGCCGCGCGGCGAGTCCGTGAATTCGGTCATGACCTCATTCCTCCATCACCTTGGGGCGCCGGACAACCGGTTCCACCGCCTCGATCTGATCCAGATCACAAAAAAATGAAATCGAGCTCGCTCGAGACCTGGCACCTCAGTGAACGGTCTCGCCGTCCTGCCGGGTGAACTCCAGGCCGAGCAGGAGCTCCAGGTGCTGCTCGGCGACGCGACGCGCCGTGGCCCACTGGCGATTGAGGATCGCCTTGTTGAGGTCGTGCAGAGGGCCGAAGCAGCCGCCCCGGCTCATGAAGGCGCGGCAGAAGGCGCATCGTCCACTGACGTCGGCGTCGGGGGAGAACTTGAGGACGGGAACGGCGGGATCGCTGCGGTCCCCGGTGGCCGCGCGCCGCTCCCGCACGGCGAGCTCGCAGAACTCGTCCAGCATGTTCGCCAGGGCCAGCACCCCGCCTTCGTCGCGCGCATCGATCTTCCGGAGGATCAGTCGCCAGCGCTTGAGCATCTCCTCGAGCGCCTTTTCCCAATCGATCAGGTCCGGAGGCGTCATGTCGCGTCGTCCCGCTGTGCCTGGGAGGTGCGAAAGACGTGCCGCCCGTGTCGCCGCGGAATCAAGGCCCGGCGCGGGGTCTGGCAGGGTGGTGCGGCGCGGGTTGCAGGAGTCGTCGGCGGGAGGCGCCATGGGGACCGGCGCAAAGGGTGCGCCCGGCGGGGGGATGGGACGCAAGAGCTGCGTGGAGACGGCGCCGGAGCCGGAGGCCCGTCGTCGCGTTGCCCCGGGCAGGACCGATCGCGGGCGCCGCCCTCGTGGCCCCGTTCTTGCTTTTCAGGATGGTCGTCCGGACGAGAAGGTTCACGCAAGGAGGTTGGCCATGGAAATGATGACGCGCTGGAAACCGTTCGTATCGTCGTGGGATCCCTTCCGCGATCTCGAGACCACCCGGGGCCGCCTGGCGGCGATGTTCGGGCCGCTGACCCGCACGGGTGACCTGGAGAAGGAAGAGGCGCTGACGGTGGCCGAGTGGGCCCCGCTGGTCGACATCGTCGAGGACGACAAGGAGTACCTGATCAAGGCCGAGCTGCCGGAGGTGAAGAAGGAGGACATCAAGGTGACGGTGATGAACGACGTCCTCACCCTCGCCGGCGAGCGGACCATGATGAAGGAAGAGAAGAACAAGAAGTGCCGCCGCATCGAGCGCGCCTATGGCTCGTTCGCGCGCTCGTTCACACTGCCGGACGACGCCGACCCGGCGAAGATCGCCGCCGAGTTCAAGGACGGGCTCCTGAAGGTGAGACTGCCCAAGTCCGAGAAGGCGCACGCCCGCACCGTTGACGTGAAGATCGCCTGAGATCGGTCAGGGGGAGGGTCACATGGCACGGCACACGAGCGAGACGACAGGTCGGACGACGGGCCGCAACACGATCCTCGTCGGAACGGACTTCAGCCGACCCGCGCGCCAGGCTCTGGTGCAGGCCCTCTCCCTGGCACAGGAGCGTGACGCGGCGGTGATGGTGCTGCACGTCATCCACGCCCCCGATCTCGACGAGCTGGCCCGGCTGGCCGAGGTCCCCGAGAAGGTGCTCAGGGAGCGGCTGGGACGAGAAAGGCGCGAGCGGCTGGCGGCGCTCATCACGGACATCGAGGGACGGCCGGAGGAGATCCCGGTCGAGACAGTGCTCGCCTGGGGGCACCCGTACGAAGTCATCCTCAAGCGCGCGGCTCAGTCGAATGCCTCCCTCATCGTGCTGGGCACCTCCGGCCGCTCCGCCGATCTCGAGCGCGCCCTGTTCGGGAGCACCGCCGAGAAAGTCCTGCGCGCGGCACCCTGCGCGGTGCTGTGCGTGCCGACGGAGTGAGAGGGGAGCCCCGTGAAGATCCTCATCGCCTATGACGGGTCCGAGAGCGCCGAAGACGCTGTGAAAGAGGTGCTCACCAGGGAATGGCCGGAGGGCAGCGAGGTGCGCCTGGTGACGGCGATCGCCATGCCGCTCGTGGCTCCGGGCACCGGGTTCGTCGACGTCTACGGTCCCTTGTGGGAGAACGCCCACGCCGCGGCGCGCGAGGGGGCGTACCGGCGCATCCAGGACGTCCTGGAGCGATTCAAGCGCCGACCGGACCTGAAGACCAGCTACGAGCTGCGCGACGAGCCGGCGAAGACTGCGCTCCTCGACGTGATCCGCCGCTGGGGCGCCGATCTCCTGGTTCTCGGCTCCCACGGCACGACGGCGATGGGGCGCGCGTTCGTCGGCAGCGTCTGCCACGCCATGGTCGCGCACGCGCCCTGCAGCGTCGAGGTCGTCCGGGCGCCGCGCGCCGCGTGATCGACCGCGAGTCAGCCAGTCCGCGAGGCCGTGCTCCCCGCCCGAAGCGGGCGCGCGCCTTTGATATACTCCGCGCGGTCGACATGGGCCCACCCAAAGCCAGCGAGACCGCCGGGTGGCTTGGCCGCCTCGAGGAAATCCTCCGACTCACCGCTCCGCCCGCGGGGCAGGACGAGATCTGCGATCAGGGCCTGCGGGCGATCGCCTCCGTGCTGGGTGCCCGCGCGGGCGTGGTCCTGACGCCCCCGGTGCTCGGGGCGCGCGCCTCCCTCGCCGCCTCGTGGGGCCGGATCCCCGCGGACGGTCTG
>CAYXBJ010000005.1:0-45133 GCA_964463175.1 uncultured bacterium
TGATGATGGCCCGGAGCGCCGGGGGCCGGTGCGCCGCGACCTGGAGCGCGTTGAACCCGCCCCACGAGTGCCCCATCATGCCGACCGCGCCCGTGCACCACGGCTGGTCCGCGAGCCAGGCGATGACCTCGAGGGCGTCGGCCTGCTCGAGCGGCAGGTACTCGTCGGTGAGCACGCCGTCCGAGTCCCCGCTTCCGCGCATGTCGACGCGGACACACGCGTAGCCGTGGCCCGCGACGTAGGGATGGGTCAGCGCGTCCCGCTCGGCCGTGCCGTCCCGCCGGCGGTAGGGCAGGTACTCGAGGATCGCCGGCACCGGGTGCGCGTCGGCGTCGACCGGGAGCCAGGCGCGCGCGGCGAGCCGCGTGCCGTCCTTGAGCGGGATCCAGACGGGATCGAGCCGGTGAATCGCGCGCGGATGGACGCTCACGACGGTCACGGCGTCGAATTATACCGGCTTGTGATCGAGTCGGTCCCCGGCGTATCGTCGGCCCACCGAGCCGGCGCACGCGGCTCCACGTCCGATCACCTCGGGACGGGAGGCAGCCATGGCGAACAAGGGGAGCGGCGAAGGGGTCTACCGGGTCATCGACGTCATCGGGACCAGCAAGCGCTCGTGGGAGGAGGCGACCAAGAATGCCGTGGAGACGGCGACGCGATCGCTACGGGATCTCCGGATCGCGGAGGTCCAGAAGCTCGACGTGAAGATCGACAACGGAAAGATCGTCGCCTATCGCGCTCGCGTCCAGGTGTCCTTCAAGTACGAGGGCTGATCGGCAGGGGCCGGAGGCCACTCGGCGGGCCGATCGGGCCCGCGTGCGTGGCGCGGCGGAGACTCGGCACCGCTAAGGGCCGAGCGCGGGGGATCCCTCGGGCGGCAGCGCTCGTCGATAGCGCACCTCCCGGACGGCCTGGCCACTCCACTCCTCCGCCTTCTCGCCTCCGTCGACGCGCCAGCCCTGTCGCTCGTAGAAGCGACGGCCTCGACGGTTCGACTCGATGACCCAGAGCGTGGCCGAGCGGAAGCCGGCGTCCCGGAGGCCAGTCTCGGCGCGCGCGTACAAAGCGCGCCCGATCCCGGTCCCCACGGCGGCGGGATCCAGGTACAGCGCCCAGAGCTCGCCGGTGTCGGCGTCGGCCGTCGCGTCCCGCGAGGGTCCCGTCGCCGCGAAGCCGACGGCGCGCGTCCCGTCGGTCGCGAGCCAGAGATGACGCCGCGGGCGCGGGTCGGCCAGCCACTGCCGCCAAAAGGCCGCGCGGCGGTCGATCGAGAGCGCAGCGAGGAAGGCCGCCGGCAGGAGGTCTTGGTACGCCCACCGCCAGGACCGCACCTGAATCTCGGCGATCTGCGGGGCATCGTCGGCCCGCGCGGCTCGAATGGTCGGATCACCCACGCGCGCGTCCGGTGACGTCAGCGCGCCGGGGTCACTTCCAAACTTGGCGGGCGACGCGGAGGAAGTTCTCCCCGAGGATCGCCCGCACGGCCGCCTCGCTGTAGCCGCGGTCGAGCAAGGCCTGCGTGATGCGCGGCCACGCCTCGGGGTCGACGTAGCCGGTGCCGCTGTCCGGGTACTGGCGCTCCGGCCAGTACGCCCGATTCCCGGTGAACGGCGCGCCCGCCGGCTTCTGCTTCAGCACGCTGTCCATGCCGAGGCCCACGTGCTCCGGCCCGACGAGCTCGACCATGTAGTCGATGTGCTCGACGAGGTGATCCACGACGGGCCCCTTCGGCCCCAGAAAGCGACCGACGCCGGTGACCGCGATCACACCGCCGGTGGCCGCGCACGCCTTGATCTGGTCGTCGCGGATGTTCCGCTCGTGGTCGCACAGGCGGCGCGCGTTCGAGTGGGAGAAGATGCAGGGCGCCGTCGAGAGCTCCATGGCTTCCATGGTGGTGCGATACCCGCAGTGGGACCCGTCGACGAGCATCCCCACCCGGTTCATCTCGCGGATCACGTCGCGCCCGAAGGGCGTGAGCCCGACGTCCTCGTCGTGGCAGCCCCCCCCGGCCTTGTTGTTCCGGTTGTAGGCGAAGAGCATCTGCCGCACGCCGAGCCGGTAGTAGACGTCGACCATGCCGAGGTCGCCGTTCAGCGCGTCCATCCCCTCGAGGTCGAAGCTGACCGCCAGCTTGCCCTCGCGCTTGGCGCGCTGGACGTCGGCGACCGTCTGCACCTGGACGAAGGCCTCGGGGTGGTCGCGGACCCACTGGCGATCCTGCGCCACGGCCTCGACGGCGAGCGTCCACGGCGTGACGTCGTAGCCCACGTTGATCGACAGGTAGTCGATGCCCGAGACGCGCCAGCGCTCGAGGTCCCGGAGCGCCGCGGCCGTGCTGTACGCGAAGCCGCCGTGATCGTCCCAGACGAGGGCCGAGCGATGGAGGTCGGTGGCCCGCTCGGACACCTCCCAGTCCCGCGACCGCTCCGTCGACATGGCTCGGGGTCTCCCTGCTGGATGGTGTTCCGGCGTGACATTGCCGGACGTGCCGACCATACCGCAGCCGGCGAGGCGGCACCAGCGGGGACGGGCGCGGTCGGCGCGGCCCGCGCGGCCCGCGCGGCCCGCGCGTGGCCGGGGGGACCGGCGTCGGCGAGCCGTCCCAGCGGGTACAATGGAGCGCCAGCGCGACCGGTGGGATGACCGGAGCCGGGGCGAGATCGCGACGCCGAGGGACGAGGAGGATCTATGCAGGGGTCGCAGGCATCGACATACCATCAGCGGCGGGCAGCGCTCCATCAGCTCGAGCCGAGCATCCCCGCGCGCTACTACTTCGACCCCCAGCACCACGAGCGGGAGCTCGAGGTCTTCTGGTACGGCATGTGGGTGCTGGCCGGGCGCGAGGAGGAAGTCCCCGCCCCCCGCGACTACAAGGTCGTCCGGATCGGGACCCAGAGCATCGTCGTCGTCCGCGATCTCGAGGGCCGGCTCCAGGCATTCCACAACACGTGCCGCCACCGCGGCTCGATCCTCTGCACCGAGGAGCAGGGCCGGCTTCCGGGCCGGAGCATCGTCTGCCCCTATCACACGTGGACCTACAGCCTGGACGGGCAGCTCATCGGCACGCCGCGGCAGATGGAGAGCGCGGACTTCGACAAGGCAGCCTACCCGCTCTTCAAGGTGGCCCTCGGGACCTGGGGCGGCTTCATCTTCGTGAATCTCGCCGGGGAGAGCGCCCCGCCGCTCCACGACGCCCTCGGAGATCTGCCGGAGCGGTTCCGGAACTACGGCTTCGCCGACCTCCGCATCGGCAAGCGCATCATCATGGACGTCAAGGCGAACTGGAAGCTCCTCTTCGAGAACTTCTCGGAGTGCTTTCACTGCCCGCCGGTCCACCCGGAGCTCTGCGAGATCGCAACGCTCTTCTGGGACGCCGGCGCCTGGGGCCTCCGCACCGACGACGCGGGGAACCCGCTCGAGTCCGCGCGACCCCGCTACAAGCCCGGGGCGGCGACGCTCACCATGGACGGGACCGCTCGCATCCCGCCGTTCAGGGGACTCTCGGCCGAGGAGCGAACCAACCTCTACCAGTCGGCGACGTTCCGGCCGAACTTCTTCCTGAACGTGCACCCGGACTACGTCAACTCGCACCAGATGCTGGCGACGGGCCCGGAGAGCGTCCGGATGATCTACGACTGGCTGTTCGAGCCCGAGGCCATGACGCGTCCCGAGTTCGACCTCGAGCACTACGTCGCGCTCTGGGACCTCACGAACCGCCAGGACGCCCGGAACTGCGAGTGGCAGCAGGAGGGGCTCCACGCGCGGCCGCTCGCCCACGGCAACTTCGTCCCGCAGGAGCACGGCTGCCACCAGTTCAACCAGTGGGTGCTGGAGAGCCTGGGGGAGCGCGCGCGCCGGCCGGGCGGGACGGGCAACGGCGGCGGGATGGCGTAGTAGGGCGGCGCGCCGCGCGCCGTCGTTTCCTCCCGCGTGGCCCGGATCGAACGACGCTCCCGCGAGCCATCGGGCGCGCGCGCCCGATCGCCGTTCACCGCCGCCACATCCGCGGATCGAAGCTGAACGACTCCGGCTTGGCGGGGCGAATCCGCCGGAAGTCGGCATGGGCGGGGTTCAGGAGCAGATTCCGCTCCTGCGGGACCAGCGCGGAGGGCACGACGAGGACGGCCGTCGTCTTCGCGCGAGCCCAGGCCGTGCCGAGCTCGGCGAGCGGCTCCGGCGCCGGATAGCCCCGCCAGCTCGCGGGAAGAGTCTCGGCGCGGATCTCGGTCCGGGCGACCGCGTCGGGAATCTCCGCGGGGACCGCCACCAGATCGCGCGGGGCGTCGATCGGGTCCAGGTGGACGAAGTACTCGAGCGCCGCGAGCGAGAGCGTGGCAGACGTGTACACGACCGCCACCCCCGGGTGATTCCAGCGGCCGCCGGCCCGGCGGGCCCCCTCGCCGTCGAACGCCGCGAACGGCTGGCGGCAGATCCGCCAGACCCGGGTCAGCTGTAGACCCCGTGCGCGATCCGGAGGAGGAGGTCCTCGACGCGGCGAGCGCCGACCTCGGTGTCCAGCTGACGGAGCGGCACCGCGCTCGCGAGGGCCCGGTTCGGCTGGTGCAGCCATCGCGTGGCCTTCTCGCGACTCCCCAGCACCTCGTCGGCGAGCGCGGCAATCCGGCCCAGGCGGAACAGCCGGTCGGATTCATCGGGCCGCAACCGCTTCTCGCGCTTGCGCCGGGCGAGGGTGCGTGCGGGCAGATGGAGGACCGCGCCGAGGTCGCGGGGCCCGATGGCGAACCCTACGGCGACGGCCTCGAGCGCCGCGTAGGGGAGCCCGGTTCGGACCCGGGCCTGGAGCTCCTCGGCGGTGACGCTCTTGGGCCGGCGGACGCCGACGGCTCCGAGGGCCTTTGCGATGCGTGCGGCCGTCACCATGGATGGACCTCCGTCGAAAGTGGCATGTGGCACTCAGTATAGCGCCACATGGCAGACCCGCCAACACGGAGGCCCCGACCCCCGGGCGGGCCGGGGCGCCGACCCCTACGGGCGGCCGCGTCCGTGTCGCTCGTAGGCGGCCACGAACTGCGGCGAGACTGCGCGCAGCCGGCCGACGTCGACGCGGCCCGAGCGCGTGATGTAGCTCATCGCGAACTCGTATGGCGGGAGCGCCATGTGCTCGGCGAAGCGCTCGTACCAGGCGGCGCTCGCGCTCGCCGCGGCGGTGAGCTTGTCCAGGATCGGGCGGCGCGCGGCCTCGTACGCCCGGACGGCCTCGGCCGCGTCGCCGGGATGCGCGGCGATGGCGCGCGCCAGCGCGCGCGCATCCTCCAGGGCGAGCCGCGTGCCCGAGCCGATGGAGAAATGCGCGGTGTGGAGCGCGTCGCCAATCAGCACCGCCTGGCCCGCGGACCAGCGCGCGTTGGCGACCACCGGGAAGCTGCGCCAGACCGACTTGTTCGACACCAGCGGATGCCCGTCCAGGACGTCGGCGAACACGTGCTCGAGGTAGGCGGTCGTCGCGGGCTCGTCCATGGCGGCGAACCCCGCGCGCCGCCAGGTCGCGGCGTCGGTCTCGACGACGAACGTGCTCAGGCGCGGCGAGTGCCGGTAGTGGTGGGCGTTGAAGGCGCCGTCGGCATCGCGCCGGAATGTCTGGGTCAGCGTCTCGAAGGGCTTGGTCGTCCCGTACCACGCGAACTTGTTCGTGAGCAGGCGCTCCGTGGTCCCGAGCTCTCGCTCGTAGGCGCGGCGGACGACGGAGTGCACGCCGTCGGCCCCGACGATCAGATCGGCGTCGTCCACCTCGCGGAGCGAGGCGATGGGCCGCTCGAACTCCACGGGAATCCCGGCCGCCTGCGCCCGCTGCTGGAGCCGTTGCAGCAGCTCGAGCCGGCCGATCGCCGAGAACCCGACGCCGTCGATGCGCACGACTTGCCCTTCCAGATCGAGCGTGATGTCCGACCAGGACTCCAGGGCAGGCGCGATGGCCTCGCAGGTCTCCGGGTCGTCGTCACGCAGGAACTCGAGGGCCCGGTCGGAGAACACCACGCCGAACCCGAAGGTCGCATCCGCCGGGTTCTGCTCGAAGACCCGCACCGAGACCTCGGGGCTGCGCCGGCCGAGGAGGTACGCGAGGTAGAGTCCGGCCGGACCCCCGCCGACGATCGCGATCCGCACTAGCGCTTCGCCGCCCCGAGCCGCGCGGGCGCCGTCATGCGGGAGACCGCGAATCCACGGCGCGTGCGGGGGCTTGCACCGGAGGCTCGAGGGGCATCGGGCCGTGCGGCGGCTACATCAGGTCCCGCGGAATCGGGACGTCGAGGTGACGGCTGAAGACCTGCTCGTCCCCCTCCCACGCGGCGAGATCGGCCGACAGGAGCCACTGGGTCCGGGTCGCCCGGAGCGCGCAGCTCCCGCGCACCTTCGTGCGCCAGGCCCCCTTCGCATAGCTGAAGACGCTCGCCATCTCGGTCTCGGCGCTGAGCGGATCGCCCTCGGTGATGGCGAGGCGCTCGGTCACCCACCGGCCGATCTCGACGCCGGTGTCGGCGATGACCGCCCGGCCCTCGTGCTCCTCGGCGCGAATGGTCACCGTGCGCCGGCTGACGTCGCGCTCGATGACGCGGGAGAAGGTCGGGGCCTCGACGACCGTCTTCGCCATGGGCGGGCCCTGCTCCGGCAGTCCGAACCGAATCTTCGCGTCGATTGGTCGCCGCGCGCGTACCGGGAGCTCGAGCGTGCTGGCGCCGGTCGAGAGCCGGAGCGTCACCGGCTCGGGCGCGGGCCAGACCATCGGCCAGTAGGTGGTCGACAGCGCGACGCGGATCCGGTGTCCGGGCCGCCACGAGTAGGCGATGTCGTTGAGGAGCGCGCGAACGCGGAGCCGCTTCCCGACCGGGATCGGCGCGGGATGCTCGTGGGAGGCGCGATGCGTGAGGTTGAGGACGCCGAACGAGACCCGCGACACCCGGCCGTCGGGGAACACGTCGTTGAGCCGCACCGCCACGAAGGCCACCGGCCGGTCGACGGCGAGCGCGAGCGTGACGGCGGGCTGACCGAGGATCTCGAGGGGCTGGCGGAGCGGCTCGGTCTCGAAGACGAGGCTTCGCGCGTCGTCCTCCCGCTGGTCGGTCGGGCACTGCGGGCCGTAGCCGCCGATCCCGTGGGGGCACCACTCGCCCCCCGCCACCCCGATGGTCTCGTCGGACCGGTGGGTGAGCGTCACGCCGCGCCCCGCCCGGGCCTGCAGCCGGCCGCCAGCGTTCAGGTGGAGTCGTCGACGCGCCGGCGCGCGCGGCGGCCAGATCGGCTCGGCGACCCAGCGGCCGGGACAGACCGGGTAGTCGCCGACGGGCGGCACCGCCTCCTGCATGAACGCGCGGAGCATCGGCTCCCGCATGATTCCGGTGTCGCGACCCCGGAGCCAGTGATCGAACCACCGGAGGCACTCCTGGAGGTAGCCGATCGCGGGGCCCGGCACCGCCTGGTGGCCGTACTTGTGGCCCCACGCGCCGATGAGCCCGAGGCGCGGCACCGACAGGCTCGCGAGGAGCCGCGGGATGGCGTTCGAGTACCCGTCCATCCAGCCGCCGGTGGCGAAGACCGGGCACTGGATCGCCGAATAGTCCTCGTTGACCGAGCCGTGCTTCCAGTAGCCGTCGCGCCGCTGATGGCGGAGCCACACCGCGACCGGAAGGGCGGTCAGCTCGAGCCGCTCCTGCCATTTCCGGCGCCAGTCCGGGCCCGAGATCTCCGGGTCCGGCGGGCGGGGGAGCCGCGCGAAGAACGACGACCCCCAGTCGAGCATGTCGTTGAGCATGCACCCGCCCATGTAGTGCATGTCGTCGGCGTAGCGGTCGTCGGTCGAGCAGTTCGTGACGATCGCGGCGAGCGCGGGCGGCCGGAGCGCCGCGATCTGGAGCGCATTGAACCCGCCCCAGGAGCTGCCGATCATGCCGACCTTGCCGGAGCACCAGGGCTGGGCGGCGATCCACGCGATCAGCGCCTTGCCGTCGTCGAGCTCCTGCGGCGCGTACTCGTCGTCCATCAGTCCGTCAGAGTCGCCCGAGCCGCGCATGTCGACCCGGAGGCACGCGTAGCCGTGGCCGGCGAAGTACCGGTGCATGGGATCGTCGCCGGCGCGCGTCGAATCGCGCTTCCGGTACGGCAGGTAGGTGAGGATCGCGGGGACCGGCGTCTCGTCCGCGCCCTCCGGCAGCCAGAGGCGCGCGGCCATGCGCTGCCCGGTCTGGCCGGCGGGAATCCAGATGTTCTCGATCTCGCGGACCCGGACCGGAAGCGCGTCGACGATCCGCATGCGCGGGCTACGCGCGGGCCGGCGCGTGCCGGGCCGCGCGGGCGCGCTCCACGATGGCCTTCATGGCCATGATGTGCTCGGGGCCCGTGGCGCAGCACCCGCCGACGATCTGAGCGCCCATCTCGATCCACTCCTGGGCGAACTCGGCGAGCCGTGTCGGGCTCGCCGCGTGGGGGGACATGAGGTCGGGCCCGAGGTGGACGCGGCCGCCCACCGGCGCCATCGGGTTGTAGCCGACGTTCGGGTAGGCGCCGATCGGCCCGTCGAAGGCCTGGCGGAGCCGCGGGAGGGTCGCGCTGATCGCCTCGGGGCGGCTGCACATCAGGAGGATCGCCTGGATCGGGTGGCCCCGGAGCGCGTGGCCCAGCGCCTCCATCGTCTCGCCGTTCCGCGTGATGCCCTCCGTGGTCACCGTGGGGACGCCGAGCCACACGGGGCGGCCGGCCTCGGCGCACGCATCCACCGCGGCCACGCAGTCGACGACGTAGTTGACGAACTCGGGCAGCATCACGTCGACGCCGGTCGCCGCGAGGATCTTCGAGTGCTCGGCAAACTCGCGGCCGCACTCGTCGCCCATGATCGTGACGTCGGTCTCGGCGCGGTCGTTCAGCATGCCGAGGCCCGGCGCCGCCATCCCGCCAGCGACGTACGCCTCGGGGTTGATCGCGTCGCGCGCGGCGACCGCGAGCCGCCCGCCCGCCGCCGCGTACTCCGTCCAGCGGGCTCCGAGGCCCACCGGCGCGAGCCGCGTGCGCGTCGTGCGGAAGTTGTTGCTGATGATCACGTCGGCGCCGACCCGGAGGTAGTCCTGGTGGACCTGCTGGACGACGTCCGGCGCGTCCACGTTGGCGGTCGCCGACCAGGGTCCGAGCTTGTCGCCGCGGGAGCCGAGCAGCACCTCGACCCCGCGACGCTGGAGCTCCGAGCCCGTGCCGCCGTCCATCAGCAGGATCTCTCCATTCCTGAGCCTGTCCGTCACGCTGCGCCTGGGCATCTGGGATCCTCCGCGCCTCAGCGAGTCACTGGGCGATCATTCCGAGACCACATGGGTTCTCCACGGCGGAGCGGCCGCCCTCATGTCCGGCGCAGCCGGTTGCCGAGGAGGTTTATCCCGAGGGTGCCGATCACGATGGCGAGCCCCGGGAACGTCGCGATCCACCAGGAGGTGGTGAGGTAGTTGCGACCATCGGCGAGCATGTTGCCCCAGCTGGGGATCGTCGGCGGCACCGACAATCCGAGGAAGCCGACCCCGGCCTCGTAGAGGATCATGGCCGCCATCTCGAACGCCGACACCACGAGCAGGACACCCGCCATGTTCGGCAGCACGTGGCGAAGGAGGATGCGCGCGTGGGAGGCGCCGGTGGCGATCGCCGACTCGACGAACGGCGCCGCGCGAAGCCGCAGGGTCTCCCCCCGCGCCATGCGCGCGAACAGCGGAAAGTCGGCGATCCCGAACACGAGGACCACGTTCCGCAAGCTCGGTCCGAGCACCCCGACGATCGCGACGACGAAGAGGAGATACGGGAGCGCGAGCTGGACGTCGCAGAGCCGCATCGCGATGTCGTCGGTCCAGCCGCGCACGTAGCCGGCGAGGAGCCCGACCAGGAGCCCGAGGGCCAGCGCGAGCGCGACCCCGCCGCCCCCGACGACGAGCGACACGCGGCTGCCATAGATGATCCGGCTCAGCACGTCGCGCCCGAGGTGATCGGTGCCGAGCGGGTTCTCCCAGCTCCCGCCTTCGAGCCACGCCGGCGGCTGCTGGCTCTTCGCCAGGTCCTGGAGGCCCGGGGGATGCGGCGCGAGGACGGGCGCGAGGACGGCGGTGAGGAGGACCAGCAGGACGAGCCCGGCGCCTGCCCCGAGCCACCGCGGTCGCGTCGCGGGGGTCACCGGAGCCGGACCTGGGGGTTCACGAGACCGTACAGGAGATCGGTGGCGAGGTTGACCCCGATCACCACCACCGACGCGAAGAAGGCGACGGCCTGCACGAGCGGGAAGTCGCGCTGGAAGATCGCCTGGGCCGCGAGCCGCCCGATGCCGGGATACGAGAACACGCTCTCGATCAGCACCGCACCGCCCAGCATGTAGCCGAAGTTGAGGCCGATCAGCGTGATCAGCGGGATCGCCGCGTTCTTGAGGGCGTGCCGGTACCGGACGGCGGCGGAGCCGAGCCCCTTCGCCCAGGCGGTGCGGATGTAGTCCTGGTCGAGCGCCTCCAGCAGGACGGAGCGGGTGAGCTGGGTCAGCCGTCCGAGGGTACCCATGCCGAGCGTGATCATCGGCATCACGAGCGAGCGCCATCCGGAGCGGCCCGCGACCGGAAGGAGGTTCAGCTGGACCGAGAGGACCAGGATCAGGATGAGCCCCACCCAGTAGGCGGGCAGCGCCTGGCCGAGGAGGGCCACGCCCTGGGCGACGGCGTCCCAGGCGGAGCCGCGGTGGGTTGCCGCGAGGATCCCGAGGGGCACCGCGACCAGGATGGCGAAGGCCATCGACACGACGGCGAGCTCGAGCGTCGCGGGAAGCCGCTCCATGATGAGCGACCAGGCCGAGGTCCGATACTGGAGCGACTTGCCGAAGTCGCCCACGACCGCCCGGCGAACGAAGTCCCCGAACTGGACGGTCAGCGGGCGGTCGAACCCCATCGCCGCCCGGAACTGGGCGACGTCCTCCTTGCTCGCGTCCTGGGGCAGCATGACGACGGACGGATCCCCGGTCAGGCGGACCATGAAGAAGACGAGAGCGAGGACGCAGGCGATCGCTAGCAGCGATTGCCCCGCCCGCGCGAGGAGATAAGCGGTCACGAGCTTAGGAGCGGACAGAGCGGCGCCGGACCGCCGACGACACCGGGGACCGACTGGCGCTCACTTGAGCCTACGCGTGAACGGGCCGGGCGCCCGCGGGCGCTGACGCGCGTCGCGGGACACCCGGCCGGTCGTCGATGACGACGCCGCGAGGTGGGGGCCGAGCTATTCCACGCCCACGTCGAAGGGCACGTGGCCCATGTCCTCGGTCGGCCGCGTCGTGTAGCCCTGGACGCGCTTGCGCACGCCCTCGAAGTTCTTCACCTGCCAGAGGAAGAGGAACGGTGGGTCCGCCTGCATCTCGCGCGCGAGCTTCGCATAGATCCGCTTCCGCTCCTCCGGGTTGACCGTGCTGCTGCCCTGGTCGATCAGGTCGTCGAACTCCCTCTTCTCGAAGGCCGTCCAGTTCGAGCTGGAGTGCGCGACCCCCTTCAACTGGGTCGCCGGATCCGCGTAGCGGTCTCCCACGCCGTCGAAGAACAGCGGGGGGAGCTGCTTCTTCGCTTCCAGGTCCCAGAAGCGGTTCGACTCCATAATCTGGAGATCGATCTCGATGCCGATCTTGGCGAGGGATCCGGCGATGGCCTGGCAGGCTTCCTTGTCGTTCGCGTAGGCGCCGCTCGGGCAGGCCAGCCCGATCTTGAAGCCGTTGGGGACGCCCGCCTCGGCGAGGAGCTGCTTGGCGCGGTTGGGATCGTAGACCATCGGGAGGAGCGTTTGGTCGTAGCCGAACTGGACGTTGCCGATCAGGCTGTTCACCCGCTGGGCCTGGCCGTTGAAGACGCTCCGGATGATGGCCTGGAGGTCCACGCCATGGTTCATGGCCTGGCGGACCCGCGGGTCCATGAGGGGCGTGCCCTTGCCGGTGGTCAGGTTGTTGAAGGCGAGGTAGTACGTGCGCGTGGACAGGGCGGATGAGATGCGGAAGTTCGGATCTTTCTCGAGCGCGGGGACCTGGTTCGGCGGGATCCGGAGCGCGATGTCGACCTGCCCGGTCTGGAGCGCGGCGACGCGCGCGGCCGCCTCGGGGATGGCCCGCCAGACCAGCGTCTCGACCTTGGGCACGTCCGGCAAGTAGTAGTTCGGATTCGCCTTGAAGGTGATGGTCTCGCCCTTCACCCAGGCCGAGAGGATGAACGGCCCGGTGCCGATCGGCTTGAGCGACGCGGCCTCGTCGCCGCCGGCAGCGGTCGCCTTGGGCGGGAAGATGGCGCACGACACGTTGGCCATCCGCTTCAGCAAGATCGGGTCGGGCTTCTCGGTGGTGATCCGGACGGTGAGGTCGTCCACGACCTCGATCTTCGAGACGGTCGAGCACGTGCCCTTGTTCGCGCGGTGCTTCTCCTGGCTTCGCTTCAGGCTGTACTCCACCGCCTGCGCGTTGAACGGCTCGCCGTTGTGGAACTTCACGTTCGGCCGGAGCCGGAAGACGTAGGTCGTGTTGTCGACGACCTCCCACGACGAGGCGAGCTGCGGTTTGAGGTTCCCTTGCGCGTCGAGGCGCAGCAACGCCTCCATGGTCGAGAACGCGACGTTGAGGCTGTTGACCTCGGGCCCCATCGTCGGGTCGAGGGTGTTGATGTCCGCCGGGATGCCGATGGTGAGCGTTCCCTTTGGCGCCGCCGTGCCCTCCGCGCCAAGGCCGAGGGCGAGCCCGAGGACCACGATCAGTCCGAACCAGAACCGCTTCATGAGTCTCCTCCTTGGGCGAGGGGGTGAACGCGCAGACGCCAACGCTGCTAGAGTCCCTACCCTGCGACGGGACGAGCAGCGCCGTCAAGGGTCCCGGCTTCCAGCCGGCGTCTCCGTGGCGTGACGAGACCCCGCTGCCGCCGCCAGCCGCGGAGTCCCCGGCGCCCCGACCCCTCCCGCGATGACCCTTGACGGGTTCGCCAGAGCCGTGATTTCTTGCCGAGCGAGAGCCGCGATGACTCCCGCCGCCGTCGCGTCCGATTCCCGCCACCTCCTCGAGCCGAGCGCCCGCTGGATCCGGGTGCGCTTTGCCGGCCAGATCGTGGCGGACAGCCGGCGCGTGCTGCTGCTGCGCGAGCCGGGGCGCGTGCCCGTCTACTACTTCCCGCGCGAGGACGTCCGGGCCGGCACGCTCGTCCCCGCCGGGCACGCCGCGCCATGTCCGCGCGACGGCGCCACCTGCTGGACGGTGCGAGTCGGGGACCGCGCGGCCGAGCATGCGGCCTGGGGATATCCGGCGCCGCCCGCCGATCGCCTCGGGGTCCGGGATCACGTGGCCTTTGAGTGGCCGAAGATGGACGCGTGGTTCGAGGAGGACGACGAGGTGTACGTGCACGCCCGCGATCCGTACAAGCGGGTCGACGTGCTGCACAGCTCCCGCCACGTGCGGGTGGTGGTCGCGGGCGAGGTCGTCTGCGACACGCGGCGGCCGACGCTCCTGTTCGAAACCGGCCTGCCGACGCGCTACTACGTGCCGAAGACCGACGTGCGCATGGATCTGCTCGAGCCGACCGAGACCGAGACGCGCTGCCCCTACAAGGGGCTGGCGTCCTACTACTCGGTGCGGATCGGGTCGACGGTGGTCCGCGACATCGCCTGGTGCTACCGCCATCCGATTCCCGAGTGCGGCAAGATCGAGAATCTCGTCTGCTTCTTCGACGAGCGCGTCGATGCCGTCTACGTCGACGGCCAGTTGGAGCCCCGGCCGCGGACGCGCTGGTCCGTGCCGGAGCCCTCGGGGGCCTCGGCCGGCTGAGCCGGCGCAGTGCGCGATGCCCCCGGGGCGTCCGGGCGATGGCGGCGGCGCGCCCGCCGGGGACCGGGCCCCGAGACCGGGCCGCCCGGGGCCGGCCTGCCTTGACAAGGTGGTCCTGACAGGCTGAGAGTGGGGCCACCAGCGCCACACCCAGGCGCGGACACGTCCCCGTGCCGTGCCGTTCAGCTTCCGACCGTACTAGGGAGGACCCGACGATGGCAGATAGCCAGGAACATCCCTCCATCCCCCTCCTCAAGCGCCAGCTGGCCGAGGGCCAGATCGATCGCCGGGAGTTCCTCCGGTACGCGACGCTGCTCGGCGTGTCGGCGCCGGCGGCCTACGGGGCCGTCCGCGCGATCACGGGCGAGCGGCTCGTCGGCGTGGCGCGGGCGCAGGGCTCGATGCCGAAGGGCGGCACCCTCCGGCTCAGCATGCGCTGCCAGGATGTGAAGGACCCCCACACCTTCAGCTGGGTGCAGCGCTCGAACACGGTCCGTCAGGTCTGCGAGTACCTGACGGTGACCGGCTCCGACAACATCACCCGGCCCATGCTCTGCGAGAAGTGGGAAGCGAGCGCGGATCTCAAGACCTGGACGCTCCGCCTCCGCAAGGACGTCAAGTGGCACAGCGGCCGGCAGTTCACGTCGGACGACGCCGTCTGGAACATCAAGCGAGTGCTCGACCCGAAGACCGGCTCCTCGGTGCTCGGCCTGATGAAGGGGTTCATCCTCGAGGAGTACGAGACCGGCGAGAAGGACGACAAGGGAAACCCCAAGAAGTCGACGCGCCTCTGGGACGCGAACGCCGTCCAGAAGGTCGACGACTTCACCGTGCGCCTGAACGGCCGGACGCCGCAGATCGCCATTCCCGAGTGGCTCTTCCACTACCCGTTCCTGATCCTCGATCCGGCCGAGAACGGCGAGTTCAAGGTGGGGTCGAACGGCACCGGCGCGTTCGAGCTGGTCGAGAACCAGGTCGAGCGGCGGCAGGTCCTGAAGGCCCGGAAGGGCTACTGGGGGGGCGGCCCGTACCTCGACACCATCGAGTTCATCGACCTCGGGGACGATCCCGCGGCCGAGATCGCCGCGCTGTCGAGCAAGCAGGTCGACGGGCTCTACGAGGCGGCGATCGTCCAGCTCGACGCGCTCCGGAAGCTCGGGCACGTCCAGCTCCACCAGGTCACGACCGCCCAGACCGCGGTCGCCCGCTTCCAGCCGAACAAGCCCTTCGACGACAAGCGCGTGCGCCAGGCGATGCGGCTGGCCGTGGACTCCAACGCCGTGCTCCAGCTGGCCCACAAGGGGCTCGGCTCGGTCGGCGAGCACCACCACGTGAGCCCGATCCATCCGGAGTACGCGAAGCTGGCCCCGTTCCAGCGCGACGTCGCGAAGGCGAAGAAGCTCCTCGCCGACGCCGGCTACCCGAACGGCTTCGACACCGAGATCGCGTGCAAGCCGGACCCGGCGTGGGAGGCCATCGCGGTGCAGGCGATGGTCGAGCAGTGGAAGGACGCCGGTATCCGCGTGAAGATCAACCTCATGCCCTCGACCCAGTTCTGGGACGTGTGGACCAAGGTCCCGTTCGGCTTCACCGGCTGGACGCACCGGCCGCTCGGCACCATGGTCCTCGGGCTCGCCTACCGCACCGGCGTGCCGTGGAACGAGGCGAAGTACTCGAACAAGGACTTCGACAGCCTCCTGACGCAGGCCGAGGGCACGCTGGACGTCGCGAAGCGGCGCGAGATCATGGCCAAGCTGGAGGGGATCCTCCAGGACGACGGCCCGATCGTGCAGCCGCTCTGGCGCTCGGTGTTCACCTTCATGGACAAGCGCGTCCAGGGGTTCAAGATGCACCCGACGCAGTACATCTTCGGCAACGAGATGGGCATCACCGCGTAGGGCTCGCAGCCGATCGCGCGTCGCTCGTCGGGGCCCCCCGCGGGGCCCCGACGCATGTCCGGCGTCCGACCGCGGCGGTGACGCGCCTAGCGCGTGGCGAGCGCCGCCTGCTGGAGCCCCGCCAGCTCCTCGGCGGGGATGTGGCAGACCAGGCGATGATGGTGCCCGAGGGTCTGCTCGGGCGGCGGCGTGTCGTCGCAGATCGGGCCGACCTTCCGCGGGCAGCGCGTGCTGAACGGGCAGCCCGCGGGCAGGTCCGAGGCGCTCGGGAGCGGGCCGTCCAGCACGATCCGGGCCCGCTGCGCCTCCGGATCCGGGACGGGGATGGCCGAGAGGAGCGCCTCCGTGTACGGGTGGTACGGCGGCGAGAACACCTCGTCCACCGGCCCGAACTCCACGACCTTCCCGAGGTACATCACCGCGACGTGGTCCGCGAGGTAGCGGACGACCGAGAGGTCGTGCGAGATGAAGACGAGCGTTGCCCCGCGATCGGACTGGAGCTCGCTCAGGAGATTGACGATCGCCGCCTGCACCGAGACGTCCAGCGCCGAGACCGGCTCGTCGGCGACGATGACGTCCGGGTTGCCCGCGAGGGCGCGCGCGATCGCGACGCGCTGGCGCTGGCCGCCCGACAGCTGATGGGGCTTGCGCCCGGCGAACTCGGGCGGGAGCTTCACGATGGTCAGGAGCCGCTCCGCCTCGCGGCGCGCCGCGGCCCTGCCCAGCCCGCGCAGGCGCCGGAGCGCGCGGATGATCGAGTGCCCGGCGGTGTGGCTCGGGTTGAGCGTGCTGTCCGGATTCTGGAAGACCATCTGGAGCTGTCGCCGGAGGGCCACCGGCCGCGTGTCGATGGGGCGCGCGCCGATCTCCGTGCCCGCGAGCGTCGCCCGCCCCGCGGTCGCCGTCTCGAGTCCGCTCAGCACCCGCGCGAACGTCGATTTGCCGCAGCCCGACTCGCCGACGATGGCCAGGGTCTCCGCGCCGCGCGCGGACAGGTCGACGTCGTTGAGGGCCTGGACGCCGCGCCGCGATTGCCCGAGGAGCCCGCGCCGGGGCCGGTAGACCTTGCGCAGCCGCTCGACGGCGAGCACGGTCTCGCCGCGGGCGCCGGCCTCGGTGCGCACGCCGTTGGTCTCCCGCCGGCGCCACCGCGGCAGCTCGCTCGCGCGCACGCACCGGACGTCGTGGCCCGGCGCATCGCCCACCGCGATACTCGGGATCGGCGCCGACTCGCAGCGCGCGGGGACGACGTGGCTGCACCGCGGGGCGAACACGCACCCGCGCGGCCGGATTCCGCTCGCGTCCAGCTGGCCGGGGATCGGGACGAGCGGCGCCTGGCGCTTGTCCCGCCCGAGCGCGGGGAGGCAGTCGAGCAGCCCCCGCGTGTACGGGTGGCGCGGATTCGCGAAGACCCCGCGGATCGTGCCCTCCTCGACCAGCTCGCCGGCGTACATGATGCCGATCCGGTCGCAGACCCGGACGACGGTGCCGAGGTTGTGGCTGATGAACAGGATCGCCGCGTCGATCCGCTGCCGGAGGTCCCGCACGAGATCGAGGACCGCCGCCTCGACCGTCACGTCGAGGCCGGTGGTCGGCTCGTCCATGATGAGGAGGGCCGGCTCGGCGATCAGCGCCATCGCGATGACGATCCGCTGCTGCTGGCCGCCGGAGAGCTGATGCGGATAGCGCCCGAGCACCGCCTCCGGGTCCGGCAGCTTCACCTCGGCCAGCATCCGGAGGGCGCGCCGCCGCGCCTCGGCCTCGCCGACGCCCTCGTGGGTCATCGGCACCTCCATGAGCTGCCGACCCACGGTCATGACGGGGTTCAGGCTCGCCGTCGGGTCCTGGTAGATCATCGCGATGCGCCGGCCCCGGATGCGGCTGAGCTCCGCGTCGCCGAGGGTCGCGAGGTCCTGGCCCTCGAAGAGGATCCGTCCGCCGAGGACGCGGCCCGCGGGACCGAGGTAGCGCATGGTGGCGAGCGCGACCGTGGACTTCCCGCAGCCTGACTCGCCGACCAGGCCGAGCGCTTCGCCCCGGCTGAGCGTGAAGGAGAGGCGCGGGACGACGTTGTGCTCGCCCGCGCGGAGGAGGTACGAGATCCGGACGTCCTGGAACTCGAGGAGGGCCGGCCCGCGCGATGCGGCGTCAGTCACGCAGGCCGATCTCGCGCAACCCGATCGCGAGCAGGTTGAACCCGATCACCAGGGAGGAGATCGCGACGCTCGGGATGAGCGACATGTGCGGCCACACCGACATCATTCCGTAGGTGTCTTTGACCATGCCGCCCCAGTCGGGATCGGGGGGCGGGAGCCCGATGCCGAGGAAGCCGAGGACGCCGATGATGATCGTGTTGTAGCCCATGCGGAGGCACATGTCGACGAGCAGCGGCCCGCGCGCGTTCGGCAGGATCTCGACGACCATGATGTAGAGCGGGGACTCCCCGCGCATCTTCGCCGCCGCGACGTACTCGCGCTCGCGGAGCTCAAGGGTCAGGCCCCGGACGATGCGGTAGATGATCGGCGCCCGGGTCAGGGTGAGGACGAGGATGATGTTCCACGCCGACGCGCCGAAGCGCGCCACGATGACCAGGTACAGGATGATCGCCGGGAACGAGAGCACGATGTCGGAGACCCGGCTCAGCACCAGGTCGACGACGCCCCGGTAGTACCCGGCATAGAGCCCGAGCAGCGCCCCGAGGATCGTCGCCGCGACCACCGTCAGGGGCGCGACCGCCAGGACCGTGCGCGCGCCCCACAGGATCCGCGACAGGATGTCCCGCCCGAGGTGGTCGGTGCCGAGCCAGTGGGTCGCCGAGGGCGTGGGGTTGGCGAGCGCCGCGTAGTCGTTCGCGTTGGGCGGGTAGGGGGCGATCCACGGCGCCAGGAGCGCCATCGCGACCCAGAACGCGATGATGCCGATCCCGATGCACGCCGTGGTGGACTCGCGGAGCCGGGCGATCTTGCGCGCGAGGCGTCGGACGACGCCCGGCCGCGCGGCCGGCTCCGGCAGGGAGCGCGCAGCCTCGCGGAGCGCGCCGTCCGCGCTGCGCGCGGGCGGCGCGGGGTCTTCGATGAGGACGCGGGGCTCGCCGGGGGCCGTCATGCTGCCCCGCTCACGTGCGGATTCGCGGGTCGAGGGCCATGTAGGCGAGGTCGGCGAGGACCTGCGTCATCACCGCGACGAACACGGCGACGAGCGCCCCGACCTCCAGCACCGCGATGTCCTTGAACAGGGCCGCCTCGAGCATCATCCGGCCGAAGCCCGGGTACGCGAAGATCGTCTCCACCACGACCAGGCCCGAGATCAGGTAGGTCAGCTGGAGAAAAATGATCGTCGCCGGGTTGATCATGGCGTTGCGGACGGCGTGCCGCAGGATGACGCGGCGGGGGGTGAGGCCCTTCAGCACCGCCGTCCGGATGTACGCGCGCTGCATCACCTCGACCATCGACGCGCGGACCATGTTAACGACGTAGCCCATGTCGTACAGCACGACGACCGCCACCGGCAGGACGAACTGGGACGCGACCGACCAGCCGCCGCCCGCCACGAGAGTCGCGGTGCCCGGGAGCCAGCGCAGCCAGACGACGAAGATGCTGGCGAGGAAGACCCCCATGGCGAACTCCGGCGCCGAGGCGGCCAGGGTGGAGAAGAGGAGGATGCCGCGATCCAGGCGCGACGACTCTCGCTTGCCCGCGATGATCCCGAGCGCCATCGATAGCGGAACGATCAGGGCGAAGCAGACGCCGGCGAGGATCGCCGTGTTCTTCAGGCGGTTCCAGAGGATCTCCCGCACCGGCACCTTGAAGCGCAGCGACTGACCGAGGTCGCCCCGAGCCAGTCGCTCAAGGTACTCGACGTACCGCGTCAGGAGGGGCCGGTCGAGACCGAGCCGCTGGGTCAGGAGGTCGACCTGCTCCTGCGTCGCGAACTGGCCCAGCTCCTTCCGGGCCACGTCCCCGGGCGAGAACTCGTTGACGGCGAAAACCAGGAAGGACACCACCAGCATCGTGAGGACGAGGAAGACGAGATGCTTGGCGAAGAACCGCGCGAGGGTCATCGGCAGACGTTCCCGCGTCCCGCGCAGGCGTCGCGCGGGTGCCGAGACACGCCGGTGGACCTCGGCGTGCGGGTCGTCATGCTCGACCGGGACTCCTCACGGGTGTCTCCGCGACGCGACGACATGCGCGTCATCAGGTCTGGGGCACGCCTGGGGGCCGGCGCCCGGCCCGGCGTGCGGAAACGAAACCTCAGGCTCGGGCCAGCGCCGCGGCTTCCGATCGCGGCCCGGGGAGGTGGGCCAGCCGGAAGAAGTTGGTGAGGATGGCGCGTCCGTCGAGGTGGCCGTCGCTGTACTTCTCCGGGTGGAACTGAACCCCGTAGAGCGGGCGATGCGCGTGGCGGATCGCCTGGACCCGACAGGCCTCCGAGCCGGCGAGCGACACGAAGCCGGGGGGCACGGACTTCAGCTCCCAGAAGTGCCGCTGCTCGACCACCACGGTGTCATCGAGGCCGGCGAACAGGGGGTCGTCCGCGGTGACGTCGACGCGGCAGGGCCCCCATTCCTTGCGCATGCCCGGGGCGAGGTCGGGCTTCGGGTCGCGCTCCCCGGGCGCAAGCGGTCCCATGGGCGCGGGCTGCGCACCGAAGGTGAGGCCGATCAGCTGATGGCCCCCGCACAGACCGAGCACGGGCGTGGAGGTCTCGCGGATCAGCTCCACCAAGGGAGCGAGGTCACGCGGGTCGTAGTGGTCGATGAGCGTGGAGTGCCCGCTGATGACGACGGCGTGCGCTTCGAGCCGGCCGAGGAGCGCCCGGTCGACCTGTGTGTAGTGGAGGAGGTGACACGGCTCGCCGCTCAGCTGCTCGAAGCGCGCCTTGACGGTCAGGAGATCCGCCTTGCGCTGGGTCGCGTGCGGGCCCTCCGTCAGCATGGACGGCCCACGCTCCGCGTGCTCGAGATCGACGTAGCAGATCATCCGCCCTCCGCCCCGCGCCGGGTTCCCAACAATCGCCCGGAACCCCCGCGGGTGTCAAGGCGCGGGGCCCGGTGCGGGCGGTCGCGCGCGCCGCAGGTGGCTGCCCTTGCGCCGCCTCGCGCGGGGGTCCTATGATCGTCGGGCCGATCCGTGGATCGTCCAACGCGGGCGACGCGGGCGGTCCCGCGAGGCGGTGCGATCGCGGGGACCGAAAGACGGGCAGCGGACCGCGGCGCGATTCCTCGAGCCGCCGAAGGGAGAGCAGGATGTCCTACCAGGATCTCCAGAATCGTCTCGACCGGGGAGACGTCGTCATCCTCGACGGGGCCGTGGGCACGGGGCTCCAGAACATGGGCGTGCCCATGCACGGGATCGCGTGGGCGGCCGCCGCGCTGCAGACGCATCCCTACACGATCCGGCACCTGCACGAGGTGTACATCAAGGCCGGGATCGACGTGCTGACCACCAACACCTACTCGTCGGCGAGACACAATCTCGAGCCCCTCGGCCTCGGGGACCTGTCGACGGAGCTGAACGTCCGGGCCGTCACCCTCGCGCGGGACGCGCGCGACAAGGCGGGCCGCGACCGGCCCGTGTACATCGGCGGCGCGATCTCGAATTACGGGCTCCTCACGGGCGCCGAGCCGCGCCGGAGTCCCCGGCGGGGGCCGCGCCGGACCGCGCTCACCGCGGAGCAGACCCAGGCCAACCTGCGGGAGCAGGCGGAGGTGCTTGCCGAGGCGGGCGTCGACTTCCTGCTGGCGGAATCGACGGGGAGCATGGAGCACCGGAAGTGGGTCGTGCAGGCGTGCCTGTCGACCGGCGTGCCCACGTGGATCGGCGTGAAGTGCCGGGTCGAGGCCGACGACCCCATGCCCCGGGTCGGATACTCGTCCGACGTCGCGCTGGATCGCGGACTCGACGAGCTCGTGCACCTCGGTGGCAAGGTCATCAACGTGTTCCACTCGAACATCAGGGCCACCGAAGCGGCCCTTCCGCTCGTGCGGGAGAAGTGGTCCGGGCCGATCGGTATCTATCCCGAGGCGGGCCGCGAGGACTACATCGACCCGTCGCCCGATCCCAAGGACCGGAACGACGTGACCCCCGCGGAGTTCCTGGACCACGCCCGGAAGTGGGTGCAGGAGGGGGTCCAGGTCATCGGCGGGTGCTGCGGCATCGGCCCCGAGTACATCCGGCCGCTCCGGGAAGGGCTGCCGAGCCGCATCCCGAAGCCCCGGGGGCGGTGATCCGCGGATCCGGTAACCAGCGCCCCGTGGCCGGTGCGTCCGGCCGGCCGCGGCGGCGCTGAGTCACCGCCGGGGATCCGGCGCCGGCGCATGAGCCTCGGCGGCCGACTCCGGCCGCGCCGGCCCCCGCGCATGTCTGCCCTCGCCCCGTTCCCTCCTCACCGCCGAAAGGAGCGTCGTTCATGAGCACCGAGCGTGGCCGTGCGCTGGCGGTTCGCCCGCGCGTCAGCAACTTGCGCGTGCCGAACCTCTCCGAGATCGACATGGGCGCCCTGCGCCGCGGCCGTCTCGCCCGCCTGCAGGCGATGATGAAGCACTACGATCTGCCGGTCTGTCTGTTCTACGGCACGGCGAACATCCGGTACGCGACGGGCGTCGACGTCATGGGCGTGTGGACGGCCGGGACGTTCGCCCGGTACTGCCTCGTGCCCGCCGAGGGCGCGCCGGTGATGTTCGAGTACAAGGGCTCGGTCCACGTCGCGCAGAAGCTCGTCCACGACGTGCGGATGGCGTACGGCTGGCAGTTCGGCGGGACCGAATCGGGCGCCAAGGCGCGCGAGTGGGCCCAGTCCCTCCGCTCCGTCCTCCGGGAGATGGGGCTGGACCGCGAGCGCCTCGCCGTCGACCGCCTGGACACGATCGGGTTCCTCGCGCTCCAGGCCGAGGGGTTCCAGGTCGTCGACGCGAGCCCCGCCACGGTGGACGCGCGCGAGGTCAAGACGCCGGAGGAAGTCCAGCTGATGGCGGTGAACGGCGGGATCGGGGACGCGATGCTGGCCGAGTTCGAGGCTGCCATCCGCCCGGGGATCCGGGAGCTCGACCTGTTCGCGGTGCTGAGCGACTCGCTGCTCCGGCGTCACGGCGAGTTCCTCTTCACCCGGCTCGTCGCGTCCGGCACCAACACGAACCCATGGCTCACCGAGGCCCACGACAAGATCGTCCAGCCCGGCGATCTGGTCGGCGTGGACACCGACGCCAACGGCTACGAGGGCTACGTCATCGACGTCTCGCGCACCTTCCTGTGCGGGGACGATCCGTCGCCGGGGCAGAAGGAAGCCTATCGGGTCGCCTACGACTGCGTCACCGGCATGATCGAGCTCGTCCGGCCGGGGATGACGTTCGCCGAGTTCGCCGAGAAGGCGCCGCGACTGCCGGAGGCCTACCGGGCGATGCGCTACCCGGGCATGGTCCACCAGGCGGGACTCGAGGACGAGGGCCCCGGCATTCCGTACGCGGACGACGACCGCGGGCCCCGGCGCATCCTGCCCCGGCGCGAGCTCAAAGAGAACATGGTCCTCAACCTCGAGTGCTACGCGGGCAAGGTGGGCGCCGCGTACGGCGTCAAGCTGGAGGACCAGGTGGTCGTGACGGCGAACGGATGCGAGCTCATCTGCACGTATCCCTTCGACGCGAAGCTCCTGAGCTGAACCCGGCCGTCAGCCGAGGGTGAGGAAGCCGGTGGCCTCGGCTCGTCGCGCCATCGCGCGGATCGGGTCGTAGTCGGCGTCCTGCACCGGGACGAAGCTCGCCACCCGTCCCTCCGCCAGCACGGCCCGGCCGGCCGGGTCCGCCGCCATCCCGAGGAACAGGCCTCGCAAGCGCGCGGCGAGCGACGGCGCGACGTGCCGCGCCACGACCACCGGGGGGATGGGGCTCGGGCCGAGCGAGGCGATCGTGCGGAGCGCCGGCCCGATCTCGGGCCGATTGGCGAGCTCGGTCTCGAGCACCGTGCTGTCGATCCCCGACGCGTCGATCGCGCCGTCCAGGACCATCTGGATGGAGCCCTGGTGCGTGCCCGCATCGACCACGCGGCCGAAGTAGCCGCGCGTCTCGCCGAGCTGGAGCAGATGATGCCGCATCACGTTGTAGCCGGAGTGCGAGCCCGTGTCGTTGTAGGACCAGACGGCGCCCCGGAGATCCGCGACGCTGCGCGCGGGATGGTCGCGGCGCACCACCACGTCGGTGAAGTACACGGGCCGGCCGCCATAGCGGGGCGCGGCCATCACGGGCGCGCACAGGAGTGCGACCTCGGGCTCCGGGCGATCGTGCCGGAGGGCGTACGGCCAGCCGCAGATGAACGCGACGTCGGCCTCCCCGGCGTCGAGGCGCCGGCGTCGCTCCGCGAGGGTGCCGTCCAGGAGCTCGACCCCTCCCCCGAGGCGATCGGCGAGGTGCTCGGTGATCCGCTCGTAGAGCGGCCGGGCGTTCGCGGCGAGGAGCGACACCACTCGCAGCACCCGCTCATTCTACGGCGGCTCGGCGCGCGGCCCGTTGACAAGGGCGGCCCGGGGCGGGAATGATCGGCGGCACGGAGGACGCGGTGGACGACTGCACGCGCCTCGGACCGCAGGACACGGCGGCCGGCCGCGGGTTCACGGACCCCGGCGCGACCGCCCCGGACCTGACCGCGGCCTCCCGGATGCTGGCGGAGATCCAGCACCAGGTGAGACAGGGCGCGGCGGTCCCGGTGCGTGCGCGGCCGCTCGTGATCGAGCGCTGCGAGACGACGGGGCGCTTCCATCGCGCGATCTTCTTCGACACGCGGCGACTCGGCGACGGCCGCGATCTCGTTTGGGTGGGGTTCTTCGGCAGGAAGCGTCCGGACGTGGACGTCGCTCCGCTGACGGCGATGGACGACGAGCTCATCCAGGAGCTGCCCGCGCATCCGGACATCCTCAGCTACAGCTCCCTCGAGCTCGCCGAGGGAGACTGGGGCAACCTGATCCTGCTGGACGGCGACGCGGCTCGCGAGCACTGGCGGGCCGGCGCCCGTCACGCGTACGCGGCGCGAGAGCTCGCTCCCCGCCACTACGCCCACGTGCGGCTCCACCAGGGTGTCGTGCCCGGCGGCGCCTCGGCGGGGTGCGCGCTCGTGCTCCGCCGGACGAAGTACTACGACTACCGGGACGACGTGCCCTGGCGGGCCGAGCGCGAGTGGCTTCGGTGAGGCCCGCGCGATCCGGATGAGCGGCGAGGAGATCCGGGGGCCGGCGGAGCGAGACGCGGTCTTCATGGAGCGAGCGCTGGAGCTGGCCGAGGCCGCCGTCACTCGCGGCCAGACGCCGTTCGGCGCGGTGGTCGTGGATCCGGCCGGCCAGCTCGTCGGCGAGGGCCACAACACCGTGCGGGCCGATCTCGATCCGACGGCGCACGGGGAGATCGTGGCGATCCGCGACGCGTGGCGCCGCCTGGGCGCCTGGCAGCGGCTCCGCGGCTGCACGGTCTACACGAGCTGCGAGCCGTGCCTGCTCTGCTCGTTCGTCATCACCCAGATCGACGTCAGCCGCGTGGTGTTCGCCGCGCGGGCGACGGACGTGCCGGGCTACCGGCCGCTGCTCGGGGCGGATCTCACCGCGGCGGCGGCGTGGGTGAACGCCCGGCCCGACTGGACCCCGCTCGAGGTCGTCCCCGATTTCATGCGCGACCGCGCGCGCGCCATCATCGCCGCCTTTCCCTGGCGCCAGGCCGCCGCGCGCGGCGCCGTGCGCCCGTCGACCTAGCGCCCGCCTCGACGGCAGCCCCGACCGCTCGTGGGGTGACGCCCTTGCTGGGGGCGAAGGCCGGCGATACAGTCACGGCGTGTCGGCGCCCGAGGCGCCCGGAGGGCATGCGATGCGGTTCGGCCTGTTCACGACGCTCTACGATTGCGGCGGCGGCGCGGAGACGCCGGCGGACGTCCTCGACAACCTGCGCGAGCAGGTGATCCTGGCCGAAGAGCTCGGCTACGACGCGGTATGGATGGGAGAGCATCACTTCGGTCCCTACGGTCTCGGCGACCTCCCCAATCCGATCCTCGTGGGCGCGGATCTTGCCGTCCGGACGAGCCGCATCCGGATCGGCCAGATGGCGACCATCGCGCCGTGGTGGCATCCGATCCGGCTGGCCGAGGACCTCGCGCTCCTCGACACCCTCACGCGCGGCCGCGTCGACGTGGGCTTCGGGCGCGGCATCTGGCCCTACGAGGGCCCGCAGTTCCATCCGCACGCCGATCCGCGGAAGGACGCCGAGAACCGCGAGCTCTTCCGGGAGACCGTCGAGATCGTGCGCAAGGCCTGGACCGAGGAGCGCTTCGCGCACCAGGGCGCGAACTACACGTTCCCCGCGCCGGACACGCGGTTCGCGCATCCGCGCTACCCGGCCGATCCGTCGTGGCAGGACGGCGACCGGGTGCTGAAGCTCCGCGTCACGCCCAAGCCCTACCAGCAGCCGCACCCGCCGCTCTGGATGACCGTGTCGACCGACCGCTCCGTGAGCTTCGCCGCGGAGCTCGGCCTCCAGCCGTGCTACTGGCAGCCGCCGCCGCGCCGGGTCCGGCAGCGCATGGAGCTCTACGCGGGCATCCGGTCGCGGATCGAGGGCCGACCGGTGTCGCCGTCCGCGGGCCAGGCCGTGCTGCGGAACCTCTACGTCGCGGCGTCGATGGAGACCGCGCGGCGCGAGGCCGAGGCGCCCATCCTGTCCGCGTTCATCTACAACGACCCGTACCGCGGGCGCGAGGTGTTCACGAATCCGGGCGAGGAGCTCGCCCCCGGCGCCGCGCTCGACTGGGAGTTCCTCGAGCCGCGCAATCTCCTGGTCGGGTCGCCCGAGCACGTCGCGGAGCGCGTGCACGAGCTGGTCGAGGTCTGCGGGCTCGAGACGCTGCTCGTGGAGCACGCGCACCCCGGAATCCCGCAGCGATTGATCCTGCGAAACCTCGAGCTCTTCGCCACGAAGGTGATGCCGGCCTTCCGGCGCGAGTCCGGGGCGCCGGCGCCGACGATCGCCGCGTCCGGGAGCGAGCGGCGCCCCGGCGGCCGCTGAGCGCTCGCGCGCGGATTCCCGACCCGGCGCGATGGCCACGCCGCGGCAGCTGATCGACTGGCACACCCACTGCTACCTTCCGGAGCACACCGGCGTCGCGTCCCAGGCCGCGATGCAGGCGCGCGGCGTGATGGGCGGGGAGGCCGGTCCCGAGCACCACCGACGCGGCGTCGTGGACGGCGGGGCCGAGCGGTTCGTCGTGATCAAGATGCCGACCCGGTGGGGGCGCGCCATCCCGAACGACTTCATCGCGGAGTACGTCGCGCGGTATCCGGGGCGGGCGGTGGGCTTCGCGGCGGTGGACCCGACGGAGGCGGATGCCACGCGCGAGTTCGAGCGGAGCGTCCGGACGCTGGGTCTCCGCGGCCTGAAGCTCTCGCCCGTCTACCACGGCTTCGATCCATGGAGTGCCGCGGCCTGGCGCCTCTACGAGATGGCCGACGCGTTCCGCGTGCCGATCATGTTCCACATGGGCGGGGCCTACGATCCGGAGGCGGCGCTCGAGTGGGGGAGTCCCTTGCTGCTGGACCGGATCGGCCGGTCGTTCCCGCGCCTGCGGATGATCGTCGCCCACCTCGGGCAGCCGATGATGCAGGAGACGGTGATGCTGATGCGCAAGAACGAGAA
Source organism: uncultured bacterium (assembly GCA_964463175.1). Taxonomy (GTDB): domain Bacteria; phylum Methylomirabilota; class Methylomirabilia; order Rokubacteriales; family DASRDR01; genus DASRDR01. Next base: position 27,350 of record CAYXBJ010000005.1, read on the forward strand.
CGTCTTCGCGGACCTGTCGGCGCGCTTTCACCGCCCCTGGCAGCTCTACAACGGTCTCCGGGCCGCCATGGAGTACCGGGTGACCGACCGCCTGCTGTTCGGCTCGGACTTCCCCGTGACGACGACGCGCGCCGCCGCGGAGGCCTTCCAGCGGATCAACGACTGGGGCGACGGCGTGCGCCTGCCCCCGATCCCGCCGGAGCTGATCGACCAGATCCTCCACGAGCGCCCGCTCGAGCTCGTGGGCCTCGACTGAGCGGACCGGCTCGGAGAGCGCGCTCCCGGCCGGCGATGGTGGCCGTGACGGGGCCGACCACCGCACGCCCGTCGTCGAGTGGTCCGGCTGGCCGGGCGTCGATGGCGCGCCGCCCGTCGCCGCGAGGAGCGTCAGCCCGCGAGCTCAGGTCCGCGGGCCTACCCGGCGTGCTGGCAGATCGTCCGGGACCGTGCGGGTCTCGTCGGCGTTCAGGTCTGGACGTCCCGGAGCCGTGGCCGACCGCCGGGGTGTTACGGGCGGCCTTGTCCCTCGAGGTTGAGCATGCCGCTCAGGACGTTCGACTGATGCTCGGCCTGGTCGATCACAACCATGTCGACGTGGACGGTCGAGTTCTGGAACGTCTCGGTCAGGACGCACGTCGCGGTACCGGCCTTCCCGTCCGCGGACACGCCCGACGCCTGGATCGGCAGGTCCAGGATGTTACCCGTGACGAAGCGGCACGAGCCGCCCACCCAGTCGTCGTTGGGATCGACGACGTCCATGATGAAGAAGACCTGCACGACCTGTCCGGTGAACGGGTTGGGAGGCGAGTAGGCCACCCGAAGGTTCGCGATGGTCGGAGCGTTCCCCGAGGATCCCGAGCTATTGCTGCTCCCGCAGGCGGCGAGGAAGAGGATGGGCCCGAGGAGGAGCAGGCGACGCATCGAGCCTCTCCGCGGTGAGCCGGCGCCGTTCACCGGTCACATGGTGCGGCCCGTTCCGGGGAGTGTCAACTCACGGGGTTCCCTGGACACGGAGGGGCCGGGTGAGCTGGCCTCGGCCGGGCGCCTGCGTGTGCGCGAGCCGAGTCCAGCCCCGCGCGTGGCGGCCTGACACCAGGCCGGCGGGGATGCTAGGCTGCAGGACGATGAGCGACGGCGCCGCCTATCGGCTTCGCGGGGCCCGGGCGCGCGCGGGCGCGGCGCTCCTCGCGAGTCTGGCCGCTTGCCTGCTGGCGCTGTCGGCCAGCCTGTCGCCAGCCCAGGACGCGAAGCCCGCGACACCCGGCGACGTGTACGACGGTTTCGAGGGCGCGGAGCTGAGCCCGGTCTGGGACACGAGCAAGTTCGACCCGGGGGCGGTGACGATCCAGTCCGACGTCGTGCGCGTCGGTCAGCGCGCGGCCCGGATCGTGCTCCGCCCGGGCGACTACTACGAGCCCGGCACGAACGGCGATCTGGCGACCGAGCGCGCAGAGCTGATGGAGTCGCGGAAGCTGATCTCCAAGGAAGCCACCCGGTATCGGTACACCTTCAGCGTGTTCGTGCCGCCGGACTTCCCGATCGTCCCGACGCGCCTCGTCATCGCCCAGTGGAAGCAGTACTGCCCCAGCGCCGCGCCGTGCTCGAACGACAGCCCGGTACTCGCCGTACGTTACATCGGGGGCCAGCTGCGGATCACCCAAACCCTCGGGCCGGAGCGCCGAACCCAGCTGTACCGCGCGGCGCACGACCTGCGGGGCAAGTGGACGGACTTCAAGTTCGACGTCCGGTTCGCGCCCGACGAGACGGGCCGCGTGGAGGTGTGGATCGACGGGACGCCGGTCGTCGACCACCGGGGCGCCACCGCGTACGCCGAGGGTCCCGGGAGCGGCTATCCGACCCCCAGCGTGTTCTATTTCAAGATGGGACTCTATCGGGACGTGATGGCCGAGCCGATGACGCTCTACTTCGACGAGTACCGGAAGCAGGAGCTGGCCGACGAGGCGTCGCCCTGACGCCGCGTCCCCGCGGGTGACGCGCCGGCGTCCGCCCCGCCCGGCGGTGCTCGCGACGCTGCTGGCGGTCGCCGCGGTCGCGGCCTGCTCGATCGTCGTCGGAGCCGAGCGGCCCCTCGCCGATCCGGTGGACGCCTTCGTGAACGGCTACGATCCGTCCGGCGGCGACTTCTTCGTCCACGCGCCCGAGCGCACCGTGCTCCTCCGGCTCCGCACCGATTTCAACAACGACGGCATCGTGGATCTGGCCCTCTCGGAAGGCTCGATCTGGGGCCAGGCCGGCGGACCCTGGCTCATCTTCCTCGGAGACCGGGGCGGCCGGTACACGTACGTCGGCGAGCTGTTCTTCCATCCGGCGAGACTCGCGATCCGCCCTGTGGGGCGGGGCGCGGCCGACATCACCGCTTTCGTCCGTGACAGCGCGGCCAGCGGCCACCTGGTGGTGTCCCGCGTCGCGTCCGCTGGGATCAGTCCGGTTCGCGATCAGGTGCTCCGCGACGTGGACGGCGCGGACCAGGACGCGTACCGCGCGGCGTTCTCGACGGCCACCGTGCAGGCCGAGTCGTGCCGACTCGTCGATTACCGGGGCGACAAGCTGCACTGCTGGCGCGCGGGCGTCCGGCTCGAGTAACGGCCGTGACGGCCGGCCGGCCGGGTCCCTAGGGAGGCGCGATGTCCGAGCGCACGCAGCTCAGCCCGAAGGCGGCCGTGGCGTTTGGGCTCTTCGCCGCGTTGATGGGCCTCGTCGTGATCGGGATGGCGCTCCACCTCGTTCCGACCGACCGGCCCAGCGACGCGCCGCAGTGGGTGGGCGTCGCCGCCGGGCTTGCCTTCGTCCTGGCCGGGGCCGCGATCATCGTCGGGTTTGCCGTGGCCGGCGGTGCGGCGCCCGACGGCGATCTGCCGCCGGGCACGCCGTTCGGCGTGCGCCTGACGCAGTACGTCCTGGGGCTCGGCATCGTCGGTCTCTTGACGGCCATCGGCGCGTGGGTGGCGTTCGGCCCGGGACCCCGGGAGTTCAGCGTGACGGGATTGCCGTTCATCGGTCCGAAGGCGGGCGAGAAAGTCGGCCGCGCCGCCTTCGGCATCGGCGCGGTGCTCTCGGCCACGTTCTTCGTCGCGCTCGCCATCGTCAGTCTCCGCCGCCTCCGGCGTCGTCCGTAGCGCGGCCGCGGTCCCTCCCCGCGCGCGGGGACCGATGGCCGCGCCTCCGTCACGCGTCGTGCGTGCGGGGCGGGCGGTGGTGTCCGTGAGTCCCCCGACACCGCGAGCGCGCTGCTCGCGTCGGCCGGATCGCCGCGAGGAATGCGGCCCGGCGGCGGCGCGTCAGACGACCCGGGGCTCGCGAGCTGGCGGTCGGGGTCCGCCCGGACAGCGCCGCGCGGCGAGCGGCGCCAGGATGGATCGGCCGAAGAGGGGAGCACGGCAATGGACAGGGATGGCGATCGACGCAACGCGGAGCGGCTCGGCCTCGCGGGAGTGCTCCTGACGGCCGCGGCGCTCCGACTCTGGCGGCTCTCCGGACCCGGCTTCGGGAACGCTTACTACGCGGCCGGCGTCCGCAGCATGATGCAGAGCCCGCGGAATTTCCTCTTCGGCGCCTTCGATCCCGGCGGCTTCGTCTCGGTCGACAAGCCCCCCGTCGCGTTCTGGCTGCAGACCGTCTCGGCGTGGCTTCTCGGCTTCAGCGGATGGAGCCTCCGGCTTCCGCCGGCGCTGGGCGGCGTGGTCGCCGTCGCGCTCCTCTACTACCTCGTCCGGCGGTCCTGGGGGGTGGGGGCCGGTCTCCTGGCGGCGCTCGCGCTCGCCATCACGCCGATCGCCGTGGCGGCGGACCGGGTCAACAGCACCGATGCGCTGCTCGTCCTGGCCCTGGTGATCGCGGCCTGGCCGCTGTGCCGGGCCGCGGAGACGGGCGCGCTGGGACCGCTCGCGCTCAGCATGGCGCTGGTGGGCGTGGCCTTCAACATCAAGATGCTGGCCGCCTACGTGGTGCTGCCGGCGTTCGTCGTCGTGTACGGCCTGACCGCGCCCGTCACCTGGCGCGCGCGCGTCGCGCGCCTGGCGGCGGCCGGCGTGGTGCTCGCCGTCGTCTCGCTGTCGTGGCCCGTGGTCGTCGACCTCACGCCGTCGTCGGAGCGCCCGTACGTCGGAGACAGCCAGAACAACACGGCGCTGGATCTCATCCTCGGATACAACGGGGCCGCGCGATTGGTGGCCAGCACGCGCTGGGCGCTCGGGGCGCGCCGCGGCAACGGGGTCGGCGCTGCGCCGCGCGTCGCGCCGACGGACGCGGCCACGCCGTCGCCCGCGCCGGCCGTGGCCGGGGCGCGACCGGACGATCAGGGCGTCGCCCCGACGGCGGACGGGACCGCGGCGCGGCCGCCCGGTCTCGCCCGGGCGCGGGCGGCCCGGGCCCGATTCACCGGGGCCCCCCCGGGCCCGCTGCGGCTGACGGAAGGCGCGCTGGCCGGCGACGTGACGTGGCTCTTCCCGCTCGCGGCGCTGGGTTTCCTGGCGGCGTTCGTCGAGCCGGGTCCCTGGTCGCTGGGTGATCGGCGCCGCCAGGCCGCGCTCTTCTGGGGACTATGGCTCGCCTGCGGTGCGATCGTCTTCAGCTTCGCGGAGGGGCTGTTCCGTCCCTACTACGTGGTGCTGCTCGCGCCGGCGCTCGCGGCGCTGGTCGGCATCGGCGTGACGGCGCTGTGGCGCTGCTATCGAGGGGGCGGCTGGGCGAGCGCGCTCTTGCCCGCGGCGCTCCTCATGACCGCTGCCTGGCAGGGCTACGTGCTGCGCGAGTACCGGCACTGGGGACCCGCGCTGACGGCGATCGCCGTGGGCGGCGGCGTGATCGCGACGCTCGGCCTGAGCGTGGCCCGGCTGCGGAGCGCGGAGTCCGCCGCGTCATGGGGACCGAGACTCGCGCTCGCCGCGGGGCTGCTCGCGCTCCTGGCGAGCCCCGCCGCGTGGGCGGTCACGCCGGCCCTGGTCGGCGGTGGCGCCAGCGTGCCGGCGGCGGGGCCGGATCTGTTGACGCGCGAGCGCTGGGGCGGGGGGTTCGGCCCGGGAGCGGGGGGCCCGGACGTGAGCCGGCTCGTCGACTTCCTCCGCGCGCATCGCCACGGCGAGCGGTACTTGCTGGCGACCGCGACCGCGATGCAGGCCGCGCCGGTCATCATCCGGACCGGCGAGCCGGTGATGGCGATCGGCGGGTGGAGCGGTCGCGATCCCATCCTCACCGTCGAGCGATTCGACGCGCTCGTGGCCGAGGGGCAGGTGCGCTACGTGCTCATGCCGGATGTCGTGACTCGCGGTGGCGGGCCGGGGCCGGGCTTCGGTGGCGCCGGGCCAGGGTTCGGTGGCCTGGCCGGGCTGATGGCCAGCCGCAACGGCGACCTGTTCCGATGGGTGACCGAGCACGGACGCCCCGTCGATCCCGCCCTGTGGCGCGTCGACCGCGCGACGGCAGACGCCGACGCCGGTGGCGCGCGCCCCTTCGGCGCCCGGGGACCTGGCGGCAGCGTCGGGCCGCCGGGCTTCGCCGGGCAACCTGCCTGGCGCGGCGGTCTCGGCCGCGCGCAGCAGCTCTACGACCTCCGGCCCCAGGACGGTGGCACCACCAACGAGTCGTGACGATTCTGGGCGCGTGACCGACACGCGGCACGCCCGGCCGCCCGCGCGGTTTAGATGAGGGTCCGGTCCCCCGTGGCTCTGGCGCTACGAGCGCGGAGGTCGCGCGCCTCGCCTAGGACGACGGCGCTCCAGGCTGAGCCGGCGGTCGCCCACCACCAACCAGCACCGGCCGCGGAACCAACCGTGGGTCCACCAAGGCCGCGGCGATCGCCTCGGCCGCGATCCGATGCTCCCTGGGGTCCCAGTGACCCCGGGGCCTGGAGGGGATCTCCTCCCCGAGCCGCGCCAGGAATGTCGGCCGGAGATCGATGGCCACGATCTGACGGTCGAGACAATACCGGAGGAAGAAATCCTCCTCGGGCGTGGTCCGGACGCCCCGGTCCTCGAGCTCCTCTCGAGTTGGCAGGTAGACGAAGACCGGCGTGGCGCCCATCCGCACGACCGTCTGCCGGAACGCGTCGAGAATGGCCGCGGTCAGGCGGTCACGGATGTCCTCCTCGCCGGCACGGGATGGCGACTCCACCTCGTCCGCAAGCAGGGATAGGAGATCGACGAAGCGAGACCGATAGCGCTCGTGCGCCAGGACCTCCTCCGGCCGCGGTACCGGGGTGTTCCGGAGGATGAGCTGGGTTCCCACGAGCTCGAAGCGCGGCTTGGCGAAGTCGCGGAAGGCGAGGAGATTGCGCTCCATATCGGGGGCGACGAATCCCAGAAGGACCAGGTCGGGGTGGTAGTCGGCGGCGGCCTCCTGGAGATAGAGAAGGATCTGGTCGTGCGCATAGCCGTGGACGCCGAGATTGATCACCTCGGTGCGCGAGAGGAGCTGCTCGAGCTGTGCCGCGTACGTCTCGTCGTCGGACACCTCATCCCCGAAGGTGAAGGAGTCGCCGAACACGAGCACGCGCGTCACGCCGGCCGGCTTGGAGGGCCGATACTCGCGCCGGCTCCGGACGCCCATGGCGTTGGAGTTCACCACCGCCCCCGCGAAGTCCCGCGCATCCCGGACGTTGGCCCGTAACGCCCAGCCCCGGGCCGGGTGATACTCGTCGAAGGAATAGTAGATCGAGGTGTCGACGCGCTTCCGCTGGATCCACTGCAGGCGCCACCAGGCATCTTGGTCGTAATTCGCGAGCCGGCTCTGGAGACCGGGGATTGCCAGGAGGCCGCGCGACACCCCCTCGAGGAGGAGGATGACGCCGAGGAGGTAGACGGCGACGTGCGCTGCGCGTCGCGGGAGGCTGCGTCCCGGCCCGAGCCGCGCCGATGGCCCCACCGTGGCGGCGCGCCGTGCGCCCCGCGACAGACGACTCGCGAGCAGCGCCATCCAGGGCAGTGTCAGCCACGCCCAGCGAGGCCACGCCGTCGTCCAGGTCCAGTGAGGCGGCAGCATCAGCTCGGCCCATCCGAGGAGCAGCAGCGCGACCGGCGGGGCGCCGAGGCTCAGGACGCGCGCGCCGCCGGCTCGCCCCGTCGCTTCGGCCAGGTTCCGGATCAGGAGCAGCGCGAGACTCAGGACCAGGAGCGCGGCGGTCTCCGGAGGGAGCCGGCCCCGGCGAGCCAGGTGGGCGCGAGAGAACGTCGGCCGCGCTTCCACCAGCCGTATGCGCTCGAGCACCACCGTCGGCCCCGATCGGTTGACGAGGGCCAGACGGACGTTCGAGGCATTGTCGAGAGCCGTGGCGGGGATCTCCACCCGGCGTCGGGTCACGCGACTCGCCCGGTCCGTCGAACCGGATCCACCGCCTTCGCGGATCTCCAGCGCGGTCAGCGGGGCATCGTTGATCGTCACCGCGAGCTCGGTCGGCCCCCGCGGCGAGGTCGATCCACGGATGTCTTGCGGCGCAACGGGCGCTGACCGCCCGGCGTTGCCGATGAAGAGGTACAGATCGAGGCGCCGGTGAGGCCGGCGGCCGAGCGGTAGGACGAGCGCGTGCGGAGCGCCACCGGCCCACGTATCCGCGGGCCCGGGGAGGACGTGCGGGATGAGGGCCCAGGGCCGTCCGGGATCCACCTGGGCCTGGGTGTCTCCGTTGGCCAGGCGGATCCGGGATCGGGCGTCGTCCTCGGCGTAGAGGTCAAACACGGTCGCGCGCGCGCCCGCCGCGGTGATCGCCGCGGCCGCGGCGAACGCGACGGTCAGCGCGAGCCAGACACGCGACGCAGGACCCCGACTTCCCACCTCTCACCACCCACGACGCCCCGCAGGCCGCTTTCCGGCCAATCGGGACAAGCAGCCCCCTGTGGTGGAAACCCCGACCGCCTCCGGCAGCTGCTTACGCGCCCTTTATATCAGAGAGGCAGGGATGCCGCCGTCCCCGAGCCGGGGCCGCTCAGCGGCTCAGGAGGGTGCGCTCCGGATTCCCTGCGGGGCGTTCGACATGAAGCGACGGACCAGCTCGGCGATTTCGTCGGCGGCGGTATCCAGGGCGAAGTGGCCGCCGTCGACCACGTGGATCTGCGCCTTCGGAACGTCGCGGCGGTACGCCTCGGGCTCCGTCGGCTCGAACGACGGGTCATATCGGCCCCAGAGCACCAGCAGGCGCGGCTGCGTCGCTTGCATCCACGCCTGCCACTTCGGATAGGCCTCCACGTTGGTGCGGTAGTCGTAGAACAGATCGCTCTGGATGTCGGCCTCGCCCGGCCTGTTCAGGAATGCATATTCGTCGGCCCAGAGATCCGGATCGTACCGCTCCGGGTTCGGATCGTGACCGACGTGCCTCACGCGCGTGGCGTCCAGCGAGAGCAGATTGGCCCGCATGGCCCCCTCGTGGGACGCGCGGTCCGCCCAGAACGCGCGACGGGTCTTCCAGAGCGGGCCGAGGCCACCGTCGTGAGCGACCGCGTTTTGCACGATCAGCGCCTGGACACGGTCCGGGCGCGCGAGCGCCATCCGGAAGCCGACGGGCCCGCCATAGTCCTGCATGTAGAGGGTGTATCGCGTCAGGTTGAGCGTCTCGGTGAAGCGCTCCATCACCTTGGCGATGTGGTCGAAGGTATAGGCGAACCCGGTGGGCGCCGGCGCCCCGCTGTGCCCGAAGCCCGGATAGTCGGGGGCGATCATGTGCACCTGACCGGCCAGCCGCGTGAGCAGCGGCTCGAACATGCGCGACGAGGACGGCAGTCCGTGAAGCAGCAACAAGGGTGGAGCGTCGGGCGGCCCGGCTTCGCGGTAGAAGATCGAGAGGCCGTCCACCGTCATCGTCCGGTAGGACACATGCTGAGCCACGGTCGGCTCCTTTGGCGGCGCGGACGCTGCCTGACGGGACTGCGCCCCCATTGTAGATTCGGCCGGATCGAGCGCGCCAGTGCGGGGACGCCATCCGGGATCGATGGGCCCCGCCGGACGCGACGTGGCCTACGAGACTCCAGCCCGCTCGAGGGGGACGCTCTCCCCGAGGATCTTCCGCACCAGGGCCACGGTGTACGCGAGAGACTCCTCCGTGGTGCGCCAGTTGCACACGGAGAGGCGCATTGCGCGCACGCCGTGCCAGGAGGTGCCCCCGCACCAGGCCACGCCGGAGCTCTGGATTGCCGCGATGACCTGGTCAGTGCGCTGATCGTGCCGGCCCTCGGCGTCGAGAAAGCGGACCAGCCCCTGATTGATCGTTGGTCGGGCGAGCACCTCCACGCCCGGCAAGGCTTCCAGACCCTCGACGAGCTTCGTCGCGAGTGCACAGCAGCGGTCCACGATCTCGGCGATCCCGGACCGTCCGAGTGACCGGATCGCCGCGTAGACGGTGAAGGCCCGCCCGCGTCTCGACCATTCGGGGTTCCAGTCCTTGGGATCGCGGACGCCCTCGACCGGGACCGCGTAGCTGGTCGGCTGGGAGAACACCGCGCTGTGCGCGGCCGGATCCGCGACGAACACGAAGCCGTTGTCGAACGGCAGGTTGAGCCACTTGTGTCCGTCCGTCGCCCAGGAGTCCGCGCGCTCCACGCCCGCAACCAGATGACGGTACCGGTCGCTGGTCGCGGCCCAGAGCCCGAACGCCCCGTCCACGTGCACCCACGCGTGTGCCGCGCGGGCGAGGGCACACGCGGGCTCGAAGGCATCGAAGGCCCCGGTGTTGAGGTCACCGGCCTGAAGACACACCACCGTGGGCGCGCGCGGGGACCGGCCGAGCGCCGCGGCGAGCACGTCCAATTGCACGCGGCCCCGCTCGTCGACGGGAAGGCTCTCGAGCGAATCCGTGCCGATCCCGAGCAGCCGGACCGAGCGCAGGATCGACTCGTGCCGGCGCTCGCTCACGAGGACTCGAAGGGCAGGCGCTCCGCTCAGCCCCTGGGCCTCGACGTTCCACCCGCGGTCCTGCAGGAGCCGGTGCCGCGCCGCGGCGAGGGCGGTGGTGTGGGCCATCTGACACCCGGTCACGAAGGCGAAGGAGACCGTGGCGGGCAGGCCGAGGAGATCCTTCAGCCAGCTGCCACAGATCTCCTCGACGACAGCGGCGGCCGGGCTCGACGCGGAGGACGCCGCATTCTGATCCCAGGCGGAGGCGAGCCAGTCGGCGGCGAGGGCCACCGGTAACACCCCGCCGATGACCCAGCCGAAGAACCGCCCCCCGGTCGAATTCATGAGGGCGCCGTCCAGATCCGAGACCAGCTGCTCCAGGACCTCGGCCGCATCCGATGGATGCTCGGGCACCGACTGCGCGAGCCGCTGGCGGAGGGCAGGCGGGGTCACCGTCGGACCGACCGGTCGATGTGGCAGCCCATCCAGGTAGGCCAGGGCGTGGGCGCTCGCCCGATGGAGGAGCTCGCGCTCGGGCATGGGGTCGGGCGCAGTCCTGGGCATGGCGGGCCTCCTCACGGGGTCGCGGGATCGGGCGGGCAGACCATCACGGCCACGGTGATATGACCCCGTCCCGGAGCTGGCGTGAAACGGGCGATGCGAGGCCGGGCCAACCCCGCGGGACCGGCGGGCGCGCTGCGCCCTCGAACTGACCGGAATCATGAGCGTCACCGCCGCGCGGCGCCGCGCGGGGCTGCCGGCGGGGCGTCGGGATCAGTGGGGACGCGGTCGGCGGGCGGTCTGCGGCCCCCCGGGCCGGGTGCTCACTCGCCCCACGGGCGAGCCCAGCGGTCGGCATAGGTCACGTCGGTGACCGGGCGCCGGACGAGCGGGCCGAACTGGTCGCGGGGATAGCCGATCGGCATCAGCGCGACCGTCTGCACCTCGTCCGGCACCCCGAGCACGGCCTTCACCTCTGCCTCGAGCCGGAGGTGATTCGTCGTGATCGTGGTGCCGAGTCCGAGGGCGCGGCATGCGAGCACGATGTTCTGCACCGCGGGATAGATGCTGGCGCCGCGGATGCGCTCGAGATAGCGCTGCTCGTCCGCATAGCGCGCGCGGACCTCGGCCGGCAGGGCCTCGGGGGGCGGCAGCGCGGGCGGGGTCTGGCAGGGCACCAGGATCACCGGGGCCTCCGCCATGTGGTCCCACAGAAAGCCGCCCGAGGACATCAAGCGCTGGAACTGGGTCTCGGTCAGGTGCGGCGGCCGGCCCCGCGCGGCATAGATCGCGCTCGCGATGTCCGATGCCTTTCGGTAGATCATCCCCAGCTTGCGACGCTGCTCCGGGTCGCGCACGACCAGGAAGGCCCAGTTCTGGGCGTTGCCGGCCGATGGCGCGCGAATCGCGGCGTCGAGGATCTGCGTGAGGAGGCCCTCCGGCACCGGATCGGGCTTGAACCGTCGAACGGCGCGGGCCGTGTGGATCACCTCGAACACGCCCGGGTCGGTCACGGGCTCATCTTACCCGGAACCAAGGTGGCTGCTCGTCTCGCGGCAACCACCAGAGGAGACGCGGACGACGCGGGAGCGCGCGACCTCAGGCGGCCGCCTGTCGCCTCTCGACGCACCCGACGGCCGGCTGGTCCGGCGACCGGATGCACGAAGCCGTGTGATCGATCCGGGGCGTGTCTGTCTCGTCCACCGAGGATGTGCGTTACTGCTTGGACGCCCGCGGGCCGGCCCGTGCAGCAGGATGGACGGTCGCTGCGTGATCTGATATCAGGGTGGAGCACCGGGGGCCTGGAAGGCTTCGCTGAAATGTCTGTCCAGGTCGATCAGGAGGCGCGGGGGCACATGCACAGCGGATGGTCTCAGCACACGCGCAGCGTGGTATGGCTGGTCTTCCTCTTGGGCGGCTGTGCGGCATCGACACCGACCCTGAGCCCGGCGGAATACCCGTTCCACACCGTGAGGCCATACATGGAGATCCACTGGCGACTGACCGTAGATTCGAACCGGGTCCAGGCCGACGGGTTGATCGAGCGGGAACGGGAGACCAAGATCCGCGAGGCGTGGCTGCAACTCCTCGGAATCGACGCGACGGGTCGGACCGTCAGCCACACGGCCCCAGTCCACGTGCTCTGGCGATCGCCCGGCACACTCGAACCGTTCATCATTGTGCTCACCCCTCGGGGGAGCGAGCAGCGATACGAGGTGCAGGTGTACTCTTTCGAGTTCGCGCCGCAGCTACAGCAGCGGAACTGATGCGGTGCGGGCGGACTCTTCTCGCGGCGGGAGCGACTGGTACGCGGACGGGGAGGAAGCTATGGCCCGCGATGAGTCTCTCTGCGAGACGTGTCAGCTGGATAACGCGTTCCAGCACAGCGCCAACATCCTTCCTGCGTAAGGGGACTGCGGTATGCCGAGCGGACCTCCTCCCGAGCACGTCCAAGCATTCCTGCGCCAACCGCGGCCCGCGATCATCGGAAGCCTGCTAGCCGACGGCTCGCCGAGCACGGTCGCCACTTGGTACCTGTGGCTCGGCGGCGCCCGACTTCTGCTCTCGACCCAGAAAGGCGGGTTCCGCGAGCGCAATCTCGCTCGCGACGGGCGCGTCGCCCTGACCGTCCTCGGCCAGGACTGGTACGACCATGTTTCGCTCCGCGGTCGAGTCGTCGAGATGCGCGCCGATCCGGACTGGGCCGATCTCGACGCGGTCTCCCAGCACTACCGCGGCGTGCCGTATCCGCGCGACGCCGGTTACCACCCGTCAACCGTGATCGTAGAGGTCGACGGGTGGCACGAGTTCCATTCGACGTCGGACCGGTAACGACGCAAGTCCAGGAGGCCATGATGGGAGAGGCCGACTCACGCGGCGCGCCGGACTCGTAGGCGGGATGATGCACCTGGGTTAGGGCCGGCAGGACACGACGGAATTGAGCTAGGATTGACCGCCAACTCCTTGTACGAACGACCCGGTCTCCGGAGGGAGGGACTATGGGCCTCATCGTGACCCTGATCATCGGCGGCGTGATCGGATGGCTGGCCAGCCTCGTCATGAAGACCGGCGCCCAGATGGGCGTCATCGCCAACATCGTTGTCGGGATCATCGGCTCCGTGCTCGGTTTCTGGTTGGCGGGAAGGCTCGGGATCGTGGCGGTCGGTTCCAAGGGCGCGTGGGTCATCAGCATCCTCGGTGCCGTGGTGCTGATCGCCATCCTCAAGGCGTTGCACATCTATCAGTAGCCCCCGTCGTCGCGCGATCCCTCAGAGGGGAGGGGTCCGGGCCCTGTCGCGGCGACCGCCGGCCGTCCTTGCCGCTCCCGCGACGGTGCCGCGCTATGGTTCCCGCGGCGACCGAGGGGTGGGCCGGGGTGACGGCGGCGGGCGCCGGGACCGAGAAACATGCCTAGCGATTCCCACGTTCGCGCAGCAGGAGACAAGAAACATGCTTTGGAGCGTCTGCGTTCCTGCTCACGATCTAGGGCATGGCCACCATCCTGCCGTTCGCGTGAGAGCACGGTTCCCGCGGCACGGGAACCCTGACACCTTCTCACCATCCGGTGCCGCGGCGCTGGCCCTTCCCGATCCGAGGGAAACGACATGAGCACGGAATACACGAACGCACGACGTCAAGGAGTTCGCGCCGCACTTGAGTATCGGACTCCCCAGCTCCATCGCAGTGGTCGGCAGGGGCATCAACCCCCTGAGCGAACCATGGGCTTGCGCTCGCGGACACGGCGGCGCGATCGAAGGCTCCCCGGCGGCGTGTCGTGGCGTCACGCACTGCTTGCCCTGGCCCTTGCCGCGACCGCCTGCGGGCCAGCGACGGAGTCGCCGAAACCGCAGGGAGCGGCCGGTGAGTGGCTGGAGTTCGGAGGCTCGTGGAACGCCGCCGGCAGCCGCCGGACGATCTCCCTCGGCGCGGATCGACGTGGCTCGATCCTCGACCTGCGAGGCACGATGCTGCTCGCGGGCCCGAAGCGCCCCGGCGTGGGCTTCCGATCCGAGATGATCGGACTCGTCGACAGCGCCACGGGGCTCCAGGGCCGCAGCGTCTGGACGGACGAACATGGTGACCAAGTGTTCTCTGAGCTCCAGGGCGAAGGCACTGCAGAGCGGAACCACATCACGGGCACGATCCTCGGCGGCACGGGGCGGTACGCCGGCGCGACGGGCTCCTATGAGTTTTCCTGGCAGTGGGTGATGGAGACCGAGGACAGCTCGATCCAGGGGCGCGCCGTCGACTTGAAGGGTCGCGTTCGGCGAGCCCTCGGGGCGGGAGGCTCGCCCAGATGAGCGCTGGACTGCGCCTGAAACGAGCGACGCCGTTCGCGATCGCGATCGCCATCTGGTTCCTCCCCATCCCGGCCGGGCTCACCGCGCCGGCCTGGCACCTGTTCGCGGTCTTCGCCGCGGCCATCGCGTCGGTGCTGCTCGGCGCGTTCCCGCTGCTCACGGCGTCGATGCTCGCCGTGGGGGCGGTTGTGCTCACCGGGACGATCACGGCGGCACAGGCCTACTCGGGCTTCGCCAACTCGAGCGTGCTGCTCGTGGTGATCGCGTTCATCGTCGCGCAGGCCGTGGTGAAGTCGGGGCTCGGCCGGCGGATCAGCCTCTTCATGGTGAGCCGCTTTGGCGGCTCCTCGCTCGGGCTGGCCTACAGCATCGTGCTCACCGACGCGGCCATCGCGCCGGCCTTCCCCAGCAACACGGCGCGCGGCGGCGTGCTCTTCCCGATCGTCCTGTCCGTGGCCAAGGGCGCGGGCTCCAAGCCCGAGGACCCCGAAGGTCGGCGGCTGGGCGGCTACCTCATGTTCTGCGCCATGGCGGGCCTCGCGGTCTCCTCCGCGCTCTGGATGACGGCCACCTCGTCCAACCCGATCGGCGTGCAGATCGTGCAGAAGGCCGGGCTCGAGATCGAGTTCGGGAAGTGGTTGCTCGCCTCTTCGGTGCCCTCGCTGATCGCGATCGGGCTGCTGCCCCTGCTCGTCGCGAAGCTCTTCCCGCCGCGCGTGGGCAAGACCCCCGAGGCCCCCGCTGCGGCGCGCCAGGAACTCGCCGGCATGGGGACGCTGTCGCGCGACGAGTGGATCACGGCCGCAACCTTCGTGTTGATGGTCGCGGGCTGGGTGTTTGGTCACAAGCTGGACCTCAACACGACCAGCGTCGCGTTCATGGGCTTTGGCGTGCTGCTGTTCCTGGGCGTGATCACGCTCGACGACATCACGAAGCAGGGCGACACGCTGGCGACCTTCCTCTGGCTCGCAGTGCTCTTCGCCATGAGCACGCAGCTGAACGAACTCGGCTTCATGAGCTACGTCGGCGAGCGCCTCGCCGCGGCGCTGGGCGGCCTGTCCTGGAGGACCCTGTACGTGACCCTGATCGCGCTCTACGTCATCATCCACTATTTGTTCGTGAGCCAGACCTCGCAGGTGCTGGCGCTGTTCGGCGTCTTCCTCGACGTTGGCACACGCGGCGGGGTACCCGTGCCGCTGATGTCCTTCGGCCTGCTCTTCGCGAGCAGTTACTTCTCGGTGATCACGCCGCAGGGCGGCAGCCAGAACATCATCTTCGCGGCGAGCGGCTACCTCACGCAGCCAGAGCTCTACAAGCTGGGCCTGATCACCACCCTCTTCTTCCTCGCGGTGTACCTGCTGATCGGGTCGCCGTGGGTGTATTTCGTCATGGGCGGACCATGACGACGCCCTACATCGAAGTGCGCAAGACCGTGGACACCACCGCGCATGGGCGGTCGCCCGGCGCCCGCCGGCCGCTGCCCCGTGACCGACACGCGGCTTGCGATCCGGGGGATGGTCAGCATCATCCGCTGTCCTGAGGCGTGCGACGCGCGACGGATCGCTACCGGCTCGCTTCGAAAACAATCCCGGCAATCGGCCGTTGCTCGACGCCGTGGAGCCTGTGGTCAAGTCGCGAAAGTCGATTGAAACGACGAGAGCCGACGATCAGACGTGAACCGATGACCTGTCGACTACAGAGGGAAACGGGAGCTCCTCGCCCACGAAGACATCAAGAGCACCCGGGTTTACACCGCCGGCACCCGCCGGATCGGGCGAAGGCCGTGCTGAGGCTACTGTGGGAGGTGGGACCGTGAGGCGGAATGTTCACGGAGCGTTCCGCTGTGCAGGGCTTCTGTACGTCGCTGTGATCCTGTAAGCCGCTGCGTCGTAACGGTTCCGGCCATAAAGAAAAGCGCCAGAGGGAGCCTGTAAGCCGGGATCTCGGGCTGCTGCCCCGAAGTTCTCGACCTTGTGCATGAATCCCCTGGGCGGGTTCTGCACCTCCCGCCCTGTCGCAAAAGCCGGAGGGGAGGAATAGGAGATACCCGATGCCCGCCCCACCCTCGGCACGCGGTGTGGTCGCCGCGTCTCGGTCCATGATGTTGACGCGAGGACGTGATCCGGCTCTCACCCTCACGCCGATGCCTCCCGTAGCGCCCACCTACGCACGCTACGCGCCTCGTCCGTATGCTTCTTCACTCCAGCCAATCTCAACCATCGCCGAAACCGCCCTACTGATCTCCACGGCCCCCATAGGCTTCCCCAGCGGCCGGCGCAGGCTAACGGAGGCTCATCGGCGGCGCACCCGGCGCTGACGCATCGTGCATGCCGTCTGCTCGAGTGCTGGCCGTGCCCGATTCACCAGGGTTTGCGAGGATCCGGACGCACGTCCACAAGATATCGTCGTGGGCCGAACACCGGCGGACCGTCCAGCATCAGGTGTCCGTAACCGAGCGGTTAGTGACAGTAAGCCGTCCCTCCCGCTGGAGGCGCCAGCGCCACCTCCGCCTTCTCCAGCCAGAAGGTCATGCCCCTCTCGCGACTCCCGGTGGCCGTCGGGCGCCGAGCTTCTCCCTGCGGTATCTTCGCACGCCATGGAGCCAGTCCGTACCCGCCCTGACGCGCATCAGGCGCAACTGGGCCCTCTGTGTCCTATGACCTCATCGTAGTGTCATGAAGGCGTCGGGCAGGCGCTCGCCGCTCCGCATCATCGGCGCCTTCAAACTTGCCAAGGGCGTGCTGTTGGCCACCGTCGCCCTCGGCGTCCTGCACCTGGTTCACCGCGACGTCGCCGAGGTTGTCGTCCGCTTCGCCCGACGGCTCCACCTCGACCCCGAGGGCCGTCTGGTGGAGCCGGCACTGCGTGGCCTGAGCGGCGTGAATCCGCGCGCGATGTTGCGATTCGGCCTGGGCGCCCTCGTCTACGCCGCCCTCCTGTTGACAGAAGGCGTCGGTCTGCTGATGGTGCAGCGCTGGGCGGAGTACCTGACCATCGTAATCACGGCGTCGCTGGTCCCGCTGGAGGTCTACGAGTTGGCCCGCCATCCGAACGTTACCCGCACGATCGTGCTGGCTGTGAACCTCGTGATCGTGAGCTACCTGGTTGTGCGTGTCCGCCGCGAGGGGTCTTCGCGAGGCGCTTCTCGAGGTTGCTAACACGCGAGCCATCGATCTTCAGCGATGTGCCAGCGCGGACCGGCTTGGCCTCGACCTTGGGGCTTCGCCTCCCGGCACGTCGGTGACTGGCCTTGGCGCCGCGCCTCCGCGTGGAAACTCACGGCTCGCCCGCCTGGTGGTTAGGGTGGCCGGAGTCTAGCGCCCCGCGGGCCGACCCCCACAAAGGCCGGGGCAGATTCCGGGAGACATGGGTGAGACCCCGCCCCCGGGCGGCGGGCAGACCCGGAGAGAGCCCCGGCGGGGCGGACCCTGGGATAGGCGGCGGTCACGAGGCTCCGACGCCGTTCTGTTCGGTGGACTTCCTGGCGTAGAAGCCGCAATCATGGAATCTGTTGGTTGTACGCCGGCGTGGGTAATGGGCCGGGCCCGGACGGTGTGTCCGCCCCGCGCAGGGGCGTCTGTGTCCTTACCGGGGGCGTTCCCTCCAAACCATGATCGCCAGGCCGGCGGCGAGCGCGGCCGCGAGC
>CAYXBJ010000006.1:0-60873 GCA_964463175.1 uncultured bacterium
GGGCGCAACATCCATCCGATCGTGCCCAGATCAGCCGCTCGCGATCCAGGGTAAGGCGTTTGTCCACTCGATCCGGTTCGCGCTGTCCGGGTGGGGACCCCCCGCGGGTCGCCGGGCGGACCTCTGACGGATTACGGCAGCCGTCACGTCAGGCTGACGGGCGCCGTCACTCCCCCTCGGTCGCGCCGGTCGTGATTTCGCCAGGTTACGCGCGACGCCTCCATGGCCTCCGCTTTGCACCACCTCGGGCCGCTGGTATCGGCCCATGACCAGAGCGCTCACTCGTCCTGCAGGGGTGTCCCTCGCCCAGGCGCGGGTGTGCCTGGATTGCGACTGCCTCACCGTCGAGCAGTCCTGCCCGTGGTGCGACCGCGACGGCACCGTCCCCCTCTCGGCGTGGTTCCGACCGATGGAGCCAGGGCGAGCCGACGCAGCGCGTCAGGGACAGCCCGATGAGGCGGCCTCGCACCGCTGGGTCCTGGTCGTCCAGCATCATCAGCGAGACCTGTACCGCGTGCTCCGGCAGGCGCTGGCGGGGACGGCCGTGGAGGTGCTCTACGAGCGCCGCGTGGGTCAACGACGGCGCGCGGCGATCCCGCCGGCGGACGAGCGCCGGCGGACCGACCGTCGCCGACCCCGGCCGAGCGCGTCCGTCTACCAGGAGTCGGCCTCCGCGATCCCGAAGCGCGAGAGCTCGCTCCGCCGCGGTTCCGATCAGGACACCGTGGAAGTCGTCCGTCCGCGCCGGCGTCAGCCCGCCTCGGTGTAGCGGTCTCCCCGTCGCGTCGATCCGGCCCAGCGCGCGACGCCTTCCTGCGCTCGGGGATCCCCTCCCGCGCGGGTCTCTCCGCTACAGCCGCGGCGCGATGCGCTGGACCGCTTCTGCCGACGTGACGACGGGGAACACCTCAAAGTCGACCAGGTCGCTTCCCGCCGCGATCCACTGGTCGAGGAGGCGCCGCTCCTCGCACTCCATGAGCTGGTAGCACATCGTCATGTCGGTCGTGACCCAGCTCGAGATGTAGGCGAGGCCGTCGGGGAGGCGCCGCCCCTGGTCCCGGAAGCGCCGGTACACCGGCACCGGATCCCCGTGCTTGAACCGCTCCACGATCATGTAGAGCATGCCGTCCCTCCCGCCCGTCGCTAGGTCTCGCCCGGAAACTCCCGGTCCAGACCGAGCCACGCGAGCGCTTCCGGCCGGGTCCGGAAGACGCCGACCCGCTTGGTGCTCCGGGTGTCCATCTCGCGGTGCGCGCCGTACATGCGGCCGAGACCGAACTCGAAGTCGCGGGGCGCGACGATCGCGAGGCGGGTCGCGGGCATCCGCGCGTCCATCCCGGCGGACACCGACGCCAGCCGCACGATGCGGTCCGGCGAGGGCACTTCCACATGCTCGACGTCGCTCATGTCGATCAGCTCGTCGTAACCGGCCACCTCCGGCTGGGACCAGACGTCGTGCTGGTAGGCGAACACCTCGTCGTCGGTCAGCGTCCCGATCGCCCGGGTCATGACGACGCGGAGGCGATGATCGATCCGGTGCTCGAGCGGCATGCGGGCATCACTCCCAGGCGCGGCGGGCGACGTTGCCGACCAGCTCGAGCTTGCGCCGCTGCTCGGCCGGCGTCAGCGGGTCGCCCGGCGCCGTGCTCGCGAACCCGCACTGGGGACTCAGCGCTAGCCGCCCGAGGGGCACGAAGCGGGCCGCCGCGTCGATCCGCCGGCGCAGCTCGCTCTCGTCCTCCAGCATGGGCGTCTTGGTCGACACCAGGCCGAGGACGACGCAGCGGCCGGGTGCGACATGGCGCAGCGGCTCGGTACTCGCCGTCAGTGACGACACGGGCGCAATTCTGCCCGACCCCGATGGCGCCATCAAGGAACATCGGACTCGGCTCGCGCGATCCTCGAGCGCCGTCCCTTGACAGCGCGTCCGATCAAGCGAGGATCATAGGGCCTCTCGGCGCGGGCCGGCCGCGCCGGCGCGAGCTGGCGCGGGCCCCGACGACGTGCAGTGCGCGGCATCGACCCCCAGGGAGGAGCATGTGGCCACGATCCCCCGGGTGCTCCACGAGCACATCAACACCGCCTTCCCCGCTCACGTCTGCCTGGTCGCCACCGTCCTGCCCAACGGGTACGCGCAGATCACCCCGCGCGGCAGCACGATGGTCTACGACGACGACCACCTCGCCCTCTGGGAGCGTGGCAAGGGGTCCACGACCACGAACCTCCGAGACGGCAGCAAGGTCACGGTGTTCCTCAGGAAGCCGCCGCTGCGAGAGTCCGGGCTTCTGCCGAAGGGTGGCATCGCCCGGTTCTACGGCGTCGCCACGATGCACCGCTCTGGTCCCGCCTACGAGGAAGTCTGGCGACGGCTCGTGCAGCCGGAGAAGGATCGCGATCCGGACAGGAAGGGCTTCGCGGTCCTGATCAAGGTGGAGCGGGCCGAGGACCTGGACGGCGCGCCGCTCCACCTCGACTGACGCATCCCCAAGTCCACGACGGGCCCCGACGCCCCGCGAGCGGCCAGCGCTCCCTCGACGGCCGTCCACGGGGATGACGAAGGCGCCAATCCCCATCGCGATGCTTAGGGACGTCCTCGAGTCCGGGTCCCAGAGCAGCCTCACGCCCGCGATGGCGCGGGAGACGGCGTCGACGATCGCCTGCTTCCTGACCGAGGACGCGCAGGAGGGCGCCCGTGCCTTCGTCGAGAAGCGGCCGCCTCGGTGCCGCGGGCGCTGAGCGGCGGGCATCCGGCGCCGGCCCTGGCGTGTCCTCGGCAGCTTGACACGTCTCGCCGCGAGGGACATATACTTCGCTGCACCCCGGACGGTGTGCAATCGAAACGAGACGTGGACTGAGCCGGTCCGTCACGGGTCCCTGCGCATGTCCCCATGCGCCCCAAGAGAAAGGTGAGCTACATGCATGCGACCGGGTGGCTTTCTCGACGCGTTTCCCTCGCGGTGATCGCGGTCGGCCTCGTGATCGCGACGGCGCCCTTGTCGCACGGAGCGTCGAAGCGGGACGTCACCCTTCGCGCCGCGATCATGGCGGATTCGAGCGGACCCGACCGGGCGCAGAACCTGGTGCGCGCCGTCGAGCGCCTCAACGCGTCGCTCCCGGACGTGACCATTCACCTCGAGCTCGAGGAGCCGCCGTCCGCGTCATGGGCGGACGAGACGCAGCGGCTGATGCGAGCGTTTGCCGCCGGAGAGGGCCCGGACATCTACGCCAGCGCCCACGAATTCATCGGTCAGTTCGCGAAGGCCGGTCACGCGCTGAACCTCGATGAGCTCATCAAGACCGCGCCCACCACTTACAACGACTTCTTCCCCTCCATCTGGCAGTCCGTGAAGGTCCGCGGGCGCGTGTACGCGATCCCCCAGGACACCGACGATCGGATGCTCTACTACCGGGTCGATCGGCTCAAGCAGTTCGGGTGGAGCGATGCGCAGATCAAGGCCCTTCCGGACCGGATCCAGCGCGGCGAGTTCACTCTGAAGGACATGGCGGAGCTGGCCAAGCAGGTGAAGGACAAGAACTTGGTGGACTGGGGCTTCTATCATCGCCCGACGCGCGGCCCTGACTACTACCAGCTGATCCTGGCGTACGGAGGGCGGCTCCAAGACGACTCCAGCGGGAAGCTGGTCCTCTCGCGCGCCGCCACGCTCGACTTCCTGACCTTGCTCTACGATCTCGTCAACAAGTACCAGGTGACGCCGGCCAGCATGACGAACACGCCCTGGCGCTCCGTGCACGGAGGATTCGGCGGCGAGGGCAAGGTCCTGTTCTGGCTGGGCGGATCGTGGAACGGGGCCGGCTACATCCAGGACTACGGGGTCCCCGCCGCCGACTTCTTCAACCGGATGGACTGGGGTCTCGTACCGACCGGGAAGAAGGGTGGCAAGGCGCTGACTCTGTCGCATCCGATCATCTACGTGGTGAGCGCGCGGAGCAAGGAGAAGGAGCTGGCCTTCCGCGTCGTCACCGAGGCGTCGTCGGCGGATCTGAACGCACTGCACGCGTTGCACAGCTTCAATCTCCCCGTCCGGAAGGCCGTCACCCAGATCCCCGACTTCAAGGCCAACGTGTGGCTGAGCCGGGCGACGGAACTGCTCCCCTACACCTCCTTCATTCCCAACCACGAGGACTGGGGGAAGTACGATCAGATCGTGTACGAGGCCATGCAGGCGGTGGAGACCAATCGCCTGACCCCGGACAAGGCGCTGGCATTCGTCGAGACGCAGATGAGGGCTCAAATCCCGGATTTGCTCGTCGAACAGTAGGACATCCTCCCCACACGCTCCGGCATGTCCACGCCGCCCGCTGAGCGACCGCGCCGAGCCCTGAGTGGCCGGTCGCGGCGGCGGTGGCTCGTCATCGTGTTCCTGAGCCCATTCATCGGGCTGACGATCCTGTTCTTTGTCGCTCCGGCCGTCATCACGCTCGGCGTGGCGTTCACTGGCCTGGACATGTCGTTCCAGGGCGGGTTCGTCGGTCTGACCAACTTCCGCGGCTCTCTGACCGACGCCCTTCTCCCGCTCGTGCTCCTCAACACTGTCGTCTACGTCGTGTGCACCGCCGCGCTCAGCCTGGGCTTGGGCCTGTTGCTCGCGCTGCTGACGACACATGTTGACGAGCGCGTCGGCCGCGCCTTCCGCGCGCTCTGGTTGCTCCCGAGGCTGACCCCGATCGTCGTGTATGCGCTCCTGTGGCTCTGGGTGCTGGATCCGACACCGTATGGGCTTCTCAACAGCGTGCGCGCGGCGGTGGGCCGGCCGCCCGTCGACCTCATCTCGATCTCGCCCCGGCTGGTGATCGTGCTGGTCAGCGGGCTGATCGGCGCCTCGCTGGGAATGGTCATTCTCACGTCCGCGATCAAAGCCATCCCCGTCGACTACATCCGCGCCGCTCGGATCGACGGCGCCTCCGGCCTGAGCGTCGTCCGCTACATCGTCCTTCCCCTCATACGCTGGCCACTGACCTTCGTCCTGGTCTTCCAGTCCCTCTCTCTCCTCACGTCATACGACGACATCCTCCTGGTCACCGGAGGCGGCCCGTTCTACGACTCCACGGTCTACGCGCTGTACATCTTCCGGCGCGCCTTCCAGAACGGGCTGTACGGGTACGGCGCCGCGCTGGCCGTGGCGCTGGTCGTCGGGGGCGCCGTCGCGGCGTCGTTCTCCTGGCGGCTCCTCCAGGTGGAGCGTATGATGGCCGCCCCCAAGATCGAAGCCGACTGATGGCCCAGCTCGACGCGCCGACGCTCGCACCGTGGCGCACCTCCGCGGACATCGTGACGCGCGCTCGGCAGGCGCGGCAGCGCGAGCGGCTCGGCCGCTGGTCCCTCCACGTCACGCTCGGCGCGCTCTCGCTGCCGCTGATCCTTCCGTATCTGTGGCTGCTCGCGGCCGCCTTCAGCACACGCGTGAGCTATGGGCTCGTCCCGCGTGGGTTCACCCTGCGGAACTGGCGCTTCCTCTGGGAGCGAAACCTGGGCTTCGTCAGCGGAACGGCCGGGCGGCTTCCCAATGTCTGGGAGGTCGTCGGGAACTCGTTCGTCCTCGCCGCCGGCACCACGGTGGTGATCGTGGTGGTGACGACACTGGCCGGCTATCTGGTGTCGCGCTACAACTTCGCCAACCGCCGGGCGGTGCTCCGAGGCGCCATGATGCTCCAGGCCTTTCCGGGCATCACGCTGCTCGTCGCCCTGTTCATCCTCCTGCGCGCCCTCGGCATCCTGAACAGCATGTTGGGCGTGATGCTCGTGATCGCAACTCTCCACCTTCCCTTCGCGCTGTTCGTGATGAAGGGCTTCTTCGACAGCATCCCGTGGGATGTCGAGATGGCCTCGATGATCGACGGCGCGAGCCGCCTCCGCACCTGGTACTCGGTGCTCCTCCCGCAGGTCAAGAGCGGGATCGGCGCCATCGCAATCTTCGCGTTCCTCTGGGGCTGGACCGACTACATATTCGTCCTGACGTTCATCCTGCGACGCGCCAACTGGACAATGGCGCTCTACCTCAGCGCGATCCTCAGCGAGTACCGGACGGTCGACTACGGTCTCCTGGCGGCGGTCGGCGTCTTCTACATGATTCCCAGCCTGCTCTTCTTCGTCTTGACCCAGCGACATCTCGTCCAGCTGACCATCGGCGGCGCAAAGTCCTGAGCGGCCTCACTCATGGCACAGGTCGCTCTCGAAGGTCTGGGAAGGACGTTCGGGGGCGTGGTCGCCGTCCGCGATCTCCACCTCCAGATCGACAGCGGCGAGCTGATTGCGCTGCTCGGCCCGAGCGGATGCGGCAAGACCACGACGCTCCTGATGCTGGCCGGCATCTACAAGCCGACCCAGGGTCTGATCCGCTTTGACGGGGCGACGGTCAACGAACTGCCGCCCCAGGACCGGCACGTCGGCATGGTCTTCCAGAGCTACGCGCTGTACCCGCACATGAGCGTCTTCGACAACATCGCGTTCCCGCTTCGCCTGCTGCGCCGGCCGCGTGAGGAGATGAAGCGTCGCGTGGCGCGCGTCGCCGAGATGGTGCAGATCGAGCCTCTGCTCGAGCGAAAGCCAGCTCAGCTGTCCGGTGGCCAGCAGCAGCGTGTCGCGCTGGCGCGGGCGCTCGTCAAGGAGCCCACCCTGCTCCTGCTGGACGAGCCGCTGTCCAATCTCGACGCGCAGCTGCGCCTCCTCATGCGCGTCGAGATCAAGCGGCTGCAGCGCGCCCTCGGGATCACCACCGTCCTGGTCACGCACGACCAGGTCGAGGCCATGACGATGGCCGATCGGATCGTCCTCATGAAGGACGGCGTCGTGCAGCAGATCGGCGCGCCGCACGACCTCTATCGCCACCCACGGAACGCGTTCGTCGGCGGCTTCATCGGCAGTCCGCCGATGAACTTCCTGTCGGGTCGCGTCGCGATCGTGGACGGTCACCCCGTCGTCGAGCCTGTCGACTCGGCCGCGATCCATCTCCCCCTGCCGCCCCGGCTCGCGATCCGTCTCGGAAATGAGCGCGGCCGGATGGTGACGCTGGGTATTCGGCCCGAGGATGTCGCGCTCTCCGTCGCCGCGGGGCCGGACGCACTCGCGGGTCGGATCGTCGACGTGGAACCGCTGGGACGAGAGCTGGCGGTGGCGGTCTCCGTGGGGCGGCAGTTCGTGGTCGCCCTGGCGCCACCCGCCTACGGCGGGCGGGCCGAGGACCCGGTTGGGCTGATCGTCTCACCCGAACGGCTCCACGCGTTCGATGCCGAGACCGGAGCTGCCCTGACGTGACGCCGAGCTTTCGGGACGTCCTCCGAGCCCGGCGGTTCCTGAACGGCGCCCACCGAGGCGCCAGCGCCTACGCTCCCGAGAACACCCTGCCGGCCTTCGAGCTCGCGCTGAGCCAGGGCGCCGTAATTCTGGAGATCGACGTGCGCCTGACATGGGACGAGGAGGCCGTGGTCATCCACGATGCCCGGGTGGATCGGACCACCGACGGTACGGGCGAAGTCCAGCGGATGACGCTCGCGGAGATCCAGTCGCTGGACGCCGGAAGCTGGCTCGGCGAGGGGTGGCGGGGCGCGCGCATCCCGACGCTGCGGCAGGTTCTCGAGCAGTTCGCCGGGCGCGTCCTGATCGACATCGACCTGAAAGGCGGGACGGAGGTTCGGCGGCTGACCGCCGGCCCCGTACCCGAGCGCATCGTCGTGGAGGATGCCGCCGTGTCCACGCTCCTCGCTCGGAAGACGGTCGAGGTCGCGGCGCGAATCGGCGCGCTGGACCGTGTCGTCCTCTCGGGGTTCGGCCCGCAGGCGCTGGCGTGGATCCGGAGAACCGCCCCGGAGGCCCTCACGCAGTGGGCGGTGGCGTCCATGGACATCGCCGAGGACGTGGCGCGCGCTGCGGTCGAGGGCTTCGACGTCGTCTCGCCCCAAATGTACGCGGCCACGCCGGCCAATGTCGCCGCCGCGCACCAGCGTGGCCTGGCCGTCTTCATCTACGCGCCCGACGACGTCGACGCCATGGTCCACCTCCTCGATCTCGGGGTCGAAGCGGTGCACGTCGACCGTCCAGATCGGCTGACCGCACTGCTCGGGGAGCGCCGGACGAGCACATCGTAGCTCGCGTCAATGGTCCCCGCGAAGACGAAGCAGGCGGGCGCTCCGGATAGCCGGAGCCACCCGCCTGCGCGGTCTGCGGTTACGTGAGGCCGGTCGTTACTTGTTGTACGCGTTCGTCCAGAGCACGCCTTCCGTCGTGTCGAGGTTGCCCTCGACCGCGCCGATCGCCTTCAGCACGTTCGCCTGGTTCGCGATGGCCGACTGCGTCAGGCGGCCGCCCTTCCGGATGGCCGGGATGAGGGCGTCGAAGGAGATCTTGAGCGTCGCGTCGTCGGTCTCCGGGAAGTACTTCTTCAGGTGGACGAGGGCCGCCGGACGATTGGCGACCATCCAGTCGTAGGCCTGATTGAGCGATCGCGTGTACGCCTCGACCAGCTGGGGGTTCTTCGCCGCCCAGGACTTCAGCACCGCGATGCACTCGAACGCGAAGTCACCGAACTCCGGAGGCCCTTCGCCGGCTGAGTTCTTCAGCACGACGGTGCCGACCTTGTCCCGCTCGAGAAGGTAGGGGGCCGGCGCCGACAGCATGAAGGCATCGATCCGCTTGGCCTTCATCGCCGCGACGAGTGCCTGGCCGCCGCCGATCTGCACGAAGGTGGCGTCCTTCTCCGGGTCGTATCCGCCCTTGCGCAAGAGGTAGGACGGGAAGAGCTGCGTGACCGCGCCCGGCCGGGTGATGCCGAACGTCATGCCCTTGAGCGCCTTGAGCTTGTCGCCGAGCGGCGACGCGCCCGTGATCTTCGCCTGTTCCAGGACGTCGTTCCGCACGACCATGTCCATGGTCAGGGCGTTGACCATGCTGTAGACGAGCACCGGATCCTTGCCTTCTTTCTGGAGTCCGGCGACGTCGTCCACGGCGAAGTCGGTGAACTGCGCGTTGCCCGACAGGATCGCCGCCACGCCCAGCTTGCCGCTGTCGATCTCGAGGTACTCCCAGTCGAGCCCGTTCTTCTCGAAGAAGCCCTGGGACTTGGCGATGAACGGCACCGCCAGGTCAATGACCTTGAAGCCGGCCTGCTTCACCTTGACCGGCGCCTGGGCCTGGGCCATCGGCGCGACGGCCACGCCGGCGAGCAGCACGGCGCCGGCCGCGAATGTCTTCCACGTTCTCATCGACTGACTCTCCCTCTGTGGGGCTCCGGGCACCGCCGGAGCCGTCTGGATGAAGGTTCGGGAACGCTGCGCGTGCGGAGGAGCGGTGCTCACCCCCTCACGACCGACGCCGCCGCGCGCGGACGCCAGCGAAGCAGGCGCAGCTCGGCGAGGCTCAGTGCGAAGTCCATGGCCGCCACGATCAGGAGCAGCGCCAGGATGGCGGCCATCGTCCCGGCGGTGTTGAACTGCGCGGCGGCCGAGGTGACCAGGTATCCGAGGCCGCGGTTGGCGGAGATGAACTCGCCCACGACGGCTCCGATCAACGCTTCGGGGACCGCCAGGCGAAGGCCGGTCATGAGATAGGGCACCGTACCCGGCAGGATCAGCTTGACGAGAAGCTGGAAGCGGCCGGCGCCCATGACCCGGAGCGCGTCGGCCTGGTGCGGACTCACCGTGTAGACGCCGGCCACCATGTTCATGAACACCACGAAAAAGACGAACGCCGCCGCGAGAATGACCTTGGGCAGGGTGGCCAGCCCGAACCACATGACGATAAGGGGGGCGAGCGCGATCTTCGGGATCGAATAGAAGGCGACCAGGAACGGCCGCAGCACCCGGTGGGTCGCCTCCACTGCCGCCACGAGCACCGTCAGGCCGATCCCGAGGAGCACGCCGATCGCGTAGCCGCCCAGCACCTCGGCGAGGGTCTGGCCCAGATGCGGGAAGAGGCGGCCGGACGTCACCAGGGAGCCGAAGGCGGCGGCCACCCCGCGCGGATCGCTCAGAAACTCGGCATCCACCCAGCGACCCGACGCGAACGCCCAGACGCCCAGGAACACGGCCAGGACGAGCGCCCGGCCGACGGCGATGCCGACCCGGCGAGCGCGGACCCGCGCCGCCTCGGCGGCGCCGGTCCGGGCGAGCAGCTCGGCCTCGTGGGCGGTCGGGCCGAGGGAGACCGGCAGGACGGCGCTCACTCGACGAACTCGTCGGCGCGGGCCTTGTGCGCAGCCGGCCCGGCCAGCTGGGCGTCCTCGTCCGCTTGGACCGCCAGCGGGCGCCGCCACGCCCGGCCGCCGGAGTAGGCGACGGTCGCGACCCAGGCGGGATCGGTGCGTGGATGGTCCTCCCGGTAGTGCGCGGCGCGGCTCTCGGTGCGGAAGAGCGCGCTCGCCGCGCACGCCGTCGCCGCGGCGGCGAGGTGGCCAAGCTCGGTTGCCGCCACCAGCTCGCCGAGGGTCTCGGGCTGCATGGCGCCGGCGTGCGCTTCGGTCGCCTCCGCCTGGGCGGCGGCCTTTCCGAGGCCCGCCTCGGTCCGGACGATCCCGAGGCCGAGCCACATCGCGTCGCGGAAGGCGGTCAGCGCGGCCTTCATCTCCGGCGAGACCGTCGATCCCTCGTCACGGATCGCCCCAAGCCGACGCGTCCAGCGCGCGACCGCCTCGTCGGCGACCGCGCCGGGCGACGCGGTCGCCGCGTAGCGGGCGGCCGCCTGCCCCGCACGGTGTCCGAAGACCTGGGTCTCCGGCACCGCGTTGCTGTTCAGGCGATTGCCGCCGTGGACGCCGCCCGCGGTCTCGCCGCAGGCGAAGAGGCCCGGGCGGCTCGCCCCGCCCCACTCGTCGATCAGCACGCCGCCCATGACGAAGTGGGCCTCCGGCGCAAGGATCAGCGGGATCGACCGGTAGTCGATGCCGTGCGGGTCGAGTCGCTCCACCACCTTGCGGTTCTCGTGGCGGAACACGTCGTCGGGGACCGCCGAGACGTCGAGGACGACGCCGCCATCCACCCCCTTGCCGAACCGGATCTGATCGAAGATGCCGCGCGCCGACACGTCCCGGGTCGAGGCCTCCTTCCGGACGGGGTCGTACGCCTCCATGAACCGCTCGCCCGCCGCGTTGTACAGCCGCGCCCCCGACACGAACGTCGACGGCTGGATCGGCACCCGGCTCGAGCCGAACGGACGGATCAGGCGCCACGGGTAGAACTGGATGAACTCCATGTCGCGCAGGATCGCGCCGGCGTGGAGGGCGAGCGCGTACCCGCCCCCGGTCACGTCGACGGGGTTGCTCGTGACGCTGAACAGGCGGCCCGCGCCGCCGGCGGCGAGCACCGTCGCGCCCGCGCGGATCAGCACCAGCTCGGCCCGATCCCGCCGGATGCCGAGCGCCCCGACGACCCGCCCGTCGTCGACGAGGAGCTCGACGACGACCACGTTCTCGAGCGCGTCGACGCCCGTTGCGAGCACGGCCGCCCGAAGCGGCAGCGTGAGATCGGTCCCGCGAAAGTGCTCGGGGACCAGGACTCGCGGGTGGCGATGATCGCCGCTCGGCGACAGGTAGTAGCCGCCATTTCGTCGCTGGAACCGGGCGCCCGCGTCGATCAGCTCGTGAAGCCGCGCCGGCGCCTCGTCGGCGAGCGCCCGAGCGAGCGCGCGCTCGTTGACGAATCCGCCGCCGACCACGGTGTCCGCGTAGTGCTGGCGCGCGTCGTCGGCTGGATCGAGATCGGGCGAGGCCGCCGCGAAGCCGCCCGACGTGTTGGCCGACGACCCGCTCTGGCCGAGCTTCCGCTTGACGGCGACCAGCACGCGGGCGCCGGCCAGGCGGGCGCTCCACGCCGCGCGGAGCGCGGCCAGACCGCCGCCGACCACCAGGACGTCGGTGGCCAGCTCGGTCGCCGCCATCGAGCGGACCGTCACCGGGCGCGCGCCCCCGTGTCCCGGGCCCGGTCAGCCCGCCACGTGGAGCCGGCGCGGATGGTTGGTCAGCACCTCGCAGCCGGTCGGCGTCACCAGCACCGTCTCGCTGTACCCGAGCCCGTACTGGCGCGGCACCCGCAGGGCCGGCGGCATGTGGAAGACCATTCCCGGCTCGAGCCGCGTCGGGTCGTCGCGGCGCAGGCTCACGATGTGCCCCTCGCCCCAGCTCGGCGCGAAGCCCACGCCGACGGAGTACCCCGTGCGCTTCCGGAAGTTCGGCTCGAAGCCGGCGCGCTCGATCGGCTCGCGGCACGCGGCGTCGACCGCGCCACTGGTCACGCCCGGGCGGATGGCCTTGATCGCCGCCTCCAGCGCTTCGATGATCACGTCGGACATGCGACGCACCTCGTCGCGCACCGGCGCGACCACGGCGCCCCGCATGAGCGGCCCGAAGTAGCGGCGCCGGCAGCCGCTCAGCTCGAGCAGGACGGTATCGCCGGGCTCGAGCCGCCGGTTGCCAAACGTGAGGTGCGCGACACCGGACCGCCAGCCCGAGGTCACGATGGGGTCGCCGGCGAAGAAGTCGGAGCCCGCGGCCATCATCGCAGCGTACGCGGCGCTCGACACCGCGTTCTCGGTCACGCCGGGGCGGATCGCGGCCAGGGCGGCGTCGGCGCCCGCCTCGGTGATGCGGCAGGCCTGTCGGATCAGGGCGACCTCCTCCGCCGACTTGATCGCGCGACCTGCCTCGACCAGCCCGGTGCCGTCCTGAGTCGGGCCGAGCAGTCGCCGGAACCGGTCCATGGTCGCCGGCGACACGAAGGACTCGCCGAGCTCCAGACCGACGCGCCCGTCGAGCCATCCGCGCTTCCGCAGGACGGCGACGGCCTGCTCGAGCGGGTCCTGGTCGTCCGCGAAGATCTCGAAGTCCCGGAGCCAGGTCGTCGTCTCCGCGACCGTGCGCTCCATCTCGCGGATGAACAGGAGCGGATCGGCGTCGTGGCGGACGACGAGCACCCCGAAGTTCGAGTAGCCGATCGTCTCGTACCCGGTGAGGTACGTGATGTTCTCGGCGGCGACCACCAGGAGCGCGTCGAGGGCCGCGGTCCGCATGCGGGCGCGCACATCGCGGAGACGGCGAGCGAACTCGGCATCGCTGAACGCCAGCGGCATGGGTCGGGTCATCGGGTCCTCCGGGGCGTCAAGCCGGGGCGGCGCCCCGGGGTCGAGTGTCACGTCGAGGGTGCCAGTGGTCCTGGATCGTCTCGCTCGGCACGACCGGTCCGAAGTACTGGCGGAAGTTGGTCAGGGTGACGGCCTGCACGGTCGGATCGGGCGTGGCCGTCGCGTCCTCGGCCACCACGACGTAGTAGCCGAGGGCGAACGCGTGCTGAACCGTCGTCTGCACGCACAGGTTCGTGACGACACCCGTCCCCACCACCGACTCGACGCCGCGCTGGCGCAACAGGTCGTGGAGCGCGGTCCCCGCGAAGGCGTCGTACGAGTGGCGGACGACGGTGAGATCGCCGGCGACGGGCGCCGTCACCTCGCCGTCGAGTCGAGCGCCCCACGTGCCGGCCGCGCACAGGATGTCGCCGTCCATGCCGCGGGCGACGTAGCGCGCCCGGTAGTTCGGCAGGTCCATCGCCGGCCCATGCTCCATCAGGATGTAGACCACCGGGACCCCGGCCGCGCGGGCGGCGCCGATCAGCCGATTGATGGGCGGGATCACCTGACGGAGCGATGGGCTTCCGTGGCGGGCCGCCCAGCCCTCGGGGTGAATGAAGTCGTGCTGGACGTCGACCACCAGGAGCGCCGAGCGCGACGGCGCCAGGATCGCGTCGAGAGAGGTCAGGACGTCCGCCACCTCCGTCCCTCCTACCGCGACACGAGCGGATCGCGCGGCGCCCACCGGAGCCAGCTGCGCTCGAGCACGGACAGCCCGGCGTTCATGCACAACACCAGCACCAGGAGGCTCCCGATGCCCGCGAACACCTCGGCGGTCGCGTAGCGGGAGCTGGCGGCGTTGATGAGATAGCCGACGCCCCGGTTGCTGCTGATGAACTCGCCGATGATCGCGCCGATGAGCGCCGCCGGAATGGTCAGACGCAGCGCGGTCACGATGAAGGGCAACGCGCTCGGCAACACCACCTTGCGGAACACTGCCAGCGGGGCCGCCCCCATCACGCGCACGGAGGCGACCAGCTGCGGCGAGACGGTCGCGACCCCCGCCAGCGTGCTGAGGAACACGACAAAGAACACGAAGGTCGCGGCCAGGAAGACCTTCGGCAGCATCCCGATCCCGAACCAGATGATCATGAGGGGCGCGAGCGCGATCTTCGGCGTGGCCCACGCCAGGAGCACGAAGGGGCGGAGGACCAGCTCGCCGGCCGGAATCATCGCGACGACGATCGCCGCGCCCAGCCCGAGGCTGGCGCCGATCAGGTAACCGAGCAACGTCTCGATCAAGGTGAAGCGGAGGTGGTACCAGAGCGTGCCCTTCAGGAGGATCATCCAGAACGCCCGCGCCACGCTCACCGGGTCGCTCAGGAACAGCCGATCCACGACGCGCCCGGACGCCCACGCCCACCCGCCCAGGATGAGCGCGAGCAGCAGCGCCTGTCCGGCGACGATGCGGAGCCGGTCCCGTCTCGCCGCCCGGCGGACCCGATCGGCCTCCCGCGCCAGCAGCGCCATCTCGTGATGGGGCTCAGCCACGGCTCGCCTCGCGCGTCCGGCGGATCTCCTCGCGCAGGTCGTCCCAGATCGCGTCGTAGATGTCGGCGAATCCCGGCGCCTCGTGGATGTGAAAGACGTCGCGGGGCCGCGGGATCCGAACCTCCCGGATCTCCTTGATGCGGCCGGGGGCGCTCGTGAAGATCGCGATCCGGTCCGACAGCGCGATCGCCTCCACGAGGTCGTGGGTGACGAAGACGACGGTGCGGCCGGTCCCCTGCCAGAGCTGGAGCAGCTCGTCCTGGAGGAGGAGCCGCGTCTGCGCGTCGAGCGGCCCCAGCGGCTCGTCCATCAGGATGACGTTCACGCTCTCGTCTACGAGCGTCCGGACGATGGACACGCGCTTGCGCATGCCGCCCGACAGCTCGTGCGGGTAGTGGTGCTCGAACCCGCGGAGCCCGACCCGGCCCAGGTACTCCAGCGCGCGCAGGCGGCGCGCCTCCCGCGGCACCCGCTTCAGCTCGAGGGCGATCTCGACGTTCGCGAGCGTCGTCCGCCACGGCAGGAGGTTGTCGTCCTGGGTGACGTAGCCGACGCGCGTGTTCACGCCCTCGACGGCGCGCCCGTCGTGCAGGATCCGGCCCTCGGTGGGCGCGGTCAGCCCGGCGAACATGTTGAGCACCGTCGACTTGCCGCAGCCCGATGGTCCGATGAGGGTGAGGAACTCGCCGGGGCGCACGTCGAGGTTCACGTCGCGAAGCGCGGTCATCGGCCGCGCCTTCGATCCCCCGCCGGGCACGAAGATCTTGTAGATCCCCTGCGCCGCCAGCACGGGAGCCCGGCCCGCCGGCGGACGGGACTCCGGGCCTTCGGTGGCCAGCGCTACCGGACGAACTCGTTCGTCCACAGCACGCCTTCGGCCGTGCTCGCGTTCACGGTCTCGCCCACCGTCTTGAAGATGTCGAGGTATCGCTGGACCCCGGTCTGGCTGAAGCGGCCGTCGGCGCTGATCGCGGGGAGGGTCGCGTCGAGAGAAATGGCCAGGCTCTCGGGCGGCGTGTCCTTGAAGTATTTCTCGCCGAGGATGCGCAGGCCCTCCGCCTTGTTGGCCTGGAGCCACTCGGTCGCCTTCCGGAGGGCCCGCGCATACGCCTGGAGGGCCGGCCCGTTCTTCTTCGCGTACTCCGTCGTGGTGAACATCGCGGTGTACGTGGTGTCCCGGAGCTCGGGCACCTCGCCCGCCGTGTTCCGGATCACGATGCGGCCCGACCCCTCGCGCTCGAGGGTCTGCGGCAAGGGCGGCGAGAGGAGGAACGCGTCGATGCGCTCGCTCTTGAACGCGGCCGCGAGGGCCGGCACGCCGCCCACCTGCGCCAGGGTCGCGTCGCGATCGGGATTGAGGCCCGCGCGCACCAGGAAGTAGCGCGCGAAGACGTCGGTAGGAGCGCCCGGGCGCGTGATGCCGATCGTCAGGCCCTTGAGAGCCGCGTAGCGGGCGGCCAGCGGCGTGTCGGCGGTGAGCCCGAGGCGCTGGGCGACCGGCGTCCGCACGATCAGATCCAGCGTCACTCGCCCGACGAGGTTGTACACGAGCAGGACGGGCTTCCCCTCTTGCTGGAGCCGCGCGATGCCGATGGGATCCAGGTCGGAGATCTGGGCGTTCCCGGAGATGACGGCCGCCGCGCCGAGCGCGCCACTGTCCAGCTCCGTGAACGTGAAGTCCACGCCCTCCTGCGCGAAGATGCCCTTCTCGAGCGCGATGAACGCCGGCGCCATGTAGAGGACCCGGAAGCCGGCCTGGGTGACCTTGTGGCGGGCCTGCGCGGGCGCGTCGGCCGACGGGCCGAGCAGCACGAGAACGGCAGACGCCAAGAGCAGGCCGTAGCGCCCCGCGTGTCTCGTCATGACCCTTCCCCCTTCCGGTCTAGACGGCGATGCCGGCCGCGCGGATCCGGGGAATGACCTCCCGGGCGAACGGCTCGATGACGGACTCGACGTGGAGCTCGTCGACGGGCAGCGGGGCGAGCACCACGTGCCGGATGCCGGTTGCCACGATCCGCTCGATCTGGGCGGCGCACTCGGCCGGCGTGCCGGCCAGCCCCAGGTGGTCGACGAAGACGTCGGGGATCGCGGCCATGACGCGCGGGTAGTCCGGCTTACGCGCCTCCAGGAGCGCCCAGAGCTCGGGCGGCACCGTGAGCCCGCTGGCGGCGAGGAAGTCGTAGTTGGGGAAGCTGCCCATGAGCGCCGCCGCGATGCCGCGCCGGACGATCCACCGCGCCGCGGGGCCGTCGTCGGAGATCGACGTGTAGAGCATCGACGACAGCTCCACCGCCTCGGTGGGCCGCCCGGCCTTCCGCATGCCGGTCCGGACGTGCTCGACGCCCCAGTTGACGGCCGCGGGCGACGCCATGCTGGCCACCATGACCCCGTCGGCCACGCGGCCGCCGAGCTCGAGGATCTTGGGGCCCCGCGCGACGATCACCATCGGGATGTCGCGACGGGTCGTGAACTCCAGCGCGCCCCGCCGGAAGCGGACGAGCTCGCCCGGGTAGTCGACCTCCTCGCCCGCGAGGAGCCGCCGGATCAGCTCGATGGCCTCGCGCAACGCGACCACCGGCTTGGTCCGCTCGATCCCCATCTCGCGGAACCCCGAGCCGCCGGCGCCCAGGCCCAGGATCGCGCGCCCGCCGGAAAGCTCGTCGAGAGACGCGACGGCCACGGCCGTGAGGGCGGGATGGCGGACGTACGGGTCGGTGACCCGGGTCCCCAGCAGGATCCGCGAGGTTCGCATGGCCGTGGCGGTCAAGCTGACCCAGACGTCGCGCATCCAGCGCTGATCGGCCACCCAGTAGGATTCGAAGCCGAGACGCTCGCACAGCGCCCCGAGCTCCGCGACGCGGTCGACCGGATAGGCGCGGGAGTAGTGGCCCAGCAAGCCCGCCCCGAATCGAAGGCCCTTCGACCCGTGGCCGGACATCATGCGAGCAGGACGAGGCCTTGCCGGGCGCTTTCGAGATGCCGTCGCATCGCCTCGATCGCCTCCTGGGCGTCGCGAGCCTTCAGGGCCGCGATGATCGCCAGATGCTCGGCGACCGCGTGCCGAAAGCGACCCGGGGACGTGACGACCCGGGCCTGCACGATCCGCGCGTTCAACATCTCGAGGACCTGCCGGAGGGTCGCGTTCCCGGTCGCATCGACGATCAGGCCGTGGAGGCTCACGTCCGCCTGCAGGAACGCCTCGTACGCTTCCGGCCCCGTCTCCTGTTCCTTCAGGTCGATGAGGTCTCGCTCGATACGGGCGAGCGCGTCGCGGTCGATCCGATCCGCGGCGAGTCGACACGCGGCCGGCTCGAGGATCTCGCGAAGCTGCCAGATCTCGAGCACGTCGGTCATCGACAGCTTGGTGACGATCGCCCCCCGGTTCGGGTAGCGCATCACCAGCCCTTCCTGCTCGAGCTTGCGGATCGCCTCCCGGACGGGCGTCCGGCTCGTCCCCAGGGCGGCGGCGATCTCGAGCTCGTTCAGCGAGGCCCCCGGCGGCAGATCCGCGGACATGATGCGCGTCTTCAGATAGCGGTAGGCCTCCTCGACGCGGTAGCCGCTCGGCAGCTCGGGACGTGGCCCGGGTCGCGCGGGCGCGCCCTGAGAGACGGCAGGCGGAGGCGACGAGCGCATTGTGTTTTCTCTGTATAATCGCGGCCCCTCGAAGTGTCAACGGGTGCTCCACGATCCATCATGGCTGGCCTCGGCCGGTAGAACGAACGGCGAACGCTGCCGACAACTAGACGGTCTGACCCGGCGTGATTCTGGGAAGCGAAGGGTAGGCCGAGTGATTCGGGAAGGAGGACAGCCACCCAGGAGCGGGCCTCGAGGGCCCGCTCCTGGCCCGTGGCGGCCGGGCCGCAGCGCCGTCCGGGTTCGACGCGGAGCGGCTCCGGAAGCCGCCGAACCCTAGACGCCGACGAGCGAGATGAACACGAGCATCGAGAGGAGCCAGATACCGAGGGCGGCGGCGACGCTGGTCATCCACGTCGTGGTCATGGCCTTTCCCTCCGTCAGACCGCGGGCGGCAGGCGCCGCGCTCCAATCATGTGAAGGACGAGCAGCACCACCCCGATCAGGAACAGCACCCAGGCGATCTGTGACGCCATGGCGGCCACGCCCCAGAGGCCGAGCAGACCGGCCACCAGGCCCACGATCAGGAACGTCAGGGCCATCGAGATCATCGGCATGTCCTCCTTGCGCCAGCCGGGGGCCGCGTCCGGAGCGGGCTTCGAATCCACTCCCTGCCGCGGTCTGCGATGGCGCTCTGCCCTTCTCTGAGGGCAAGTCGCGTGCCGACCCGGCCACGCGACATCACACGGTCCTCAGGGCGGAAAACCGCAGATGTCCGAAGGAATTCCGAGTAGTGGGCTCCGTCACGGTGTCGTAGCCGCGACATCGTGACGGAGCTACCTCTACGCCGCGTACGCGGCCCACTCCTCGACACAGGACCCACCCGCTCGCGAACGGCTGCGCCCTGTGGCATGGCTGATCGGTCCGGGCGGACCGATTCGCTATCCCTGGACCTTGAGGTTGTTGACCACCCGGCGCACGCCATCCACCTGGCGCGCGATCTCGGTCGCCCGCTGGCGCGTCTGGTCGGTGTCGACGTTGCCGTTGAGCTGCACGATCCCGTTCGTGGTATCGACGTTGACCTTCAGCAGCGTGGCCGGCGACGTGCCCGCCAGCTTCGTCTTCACGGCGGCGGTGATCGTCGCGTCGCTCCACGCCTTCTTGACTCCCTGCGACCAATCCCGATCGTTCGCGTCTGGCCACTTGTCGGCGGCGAAGCTCGGGGATTTCTCGAGGTTCTCCTTCTTCACATCGATGTAGACCGTCCGGCTCGAGGCGTCCATCACCACCGCGTCCCACGGCACGGCGAAGAGCTTGTCGCCGATCCCGAGGAACCCGCCGAACGACACGACGGCGTAGCTGACGTGCCCTCGGTGGTCGAGGAGAAGGTCCTCGATCTTGCCGGCGTCCTTGCCGCTCACATCCTTCACCGCGCTCCCGACGACGGAGCTCGAGCGAAACAGGCCCGTGTTCTCGGCGAAGCGCTTCGTGTCTTTGATGGGCGCCGCGTTCTTCGAGGCGGGCGCGGTGGCGGCGACCTTGGGCGCCGACTGCGCGTAGGCGGGCGTCGCCCCCAGCGCGCTCGAGAGCGCGACGGATGTGATGAGCGCACAGACCTGACTCTTCATGCTCAATCCCTCCTGGTTATGACGTCGTTGATGGCACGCTTTCTCACGACTGAAAGGGAGCAAGCAGGGTGCCAGCGCGAAGCCAGGCAGGCTGTGCGTGATGGAGTCAGTAGAGACGGGGTGCTGCCCGGGGATCCCGGGGGATGGCTGCGACGTACGCCGCCACGCTGTCGCGACGCGACACGGCGTCGTCCGTCTTCAGAATCGACGGGCGCTCCCGGCGCCAGGGGCGCGGCGACGCATCACATCGTTCGCCCTCGGGCGCCGGGAGAGGAGAGCTCTTGACGAGCCGCGAAGCTTCTCTAGGCCGGCTTGCTCATCGCTGACGCCCGACGGGCCAGCTCGGCGGGCGGCACGTCCTCCTGGTGCGTGGCCACGTGCCAGCGGTGGCCAAAGGGATCCTCGATGGTGCCCATGCGGTCGCCGTAGAACTTGTCCTCGACTGGATTGATGACCTTCGCGCCCGCGGACACCGCCTTCTTCACCGTCGCGTCCACGTCCGGAACGTAGAGGACCAGGCTGACTGGCGTGCCGCCGTACGCACGCGGTCCCCGGGCGCCCATGTCGTGATGCTCGTCGGCGAGCATGATCACCGAGTCCCCAATGCTGATCTCGGCGTGGCCCACCCGGCCGCCGGGCGCCGGCAGCCGCATCCGCTCGGTGGCGTCGAAGGTGTGCTTGTAGAAGTCCAGGGCTTTCGCCGCGCCGTCCACGACCAGGTACGGCGTCGCGCTGTGGAATCCGTCGGGGACCGGCTTCACCTTGCTCTTGGTCATCGTCTCGTCCTCCCTGCTCGGGGTGATCTGCGCCCGATGCGAGCCGCGACCGGGGACGACCCATCCGCGCGTCGCGCCCGGTCCGGTATCCGGCCGCGGTCGGCGCTCGCATCGCGCGCTCTTCTCATGGTACGCCTCGCCGGATGACGCTCCCGCAAAGGTCCAGCCGCGGTGCCGGATGCGGCCTGTAGTATGGTCGTGCTCGGCCGGCCGCTGGCGCCGGGACAATGCCTCGGGGGAGATCTCATGAATCAGACCGACGGGGGCTTCTATCCCAGGGTCTTCGCTCTGGTCACCGCGGTCCTGCTCGGTTACGCCCTCCTGGTCATGGTCCTGCCGTTCGCGGGGCCGATCTTCTGGGCGTTCCTCCTGGCCTTCATGCTCTACCCGTTGAACGAGGCCCTCGGCCGAGCGCTGCACGGGCGCCGCGGCCTCGCTTCGCTGCTGCTCACGCTCGCCGGCGTGGTCCTGATCCTGGTGCCGGGTGCCTTGATCGCCGTCGCCTTCGTCTCGCAGGCCGGCGACCTCATCGCCCGCCTCCAGGTGATCGCCGACCTTCACCACGTCGCGCGACTGAGCGATCTGTTGCGTATTCCCATGGCCGAGCGGCTGCTCGCGCAGCTGGCGTCGTACGTGCCGATCACGACGGACCAGGTCGAGACCTGGCTGGTGGAGAACGGGCGGAGCCTCCTCCGGATGCTGATGGGAGTGAGCGGTGCCGCCCTGGCAAGCGTGCTCGGCGCGGTGATCGGGCTCGCGCTCATGCTCTTCCTGCTCTTCTTCTTCCTCCGCGACGGAGAGGAGATGGTGCATCGGGCGATGTGGTTGGTGCCGATGGAGGCCGGGCGCAAGGCCGCGCTCCTCGATCACCTGTCGTCGGTCACCCGGGCGCTCGTGCTGGGCATGCTCCTCACCGCCGCGGCGCAGGGCGCCCTGCTGGGGATCGGCGTCGCCCTCGTCGGCCTGTTCTCTCCGGTCGTGTTCGGCGTGCTGACCGCCCTCGCCTCCGCCGTCCCGCTGGTGGGCACGGCGCTCGTGTGGGTGCCGGCCGTCCTCATCCTGTTCGCCCAGGGCCGGACGTGGGCCGCGATCTTCCTGACCATCTGGTCGCTCGTCCTGGTCACGTCCGTCGACAATGTCATCAAGCCGCTCGTCGTGTCCGGCCGCGCCGGGCTTCCGACCTTCGCCGTGTTCCTCGGGCTCGCCGGGGGACTCGCCGCATTCGGGGCGATCGGCATGTTCCTCGGGCCGGTGATCGTCGCCCTCGCCATCGCGCTCCTCCGCTTCGCCGAGGAAACCCAAGGGGCGGCGGCATCGCCGCACTCCTGAGCAGGCGAGCGCTCGGCGCTCGCCCGCGGCCCGAAGCGCCGCGACGTGACGCGGCGCCGGGCGCCCGTCCCGCTGTGCCCAAGGGCCGCGCGAACTAGGGTCGAGGACCCCGTCGACCCACGCTGACGCGCGTCCGCGCCTCGTGGCTCAGCGCGTCACGTCCCGAAGTTCGCGAGACTGCGATGGTCTGCGCGGCACGAGCCGGAAATCAGGCATTTTTCCATGCCTGGCGCCGCGCCCCCGATCCGATAAGGCTTGGTCTCCGGGGCCCCCTTTGGCATCCTCGAATGAAGATGAAACACGCCCGTCATGACCGTGCCTCTCGGTCCCAGCGATAGCATGGCGTCGCGCCCCTCCGGAAAGCGCACGACCGCCGTCAAGGTGTCGCGGGGCCGGGCCCGTTTCGGACCGTCGGCCAGGGACCTGGTCATCGTGAGCCGGACACTGTCCGATCTCGCCGAGTTCCTCGAGCGTCGCCAGGAGTCCTCGGGGCGCGGGCGGGTGATCCTGGACCGGCGCGTCGGAGAGCGACGGCGGACGGCGCATGCCGTGTCAGACGATCGACGGCAGAGCGATCGCCGCCAGGAACCGTCCCAGCCGACGGAGGCGCTGATGCGGGTGCTCGGCTTCACGGTGGTCCCTGCCGGCCGGCCTCCGAGCGGATCCAGCGGCCGGCGCGCGGTCGCGCGCCCGTCGCGCGCCGCGCGTCCCGCAAACGGCTCCCGGCCCGTGGCCCGGCACCGCGCGCGTCGCCGTCGCTCCTGAGCGGCGGCCGATCTTCCCAGACGCCAGGGTCCGATTTCCCTCTCCGATCGAGCGCGCGGCCGCGCGCCTTACACAGTCGACCGTGCACGTTACATGGTCCGCGACGTACGTGACCGGATCTCGATAGATCTCGTCGCTCTGCCCCGGGCAAGAGCGCGTCAGGCGCCGGACGGCTGGCTAAGGCCGCACCTGCACAGTGCACTGTGCAGGTGCACCTTTCACAGTGCACTGAGGGCATCCGTCCGAATCGAAAGACCTTCGCGGCACTCGAGCCCCTCTGCGGCGGCTGACACTGCACACCAGGGTGTGCAGTGCGCTATCCAGGGAGTCGTCGCGCCGCGATCGCGAACCTCGTGATCGTGCTCGCCTTTCGGCGCCGTCGTGGCTCTGGCATCGACCCTGCACGCGTAGCGTCGCGTGACACAAGCGAACAGTCCCACCGCAATCCCGGTGCTGGTGACCGGAGGCGCTCCGACGCTCCGCGATCATCTCGAGCGCGAGGTCTCGGTCTTCGGCGCGGTCCTCACGACCGAGCGCCCGTCGGTGGTGATCGTCATCCAGGATGAGAATCCCCCGGAGACGAGCATCGGCTCAGTGGCTCTGCTGCGACAGCGCTTCCCGACCGTCCCGGTCGTTCTCGTCGCCACCCGAGGATCCGAGCAGCTTGCGGTCGCCGCTTTCCGCGCCGGCGTCTCCGACTACCTGAACTGGCCGGTTGCTCGCCCCGAGCTCGAGCGGGTCTGGGGTCGGCTCGTCAGGCCCCCATGCAGCATTCCCGAGCCGTTCCTGCTGGGACAGAGTGACGCGATCCGGCGCGCGCGGGACCTCATCAAACGGTTCGCCGCCACGTCGGCGACGGTGCTGATCACCGGAGAGACCGGTACCGGCAAGGAGCTCGCGGCGAAATGGCTGCACCGCTTGAGCGCGCGCGCCACGGCGCCGTTCGTCTCCGTGAGCTGCGCGGCGATTCCCGACTCGCTGCTCGAGGCCGAGCTCTGCGGGGACGATCGGGGGGCGCGGCTTGGCGCCGCTGGGGGCCCGCCCGGGCGCCTCCCGGCCGCGGACGGCGGCACCGTCTTCCTGGATCAGGTGGAAGAGCTGAGCCTCACGGCGCAGATCATGCTGCTGAGGGTGCTGGAGCACGGGGAGATCCTGCCGCCCGGGGCGCGATCACCGCGCGCCGTCGACCTGCGGTGGATCAGCGCCACGACCGTCGACCTCGGCGCGCTCGTGCGCGAGGGTCGCTTCCGGGCCGATCTCTACTACCGCCTGAACGCCGCAGAGATCGTGCTGCCCCCGCTCCGCGAGCGGCCAGAGGACATCGGCGAGCTGGTCGACGGCTTCCTGACCGCCGGTGCGGTCCGACTCGGCGACCAGCCGCGCCATCTCTCCACGGCGGCCCTGGAGTCGCTCCTCGCCCACGACTGGCCCGGCAACGTCCGCGAGCTCCGGAACGCCATCGAGAGCAGCCTGGTTCGGGCGGAGTCGAGCGAAATCCTCGTCGGCGACCTCCCGCTCGCCCTTCAGCCGGCCGGGGCCAGCCGGGCGACGCTCGAGCGCCGTCGCATGCTTGACGCGCTCCACGCGACGGCGGGGAACAAGAGCGAGGCGGCGCGGCGCCTCAACTGGTCTCGGATGACCCTCTACCGGAAGCTGATGCGCTACCGGATCCCGGTGACCGTGCCGCGGACTCCGGCCGGCAACGTCCCCTCCCACACCTGATCGTCCGCCGCCGCGTGGCGGCTGGCGCCCGGTGCGACCGCGCTCATCAGTCCCCGTCGGCGTCAGCCGCGTAGTGTCCACGCGTCGCGCGAATCCCCGACAGGAAGCGGCTGGCCGCCGCCTGCTGGGCGGCGAGCGCCGCGTCGAAATCGAGCGTCGGGGGTCCCGGAAGCAGCGTGAAGTGGCCGTGACGGTCGTGGCCGCGCGCCAGGACCGCGGTCGGCGACTCGCCATCGATCTGGCGCGTCTCGGGTGTCGTGAAGCGCGGGGCGAACCCGATGCGCGGGCCATCCGATGGATTCGGGTTGGACCCGTGGATGATGTTCACGTGGTGGAGCGACATCTCCCCGGCCCGCAGCACCACGTCCACCGCGTCGTCCTCACTCACCTCCACCGCGATCTCCTGGCCGCGACTGAGGCGGTTGTCCGGCGCGTAGGTGTCCCGGTGCGGGAGGATCGGGCGGCGGTGCGAGCCCGGCACCACGCGCATGCAGCCATTGTCGATGGTGCTGTCGGTGAGGGCGATCCATGCCGTCGTGACCCGCGTGGAATCGAGCCCCCAGTATGTGCCGTCCTGGTGCCACGAGATGAAGCCCGGGTCGCGCGGGTACTTGGGGAAGATCGAGACCGTCCACACGAGGATGTCGGGCCCCAGGACGTCCTCGACGGCATCGAGAATCCGCGGATGGGTCGCGAGGTCGTACGCCCACCGGAAGTGCGTGTGGGTGTGCCCGAGCGACTGCGCCACCGGCCGCCCGCCGAGCCGCGCGGCGACCTCTTCAAAGGCCGCGCGGAAGTGCGCCGCCTCGGCCGGGGACAGGACCGGAATCGGGAAAAGGATCCCGTCCCGATGGTAGTACTCGACCTGCGACGCCGTCAGGAGCTTGCCCATGGTCTCCTCACACGAAGCGCGCGCTCACCGATCCGAGCCGGGTGAAGCGCGCGGTCACGACGTCCCCCGCCTTCGGGCGCAGCAGGGCCGAAATCGACCCGCTCATGACCAGATCGCCCGCCCGGAGGCGCAGCCCCCGCTCGCCGAGATTGTTCGCAAGCCAGGCGAGCGAGTTGAGCGGATTGCCGAGGACCTCCGCGGCGGTGTTGGTCGCCATGATCTTGCCGCTCATCTCGTAGACGACTCCTTCCAGCGCGAGGTCGAGCCCGGCCAGCGGGGTCAGGGGCTGGCCCAGCACCAGCGCGTTCCCCGACACGCCGTCCGCGACGAGATCGCCTCCGCTCGGGGTGCCGTCCCAGCGGAGCTCCGGCAGCTCGAGCGCGGGGAGCGCGCCCTCCACCGCGAGCAGCGCGGTGGCCGGCGTCACGCCCGGACCCGCCAGATCCCGCTTCATCACGAAGGCGATCTCCGCCTCCACCACCAGCTCGGCGAAGCGCGACAGGGGGACCGTGTCGCCCGTCGCGTAGATGCCGTCGCCCAGCAGGAACGCCGATACCGGATGATGGATGCCCAGGAACTCCTGGGCGATCCGCCCGGTCAGCCCCGTCTTCCAGCCCACGACGCGCTCGCCGCCCGCGACGAGCGCCTCGCGCAGCTGGTCCTGAACGCGGTAGCCGGCGTCGAGCGCGATCGGCGGCGACGAGAGCGGGATCTTCCGGTGGGTGCGGCGAGCCTCAATCAGGCGATCGAGCATCGGGACGTCGAGCCTCCTCGGTCGGGGTGAGCGGCGCGCGACGGCGGCGCCCCTCGAAGATAGAAGCGCAATCGGATTTCGACAAGCCGTCACACGGCGAGCGTCCTTGAGCGCCCTGCGCGATTCTCTCGCGCTCGCCTCGGAACTCTCGGATTCCTTCAGGTCAGGAGCTCTCCCCACCGGACACCGCCGCCCAGGCGCGGATGGACCGCCGATAGCCCTCCGGCATCGGCAGTTGCCCGAGCTCGTCGAGCGGCACGAGTCGCCCTCCACGGTGCTCGGCGGACCATTGGATCTCTCCGAAGGGCTCGACGACACATCCATACGTGACGATCAGTACGTCGGCCTCCGGAGCGCCCGGCCGGATCCGGTACACCCACACATCGAGGAGCGGGCCAGCCGTCGCAGAGAGGTCGAGCTCCTCGCAGATCTCGCGTGCGAGACAGGCTTCCGGCGTCTCGCCGGGCTCGAGCTTCCCGCCGGGTAACTCCCATTCCCGGCGCTCGTTCTCGAGGAGCGCGACGCGGCGCCGCCCGCCCTGGCCCGGCACCGCTGGCATCAGCACGACACCCTTGATCGAGACGGGGAAGCGCGGAGGTCCCGTCACGGCGCCACCGTCGCCTGACGGCCGAGAAAACGGTACATGAGGAAGAGCGGCAAGGCGGCGGCCACGATCAGGATCGACGCGAGCGCGGACGCGGTGCCGAAGTGGTTGCTGAACACCTGCGTGAAGATCTCGACCGACGTCGTGGCCCACGGACCCGAGTAGAGCAGGATCGATGACGAGAGCTCGCCGATCGTCGTGATCCAGGCGAGCGTCCCGCCCGCCACGATCGCCGGGAACATGAGCGGCACCGTTACCCGCCAGAACGTGCGGAACGGCGGGACGCCAAGGCTGACCGACGCCTCCTCGACCCGGACGT
The DNA here is from genome assembly GCA_964463175.1 of uncultured bacterium. GTDB lineage: Bacteria > Methylomirabilota > Methylomirabilia > Rokubacteriales > DASRDR01 > DASRDR01. Next base: position 26,983 of record CAYXBJ010000006.1, read on the forward strand.
CGATCTGCTGGAGCATCGCCGTACCGGCGCGCACTGGATAGGGCAGATGTCGGATGAAGTAGGACACGAGCAGAATGACCCACGTCCCGGTGAGCACGATCGGTGGGTGGTTGTAGACGACGATGAGGCCGACCCCGACCACTGTGCCGGGGATGGCGTAGGCCAGCATGATGAGGCCGTCCAGCAGTGCGTGCGGCCGCGACGGGTGGCGGGCCAGGCAGTAGGCCAGAAGGATCCCGAGCCCCACGTCGAGCGCGACGGCCAGCCCGGTGAGCATGAAGGTGTTGGCGATGGCGCGCGGGACGAGGTGGAGGACGGTCGCGTAGCTCTGCAAGCTCAGCCCGGGATACATCACCGGCCCCCGCGTCGGCATGAACGAGGACACGAGTATGGTCGCTGCCGGGACCAGGGCGAGGGCGATCAGCGCGTAGACGGCGGCGCTCGTCAGCGCAAGCCGGCCGCGCGACGGACGTCGCGGGGCCAGGGGCCGGAGGCACACCATGTGATACGCCTTGCGGAACGCGAAGTACCGCTGGCCCATCAGCGCGGCCGTGTTAATCAGGATGAGCAGGCTCCCCAGTGTGCTGGCCATCGTGGGATTCCCGCCCAGCTCGTTGATGAATTCGCCGTACATGAGCGTGGGCAGCGTGCGCAGGCCCTCCCCGAGTACCATGGGCGAGCCGAAATCCGCCATCGTGGCCATGAACACGAGTAGCGCGCCGGCGGTGAGCGACGGGAGAATGACGGGCAGGACGACCCGGAGGAAGGCCTGGTGCGGTGGCGACCCGAGACTGAGGGCCGCGTCCTCCAGCGACTGGTCCACGGCGGCAAGCGCACCCGAGACGAGCAGGAAAACGAGCGGGAAGTACTGGACGACGAAGGCCAGCACGATCCCCCCGTAGCCGTAGATCGTCGGGACGCCGACCCCCAGCGATTCGAGCCACCGCGTCACCAGTCCGTTGCGGCCGAGGAGCACCACCCAGGAGTACGCGCCGATGAACGGCGGCGAGAGCAACGCGAGGTTCGCCGCGGTCCGGATGAAGCTGGCCCCCGGAACCGGGTAGCGCGACAGCGCGAGGGCCAGCGGTGTGCCGACCAGTAGAGCGCCGACGGTCGCCGCGGTGCTCAGCGCGAGACTGTTCAGGATGCTGGACCAGTAGTAGCGATGCGCGAACACCCGCCCGTAGGTATCCCCGAGCGCGAGCCATCCGCCGTCGCCCAGCAGGCTACCCCCCACGACCCGACTCAGTGGCCAGACGAGGAACGCGAGCACCGCCGCGAATCCAACCGTGCTCACGACCCACCAGGCGTCCCCGGGGCGACGGGGTCGCACGCTGGAAGGAGGCGCGGTCCCGCTCCCGGTCTGGCTCACGAATCCGGCGCCAAGATCCGGACCTTGGCCGGGTCGCACCAGAGGCGCACCCCCTCCCCGACGCGCCGCAAGGTCTGGAAGTCCGGATCGTGGACCTCGACCGCCAGCGAGACGCCAGGCGCGACCTCGACCTGGTACCGCGCGACCGCCCCCAGATAGGCGACGTCAATCACCGTCCCGGCGACCGGGTTCCAGCGGTCCGGCGCGCTGGGGGGCGCCTCGACGCGCAGCGACTCGGGCCGGACCCCGAGCCACACAGGCCCGGGCGCGCCGCCCTCGCCATCGACCACGACGGCCCACCGCGCGCCGAAGGCGGTCTCCACCTCGGCGACGCCCTCGATAGCGCCCCGGCCCGTCAGGCGGCCGGCCAGAACATTCATGCCCCCGAGGAACTCGGCCACAAAGCGATTCCGTGGCGCGCGGTAGAGCGTCCACGGAGGGCCCGTCTGGAGCACCTCACCGCGGTCCATGACCGCGATCGTGTCCGAGATGGCCAGCGCCTCATCCTGGTCGTGCGTGACGTAGAGGGTGGTGATCCCGAGCGCCCGCTGAAGCCGGCGGATGACCGTGCGCATCTCGACGCGAAGCCGCGCGTCGAGATTGGACAAGGGCTCGTCCATCAGGAGGAGACGGGGCTCGATGACGAGGGCACGGGCCAGCACGACCCGTTGCTGCTGCCCGCCCGACAGCGCCGCCGGCATCCGGTCGAGCAGCGGCTCCATCTGCACCATCCGGGCCGCCTCGACGACCCGGGTCTCGGCCTGGGCGACACTCATCCGCCTGGCGCGCAACCCGTATGCGATGTTCTGCCGGACGGTGAGGTGCGGGAAGATCGCGTAACTCTGGAACACCACGCCGATGTTCCGTCGGTAGGGAGGCACGCTGTCCACGGCCACCCCGTCGAACGCGACGGACCCCGCGTCCTGGAGGAGCAGCCCCGCCACGATGCGAAGGAGCGTCGTCTTTCCGCACCCGCTCGGGCCAAGCAGGGTGAAGAGCTCGCCCGGCGGCAACTCGAGACTGACACCGGAGAGCGCGACCGCGTCGCCGAAGCGCTTGACGATCCCGTCGATGCGGACCCGTGTCATCGGCGCCCGGTGGGATCCATCCCGCACTCGGGACGGACGCTCGAGCTAGCGGACGCTCACTGGGTCCGGATCAGAGTGTCCTGGAACCGCTTCAGGACATCGGTGCGGTTGTCGGCTGCCCACTGGAGGTCGTAGGTGATCGGCTTGATCTTGTCGAGGGTCGGCAGACCCGCCGGCGTCGCGACGTCCTTGCGCACCGATCGACGTCCGAACTTGTCGACGGTGAGCGACTGTCCTTCCTTGGACACGGTGAAATCGAGGAAGAGCCGCGCCGCGTTCGGGTGTGGCCCATTCGCGATCAGCGCGCTGCCGTCCGGGATGATCGCGGTGCCCTCGCTGGGATAGACGATGCCGATCGGCGCACCACCCTTGAGATAGTCGAAGGCCGCCTGCTCGAAAGTGAGCCCGATTGGGATCTCCGCGTTCGCCACCATTTGGTACGTCATGCTCGACTTGGGCAGAACCTTGGACTGTCGCAGGACGTCCTCGACGAACTTCCAGCCGGCGTCGTTCTTGCCGAAGACGGTCAGCCACGTCACCAGCAGCGTGTACGACGAGCCGGACTTGGTCGCGTCCGCGTACGCGACCTTCCCCTTCCATCGCGGCTCGAGCACATCCTTCCAGGCCTTGGGCGCCTCCCCGTCCGGCACGAGCTTCTTGTTGTACATGATGATGTAGGGCATGACGGAGTACGGCGTCCAGACGTGATCGGCCGGTGCCTGGCCCGGAAAGAAGGTCGCGGCTTCCCGACTCTCGTACGGGGTGAGGAGATTCTTCTTGGCGCCAAGGCTCTCCGGACCCACGCTCCAGAGCACGTCGCCAAGGGGACGGGCGGCCTCCGCCTCGACGCGCTTGACGACCTCTCCGGTGCCCGCGACCACCGTCGAGACCTTGATGGCCGGATATTTCTGCTGGAACGCCGCTACCATGGCGTTGACCATGTCGGCGTCCGCCGCCGAGTAGACGACGACCTGGTCCTCCGGCTTGCCTTGTCCAGCCGCAGTGCCAACCATCCAGGCGAAGGACGCCAGCAAGCCAGCGAAGGCGATCCCGAACACGCGACGCGACGTCCCATTCATGGTCAGCTCCTCTACGGCGCCTGCCGCTCCGTGATCACCCGGTCGGTTGCCGCTGTACGAGGAGAGCACGGGTCTCGGCCGCCGGGCAAGGCCCACCCCGGCGCCTCAACCCGAGGAATCGGTCAACGCGGAGCGGGCTCGAGCTCGTAGGCGCCCCAGTCGCACGCCGCCAGGCCATCGCCGTTCCCGCGCCCCGGAAGGACCGCCCTCTCAACGGTCAGACGGTGCGGACGATCTTCTGGAGTCCCGGTGGCCGGTCGGGATCGAGCCCGCGGGCCATCGCGTCCTGGAGCGTGAGCCACTGGCCCGCCGCGGTGATCGGGATGGCCGCCAGGCTCTCGGTCGCGGCCTCGATGGAAACGACGACGTCGGCCGCCCGCTGCAGCTCGGGCGCGTCGCTGATCACGATCGTCCGGGCGCCCCGCTCGCGGAGGGCCGCCGCGCAGTCGACGAGGCTCGGGAGCGTCGGTCCGCGGGCCCCGACCAGGACGGCCCAGGTGTCGGCGCGCACGGCGGCGATGTGGCCGTGCAGGAGGTCCGCCGCCGAGAATCCCTGGGCGTTACGGACCCCGACCTCGCGGAGCTTCAGGGCGATCTCGAGCGCGATCGGAAAGCCGTAACCGCGCCCGACCACCACGACCGGGCTCGCGGCATCGCCGAGCGAGAGCCCGGCCAGCGCGCGCTCGGCCGAGCGGAGCGCGTCGGCGACGTGCTCCGCCACCCGCCGGGCGGGGCCGGAATCGGTGCCGGCGACGGCGCCGACCAGTTGCCACAGGGCGAGCAGCTCGGCGGTGAAGGTCTTGGTCGCGGCGATGCTGCGCTCCGGGCCCACCCGCAAGGGCAGGACGAGATCGGCGACTCGCGCGAGCGGTGACGTCTCGTCGTTGGTCACGGCCAGCGCGAGGGCGCCCGCGCGCCGGGCCCCCTCGACCGCGGCGACGATGTCCGGCGACTGGCCGGACTGGGAGATCCCGATCGCCAGCGCGTCCCGCACATCGGGGCTGCGGCCGTAGAGCGAGTAGACGGATGGCGCGGCGAGCGAGGCCACCAGACCGGCCTCGGTCTCCAGGAGGTATTTCCCGTAGATCGCCGCGTGATCCGACGACCCGCGCGCGGCCAGGACCGCGAAGCGGGGCCGTCGGCGCGCGATCGCGCGTCCCAGCTCGGCCACCAGAGGCGCGGCGTCCCCGACCAGCCGCGCGAGCATGGCGGGCTGGCTCCGGACCTCGGATTCCATCAGGGACGGCGCCATGGCGACGGCGTCAGTGTAGCGCGCCGAACCGGTGCACGAGCGCATCCGCATCTCTGCCGGCCGACCAGGGTGGCCCCGGGCGCCGCGGGCACGCGACTCGTGCGGCCTGTCCAGGCGTCCGGCCGGACTGCCTGTCTCCCTCCCCCTGGCGAGCCATCCGCAACTCGTCTACGCTGACCAGCACCCGACACGGCAGGAGGGACCCGGCGTGTCCGACCCGCTTCTCTGGCATCGGCTCCAGTTCGCGTTCACCCTCGTGTTCCACTACCTGTTCCCTCAGCTGACGATGGGCCTGGCGCTCCTCATCGTCGTGATGAAGACCCTCGGCCTCCGCACCGGCGATCTCCGGTGGGACGATGCGGCGCGCTTCTGGATCCGGATCTTCGGCCTCAACTTCGCCGTCGGCGTCGTCACCGGGATCCCGATGGAGTTCCAGTTCGGCACCAACTGGGCGCGCTTCTCCCGGTATGCCGGCGGGGTGGTGGGCCAGACCCTCGCAATGGAGGGCTTGTTCGCGTTCTTCCTGGAATCGAGCTTCCTCGGCCTCCTGGTCTTCGGCGAGCGGCGGCTCGGCCGCCGCGGGCACTTCCTCGCCGCGCTCGCGCTCTTCGCGGGCAGCTGGCTGTCGGGGTACTTCATCATCTGCACCAACGCCTTCATGCAGCATCCGACCGGGCACGCGGTCGGGCCGGGAGGCGCGCTCGTGCTCGCCGACTTCTGGAGCTTCCTGCTGAACCCCTGGGCGCTCGCGCAGTACGCCCACAACATGGTCGCGAGCGTGGTCACCGCGTCCTTCGTGGTGGCGGCGGTCGGCGCCTACTATGCGCTCCAGGACCTCCATCTCGACCAGGCGCGGCGATTCCTCCGGCTGGGCGTCATCGCGGGCCTGGCCGCGAGCGTGCTGGTCGCCTTTCCCACCGGCGATCATCAGGCCAAGCTCGTCGCCCGGCACCAGCCGGTGGCGCTGGCGGCGATGGAGGGCCACTTCGAGAGCGAGACCGGCGCGAGCATCGTCCTGATCGGCCAGCCGAACGTGAAGGAGCGCCGTCTCGACAACGCGGTCGCCATTCCCGGGTTCCTGAGCTTCTTGGCGTTCGGAACGTTCCACAGCAACGTGAAAGGCCTGAACGAGTTCCCCGAGGACGTCTGGCCGGACAACATCGAGCTGCTCTACTACTCCTTCCACATCATGGCGGGCCTCGGAACGCTCCTGATCCTGGTGATGGCCATCGCGGCGCTGCTCCTCGCGCGCGGGACCCTGGTGCGCTCGCGTCCCATGCTCTGGACGCTGATGCTCGCGTTCCCCTTCCCGTACATCGCCACGACGACCGGCTGGATGGCCGCCGAGCTCGGGCGCCAGCCCTGGATCGTCTATGGCCTCATGCGCACCGCGGACGGCGCGAGCCCGCAGGTACACTCGGGCACGGCGCTCTTCACGCTCATCGGCTTCACCGGCCTCTACTTCGTCCTGGGACTGCTCTTCCTGTTCCTGATCGGCCGGGAGCTCGCCCACGGACCGGGGCCGCTCGAGGGACACGGGCCGCCGCCGGCCGCGCGTCCCGCGGCGGAGATCGCTCGTGGCTGAGCTGTGGTTCGCCATCGTGGCGCTCTCGTTCACCGCGTACGTCGTGCTCGATGGCTTCGACCTCGGCGCGGGGGCGGTCTATCCATTCGTGGCCCGCAGCGAACCGGAACGCCGGCAGGTGCTCGCTGCCATCGGGCCGTTCTGGCACGGGAACGAGGTCTGGCTGCTCGCGGCGGGCGGGGCCCTGTTCGCGGCCTTCCCCCGCGTGCTCGCGTCCGGGCTGTCCGGCTTCTACTTCGCGTTCTTTCTCGTGCTCTGGGTGCTGATCCTGCGCGGGATCTCGATCAAGTTCCGCGGCGAGGTGAACCATCCGTTGTGGCGGACCGCCTGGGACGTGACGTTCGCCGGGGCGAATCTCCTGCTGCCGGTCCTGTTCGGGGCGGCGTTCGGGAACCTGGTGCGAGGCCTGCCGCTCGACGCCGAGGGCTGGTTCTCGCTGCCGCTCTTCACGGACTTCACCGCCAAGCCCCCGGTCGGCATCCTCGACTGGTACACGGTGCTGGCCGGTCTCTTCGCGCTGATCGCCGTCGCCGGCCACGGCGCGACGTTTCTTCTGTGGAAGTCGGACGGGCCGGTCCACGAGCGGAGCCGACGGGCGGCGCAGCGGCTCTACGGGGCGGTCGTCCTGCTGTGGCCGCTGCTGACCGTGATCACGTGGCTCGTCGATGCGCCCATGCTGGCGGCCTTGCCAGGCCGTCCGCTGGCCTGGCTGTCACTCCTGCTGGCCGTTGCCGGGCTCGTCGGCGTCCATCGCAGCCTGCGCAGGGACCGGCCGCTCGCGGCATTCCTCGGATCCTGCGCCTTCCTGACCGGAATGCTGGCGGCAACGGCGGCCTGCGTCTTCCCCGTGATGCTGCGTGCGATCGACGCCGGCGGCGTATCCCTCACCGCGCACAACGCGAGCGTGCCGGCATCGAGCCTCGCGACCGCGCTCGGCTGGTGGGTCGTCGGAGCGCCCCTCGCCGTCCTGTACTTCGTCCTGATCTTCCGCTTGCACCGAGGGAAGCTGGCCGCCGCGCCCGGGCGCGAGGGATACTAAGCGGAGGGCGGGATCACGCCGGCTGGAGCGCTCGCGCTCCGGCGGCGCGGGCCGCAGGAGGTTCGGATGGGACTCGACATCGACATCGCCGAGATAGGGTCCGGGGGCCGTCGCGTGTCACTCCGTGGGCGCCTGGACACGCAGACCGCGCCGGCGCTCGAGGCGCGCCTCCAGCCCCTGTTCAACTCGCCCGACGTGGCCGCGGCCCTGTTCGACCTCGCCGAGCTCGAGTACATCGGCAGCGCGGGCATCCGGGTCCTGGTCATGGTGCGGAAGGCGCTCGAGGCCCGCGGCGGGGGCGTGGCCGTCGCGCACCTGCAGCCGATGGTGCGCCAGGTGTTCGACATCGTGAAGGCGCTCCCCTCCATCGACGTCTTCGCCACCGACGAGGAGCTGGACGCCTTTCTCGACACGATGCGGCGGCGCTCCTCGCCCCGCGGTGCGGGGCTGACCGCCCGTCCGGCGGCGCCGGTCGGATCGGCGGGCGCCCGGGCGCGACCTCCCCGCGGCCGCCGGTCCTTCTCCCCTCCATGCGACGACGTGACGCGCTCCGCCTCTTCGGGACCGCGGGCCTTAGGATAGTGGGCGTGAGCGCGACGGGCGCGGCATGGGCGGCGGGGCCGGGGCCGGCCATCCTGACCCGGCCGATCCCCTCGACCGGCGAGTCGGTGCCCGTCGTCGGGCTCGGCACCTGGCAGACCTTCGACGTCGGCGCGAGCCCCGCGGAGCGTGCACCGCTCGAGGAGGTGCTCGCCGCCTTCGTCGAGCTGGGCGGACGGGTCGTGGACTCCTCGCCCATGTACGGCCGCTCCGAGCAGGTCGTCGGGGACGTCGCCGCCAAGCTCGGTGTCCAGTCGCGGCTCTTCCTCGCCACCAAGGTGTGGACGACCGGGAAGACCGCGGGGATCCATCAGATGGAGGACTCGATGCGGAAGCTCCGGGCCGCCCGCATCGACCTCATGCAGGTACACAACCTGGTGGACGTCGACACGCACCTCGCCACCCTCGCGGAGTGGAAGCGCGCCGGGCGGGTGCGCTACGTCGGCATCACCCACTACACGGCGGGCGGCCACGACGCCGTCGCCCGCCTGATCGCCGCGCGCCCGCTCGACTTCGTCCAGATCAACTACTCGGTCGGCGAGCGCGAGGCGGAGCGTCGCCTCCTGCCCCTGGCCCAGGAGCGCGGCACGGCGGTCCTCGCGAACCGGCCGTTCGCGGGCGGTGACCTGTTCGCCCGCCTGCGCCGGCGCCCGCTGCCCGCCTGGGCCGCCGAGATCGACTGCGACAGCTGGGCGCAGGTCCTGCTGAAATTCGTGATCTCCCATCCCGCCGTCACCTGCGCGATTCCCGCCACGTCTCGCGCAGCGCATCTGCGCGACAACATGAAGGCGGCGCACGGCCGGCTGCCCGACGCGGCGCTGCGGGCGCGGATCGCCGCCGAAGCGGTGTAGCGCCCCTACCGGCTGGACTGACTCGCACGGCGAGAGGTCGGCCGCTCGGCGCCGGCCGCGATCAGGGACAGATGTAGCCGGGTCCGCTCGGATTCCGGAAGCAGCCCACCGACTCCGGCAGGAGCATCTTCGGCAGGAACAGGACGACCTTCGGGAACAGGACGGCGAACGAGATCGCCACGAAGAACACCACGTAGAGCGGCAGGGATCGCAGCATCGCCCGCCCGAACGGGACCCCGACGAACTTGGACGCGACCAGGAGCGACAGCCCGTAGGGCGGCGTGATGAGGCCGAAGACGAGGGTCGTGATGATGACCACACCCATGTGCACGGGGTTGATGTTGCCCACTTCCGTCAGCTTGTTGATGACCGGCATGAAGATGATGATCGCGGGCACCGCGTCGATGAAGTCGCCGAGGATGACGAACAGGCCGACGAGCAGGAGCATGATCTTCGCGGGGCTTCCGCCGGACCAGCTCATGAAATAGCCGGAGACCACGTCGGGTCCGCGGAGATAGGCCAGCATCCACCCGAAGACCGAGGCGCCGGCCACCGCGGCGAGCGGGATCGAGTAGAGGAGCCCCGTGTAGACGAAGTCCCGCGGCAGCTTCCGCACGTGCTCCGGCCGGATCACCGGGATGACGACGAACAGGATGTAGACTGCCGCGATCATCCCCGCCTCGGTCGGCGTGAACCATCCGGTCAGGATCCCGCCCAGGATGATCACCGGGATGACCAGCGGCAGGACCGCGCCCCGGGCGGCCTCGCCGAACTCGCCCATCGTCGCGCGTCGCTTCTTCACCCCAACGGGACCGAAGAAGTGACTGTAGACCATGAGCCCGAATCCCACGACCAGGCCGGGGACGATCCCGCCGAGGAACAGGCCGCCGATCGAGACGTTTCCCGTCGCCCCGTAGACCACCGCCATGATGCTAGGTGGGATCAGGTTCGCCATTGTCGAGGCCGACGCGATGAGGGCCGCCGTGAAGGCGCGGTCGTAGCCCTCCCGGTCCATCTCCGGCGCGACGGTGCGGCTCAGCACCGCGACGTCCGCGGTGGACGACCCGGAGATCCCGGCGAAGAACATGCTGAAGATGGTGATGACCTGGGCCAGCCCGCCCCGGAGGTGCCCAACCAGCGTCTGGGACAGGCGGATCATCCGGTAGGTGACGTCCGCCGACGTCATCAGCTCGCCGACCAGGAGGAAGAAGGGCACCGCCAGGAGGGTCTCCGAGTCAATGCCGTGGAAGAGCTGGCCGATCATCGATGGGAAGCTCACCGGCGTGAAGGCGGTGACGACCAGGACCCCCGCGATCAGCGCGAAGGCCACCGGGACCCCGGCGTAGCCGAGCCCGAGGAACAGGACGCTCATCAGGACGATGAGGAAACCGTTGGTCACGTCATCACCCGCGGCTCGTCGTCCCGGTCCTCGGGCCCGGCGAAGCCGTGCTGCCAGCCGTTCACCATCTGCTCGACGGCGAACAGGGCGATGAGCGCCCCCGACGCCGGAACGATGATCGTGTACGTCCCGAGCGGGATCATCGACGGCATGCGGAAGCTCCCCAGATCCAGCAGGAAGTTCTTGTAGCCATACCAGACCATCGCGAGACCGACCGCCAGCACGACGAGCCGGTCGAAGATCTCGACGGTGGTGCGAGCGGCGGGGCGGAGCCGCTTCGTGATCTCGCTCAGGAACAGGTGATCCAGCCGGCGGGTTGCCGCGGCCATGCCGATGAAGATGCCGTACGCGAAGAAGCCCGTCGTGGCCTGCTGGAGCCACAGCCAGGGATGGCCGATCGTGCGGGTGACGACGTCGCACAGCACCGAGAGGGTGAACCCGGTGATCGAGATCCCGCACAGCACCATAAGCCCCGCCTCGACCGGGTCCAGGGCCTTCCATTTGAGGTGCCGGTGGCGGTCGAGCACCAGGACCCGCTCGTCCACGATCATCCTCCGGGGCGGTCCGCGCCGGTGAGCGCGCGGCGGCGGTCCGTGCGAACCGCCGCCGCAGTGAGACACCGAATCGTCAGTCGACGCGCGCGACGAGCGCGGCCTACTTTACCTCGCGGACCAGCTGGAGGATCTTCACGGCGTGAGGGCCCAGCTCTTTGGCGAGCTGGTCCTGGATCGGCTGGGCCGCCTTCATGAAGCCCGACTTGTCCACGCCGTCGACGATCTTGACGCCCATGCTCTTGAGCTTCGTCGCCGACTCCTGCTCGAGCGCGAGGGCCTTGGCGGGCTCGACGCGTCCGACCTCTTCGGCGGCCGCCTGGACCCACTGCTTCTCCTGGTCGGAGAGGCTGTTCCAGGTCTTGTCGCTGACCCACACCGCGTTGTTGTTGGCCTCGTGCTGGGTGATCGACAGGACCGGCGCCACCTCGTAGTGCTTGTTGGCCAGGTAGACGTTCACCCCGTTCTCGGCCACGTTCACCACGCCGGTCTGGAGCGAGGTGTAGACCTCCCCGAAGGGCATGTGGACGGTCTGGGCGCCATAGGCCGGGAAGGTCGTATCCTCGGTCTTCGTCGCCTGGACCCGCACCTTCATGCCCTTGATGTCCTCGATCGACTTGATCTCCTTCTTGCTGTACATGTTGCGGAAGCCCATGGTCATGAGCGTCATCACGTGAGCGCCCTGGACCGAGTCGGCGATCATGCCGCGGAAGGCCTCCACGACCTTCTTGTCGGCGAGCGTCTTCTTCAAGTGCTCGTCGTCGCGGAAGAGAAAGTGCAGCGAGAAAACTCCCGCCTCAGGCGCGACCGACGCGGCGTTGGCGGTGGACGTGATGATGAAGTCGATGTCGCCGGCGCGCAGCTTCTGTAGCATCACCGGCTCCTGGCCGAGCTGTGCGCCGGGGAACTGGTTGATCCCGAGCTTCCCGCCGGACAGCTCCTGAAGCTTCGCGTCGAACAGGTCCGCGGCAACACCGTAGGCGGTCGTATGCGGCTGATCGTACCCGAAGGTAAACTTCCGCTGGGCCGCTGCCACTCCGGGCAGCGCGAGCAGCGTCATCACGGTCAACGCCACGGAGATTCCCGCAAAGCGTCGAAGCATGCCTCTCATCGGTGAGTCCTCCTCTGGATGTCGTGGGCGATGCTCGGCCGGCCGCGGTATCCTCTCCCGGCCGGCGGCTCACCGTCAAGCGTCGGCGCGTCACCGTCCGCGCGCGGCCGGGGCGGCGGCCTGGAGGCGCTCCCCACCGGCGAGGACGGCCGAAACACCGCTGCCGCCGAGGCCCCTGCGGTACACTGAGCGGCGCGGTGAGCTGCCAGCGGACTCCCCTCGCTCGTCCATCGGCATCGCTCCACGCAGTCCGCGGTCTCCGCCCGTGAAGGCGCTCCGTCCGCTCGCCATCCTGGCGGGCAGCGCCATCGTCGCGTGGCTCGTCTGGCAGGTCGGACCCGCGACGCTCGTCACCGAGCTGCGCAAGCTCTCCTGGCGGCTTCCGCTGATCCTCCTCCCGCAAGTCGTGACGAACCTCTTCAAGACCGAGGCGTGGCGAGTGGCGTTCCCCCGGCGGCGCCCGCGCTTCGGCCTGCTCTTCCCCGTGCGGCTCGCGGGCGAGGCGGTGAACGAGACCACGCCGACGGGCACGATGGGAGGCGAAGCGCTGAAGGCGTACCTTCTCGCGCGGGCCCGGGCGGGCGTCCCGGTGGAGGAGTCACTCGTCTCGGTCGTCGTCGCGAAGTCGGCGCTCGTCGGCTCCCTCGCCCTGTTCATCGCGGGGTCGCTCGGTCTCGCCTGGGCCCTCGGCGGCGTCCCGTCCGGAATGCTCTCGCTCCTGGCCGTGCTGGCGGCGTACATGGCCCTCTCGACCGCGGGCTTCGTGTGGGCGCAGGTCCGCGGCGTGTTCCGGCTGGGCGGGCGCGCGCTGGGTTGGATCGGCCTGGGCGAGCGCGTGGTGGCCGGAGCCGAGCGGCTCGACGCCGACCTCCGCTGGTTCTACCGCGCGCGGCGGGGGCCGGTGGCGGCGGTCATCGGCCTGAGCCTGGTCGGCTGGGCGGCGGGCGCGCTCGAGACGTGGCTCATGCTCGTGCTGCTCGAATCGCCCGTCTCGCTGCTGACCGCCCTCGTCATCGAGGCCGGCGCGACCGGCGTGCGCGCGGTCGGATTCCTGATCCCGGGATCGATCGGCATCCTCGAGGGCGGGCTCGTCGGCATCTTCGCCATGCTCGGGCTCGGCTCGAGCACCGGTCTCGCCTTCAGCGTGGCGCGGCGATTCCGGGAGGGCGTCTGGATCCTGCTCGGATACGCCTGCCTGGCCGTGATGCGGGGCCCGAAGGGCCCGGACGCCGAGCCGCGCGTCCCGACGGCGCCGGTCGGCCTCCCCGAGGCTCTCCGGTCAGATGATGGTGCGGGCCCCGACGGTCGGCGTCACTCCGTTCGAGCCCGCTGACCGCCTCCCGGTGGTCACCACCACTGGGTGCCCTTCACCTTCCAGAGATAGTCATCCCAGTTTCCCGCCACGCCGCAGTAGACGAGGACCGAGAGACCCAGCAGCACCGTGACGGCGAGCGTGAAGAACGGGAACACGCTGAGCCCGAGCAGCACGAATCCCTTGGCATAGAGGCCGCGCCGGAAGTACCAGAGCGGCCCGAAGACGAACGCGCGCCAGTTCCAGGTCGGGACGAAGGCGCCGCCGCGGCGCGCGAAGACCTCGAAGACGCTCTCCGCCGCCTCGACGCGCGGCACGCCGATGTGAACGGGGCGAAGCACGACGCTGGCCGGCGACAGTCCGGTCGCGTAGAGGTCCCGCAGGAGCGCGGCCGCCTCGGCGTCGGCCAGCGCGAGCCGGAGGACGACCCCGGTCCGGCCGAGGGACTGAATCGCGCTGTCCGTCGCCGGCGCCCACCGCGCCACCACGGTCCGCACCGCCTCGCGAATCCCCGGATCGGGGAAGCTCGGCAGCCGCAGCTCGTAGAGCCGTGATGTGGGGTCGGGCATCCCGGCCCAGTCTACCGCCGCGGGATTGCCGGGAGCCCAAGGAGAGTGGACGGGCACCGGACGCCCCGTCGAAGGGCCACCCCCGGCGGAACGGCCGGCAGGTGGAGACCGCTAGCCCGTCACCCCGCTCGCTTCTTGGCGTGCTTGAAGAACTGCACCTGGCGCTCGCGCTTGAGCGCCTCGGCGCGCGTCCGATAGGGACCCCCGAGCTTCCGCGTGCCGTCCTTCGAGCGCAGCTCGAACCCCTTGGCCGTCTTTCTGATCATCGACTGGCCTCCTCGTCGCGGGTGCTGACGGGACCTCGTCACCATGGTCGCACGGGGGTCGCACGGGGCGGGCTTGGCTCGGGAGGCGACGGAGCGGCCACGCGCGCCAGGCTGGCAAGCGGCCCATCCTGGCGAGCGTGACGCCCGCGAAGCTCGAACGGGACGACGGACGCGCTTAGCGCGCGATCGCAGCCTGAGCGGGCCGGCGTCCACCCGTCGCGCGGCGGCGCTGACCGGCCCGCTGGGCACGCATCGCGGCCAGCCGATCGGCGAGCGGGATCTCCAGGCGCTCGTTGAGCCGCTGGTCGTAGTCGAAGTCCGGGAGGGTCAGGCGGGGGATCCGGGTCCCGATGGCCCGCTCGATGGTGCGGAGGTCCCCCTCCTCGCTCGGCGCGACCAGGGTGAGCGCGTCGCCGCGCGCCTCCGCCCGCGCGGTGCGACCCACGCGGTGGATGTAGTCCTCCGGGAGCGCGGGGACGTCGAAGTTAACCACGTGGCTCAAGGCGTCGATGTCGATGCCGCGAGCGGCGATGTCCGTCGCCACCAGGACCTGGTAGAACCCACTCTTGAACCCGGCCAGGGCCTGCGTGCGCTGGGCCTGGCTGCGATTCCCGTGAATGCGCTCCACCCGGATCCCGTTGCGGCCGAGGAACTCCGCCAGCCGATTCGCCCGGTGCTTGGTCCGGGTGAACGCGAGGACGCTCCGAGTGTCGGGGCGCCCGAGGAGGCTCAGCAGCAAGCGCGACTTCAGCTCGGACGCGACCGGATACGCCGCGTGAGTGATCCCGGTGGCCGGCGCGGCCGGGCGCTCCACCGCGATGGTCACGGGATCGTGCAGGATCTCCCGGGCGAGCGTGACGATCGGCCCCGGTATCGTCGCCGAGAACAGGAGCGTCTGGCGACGGGCCGGAAGCTGCTGGAGCACGCGGCGGATGTCGGGCAGGAAGCCCATGTCGAGCATCCGATCCGCCTCGTCGAGCACCAGCACTTCCAGGCCGGCGAGGCGCCCGTAGGACTGCCCGAAGTGGTCCAGCAGGCGGCCCGGCGTGGCGACGATGACGTCCGCCCCGCGGCGCAGCGCTTGCTCCTGCGGCACGTAGCCGACGCCGCCGAAGATCGCCGCGCCGGTGAGCTTCGTGTGACGCGAGAGCTCCCGGCGGTGCTCGTCGATCTGTGCCGCCAGCTCGCGCGTGGGCGCGAGGATGAGGGCGCGCGTGGTGCCGCGCGGCCGCCCCAGGAGGCGATGGAGGATCGGCAGCAGGAACGCCGCCGTCTTGCCGCTGCCGGTCATGGCGCAGGCGAGGACGTCCCGGCCCGCGCGGACCGGCGGGATGGCGTCCCGCTGGATCGGCGTGGGGGTCTCGAACCCGAGCGCGGCGACGCCGCGCAAGAGGTCAGGGTGAAGGTCGAACGTGTTGAACGACATGATGTGTGTGAATCCCTTCGGGGCGTACCTGGGCCCAGCCAGTCTTCCGCGATGACGAAGTCGCGTCCCACCGTGCGGAAGAGGAGGCGGGGTTGCGCGGTCTGAGAAGGACTCGGGTCGCAGATGAACCGACGGCCAGAACCAGACGAGCACCACTGTACCCTGGATCCCTCCCGTTTGCACGGAAATCTCGACCGACCGCGGCGGGGGGGTCCGGCCGGATCTTCCGGATCGATGCCGGCTCGACGGGGCCGCACCACCGCTTGACGGCCTCGGAGGGCCGGCGATAGTCTCCCAGCGATGAGCGGCTCGCGCTGGCTCACCCGACGGGCGGCCCGATGATCGTCAGGAGCCGCAGCGCCGACGTCACGGTGCCCCCGGTCTCCATCACGGAGTACGTCCTCCGGCAGGCCCACCGCCTCGGCGACAAGCCCGCGGTCATCGACGGCTCGAGCGGCCGCGTCGTCACCTACCGGCAGCTCGAGGACGCGATCCGCCGCACAGCCACGGGGCTCGCGCGGCGCGGCCTCCGCAAGGGCGACGTCGTCGGGATCTACAGTCCGAACTGCCCCGAGTACGTGGTGGTGTTCCACGCGGTCGCGTCGCTCGGCGCGATCAACACCACGGTCAACCCGACGTACACCGCTGACGAGCTGGCGAACCAGCTGCGGGACTGCCGGGCGCGCTTCCTGTTCACGGTCCCCCCGATCCTCGACCGGGCGCACGAGGCCGCGTCGCGGGCGGGGATCGAGGAGGTCTTCGTCATCGGCGCCGCCGCGGGCGTCCGCTCGCTCGCCGACCTCCAGGACGCGCCACCCAGTCCCCCGGCGGTCGCGATCGATGCCGCGCAGGACCTCGTCGTGCTCCCCTACTCGAGCGGCACGACGGGCCTGCCCAAGGGCGTGATGCTCACCCACCGTCACCTGGTGGCGAATCTCCGCCAGTGCGAGGGCATGCAGGGGTTCGAGTGCTTCGGCGAGCGGGACGTGGTGATCGCGGCCCTGCCGTTCTTCCACATCTACGGCATGGTCGTCATCATGAAGCTGGCGCTCGGGAATGGCAGCACGCTGGTGACGATGCCGCGGTTCGACTTCGTGGAGTTCCTGGGCCTGGTTCAGAAGTACCGCGTCACCGTGCTACCGCTCGTGCCGCCGATCGTCCTCGGCATGGTGAAGCATCCGGCGGTCGCGCAGTTCGACCTCTCGAGCGTGCGGCTCGTTTTCTCCGGCGCCGCGCCGCTCGGGGAGGACATGGCCCGCGCGCTCATCCAGAGGCTCGGCTGCCCCGTCGTCCAGGGCTACGGCATGACCGAGGCGAGCCCGGTCACCCACCTGAGCCCGACCGTCAACGCCCCCTCGAAGCCGGGGTCGATCGGCCAGGTCGTCCCGAACACCGAGGTGCGGATCGTCGATATCGCCAGCGGAGCCGACCTCGGCCCGGGTCAGTCCGGTGAGCTCCTGATCCGCGGGCCCCAGATCATGCGGGGCTACCTCAACCGGCCGCAGGACACCGCGGAGTGCATCGACCCCGATGGCTGGTACCACACCGGCGACGTCGGCTACGTCGACGACGAGCAGTGGTTCTACATCGTGGACCGCACCAAGGAGCTCATCAAGTACAAGGGCCTCCAGGTGGCGCCCGCCGAGCTGGAAGCGCTCCTGCTGACCCACCCGGCGGTCCTCGACGCCGCGGTCATCCGGAAGGCCGACGACGAGGCGGGCGAGGTTCCCCTCGCCTACGTGGTGCTCAAGCCGGACGAGGCCTCCCGCGCGACGAGCGGCGACGCGATCATGGCGTGGGTCGCGGAGCGCGTGTCGCCGCACAAGCGCATCCGGTACGTCGAGTTCACGGACCAGATCCCCAAATCGGCGTCGGGCAAGATCCTGCGCCGCCTCCTGATCGAGCGGGAGCGCGCGCGGTAACCGCGGCATGGCGAGGGCGGCCAGGGCCGGAGTCCTCGCCGCCGTCCTCGCGTCGGTCGTCCTCTGGTCGGCCCTGCTCGCCGGCGCGGACGACCTGACCGGCGCCTGGCGCGGCACCGTGACCCTGGACGGTCAGACGTCCGAGTTCACGGCCACCTTCAGCGAGAACGGCTACTTCCTCTTCACCTACACGATCAACGGCGGGCTCGTCCGCACCGTGGAGCTCTCGGCGCCCGGGCAAATCCGCTTCGCGCCGCCCGGCGGCGGCGTCATGACGCTCGTGGTGGAATCCGTGGCGAAGCGACCGGGCGGGGTCACGTACGTGCTCCGCACGGGCTTGGAGCGCACGAGCGGCGGCCACGCGGAGCAGCAGTACGCGTCGGAGGAGGCCGACTACGCCCTGACCGGCGCCGGGCTCCGCGTGCGGATCGTGAGCCGGCCGACGGCGTCCCTCGAGGACAAGGGCGGACCCGCGGGGGCGCCACAAGGACCCCGGGTCTACGAGGGACTGCTGAAGAAGGTCCCGTAGTCCCGGCGCGCCCCCGGGGCCGTCCCCGGCGCGGCGAGGCTAGATCTTGCCGTCCAGCCCCATCTGGAAGTAGCGGTGGACGACCTTCTCCTGGTTCTCGAGCAGCCAGTCGATCGTGGGCTCGTGCCGCATCGCCTTGGCGATCGCCTTGGCCATGCCTCGGCGGTGGAGGTCGAAGAGCACGCGGTGGTCGAGGTCGTCGACGTCCACGATGGTGGGCGCCAGCCACACCGCGCAGATGATGCCGAGCTCGTTGACCTGGCTCTTCGGGAGATCACCGACCCGGACGGCGTCGAGGACCCCGTGCGCGATCGCCGCCTGCACGGTGCCCATGAGGATGTTCGTGTACTTGGTCGCCTTCTCCCCGCCGACCGTGACCTTGCTGACCATGAGCGTGGCCGGCCGCACCTGGACGTCGGTGTTGAGGAGGGCGAAGACGCGCGTGTGCCCTTTGACCTGCCCGCCCATCAGCGTCGCCATCGCGGTGCCGACCGGACCGTCCAGGGCTCCGATCACGACCTCCGGCTCCGCCGCCGTGCCCGGCGGCCCTCCCGCCACGAGCGCCTCGCCAGTGCGTAGGATGATCCGCTCCGCCATCGCTGCCTCCCCTGTTCAGACGGGGCGCCGCTCGCCACGGCGCTCCCGGAGTCTCATGGTCGTCGAGGGCCTGTGTCGCCCGCGGGTCGTCAGGAGACCATCTTCTCCGGGGCGCGTCAACTCCGTGATCGGAGTCGACGCCGGCCTGCGGCAGCGCAGTTGCCGCGCAGACCGGTCAGGGGCGCGCTACACTACACGCTCGAGAGCTCGAGAGACGTCGATGGCGCCCAAGGCAGTCCTGGCCGAACCCGGACCTCGAACACGGATCACCGAAGCGCTCCCGCAAGGCGTGGTGGCCACCGGAGGGCCGGCCTTCGACTGGCTGATGGCCGCGTGCGGCGCCTGGCTCATCGGCGGGCTGTACCTCGACGGGTGGGCGCACATCCACATGCCCGCGCTCGAGACGTTCTTCACGCCGTGGCACGCGGTCCTCTACTCGGGATATCTCGCCGGCGCGGCGGTCCTCGTCGTGACCTTCGTCCGCAATCGGCGACGCGGCGCGCGGCGGGCCCACGCCCTGCCGCCCGGCTACCGGCTCTCCCTCATCGGCGTGTTCATCTTCTTCTTCGGTGGGGTGGCCGACATGCTGTGGCACGTGCTCCTCGGCATCGAGAAGGGCGTGGAGGGCCTCATCAGTCCGAGCCACCTCGTCCTGGCGTTCGGCGGCGGGCTCATGGTCACCGGGCCCCTCCGGGCCGGGCTCGCGCGCCCTCGGGGCACCGAGGGGCGCTGGCTGGCCCGGATGGCCCTGGTCGCATCGATGACGACGTTCCTCTCGCTCCTCACCTTCTTCACGGAGTACGCGAGCCCGTACGAGGCGACGTGGATCGGCCCGGTGGGCAGCGCCGGTCGCGAGGCGCTGGTGGCCAGGGGAATGGCGGGATTCCTGGTTCAGCCGGCGGTGCTGATGGGCCTCCTGTTGTACGTGCTGCGGAGACGGTCACTCCCTCCGGGCGCCCTCACGGTCCTTCTCACCGTCAACGTCGCGCTCATGACCGTCATTCACGACAAGTTTCTCGACACGGGACCGACTCCGCTCATCGGCGCCGCATTCCTAGCCGGTCTGATCGGGGACGTCTTGCTCTGGCGACTCCGGCCCTCCCCTGACCGCCCGCTGGCCTTCCGCGCGGTCGCGTTCGCCGTGCCGGCGATCCAGTACCTGCTCTATGTCCTGACCGTCATGCTCTGGGCGCGGGTGGTCTGGTCGGTCCACCTCTGGACTGGCGCTGTCGTGATCGCGGGCGGAGTCGGCTGGCTCCTGAGCTACCTCGCCCTCGCGCCCGATCGCGCGGGGACCCCGCGAGTCCCGGACGCCGGGGCGATCGTTTGACGCGCGGGCGGCCCTAGGGCGCCCGGCGACGACTACGCCGTCAGGCGAGATCCTCGATCTCCCTCGCCTCGTCGGACGACAGCGTCAGGTGAGGGCTGGCCAGATCCTGCCGCATGTGCGCGGTGTCGGTCGTGCCCGTCAGTGGAAGCATCCCCACCGCCAGCGCGAACCGGAACACCACCTGCGCCGGCGTGCCCTTGCCGCGCGCGGCGATGCCGGCGACCAGCGGATGATGCAGCACCTCCGGATTGGCGGTGAGCAGGGAGAAACCCTGGTACCGGATGTGTCGCGTCGCGCAGAACGCCCGCACGTGGCGGTCCCATCCGGTGCGGGCGAAGCAGCGGTTCTGGACGAACGTCGGTAGCTCCGCGCCGGACGCCGCGAGCTCCTCGAGGTGCCGGAGCGACACGTTGCTGACGCCGAGGCACCGCACCCGCCCGGCGTCACGCTCGCGGCCCATCGCCATCCACACCTCGGCGTCGTAGTCCGTCCAGCCGCGGCCCGAGGCGGGGCCGTGGAGCACGTAGCTGTCGACGTAGTCGGTCGCGAGGTGCTCGAGCGAGCTCCTGACCGACTGGGCGACCTGCGTCGACAGGCTCGCCGCGGGATCGTACGGGAGGCGGTGGTCCTGGCCGGCCTGATAGGTGAACTTCGTCTGGAGAAAGAGCTGCCCCCGGGTCACGACGCCCGCGCGGTAGACCGCCGCGAGACCCTCGCCGACCCCGGCTTCGAAGTAGTGCCGCCGTTGGTTTGCGGTGTCGATGCCCCGGAAGCCGGCGCGGAGCGCGAGCTCCGTCAGCGCCGCGGTCCGGTCTTCCTTCCAGGCCGTCCCGTAGAGGAAGTCCGGGATCATCCGGCTCTCGGGGCGACCGAGACCCCGCGCGCGCCGGTCCGGCCGATCGCGCGGGCGACCATCCCGGAGGCCTTGGCCTCCTCGACGACATCGCGGAGGTAGGCCAAGCCGGCGGCGCGCCCCCGGGGCATGCCGACCGCCTGCGGCACCGCCATGAACCGGCCGTCGAGCACGCGCGAGCCCGGCAGACGCTCGGTCAATCCGAGCAAGGCCTGGCGCAATCCCGCCAGGGCGTCGACCTGTCCCGACTGCAGGAGCTCGAACGCCGCGGGGTGCCCGGGCGCTCGCACCAGCTGGGCCCGCTTCAGCTCTCGCGTGAGGAACAGCTCGTAGTTGGCGCGGGCCGCCGCCGCCACGCGCACCCCGTCGCGGTCGACGTCCGCCACGGCGCCGATCCCCGACCCGGCGGACACCAGGTAGGTCGCCTCGATCTCGAGGTAGGCCGCCGTGAAGCCGATGTCGCCTTCTCGGGCCGGGTCGATCCCGAGGAAGGCGATGTCCCAGGCGCCGGTCTTGGCTGCGTCCACCATGGCGGCGACGCTGTCGTAGGGGACCAGGGACACCGGCACGTGAAGCCGCTGGCCCACATCATGAGCCAGGTCGATCGCGACGCCGCGCGACTCACCGGTCGCCGGATCCCGGGTGGCGAGGATGAAGTTCCCGTAGTTGACGCCGGCGCGCAGGACCCCGGTCGGCGCGAGGTCCGCTCGGACGGCTGGCGTGATCGGGATCACCATCGTCCCCAGGATGCTAGCCCACATCGCGCCGGGCGTCACCTCGATCCGAGTCCTCAACGCCTGCCCGTCGCGCTACACTAGGCGGCACATCCGGCCAAGCGAGGTGCAACGGTGACTGACAGCGGCCCGAAGAGCGCGTACGAGCTCGCGATGGAGCGCCTGCGACAGAAGGACAAGGAGGGCGGCGTGGTCGAACGCCCCCTCAACGACGAGCAGAAGAAGGCGATCGCCGACGCCCGGCGAGTCTACGAGGCGAAGGTCGCCGAGCGGGAGATCCTGCACCGGGACGCCCTCCGCCGCGCGCAGACCGCCGAGGACGTGCAGAAGCTCAACGAGGAGCTGGCCCGCGACCGCGACCGCTACGGCCGGGACCGGGACCGCAAGATCGGCGAGATCCGGGAGCAGCGGAGCTGACTCACGCCGCGGGCGGCCGTCCCGGGCGAGCGCGCTGCTCGTCCGCGTCGCCGCGGACGGCGCCTCAGGCCTGCAGCTTCCGGATGACCTTGCCGCTCGTGTCGGTGAGCCGGAACGCGCGGCCCTGGTAGCGGTAGGTCAGCTTGGTGTGGTCGAGCCCCATGAGGTCGAGGATCGTCGCGTGGAGGTCGTGCACGTGCACCGGGTCCTCGGTGATCGTGTACCCGAGGTCGTCCGTCGCTCCCACCGTGAGCCCGGGCGCGATGCCGCCGCCGGCGAGCCACATGGTGAACGCGCGCGGGTGATGGTCCCGCCCGACGAACGGCGGGCCCTCCCGGCCTTCGTTCATCGGGGTGCGCCCGAACTCCCCCCCCCAGATCACCAGGGTCTGATCGAGTAGCCCGCGCTGCCGAAGGTCGTGGATGAGCGCGGCCGCCGGCTGATCCGTCTCGTGGCACAGGCGCGGCAGCCCCGTCGTGATGTCGTGGTCCTTGCCGCCGTGGTGGTCCCAGCCGCGGTGGTAGAGCTGGACGAAGCGCACCCCGCGCTCGACCAGTCGCCGGGCGAGCAGGCAGTTGTTGGCAAACGAGGCCTCGCCGGGTCGCGTGCCGTACAGCGCGTGGACCGCGTGCGGCTCGCGGGCAGTGTCGATGAGCTCGGGCACGCTCGTCTGCATCCGGTAGGCCTTCTCGTACGAGGCGATGCGGGCCTCGATCTCGGGATCGCCGGCATCGAGGAAGTGCCGCTCGTTGAGGCCTTTGACCATGTCGAGCGAGCGGCGCCGGACCGTCGGATCCATGCCCGCCGGGTTCGAGACGCTCAGGACCGGGTCCCCTTGCGAGCGGAACTCCACACCCTGGTAGGCGGTCGGGAGGAACCCGCTGCCCCAGCACGTGTTCCCGGCGCCCGGGTCCGGGCGCCCGGAGAGGAGCACCACGAATCCCGGCAGGTCGGCGTTCTCGCTCCCGAGCCCGTAGGTGAGCCACGAGCCCATGCTCGGGCGCCCGACGAGCGGGTGGCCGGAGTTCATGAAGATCTGGGCCGGCGCGTGGTTGAAGTGGTCGGTGTGCACCGAGCGGAGGATGAGGAGCTCGTCGGCGACGCGCGCCGTGTGCGGCAGGAGGCTCGACATCGCCGCCCCGGCGCGGCCGTGGCGACGGAATGCGTAGGGAGAGCCGAGCAGCGTCGGGACGCCCTTGATGAAGGCGAACCGCTCGCCCTTGATGATGTCCTCCGGGATCTTCTCGCCGTCGTGCGCGTTGAGCTGGGGCTTGGGATCGAACAGGTCGACCTGGGACGGACCGCCGGCCATGAACAGGAAGATGATGTTCTTCGCCCTCGGCGCGAAGTGCGGCGGCTTCGGGGCCAGGGGGTCGGTGGCAGCGAGCGCGGATCGCGGCCGGACGAGGTCCGGCTGGAGGAGCGCCAGGAGCGCGAGCCCGCCGATCCCGAATCCGGTCTGCTGGAAGAAGTGGCGGCGGGTGAGGCCGGACAGGGTGTCCGTCGATGACTCCATGCTCTACTCCTTGGTCAGCGTCTCGTCGAGGTTCAGGAGCGCGTTGGCCACGACGGTCCACGCCGCCAGGTCCGGAAGGTCCGGCCCGGCGACCGGCGGGCCGTCAGCGCCCAGGAGCTCTCGGGCCGCGCGCGCGTCGGTCGCGAAGTGGTCACGCTCGCGGAGGAAGCCCGCCGCCAGCAGCTGGAGCTCGGCCGGCTCCGGGGACCGGGCCACGCAGAGCCGGAAGCCGTAGGCCGCGCGCGTCGCCGGGTCGGGCGGCGCCTCGCGGACGATGCGGCGCGCGAGTCCGCGGGCGGCGTCGACGAAGGCCGGGTCGTTGAGCGCGCTCAGCGCCTGGAGCGGCGTGTTCGTGCGCGGGCGCCGAACCGTGGTCGCCTCGCGGCTCGGGGCGTCGAACGTCGTGAACGCCGGATAGGGCGCGGTGCGCCGCCAGAACGTGTAGAGCCCGCGGCGATGCGCGTCCTCGCCAGCGCTCGCGGTCCAGACGACGGCGCCCTTGTTGTTCGGGACGAACCCGTGGTCGTCCGGCGACGGCGGGAAGACGCTCGGTCCGCCAATCCGCGGGCTCAGGAGCCCGCTGGCCGCCAGCGCCACGTCCCGGATGGTCTCCGCGTCCAGCCGGAACCGCGGCCCGCGCGCCAGCAGGACATTCCCGGGGTCTCGCTCGAGGAGCCCGGGAGTCGCGCGCGAAGACTGGCGGTAGGTGGCCGAGATCACGATCGTGCGCTGGATCGCCTTCATGCTCCACCCGCCGCGCACGAACTCCGTCGCCAGCCAGTCGAGGAGCTCCGGGTGGGACGGCCGCTGCCCCTGGGTACCGAGGTCCTCCGCGGTCTCCGCGAGGGCGCGCCCGAAGAGCTCGCCCCAGTAGCGGTTCACCACGACGCGGGCCGTCAGCGGGTTGTCGTCGTCCACGAGCCAGTACGCGAGCCCCAGCCGGTTCATCGGCCAGCCGCGACGCATGGGATGGAGCGCGCGGGTCGTGCCGGCCGTCACCAGCTCGCCCTTGCGGGGGAAACTGCCACGGACCCGCACGTAGGCGGTCGCCATGCCCTCGGGATGCTCCTTGACGACCGAGGTCAGCGCGGGCTTGCCGGCGCGCGCCGGATCGGGAAGGCGCGGGAGCTCGTACTCGAACACGTCGGCGTGATCGAAGAAGGCCAGGAAGCGGTAGTAGTCCTTCTGGGTGAACGGGTCGTACTTGTGGTTGTGGCAGCGCGCGCACCCCAGCGTCGCCCCGAGCCACACCGTCGCCGTCGTGTCGGTCCGGTCCGTGAGCGACTCCCAGCGGACCTCGTCGGCGTCGACGCCATCCTCCTGGTTCAGGGTCGTGTTCGCGTGCATGCCGGCCGCGACCATCTGGTCGGGCGTCGGGTCGGGCAAGAGATCGCCGGCGATCTGCTCGATGGTGAAGCGGGTGAAGGGCATGTCCTCGTTGAGCGCGCGGATCACCCAGTCGCGGTACGGCCACATCGACCGCCGGCGGTCCCAGCTGCCGCCGTCGGTGTCCGCATAGCGCACGAGATCGAGCCACGACCGCGCCCAGCGCTCCCCGTAGCGCGGGGACGCGAGGAGCCGGTCCACCACGCGCTCGTAAGCGTCCGGGCGAGTGTCCGCGAGGAACGCGTCCACCTCGGCGAGGCTCGGCGGGAGTCCGGTCAGGTCGAGGCTGACGCGGCGGATCAGCGTCGCACGGGGCGCCTCGGGGGACGGCGTCAGTCCCTCGCGCTCGAGCCGGGCCAGCACGAAGGCATCGATCGGATTCCGGATCCACCCGGCGTTCCGGACGGCCGGGGGCCGCGGGCGGACCGGCTCCTGGTAGGCCCAGTGTGGCTTGTATCGCGCCTCGTCCTGCGACGCGGGCCAGGGCGCGCCTTGGTCGATCCACCGCCGGATGAGCTGGATCTTCTCGGGCGACAGGGCGGGCGCGGTTGCCGGCTGCGGCATCTTGCTCGCCGGATCCGGCTCGGCGAGGAGCTGGACGAGACGGCTCCGCGCGCTGTCCCCCGGCACGATCACCGGCCCCATGACACCGCCGTGGAGGGCGAACGAGGGCGAGTCCAGACGCAGCTGGCTCCGCTGCCGCGTCGCGCCGTGGCATTTCGTGCACGAGGCGTCGAAGATCGGCTGGATGTCCCGCCGGAAGTCGACGCGCTCACCCGGGGGAATCGGCGTCCCCCGCGTCGGCCCCGCGAGGAGACACGCCCAGAGGAGCACCGGCAGCACCGGCGCGGCGCGTCGACAGGCCGGGCGGACTCCTCCCCACATGGCACCTAGGAAGAATGCAAGGCCGTTGCCATCGGAGGAGTCCTCGCCCACGTGGGCAGCGTACCCAGATTCCCTCGCAGCCACGAGTGTTTCCGTTTCCAGGGGGACCCCGCGACACGCAGCGTTTCGAGCTCGCGATCCTCCCGGATGCCTTTTCTGGCAGGGCCCCCCCGGCCAGCGTCCCCGCCGGTGGCGCAGGAGTCGGCCGACCGGCCGTCGTCAGCCCGGAGGACTGCCCGCCGACCGGGCCCCGGATGGTCTAGGCTGACGGGGGGCTCGCCGGCCCGGAAGGAGCGTCATGAGCCACGCGCTGAGGTTTCAGGTTTTGGTCCTGCCGAACGCGTCCTGGGACGTGGTGCTGGCCCGCGTGCGATACGTCGAGGAGCTCGGCTTCGACCTGGTGACCACCGCCGACCACTTCGTCGACTGGACGAATCCCGCGGTGCCCTGGCTCGAGGCGTGGACCGTGCTCGCCGCCGCGGCGCGCGAGACGACGCGGATCCGCCTGGCCACCTACGTCAGCCAGATCCCGCTCCGGCACCCGGCCATGCTGGCCCGCCAGGCGTTGACCGTCGATCACGTCTCCGGTGGTCGGCTGGAGGTCGGTCTCGGCACCGGGCTCACGATCGACCCGGCCCACGACATGATCGGCATCCCCAACTGGGAGGCCAAGGAGCGCGTCGCGCGGTTCGGAGAATACGTGGAGGTGGTGGACCGGCTGCTCTCCCACGAGCGCTCGAGCTACGAGGGCCGCTACTACCGGATCCAGAACGCGATGATGAACCCGCGTCCCATCCAGCAGCCGCGGCCGCCGATCGTCATCGCCGCGCTCTCGCCAGTCATGCTGCGCCACGCGGCGCGCCACGCCGACAACTGGAACAGCCTGAGCTTCGCGCCCAGCTTCGAGCAACAGCTCGCCGAGACGGCCGCGCGTGTCGCGCGGATCGACGACGCCTGCCGGGCGATCGGGCGCGACCCGGTCTCGCTCCGGCGCTCCTATCTGATGTTCGACCCGGCGTCGCGCGCGGCGGGCGGCCGCATCAGCTACTACGAGTCCGAGAGCCACTTCGTCGACATGGTGGGCCGCATCCTCGAGCTCGGCATCTCCGAGATCGGCCTCTACTTCCCGATCGTGGACGCCCAGCGGCCGATGTTCGAGCGGATCGCGCGGGACGTCGTCCCGCGGCTCAAGGCCCGGCGCTGACGCCCGCGACGTCGGCCGCGCGCGCCGTGGACGTCGCCATCGTGGGCGGCGGGATCGGCGGGCTGACCCTCGCGCTGGCCCTCCACCAGCGCGGGATCCCCTGCCGCGTCTACGAGAGCGCGCCCGAGGTGAAGGAGCTCGGCGTCGGCATCACCCTCCTGCCTCACGCCATGCGCGAGATGGCGGGGCTCGGTCTGGCCGAGACGCTCACGCGCCGGGGCATCGAGACCCGGGAGAGCTGCTTCTTCAACCGGTTCGGCCAGCTGATCTACGTCGAGCCGCGCGGCCGGTTCGCCGGCTACCCGTATCCTGAGGTGGGGCTACACCGTGGCCGCGTGCACCTGACGCTCTGGGACGCCGCCGAAACGCGACTCGGCCCCGGGCGCCTCCACACCGATCACCAGTGCGTCGGGCTCGAGCAGACCGACCAGCGGGTCACGCTCCACTTCCGCTCGAGCCTCACCGGCGCGACGCGTGAGCCGGTGGGCGCCGCCCTCGTGATCGCCTGCGACGGCGTCAACTCCGCGGTCCGCCGCCAGTTCTACCCGGGCGAGGAGCTGCGCTTCGTCGGCATCAACACGTGGCGCGGCGTCGCCCGTGCGAAGCCTTTCCTGACGGGACGCAGCTACGTGCGGGCCGGCTCGATGCAGCGGGGCAACATCGTGATCTATCCGATCGTCGACGACGTGGACGGCGAGGGACGTCAGCTGATCAACTGGACCACGCAGGTGACCCAGCCGGGCTATGACCGGAACGACTGGAACAAGCCCGGCCGCCGAGAGGACTTCCTCCACATCTACGCGGACTGGCGGTTCGACTGGCTCGACGTGCCCGAGCTGATCCGCCGATCGGACGTCGTCTTCGAGTACCCGATGGTCGACCGGGATCCGGTGGACCGCTGGACCTTCGGCCGCGTCACCCTGCTCGGCGACGCGGCGCACCCGATGTACCCGCGCGGCTCGAACGGGGCGGCCCAGGCCATCATCGACGCGCGCGTCCTGGCCGACCGTCTCGCCGAAGGCGGCGATCCGCTGGCGGCCCTCCGGGGCTACGAGGCGGCGAGGTCCGGGCCCACCGCCCGGGTCGTCCTCGCCAATCGCGCGCACCCGCCCGACTACCTCATCGGCCGCGTCGAGCAGCTGGTCGGCGACCAGCCGTTCGACGACCTCGACCGCTACATCACGCAGGCCGAGCTCCGCCGGCTGTCGGACGACTACAAGCGCGTCGCCGGGTTCGCGCTGGAGGACGTGAGCACGTCGCGCGGCGGCGCGTGAGGTCGAGGAACCCGACGTCCTTCGCCGGGCGGCCGAACCGGCGCGTCGCCGGGCAGAGCGCTCGACCCGCGCGCAGCCGGGCCGCGCTACGGGGCGGAGGCCGGCTGCGCGGCTCCGGCCAGCAGCTCCCCGTTCATGCCGAGCGCCTCGTGGAGCTTGCAATAGAAGCGCACCACCCCGGACGCGGGGAACGTGACGTCCACGACGACCTTTCCCTTCGGGGGCAGATCCCGGTCGATCCCGAGATCCGCGATGGTGAGATTGTGGAGCGTCGTGGACTCGTTCTCGACCTCGAGCGTGAGACGCTGCCCGGGCTCACCGCGAAGGAACGTGGGCTCGAAGTAATAGTCATCGGCCTCGAGGTCGTGCGTTGCCTGGCCGGTGACCGTCTCCATGCCGTGGTACGCGAAGGCCAGCGCCCCGATTCGCAGCGTCTGCCCCGCAGGCGGGGCGGCGCTGGCCTCCGACCCGGTCGCGGCGGGCGCGGCGGCGGCATGGCCGCCCGCAGTCCGCTGCACCGCGACCTTGCGCGGGCCGTTCCCGACCGGGAGCGTGGCGACCACGCGACGGTCCACGACGCTCACGATCGAGAGGTCCCCGGAGACCTCGTTCGTGACATAGGCCGTGCGGCCGTCCCCGCTCGTCGCGACCCAGTGGGG
The DNA here is from genome assembly GCA_964463175.1 of uncultured bacterium. Taxonomy (GTDB): domain Bacteria; phylum Methylomirabilota; class Methylomirabilia; order Rokubacteriales; family DASRDR01; genus DASRDR01. The sequence goes on from CAYXBJ010000006.1 coordinate 55,789, forward strand.
CGCCTGGCCCACCTTGATGGCGCCGAGCACCGACCGGCTGGCCGCCTCGAGGACATCGAGCTCGCCCGGGCCCTGACTGACGACGAGCCCGGTCCGGCCGTAGGGCGTGAAGAGGGCGAGATGGGGCGACGCGCCCACGGGGATCTCGGCCACGCGCTGCCGCGACTCCGTGTCGAGCACCTGCACGGCATTCGATCCGGCCAGGGTGTAGTAGAGCCACTTGCCGTCGGGGCTCACGTCGAGCGCGCGCGGCGTCTTGTCAAGCGGGATGACCGCGAGCTGGGCGCGAGTGGCGAGGTCGAGGACGACGATCGCCGTGCTGCCCTGGAGCTGCGAGCCGACGTAGGCGCGCCCGTCGGCGGCGATTGCGCTGTTGTGCGGCTGCGCCACGGAAACCCGGCCGACGACCTTGTCCTCCGTCGTGTCGATGAGGACCGCCTGGTTGCTCCCCCATCCTGACACCAGCACGGTGCGCCCGTCGGGAGAGATGGCCAGCCCGTGGGGATTCGACCCGACCTCGATGCTCGCTGAGATCCGGTCCGTCGCGGTGTCGATCACGCTAACGGTGCTCGCGCCGTCGCTCGAGACGTACGCCTTCCGGCCGTCCGGCGTGAGAACGAGGCCGTGGGGGCCGGCCGGCACCGGGATGGTGCCGAGCACCCGCGGCGCAGCGGTGTCGATGACGGCCACCGCGTTGTCCTTGAACAACCCGACGTAGGCCTTCGCCGGTCCCGCGGGCGCCTGGGCGTGCGCAGTGACCGCGCCCATGATCGCGAGCGCGCTCACGCTCGCGAGGGCGAGCCGACGAAGTCCGGACCCTGTGAAGCTGCTTCGACCGTTCATATCCGTCTCTCCTTCTCGTCCCACGCTGGCGCGACACGGCGCGAGGGGCGCTTTCACCCTTCACAACGCGGGAGCCGGGCGAGCGTTCCATCGGCGACCCCGCACCGGATCGAGGGAACGAATCGCCGGGTCGCGCGTTCCGCCTTTGAAAGGGGATGCCCGGACGCCAATGCCTGGGTGGCTGACGGTATAGTGGGCGCATGCGCGGTCATGACGCGCCGGAAGCTGGCGCCGCGCTCGGGCGCGAGGCGCTGGCCTACGCCGATACCCTGCACAACCTCGCGCGCTACCTCACCCGGAACGCGGCGGACGCGGAGGACCTCGTGCAGGAGACCTATGCCCGCGCGCTACGCGGGGCGTCGCAGTTCACGCCGGGAACGAACCTCAAGGCCTGGCTGTTTCGCATCCTGCGGAACACGTTCGTGAGTCTCTACCGCCGCCAGCGCGCCAATCCGACCGTCGGAGGGCTGGATGCCGCCGATCTCGGCGGGACCGACGAGGCCGGCTGGTTCCGCGGGGACATCGAGCTCGACCGCCTGCGTGGCGTGGTCGCGGAGGAGATCGAGGCCGCCCTGATGAGCCTGACGGAGGACGCGCGGACCGTCGTGCTGCTCGACCTGGAAGGGCTCACCGAGGGCGAGGTGGCGGACGTCCTGGGCTGCGCAGTGGGAACGGTCAAGTCGCGCCTCGCGCGGGCGCGCGCCGCGCTCCGCGAGCGGCTGCGGGACTATGCCAAGTAGCCGCGCCATGGATTGCGTCGACGTGCGGCTCCAGCTTCTCGACCACCTCCGGGGTCGGCTCGCGGCGCCGCTCGAGGACGAGGTCCGCGCCCATCTGGCGGGGTGTCCGGACTGCCGGCGCGACGCCGCGCAGGAAGACGTGGTGACGGAGCTGCTGGAGCGCCGCCTGCCCCAGCACCCCGCGTCGCTCGCGCTGAAGCGTCGCCTCGCGGCCGCGTGGCCGGATCCGGCCGCTCCGCGCGCCACGACGCGCTCGGGCTGGTGGCCGCGCTGGGGCCGTCCGGTCGTACCCGCCCTCGCCGTCGGCCTCCTGCTGCTGATGGCGATCCCGCTCTACTACGAGCGCGTGACACGGCCGCGCGGCGACGTCGCCGCGCTCGTCACCGAGGCGGTGAACGACCACCTGCGCGTCCTGTCGAGTCCCCGCCCCCTCGACGTCGAGAACGGCGGCATTCATCAGGTGAAGCCGTGGTTCGAGGGCAAGCTCGATTTCGCGCCCGAGATCCCGTTCGCCGGCGACGCGGACTTTCCGCTGCGCGGCGGCGCCCTCGGGTACTTCCTCGACCGTCGCGCGGCGGTCGTCGTGTATCAGCGGCGGCTCCACGCGGTCACCCTGCTCGTGTTCCGGGCGGACGGTCTCGCGTGGCCGGCGCACGGGCTCGAGCCGATGGGGCCGGCCGCGGCCTACGCGGCCTCGAGCCGCGGCTTCAACGTGCTGCTGTGGCGCGCCGGCGACCTCGGGTACGCCCTGGTCTCCGACCTGGACGCGGCCGAGCTCAAGCAGCTCGGCGCGAAGCTCGGCGGCGCGTCCTGATCGCCTCGCGGCCCTTGCTGGGCCGCGGCGGCCCGCGCTAGACTCCGGCCGGCCGAGCACGATTTCCCTGAGCGAGCGACACCATTCGCCGGCCCGGCGCGGGCCGAGGCCGGCCGCCGAGGAGGACCATGCTTCCGCTGACCGGCTATGCTGACCGCTTCTCCGTCGCCCCCGGCGAGACCATCGCGTTCAAGGTGTCCAGCACCGGCCAGGCGCCGTATCACGCGCGCCTGGTTCGCTTGATCTCGGGTGATCCAAACCCCGCGGGCCCCGGCGTCAAGGAGGAGCCCGTCCCCGCTCCGTTCGCCCCGAGCTATCCCTCGCGCGTCCAGCCGGTGCCGCTCGGCTCCTACCTCCGCGTGCCGGATGCGCCCGCGCTCCGCCGCCTGCAGAGCTTCACCGTGGTGGCGACCATCTGGCCGACGACGCCCGATCGGGGTCGGCAGGGCATCGTGGCGCGCCACGATCGCAAGGCCGGCACCGGGTTCGCCCTGTTCGTCGACGAGCGCGGCGCCGGGGCCCTCGTCGGGAACGGCCGCGGCGGCGTCCACACGGTCCACGTCGGCAAGCCCTTCCTCGCGCGGGCCTGGTACCGCGTGTGGGCGAGCTACGATGCGGGGACGCGCATCCTCACCGTCGGCCAGACGCCGCTCGCGCCGCGCGTGCGCCAGGACGACGCCGGGCGCGCGTCGATCACGGTCGACGGCACGCCGGCGCTCGACAGCGGCGCGCCGCTGCTGGTCGCGGCGATCGGTGGCGCGCCGGTCGCGGGCCACTACAACGGCAAGATCGAGCGCCCCGCGCTCTACGACACCGCGCTCGCGGAGAGCGCCATTCCGGCCGCCCCGGAGGGGGCGTCGCGTCACCACCTGGTCGCGATCTGGGACTTCAGCCGGGACACCTCCAGCACCCGGGCAGTCGACGTCGGACCCAGCGGGCTCCATGGCACGCTCGTGAACCTCCCGTCCCGCGCCATGACCGGCTCGACGTGGACGGGCGAGGAGATGTGCTGGCGCCACGCGCCCGCGCACTACGGCGCCATCCACTTCCACGACGACGATCTCTACGACTGCGGGTGGGCCACGGACTTCACCTACACCGTGCCCGACGACCTCCGCAGCGGCGTGTACGCGGTCCGTCTTCGCGCCGGCGACGTCGAGGACATGATCCCGTTCTTCGTCCGGCCGCCGCGCGGCCGGCGGACGGCCGACGTCTGCGTGCTGATGCCCACGTTCACCTACATCGTCTACGCGAACATCGCGCGCGACGTCACCAACGACGAGTACCGGGCGCGCGCCAAGGCCTGGGGCGCGCGGCCATGGACGCCCGACGAGCACCAGGAGTACGGGCTGTCCACCTACAACTTCCACCACGACGGAAGCGGGATCGCCTACTCCTCGCGGCTCCGGCCCATCCTGAACCTTCGCTCGAGCTTCCTCGCCTACGTCGACCCGCGGGGGTCGGGCGTCCGTCACCTGCCCGCGGACCTCTATCTCCTCGACTGGCTGGAGCAGATGGGGCACGGCTACGACGTGGTAACCGACGAGGACCTCCACGCCGAGGGCGTCCAGCTGCTGGCGCCGTACAAGGCCGTCCTCACGCCGACCCATCCCGAGTACCAGAGCCTGGAGACCATGGACGCCCTCGGCGCGCATCTCGAGCGCGGTGGCCGCCTGATGTACCTCGGCGGCAACGGCTTCTACTGGCGCGTCGCGGCGCATCGGGCGGCGCCGGGGGCGCTCGAGATCCGCCGCGGCGAGGGCGGCATTCGGGCCTGGGCCGCCGAGCCCGGCGAGTACTACATGAGCTTCGACGGCCAGTACGGCGGCCTCTGGCGTCGCAACGGGCGGCCGCCCCAGCAGCTGGCCGGCGTCGGCTTCACCTCGCAGGGGCCGTTCGAGGGCTCGTACTACCGGCGCCTGCCCGCCTCGCACGATCCCCGGGTCGCGTGGATCCTCGACGGCGTGCCGGACGAGATCCTCGGCGACTTCGGGCTCTCCGGCGGCGGCGCGGCCGGCTTCGAGCTGGACCGGGCCGACTTTCGCCTCGGGACGCCGCCCCACGCGGTCGTGCTCGCGTCCTCCGAGAAGCACGACCTCACGAAGTTCGTCCTGGTGCCGGAGGACGTGCTGTCCCACGTGTGGACCTGGCCCGGCGATCCGCCCGACAAGCTGATCCGCGCCGACATGGTGTACTTCGAGACGCCGAACGGCGGCGCCGTCTTCTCGGTCGGCTCGATCACGTTCTGCGGGAGCCTGTCGCACACGGGTTATCGCAACAACATCTCCCGCATCGTCGACAACGTCGTCCGCCGCTTCGCGGTGCCCTGAGCGACGGCGGCGCCGCCGCAAGCGCGCTCAACACCGCGGTGCCAGGCACCTTGACAGAGTCTGCCCCGGCCCGCACCGTGAGGGCGATCTCCGCCGGCCACCCGGGGAGACTGACCGAGACTGGGCTCCATGTCGACGGTGTTCGAGGCGGTCACGCGATGGCGCCCATGACGCCCGAGGCGTCCGTGAAGGTCGCGGAGGCAGAAATGCACCGCATCTACGCTCGGCGAACCTGGTAGGCCCGCCGTGCTGGCGACGAGCATCGCGGGCAGTCTCCCCAAGCCAGCCTGGCTCGCCGCGCCCGAGACGTTGTGGGCGCCGTGGCGGCTTTCGCCGGAGACGCTTCTCGAGGGGCAGC
>CAYXBJ010000007.1:0-58372 GCA_964463175.1 uncultured bacterium
GCGGCCACGCTCACGCGCCAGCTCCTGGCGTTCAGCCGCCGGCAGTTCCTCCAGCCGCAGGTGATCGACGTCAACACGCTGGTGAGCAACCTTGCCACCATGCTCCGCCGGCTCATCAGCGAGGACATCCATCTCGAGCTCCAGCTCGACGCCGACAGCGGGCGCGTGTCGGCGGATCCGGGCCAGCTCGAGCAGGTGATCATGAACCTCGCGGTCAACGCGCGGGACGCGATGGCGCAGGGGGGCCGCCTCACGCTCGAGACCGCGCCGGCGGCGCTCGACCAGGCTTTCGTCCAGGCGCACCCGGGCTCCACGGCCGGCGCCCACGTGCGGCTCTCGATCCACGACACCGGCTGCGGGATGGGTCCGGACGTCATGGCGCATCTCTTCGAGCCCTTCTTCACGACCAAGGAGCCGGGCCGGGGCACGGGGCTCGGGCTCTCCACGGTCTACGGCATCGTGAAGCAGCACCGGGGCTACGTCGACGTCGTCAGCGAGGTCGGGCGGGGCACCTCGATCGGCGTCTACCTGCCGCGGGTCGAGGCGCGGCCCACGCCGGAGCGCGCGACGCCGCGGGAGCGGCTCAAGCCGGGCAGTCGCGAGACGGTGCTGTTCGTCGAGGACGAGGTCGCTCTCCGCGACCTGATGCACCGCGTCCTCGCCAAGGGCGGCTACACGGTGCTGGCGGCGGGCGACGGGCTCGAGGCGCTGGCCATCGTGGAAGGGCACCCCGGCCGCATCGACATCGTGGTCACCGACGTGATCATGCCCCGCATGAGCGGGCCGGAGCTGGCGACCCGCCTCCGGGCTCGCGATCCGTCGATCCGGCTCCTCTACGTCTCGGGGTACACGGCCGACCAGCTCCGCTCGCAGACGGCCGACCTCGGCGCGGACGCGACCCTCCTCGCGAAGCCGTTCACCTCCGATGGACTCCTCCGGAAGGTGCGCGAGGTCCTCGACCGGCCGCGCGTGTAGCCCGCCCGGCCCGCGAGTCGGGGCGCCTCGGCCTCAGCCTGAACAAGTTGCCCAGCGACTGGCCGGCGCCCGGGAGATCACCATCTCCGCGGACGCGGCGGCCCTGACTGAGCGCCGGCAGGCGCTCACTCGTCTGCGGCCGGTGAGGCCGGCGCGCTCGCGATGGCCGGCTCGATGCGGTCGCCGGGCGTGCCGTCGGGTGTCTCCGCCGCGGGCTCCGGCGCTGGATCCGGATGCGGCTCGGCGCTGGCGCGGATCGCCCCGGCGCGGGCCAGGAGGTCGGTCGCGCGCTCTTCCCGATGCGTGGATTGCAGAACCGCCGCGTACGCCTCGAGCGTGGTGGCAACCTCGGCGCTCTCCGGCCCGAGGGCCCGCTCCTGGATCCCCAGGGCGCGCTCGTAGAGCGATTCGGCGGTGACGTAGTCCTTCTGATTCGCGTACCCGTTCGCTAGGCTCCGCAGCGCAGACCCGACGTCGGCGTGCTCCGAGCCGAGCGTCTCTGCCAGGACCACCGGCTTGAGACAGGTGTCCTCGGCGCTCGCATACGCGCGTTTGCGCATCGACGAGTTCTTGAGGGATTGGTCGATGGCGCCGCCAATCGCGAACGCCGGAGCCATGAACAGTCCCAGGCCCGGGTTGAGGAAATACAAGCCGCTCAGTAGGCCGACGGCGAACCCTTCCCCCGCAGCGTCGGCCACGGATCTCGTACTGACGCTTTTCGCTTCGCGCTTGGCGAACTCGACGCACGCCTTGCGCTCCTCCTCGCTGACCGATGGGGGAGGCGGCGCGGGGGCGACGTGTACCCCCCGGGCCGCGCAGCCGACCTGCGCCACGATCAGGGGCACCGCCAGGCACTTCAGGAACCGTCGCGTCGTGAGGCGTTCCATGGCCCGTCCTCCCTCGTGCTGGCGATGGTGGTTGAGGCTGCTCGCGCCGTGCACGAGCTCCTGACAGGGGCAACGGGGGTGCCATCGGGGGAAGTCAGAGAATCCGGTTACTTGGAGGCCACCCCACGCAGGGTCCCCCGGGCCGGTGGGGCACGGGGGCCGGGCCGAGTGGGGGAAACGCCGCCAGTCCCATGGCCCGCGTGCGATCCCCTTCGTGGGCGTGGCGTAACGAGGGGGCCTTTAGGGTGTGTCGGGCGGTTCCTTGACAGCCCCGCAAGGCCGTCGATATGGTGAGGCCTCCCCTCGCGGGGTGAGGAGGGGCACGCCATGGCGCGCCTGATCAAGATCTACGACACGACGCTCCGGGATGGCACCCAGGGAGAGGGCGTCTCCTTCTCCATGGAGGACAAGGTGCGTCTGGCCCAGCGGCTGGATGCGCTGGGCGTCCACTACATCGAGGGCGGCTGGCCGGGGTCGAACCCGAAGGACATGCGGTTCTTCCGCCGGATCCTCGACGTGCCGCTGAAGCACGCGCGAGTGGCGGCTTTCGGCGCGACGCGCCGGGCCGGCATCGCCGCCGCCGCGGACGCGAGTCTCCAGGCGCTGGTCGAGGCGCGCACCCCGGTCGCGACGATCTTCGGGAAGTCCTGGCCGTTTCACGTCACGCACGCGCTCCAGACGACGCTGCCCGAGAACCTGGCGATGATCGAGGACTCGATTGCGTTCCTGGCCCAGCACGTCGAGGAGGTCGTGTACGACGCCGAGCACTTCTTCGACGGGTTCAAGAAGGACCGCGACTACGCGCTGGAGACGCTGCGCGCCGCCGAGCGCGCCGGCGCCCAGTGCCTCGTGCTCTGCGACACGAACGGCGGCACGCTGCCCTCCGAGGTGGCCGAGATCGTGCGCGAGACCCGGCGCCACGTCCGGACGCCGCTCGGGATCCACGCGCACAACGACGGCGAGTGCGCGGTGGCCAACTCACTCGCCGCCGTCCTGGAAGGCGCGGAGCACGTCCAGGGGACCCTCAACGGGTTCGGGGAGCGTTGCGGGAACGCCAACCTGGTGTCGATCATCCCGAACCTGTCGCTGAAGCTCGGGCTCCACGCGATCCCGGAGTTGCATCTGCGCGACCTGCGCGACGTCGCGCGGTTCGCCTTCGAGCTGGCCAACCGGACACCCTGGCAGAGCCAGCCATTCGTGGGCGATTCCGCGTTCGCGCACAAGGCCGGCATGCACGTGTCGGCGATCCTGAAGCACCCCGAGACCTACGAGCACATCACGCCGGACCTCGTGGGCAACCACCGCCGCGTGCTCGTGTCCGAGCTCGCGGGGAAGTCGAACATCCTCTGGAAGGCGCGCGAGTACGGGATCGACCTCGAGAAGGAGACGCCGGAGACCCGCCGGATCCTCGACACCCTGAAGCGCCTCGAGGACGAGGGCTACCAGTTCGAGGGCGCCGAGGCCTCCTTCGAGCTCCTGATGGAGCGGGCGCTCGGGAATCACCGCGCGTACTTCGAGCTCGAAGGCTACCGTGTCATCGTCGAGACCCGACGGGACGACCGGGAGCCGCTTGCCGAGGCGACGGTGCGCCTCCAGGTCAAAGGGATCTCCGAGCACACCGCCGCGACCGGCAACGGCCCGGTCAACGCCCTTGACCACGCGCTCCGGAAGGCGCTCCAGGAGTTCTACCCGAACCTCCAGGAGATGCACCTCGTCGACTACAAGGTGCGGATCCTCGACGAGACCAGCGGCACGGCCGCCAAGACGCGCGTCCTCATCACCTCGGCGGACGGCGAGGAGACCTGGGGCACCGTCGGTGTCGCCTGCAACATCATCGACGCCTCCTGGCAGGCGCTGGTCGATTCGGTCGAGTACAAGCTCCGCAGCGACGAGCGGCGCAGCCTCCGGTAGCCATTCCGGACCCGGTCGCCGCACTCCCGCGGGGACCATCCGGTCTCGAGCGAAGCGTCACTGGCCCCGCCGTGGTCGCCTTGGGCTATGATCGGGCTCTCGCGGCAGGTGCGGGCCCGACGCGTTCCGAGATGATCCCCGAGGAGAGGTGACCGATGAGCTTCCATACCGGATTCGTGATCTTTCCCAACGTGACGCAGCTCGACTTCACCGGGCCGCTGCAGGTGCTGAACCGCCTGCCCGGCGCGACGACGCACATCGTGGCCAAGACGCGCCAGCCGGTGCCGTCGGACACGCCCCTCGCGATCCCGCCGACGGTGACCTTCGCCGACTGCCCGCCGCTCGACCTCCTGTGCGTGCCCGGCGGCTTCGGCGTGGACCAGGCGGTGGAGGACGAGGAGACCCTGGACTTCGTGCGCCGGACCGCGGCGCGCGCGAAGTACGTGACCAGCGTTTGCACCGGCGCGTTCATTCTCGGCGCCGCGGGCCTCCTCCGGGGCAAGCACGCCACGACCCACTGGGCCTATCACCATCTGCTCCCCCGGGTCGGCGCGATCCCGGTCAAGGAGCGCGTGGTCCGGGACGGCAACACGGTGACCGGCGGCGGCGTCACCGCGGGCGTCGACTTCGCCTTCACCATGCTGCGGGAGATCGCGGGGCCGATGGTGGCGCAGTCGGTGCAGCTCGGGCTGGAGTACGATCCGAAGCCGCCCTTCGAGTCCGGCTCGCCCGGCCGCGCGCCGGCCGAGATCAAGGCGTCCGTCGATCAGCGCTACGCGCCGCGCCTGCCGGAGTTCGAGAAGATCCTCGACCGGGTCGAGCCACGACTTCGGACCGGGCGCTGAGTCGCCGCGCGCCGCGGCGCGTCGGCGGGCGTGGCCGGGGCTAGCGCCGGGGCTCGATGAGCTGAAGCGCCTCGGCGGCGGCGTCGCGCACGCGCTCGTCCGGGTCGCGCAGGCCGGCCCGCAGCGGGGGCACCGCGTCGCGCGCGGCCGGGCCCATCGCGCCGAGCGCCCGCGCCGCGTTGACGCGGACTTGGCGGTCCGGGTCCTGGGCGAACGCCGCCGAGAGCGCCGGTACCGCCTCGCGCGCCGGCGGCGAGTAGAATCCCATGAGCCCGAACGCCGCCTCGGCCCTGACCTCGGCGGCGGGGTCGCGGAGCGCCTCCACCAGCGCCGCGATGGCGCCCCGGGGCGGCGCCTCCATCGAGCGGAACGAGGCGGCGGCCGCCTTCCGGACGCCGGGCTCCGGATCCCTGAGCGCGACGAGTAAGGCGGGCGTCACCGCCGGCCCGCCGTTGGGCTGCTGCCCGAATCGCGTGAGCGTGTAGACGACGCTCGTCCGCACGTCGGGCTCCGGGTCCCGGATCGCCCCGGCGAGGGGGGCGATCGCTTCCTTCGGTACGGGCTTCAGCAGCCCCAGCGCCTGCGCCGACAGCGCGCGCTGCTCGGGGTTGTTTCCCGGCTTGAGGCCGTCCACCAGCATCGGGATGAGACGGCGGTCGTTGCTCTGCTCGACGACCTTCCGCAGGCTCGACTGGGGCCGCTCCGAGAGCGACTGGCCGAACGGCGTGCCCACCTCGGCGAAGAGCGGGGGAAAGACCTCGACGGCCGGCGCGTAGCCGGCCAGGCCCACGGCGGCGTTGTGGCGCGTCAGGAGGTCGGGATCGCCGAGGCTCGCGCGGAACGCCGGCGCCCACGCCCGCGGGTCCGCCTTGAGCTTCTTGAGCGTCCAGCCCATCTCCACGCGCGCCGGGCCGTCCGGCTCGGCGGCGGCTGCGCCGGTCAGCACGGGCACGATGCGGGCGGCATCGCCCTCGAAGTGCTCGAGCGCGTCGGCCGCGCTGCCGCGCACCCGCGGATCGGGGTCGCGCACCGCGCGGAGGAGTGGCTCGACCGCCTCGGGCAGCGCGAGCCCGCCGAGGGTCTTCGCCGCCTCGGCCCGGACCTCCGGATCGCGGCTGTCGCGGATCTCGGCGAGCGCGCGGTCGGCCCTTTGGCGGGGCGTCTCCGGCTCCATGTCGAGGACCGCGCAGCCCGCTCCCAGCACGGCGCCGAGGACGACGCCGAGGGCCAGCGCCGGACGCCTCGCGCGCCCGCCGACCGTCATGGCTTCGGCGCCGCGCGCAGGGCGTCCTCCGCCCGGACGCGATAGCCCTTGCGAGCCGTGTCGATCGGCGCCTCGCCGAGCCGATTCCGCGCCTTCGTGTCGGCGCCGTACTTGAGCAAGAGCTCCACCATCTCCACCGCGTCCTGCCGGGCCGCCAGGTGGAGCGGCGTGTCGCCGTCCTGGTCCTTCGGGCTCGGCGACGCCCCCCCGCGCAGGAGGGCCTCCGCGATCGCGCGATGGCCGGCGGCCACCGCCTCGTGGAGCGGGGCGCACCCGTTCCGCGCGGCGATGTCGGGCTTCGCGCTGGCCGAGAGGAGTACCTCGACGTTCGCAAGGCCCTGGGCGCGGCTGGCGGCGAGGAACAGCGGAGTCTCACCCGCGGCGTCGACGGCGTCGGGGCGGGCGCCGGCCTTGAGGAGCACCGTCGCGATCGAGGGGCGCGGCTCGCCCGCGCGCCCGGTCGTCTCGTGGAGCGCGGTCCGTCCGTCGCGGCACATGAGCGTCGCGTCCGCGCGCGCCGCCAGCAGATCGGCGACGTTCGAGGGATAGCCCTCGCTCGCCGCCACGCAGAGGGCGGTGTCGCCGCTCTTGGCCTGAGCGTTCACCGGCGCGCCGGCCTTGAGGAGCAGGGCCAGGGTCTTGCCATCACGCTGGCGGGCGGCGTGGTGGAGCGCCGTCCATCCCTCGCGCCACCCGCTCGGCTCGGCCGCGTCCGGCCGGATGCCGGCCTCGAGGAGCAGGCCCACGACCTCCACCTCGTCGCGGGACGCGCGCTGGAGCAGCTCCTGCGGGGTGAGCGGGATGAGTCGGGACTCCAGCGTCTTCCGGGCGCGCGCCGCATCGGCCGCGGCCTGGACGGCCAGCAGCGCGCCGAGGGCGACGATCGTCGCCCGCATCGCGCGAGCCGAGCGCGCCGCCGGGCCGGATCCCACGATTCGCTGGAGGGGAGCGGGGCGGCTAGAGAGCCGCGCGCCGGCGCCAGGCGAGGATCTGAGCCGCGTGCTCGCGGTAGTGGTGGGGACCGTTCAGATCCACCACGCGCGTCGCGGTCTTGTCCGGCCCGTAGCGCGCATCGGGGACCGCCGCGGCCGCGGCGAGGAAGTCGCGGTGGGACGCGTCGAGCGCGGCGCGGAGACCCGCGACGGTCAGGCCACGCCGGGCCGTGACGAGCCGGGCGTTCCAGCCGTCGAGGTCGTCGTAGCTCACGCCGTCGGCGAGCGGCTTCTCCCCGCGGGCGATCCGCTCCAGCACCGGGATCATCTCCCGCTGCCAGCCGGTGATGTGCGCGAGGATCTCGCGCACGCCCCAGGTCCCGAGGCACGGCTGCCGCATGCCGTCGTCACTCAGGCCCACGAGGGCGCGCTTGAAGGCGCCGAGGTCGTCGTCGGCCTGCCGCAGGAGCTCGTCTTTCAGGTTCATCGCGCGGAGCTTACCACGGCCGGATCGGGTCGCGTTTCGTGGCCGCCCCGGCCAACGGGCGGAGTCCCGAGGACACCAGCCCCGGGGAGCCGGAGCTCCGGGCTCAGCGTCGGGGGATGGCCGCGCGAGTCGCAGGGACGCCGAGCGCTTGGAGCACCTCCGCGCAATCGGCATCCACGAACACCAGCGCGTTCCGGGAGCCGGGCGGGCGCTCGAAGCGGACCAGCCCGCGGTCCTCGTAGATCTCCCACCCGCGCTGCCGGCGGTCGAGGTAGTGGTCAGGATCGAAGGCGCGATGGTCGGGGGTGGCTGTTGCGGTCATCGAGCGCTCCGGTCGGTGGCCAAGACGATCTTCTCGCGCTCGACCGTGCCGCGGACATGGCCACGATCGAGGCGCACGGCGGGCTGGTCGAGCTGGTGGACGACGACCTCCGCCACTCGCATCCCGTACTCGATCGGGAGCGGGGTGTGGCGAGTCGCGTTGCGGATCCCGATGGTCGCCGTCCCGAACCAGCCGGGCTCGAGCCACACACCCACCGAATGCGCGTATCCCTGGCTCGCGTACGAGCCCTTGAGAGTGACCTCGACCGCGTAGCCGTTGGGTACCGTCAACCAGTCCAGAGTGTGGACCTGCGCGAATTCGCCCGGCTGGAGGTGGACCGGACCGGCGGTGAGGTCAACGCTCCTCCAGTCGCCGGGACCCACCTCGAGCAGCATCTCGGGACCCACGCGGACGTCGATGGACGCGGGGTTCACCAGATCGGGGTCGGGATCGCGGACCAGGTCGTTCAAGAGCTTCCAGAGGGAGAGATCACCGAGAACCATGGTCAGTACCTCCCGGCATGACAGCCTCCGGCGTCAAACTGACGGAAAACGCCATCCGGACGGGTTTGCCCGCCCGCGAGGCGATCCGCCCGAGGGACTCCGAACTTCGCGCGGGCGAAGGCGATTCGCGTGTCACCGCTCGAGCCTTCGGGCGCGTCGGCATCATGACGCTGTGCATTCCTTGACCTCGTTGATGGCAAGTGGTGTGCCAGCGGCCCAGGCGTGAGGCGCGGGCACTCCGAGGGGGCCACCACCTCCCGGCGCCGCGGTCACCGCGTGGTAGGCTCGGGCCCGTGGCCGAGCACACCACGACCGTCCAGGTGCGCTGGGGCGACGCCGACCCCGCCGGGATCGCCTTCTACCCGCGCTTCTTCGAGTGGTACGACATCGGGACCGAGGCGCTCTTCGCCTCGCTCGGCCTCACCTGGGCCGAGGCGTTCCCGCGCTACGGCATCGTCGGCGTGCCCATCCTCGAGGCGGGATCGCGCTTCGTCTCGCCGGTCCGCTACGGGGATGCCGTGACGGTGCGGACGCGCGTGGTGTGGGTGCGGGGGAAGACGTTCCGGGTCGAGCACGAGCTGTCCGTCGGCGACCGCCGCTGTGCCGAGGGCTTCGAGGTCCGGGCCTGGGTCGCCCGTCCGGAGACGCCGAGCGCCCGTCTCCGCGCGCTCCCCATCCCGCCCGAGGTCGCCGCCAAACTCCGGGGTCAGGCCTAGACTTTGATTTCCGGGCGCGGCCCGGCGGGAGCCGGGCCCGGGATCAGCGGGGGCGGCGGTCTGACCGTCGAAGTTAAGGCCTGACCCCGGAGTTTGGGCGGATGGCGGTGAAGACGTGGGCGCTCAGCGGACTGCGCGCCGGGCGGTCGCCGAGCTCGGCGGCGATGTTGCGGGCGACCGTATCGACGATGTCCCCGAGCGCGCCCGGCCGGCGCTCCATGATGGTGCCGTAGACCGGATTACCTTCGACCAGCCCGACGGCCGCGTCATGCGCGGAGGGACTCTCGCCCACCTTCTGCACGGTGACGCTCTCGACGTCCACGAAGCCCGCGGCGTCGAGGAGGCCCCGCACCACGGCGGTGTCGTGGAGGTTGAAGGGCGTCTGGTAGAACTGTGGCGGATCGTCCGGAAAGAAGGCGCGAAGGGTCTCGTGGGCGATCCGGGGCGCGGCGTTCTTCTCGAGCCGGTCCCACACGTTGAAGAGATACGTCCCGCCCGGCCTCAGGACCCGGAAGGCCTCCCGCACGCCCTGCGCCTTGTCCGGGAAGAACATGAGCCCGAACTCGCAGATGGCCGCATCGAAGGCGCGGTCGGGGAACGGCAGGCGCGTCCCGTCCGCCTGGCGCCACTCGAGCGCCGGGTGGTCGGGAATCCGGGCCCGCGCGTGGGCGATCATCGCGTCGTTCAGGTCGGTGGCGACGAGCGTACCCTGGCCGGCGAGGCGCTGCAGGAGACGCTCGGTCACGATTCCGGTGCCGCACGCGATTTCGAGCAAGCGCATCCCGCGGGACGCGGGCAGCCGCGCGGCCAGGTCGTCGGCGTAGCCGTGGAAGAGGAGCGGGCCGAGGTACCGATCGTACTTGGCGGGGACCGATCCGACGAAGGCGGCGTGCTGCTCGGCCATGGCAAGCTCCTCTACTGCTTGACCGCCCCGAAGGTGAGGCCGGTCACGATGTGGCGTGGACGATCAGCCCCGCGCGGTGGCGTCGGCGGTGAGGAGCCCGACGGCGCGGCCGAGAGCCGTGCGGCCCGACGCATCGGGTTCGCCTCTCGCCGGGACGCCCCGCGGCTCAGGACGCGGCCGAGGGGCCCCCGAGGTCGCGCGCGACGGCGAGGTCGGCGCTCACGTCGCGCTGCAGGGTCGGGCTCAGCACGATCTCCTCGATCACGGTGCGCGCCGGCAGCGTGACGCAGAGCAGGATGGCCGCGGCTACGTCCTCGGGCTGCATCATGGTCGCCCGGGCGCGCGCGTCGGGCACGAGCGGCCGGTTGTCGAGGATCGGCGTGTCCACCTCGGCCGGCAGGATCGTCGTCGCCCGGATGCCCTTGTCGCGGAGCACCGTGTGGACGTGGCCCATGAGGTTCCGGACCGCGGCCTTCGCCGCGCCGTAGGGTGCGCCGCCCAGGAGGCCGGGCCGGATCGCGGCGACCGAGGACACCGTGACGATCGTTCCGCCACCGCGCGCGATCATGTCGGGCAAGACGGCCTGGATGAGTGCGTAGACGCCGGTCATGTTGACCGCGAACACGCGCTCCCATTCGTCGCGGCTGATCCAGCGGACGTTGCGCACCTTGCTCGACGAGCCGGCGTTGTTGACGAGGACGTCGACCCGGCCGTGGCGCTCGATTGCGGTGCGCGCGAGGGCGGCAGCCTGGTCCGGGTCGCCGACGTCGGCGGTCCGCGACTCGGCCCGGCCGCCGGCCCGGGTGATCTCGTCGACCAGGGCCTCGAGCGGCGCCCGGCGCCGTCCGGCGGCGACGACGGTGGCGCCTTCCGCGGCGAGCATGCGCGCCGTCGCGCGGCCGATGCCACTCCCGGCGCCCGTAACGATGACGACCTGCCCGTCAAGCTTCTTCATGGCTCCTCGAACGACGGTCCGCGCGATGCGGACGGCCCGGGGGCTGGCCCCGGTCGCGCGAATGGTTCGTCGATGTCCACCGGGGTCGCCGAGCTCCGACCGACAGCGGCGCCACCGGCCCGGAGCATGGTGCGGCGCGAGACGGTGCCGGCGCGCCGCGCTGACTGCGTGTCGCTCATGACACCCTCCTTGGGCATGCTACGATCCGTCTGGTCGTTCGGGAGTGGCGAGGGCAGTAGTCTCGGACACGGGCTCGCGCCTGTCAAGGCGACGGCGATTGCGCCGCGCCGGGCGCACCGTGCGCAACGCGACGACACCGAGCGTTCTGACGAGCCCCGGCTGGAAAGGAGACCTCCGATGCGATTCGGCTGCGTGTTGCCCACGCTCGGCCCCCTCGGCGGGCCCGATGCCCTGATCCGCGCCGCGCAGCGGGCCGAGGCGCTCGACTATCACTCGGTGTGGGTGGCGGACCGGCTCCTGTATCCGCTCGCCCCCCGCACTCCATATCCGGCCACTCCTGATGGCTCGCTGCCCGAGTACTTCAAGCGATGCCTGGATCCGGTGGAGGCGCTGACCTTCGTCGCCGCGCACACGCGCCGGATCACGCTCGGCACGAGCGTCCTGAATATGCCCTTCTACAACCCCGTGATCCTCGCCCGCCGGCTCGCCACGCTCGACCTTCTGTCAGGCGGCCGGCTGCGCGTCGGTCTCGGCCAGGCCTGGTCGGCCGACGAGTTCGAGGCCGTCGGAGCGGACCCGAAAGCGCGCGCGTCCCGAGCCGACGAGTTCATCCAGGTGCTGAAGGCCATGTGGGGCCCGGATCCGGTCGAGTTCCAGGGGCGACACTTCCGGGTGGCTCGCTCGATCGTGGGCCTCAAGCCGGTCCAGCGGCCCCATCCTCCCATCTACCTGGCGGGCTACGTGGCGCCGGCGCTGCGGCGGGCGGCCGCCGTCGCGGACGGCTGGATTCCCTCGACCCTGCCCCTGGCCGCCATCACCCAGATGCTGCCGCAGCTCCAGACCTTCGCGCGCGAGGCGGGCCGCGATCCCGCGCGCCTCGAGGTCATCTACATGGCGGGCGCGCAGCTCACGGACGCGCCCCTGGACGACGCCAAGCGAAGTCCTCTGTGCGGGACGGCTGCGCAGGTTCGCGCCGACGTCGGGCGCCTCGCCGCCGCCGGGGTGACGGAGGTGATCGCCTGGAGCGGTGGCCCGACGATCGACGCGACGCTGACCGCCCTCGAGCGCGTCCGCAAGGCCGTCGCATGACGGCGGCGCATCCGATCCGCTTCGGCGTCTTCACCGGCGTCGCCCAGACACCCTGGCGCGATCTCCTCGAGGCGTGGCAGCGGATCGATGCGATGGGCTTCGACACCGCCTGGGTGCCGGACCACTTCTATGCCGGATACGGCGATCCCGAGGGACCATGCTTCGAGGCGGGGACCGCGCTGGCCGCGCTGGCGGCCCGCACTCGCCGGATCGGCGTCGGGCCGCTCGTCTTCAGCAACACGTTCCGCCATCCAACCGTCCTCGCCAACATGGCCGCGAGCCTCGACCACGTGGCCGAGGGCCGCTTCACCCTCGGGCTCGGCGCGGGGTGGCTCCAGTCCGAGCACGACGGCTATGCGCTCCCGTTCGGCACCGCGCGGGACCGCATCGAGCGGCTCGACGAGGCGCTCGCCGTGATCCGGCTGCTCCACACCGAGCGGCGCGCAAGCTTCGAGGGCCGGTTCTATCGCCTGGACGACGCCCTCTGCGAGCCCAAGCCGTACGGCGGCCGGCGCCTCCCGATCCTGCTCGGCGGGGGCGGGGAGCGGCTCATGCTCCGGGTCGTCGCGAAGCACGCGGACGAGTGGAACGGCGAGGTGGGCCCGAGCGCCATGGGCCGAAAGCTCGACATCCTCCGCGAGCACTGCCGGGCGGTCGGCCGCAACGCCGCCGAAATCCGCGTCTCCGTCGTGCTGCGGAGCGAGGCGCAGGCCGAGGCGATGTGGGAGGGGATGATCCGGATGAACAACCCGAACCTCCTGGCGGAGCGCCGTCGCCTCGAGGCGGAGGGGGTCTCGGCCGCCAGCCTCGAGGCGCGGCTCAGGGAATGGGCCTGGGAGTCGTTCTTTCCCGTCGACGAGGGCCGGGCGGTCGATCGGCTCCACGCGTACGTCGGGGTCGGGGTCACGCACTTCATCATGGCGAGCCGCCCGCCCTACGACCTCGCGGGTCTCGAGGGCTTCCTCACGCGGGTGGCCGCGCGCGTGCGCGCGTAGCGGGCGCAGCCCGTGCGGGCGGCCGCCGTCCCGGTGTCGCGACCGAGGAAAGCTCCGTCGCCGGTCAGCGCGCCTGTTTCGACGTGACGAGCGCGGACTTTGCGCGGGTCGCCCCGACGTCGACCGCGAGGGAGACGGCCAAGGTCAGGGAAGCTCGAGGATGATCTGATACACGAGCGGATTCAGCGCGCGCATGGCCGGATGATCGGACGAGAAGTCGCGGTCGCCGACGACCTGGTCGACGAGATCGCGAGAAGCACCCGGGCTCGGCTCGAGGCGCACGATCAGGCGGCACTGCTCCGTGTGGGTTGGCGCGAGGTGCCCGCCGCGCCAGTCGAGAACCGTGCCCCCGTAATCCCAGTCGAAGCCGGCCAGGACGAACGGCCGCCCGTTCAGCCGCTCGAGCGTCCGGAGGTCGGTGGCGAGGCCGATGTCGCGGTAGCCCCTCCATCGGCTCTCGCCGTCCACCATGAGCCATGTCTTGGGCTGGAGGCTGGGTTGCTTTCCCCAGACGACGCCGAGCCGTCGCCGCGGATCGTCGGGGAAGACCAGCGTCGCCTGTCGCGTCTCGCCCTCGCCGACGTCCACGTCGGCGAGGCGCAGCTCGGCCGGCGCGAACGTGCGGGCGAGCAGCGCGGGGGAGACTTGATGGTCGAGCATCCGCCCGGGGTCCCGGAGCGTGAGGCTGCACGGATCGGCCGGCGTCACGGCCAGCCCGGCCGGGGCCGCCGCCAGGACCGTCGCACCCAGCGCGATGAGGAGCCCGGTCCGCATCAACGCTGAGCAGCCCCGGCGCCCGACACGGCGGGGCGACGGCCCCGCCACGATGGCATCGCACGGGATGTCAGGGCGGCGGCCTCCGTGGGCGCGTGACGTGTTCCATTCATTCTCTTGCCGTGCAGTGTGACACAGGCGGGACCCCGGGCGGGCCCCGGTGCGGAGATCGGTAGAGGGAGGCTCCGGTGGAGTCACGCGCGTCGCGAGCACGCGCGTCGCGGGGAAATCCAGGTACCATCGGTTGCAGGATGCGGCCCATCGCGGAATACCACGTGACGCGAGACGGGCGGCCGCGGCCGGCGGTTGCGGTCGCGATCGTCGCTCCGCGCCGGGCGGCGAATCGTCAGCGAAGTGCCTTCCTCGCCGGCGTGCTGGCCACCGCGCTGATCGCCGCCCTGCTGAGCGCCTGCGCGGTGCCGGAGGTTCTGCGTCCGGTGGAGCCCAGCAGCGTCCGGCCGGGCGGCCCCCCTCGCCGGGCCGACGCGCTGGCCGTCGGCGAGCGCGTCCCGGACTTCGTGGCGCCCGGGCTGGGCGGCGGCGTCGTTCGCTGGCGGGATCGCCAGGGCGCGCCGACCGTTCTCGTGGTCTGGGCGTCCTGGTGTCCGCATTGCCAGCGTCTCCTGCCATCGCTCGTGCGCGTGGCTCAGGACTACCCGGACGTTCGCCTGCTCACCGTCACCACGGCGCTCGGGCGCTACGATGGACCGTCTCCGGCCGAGGTGGTCGCCCGCGGCCCCGCGTTTCCGGTCGCCGTCGACGACGCCGATAACACGCTCGCCCGCGGGCTCGGAGTCTTCCGCTATCCGACCGTCTTCTGGGTCGGGCGCGACGGGGCGGTGCGGAGCGTGAGCGAAGGCGAAGCGAGCGAAGCGGATCTTCGCCGCGCGTTCGATCTGCTCGCCGCGAGCGGCTGACGTCGCGGCGGTCCGCGGGCTCGACTGCGACGCAGACCGGGCGTCTGGCGCGACCCGGCGCGTGCGGCCGGCGTTCTAACGCCCGGCGTCGCCGGGCGCGGCGCTACGGCACGATGGCGCCGCGCGTGACGTGACCGTCCTCCTGCTGGCGGAAGGCCTCGTTGATCTCGGCGAGCGGGAACTTGTGGGACAGGATGCGGTCGTACGGATACCGGTGGCGCGTCCGGATCATGAGGTCGAGCGCGCCCTTCAGATGCTCGGCCTCGTAGTGGGCGACGCCGATCAGCCGGCGGTTGCCGAAGAGGATCCACGAGGGATCGAAGCGCGTCTCCCAGCCGACGTTGATGTTCCCCACCTCGAGGTAGGCGCCCTCCGGCGCGGTCATGCGGAGCCCCTCGTCGACCACGTTCGGGTTGCCAACCAGCTCCATCACCACGTCGGCGCCCCAGCGCTCGGTGAGCTCGAGCACGCGCTCGATCCGGGCGGCGGGCGTCGGGCACTCCCGCATGTCCACCAGATCGTCGGCACCGAAGGCCCTGGCCAGCGAGAGCCGCTCCTCGACGCCGTCGATCACGATCACCCGGGCCGCGCCCATCTCGCGGGCGACCGCGCAGGCGTAGATGCCGAGCCCGCCGGCGCCCTGGAGGGCGACGGTGCGCCCGGCCTTGAAGCCCGCGATCTCGAGCGCCGCGTAGACCTGGGTGAGCGCGCAGTTGATGCCGGCCGCCATCCCGTCGGTGATCTCGTCGGGAATCCGGAAGATGGCGTGGTTCGGGCCGAGGTAGAAGTACTCGCCGTACCCGCCCTGGAAGTGCGGCCACACGTCGCAGGAGACGCTCCAGTTCGACTGCCGGGTCGGGCACGACTTGAACTGCCGCCGGAGACAGGCGCGGCAGCGCCCGCAGGGGAGGAAGTAACGGTAGATCACGCGGTCGCCCTCGCGGAGGGGCTGGCCGGCGGAGTCCGTCGAGACGCCGGCGCCGAGCTTCGCGATCGTGCCCATGTGCTCGTGGCCGGTGTTGAGCGGGAGCTTCCGCCCCCGCTTCTCCATGTCCTGCTCGCCCTTCCAGTAGTGCATGTCGGAGCCGCAGACGTTCGCGATCGCGACCTTGATGACGACCGCGCCGGGCTTGGGCTCCGGCACCGGGTACTCGCGGATCTCGAAGCCCTTGCCCAGTCCCATCCACGCCGCCAGCTTGCCAGTCTCCGCCATGAGGGTCGCTCCTTGGATCGAAGGTGATCGATCGTGTCGGCGTGTAGTCTACCCCGTCGCGGCGGGCGCCGTCAGCGGCCGTCTCCGCGTGTCGTCCGCGCCCCGTGATAGGCTAGCCCGGTCACGCGCGGACCGGCCCGAGCCGGCCCGCGTCAACCACGGGAGGCCTCGATGCGCGTCGGCTACTTCACGATGCCCCTTCACCCGCCGGGCGCCGATCCCGGGCGCACGATGGCCGACGATCTCGAGCAGCTCGTCTACCTGGACCAGCTCGGCTACGAGGAAGCCTGGGTCGGCGAGCACATCACCGCGGAATGGGAGAACATTCCGTGCCCCGACCTCTTCATCGCGCAGGCGCTCGGCATGACGCGGCGGATGAAGCTCGGGACCGGCGTGACCAACCTGCCGAACCACAACCCGCTGATGCTGGCGCAGCGGATCGCGCAGCTCGACCAGATGGCGCAGGGCCGGTTCCTCTGGGGCGTCGGTTCGGGCGGCTTCCCGGGTGACCTCGAGCTCTTCGAGCTCGACGCGAAGGCCGGCGAGCACCGGACCGTCACGCGCGCCGCGCTCGACCTGATCCTCGATCTCTGGAACGACCCGAAGCCCGGCGTCTACGAGTCGACGCGTTGGCGGTTCCGCGTGCCCGAGCCGCAGGAGGACATCGCGCTCCGGCTCCACCTCCGGCCGTACCAGCGGCCCCACCCGCCGATCGCCGTGGCCGGCGTCAACGAGAAATCGGACACGCTGACGCTTGCCGGCGAGCGCGGCTACATCCCGATGAGCATCAATTTCGTGCCGCCCCGCATCCTCAAGACGCACTGGGCGTCGGTCGAGGCGGGCGCGCGCCAGGCCGGGCGCGTGCCCGATCGCAAGACGTGGCGCATCTCGCGCGACGTGTTCGTCGCCGAGACCACCGCGGAAGCGCGCCGGCAAGCGCTCAGCGGGCCCATGGCGCGGGACTGGGACGGCTACTTCTTCCCGCTGGTCAAGAAGGGACGCGGCCTCGAGGTGCTGAAGCAGGATACCGCCATGCCGGACAGCGCGATCGGCGTCGAGTACCTCGCCGACCACACTTGGCTCGTCGGCGACCCCGACGAGGTGGTGCGACGAATCCGCGCCCTCCGCCAGGAGGTGGGCGACTTCGGGACGCTCCTCGTCATCGGCCACGAGTGGGAGCCACGCGACGCGTGGAAGCGCTCGATGCGCCTGCTCGTCGACGAGGTGCTCCCGCGACTGTAACCCCGGACCATCAGGAGACGATCCCGTGACCACCCGCCCGCCTGCCGAAGTCGGAATGCCCGTCGCCGACATCGACACCCCCGCGCTCGTCGTCGACGTCGATGCCTACGAGCACAACCTCGACCTGATGGCCCGGACGCTCGCGGGGAGCCCGGTCCGCCTGCGCGGCCACGCGAAGACCCACAAGTGCCCGGTGGTCGCGCTCCACCAGATCGCACGCGGCGCGGTCGGGTCGTGCTGCCAGAAGGTGAGCGAGGCCGAGGCCATGGTCGCCGGCGGCGTGCGGAACGTCCTCGTCTCGAACGAGATCGTCGACCGGCGCAAGATCGAACGGCTCGTCGCGCTGGCCCGGCAGGCGGAGATCGCGGTGTGCGTGGACGACCCCCGGAACGTCGACGATCTCGACGCCGCCGCGCAGGCCGGCGGCGTGCGGCTGGCGGTCCTGGTCGAGATCGACGTCGGCAACCTCCGCTGCGGCGTCGCCCCCGGCGAGCCCGCGGTCGCGCTCGCCAAGCAGGTCGCGAGCAAGCGCGGGCTCCGCTTCGCGGGACTCCAGGCGTACTACGGGCGCGCGCAGCACATCAACGAGGAGGAGAAGCGCCGCGCCGCGATCGAGACGTGCATCGCCGATGTGCGCCACACCGTCGACCTCCTGAAGCGGCAGGGGCTCGCCTGCGAGATGGTGTCGGGGGCCGGCACCGGCAGCTACCGTTGGGAGGCGGCGAGCGGCGTCTACAACGAGGTCCAGGCCGGCTCCTACTGCTTCATGGACGTGGAGTACGGCCTGGTCGAGGGCTTCCCCCGCGAGTTCCGGCAGTCCCTCTTCGTCCTGGCCACGGTCATGAGCCACCCGACTCCGGACCGCGCGGTCGTCGACGCCGGGCTGAAGGCGCTCTCCGTCGACAAGGGAATGCCGCGCGTCCATCAGCTTGCCGACGTCGAGTTCCAGCGGGCGTCCGACGAGCACGGCGTCCTGCGGATCGGCGGCGGCGCTCGGCCCCTCGGCCTCGGCGACCGCGTGTGGCTGATTCCCGGGCACTGCGATCCGACGATCAACCTCTACGACTGGTACGTCGCGTTGCGCGGCGGCCGCGTCGAGGCCCTCTGGCCGATCACCGCGCGCGGCGCGGTGCTGTGACGGAGCCGCCCCGGCGCATCCGTCCCATCGCGGGCCGCCCGGCGGCTTGGGTCGAGGCGGGATCCGGCCCGACGCTCGTCCTCGTCCACGGCGCCGGCGGGTCCGCGGATCTCTGGGAGCCGCAGCTCGCCGGGCTTGCCGACGTGGCGCGGATCGTCGCGCCCGACCTGCCGGGTCACGGTCCGCTCCGGGGCCGCGGCGGGGTGAGCGTCCCGGCCTACGCGGAGTGGCTCGCCGGCTTCCTGTCTGCGCTCGACGCGGGTCCGGTCGTCCTGGTCGGCCACTCGATGGGCGGCGCGATCGCCCAGACGCTCGCCCTGGCCCGGCCGGACCATCTCGCCGGCCTGATCCTGATCGGGACGGGCGCGCGACTCCGCGTGCTCCCGCGGCTCGTGGAGCTCCTGCGCGAGCGCTCCGTGGAAGGGCTCCGGCTCATCCGCGACCTCTCGTTCGCCGATGGCGCGCCGGCGGAGGGTGTGGAGGCGGTGGAGCGGGTCCTCCGCGAGGCCGCGCCGCTGGTGACGCTCGGCGACTATCTCGCGTGCGATCGGTTCGACGTCCGTGATCGGCTCCCCGGGCTCCGCGTGCCGACCCTCGTTCTGACGGGAACCGAGGACCGGCTCACGCCGCTCACCCGCGGCCGCTTCCTCGCCGACACGATCCCCGGGGCGCGCCTGGTCGAGGTCCCGGCCGCCGGTCACTTCCCCCAGCTGGAGCAGCCCGCCCCGGTGAACGCGGCGATCCGGGAGTTCCTGGCGCAGCTCGCCGGCGCGCCCGCCGGCGGCCACGCGGGCGCGTAGCGATGAAGAAGACGGAGATGCGCCGCGGGGGCCTCGTCGTCCGGCCGGGCGAGCATCGGGGCGAGTTCTTCCGGATCCTGCAGGAGACGGCACGGAGTCAGACGGCGGTCATGACCGTCGCGCCGGGGCAGGACGCCGGCCCGGAGGAGACGCACCAGGCCGACCAGATTCTCTACGTGATCGAGGGCGACGCCGAGGTCCGCATCGGGGACGAGCGGTGTACGGTCGGTCCGGGCAGCCTGATCGTGGTTCCGGCGGGGACGCCCCACCACGTCCGGAGCGTGGGCGCGGCGCCGCTCTTCCTCCTGACCGTCTACGCGCCGCCGGAGTACTAGGCCCGCATCCGACGCGCCGCGCGACGCGTCGCCGGGGCCCCGCTCGCCCTGGCGGTCAGCCGTGGCGCTCGGGAAGGCGGCCCAGCTCGACGGAGAGCTTGAGAGACTTGCCCTTGCGGACGATCGAGAGCTGCACCCGCGTGCCGGGCGGCGTCCCGACGATGCGGCGCGTGAGCTCCTGCGGCGCGGCGACGGCCTGGTCGTTGACGGCGACGATGACGTCGCCCTTCTGGACGCCCGCCTTCTCGGCCGGGGACCCCTCGACCACGCTCTCGATGAAGACGCCCTGCTGCTCCTTCAACCCCGAGGACTCCGCCACGTCCGGCGGGACCGGGCGGACCGCGACGCCGAGGTAGCCCCGGACGACGCTGCCGTGATCGCGGAGCTGCAGCAGCACCGTCTTGGCGAGGTTGATGGGGATCGCGAAGCCGATGCCGATCGAGCCGCCGGTCTGGGAGAAGATCGCGCTGTTGATGCCGACGACGGCGCCGCGGCTGTCGATGAGCGGCCCGCCCGAATTGCCGGGGTTGATCGACGCGTCCGTCTGCACGAACTCGTCGTACGGCCCGCTTCCGATGAATCGCTCCTTGGCGCTCACGATCCCGGTGGTCACCGTCTGGTCGAGCCCGAACGGATTGCCGATCGCCATCACCGGCTCCCCGACCTCGAGGTGGTCGGAGTCGCCGAGCGGGAGCACCGGCAGCGTCGCCGCGTCGATCTTGAGGAGCGCGAGATCGGTCGCCGGGTCGGTGCCCACGATCCGCGCGGAGTGCTCGCCGCCCCGCGACAGGCGCACGATGATGTCCCCGCCGCTCGCCACGACGTGGTTGTTGGTCACCACGTAGCCGTCGGACGAGATCACGAAGCCGGAGCCGAGGCTCGACCGCTCTCGCGGGCTGCCCGGGGGGCCCTCGAAGAAGCGGCGGAAGAACTCCGCGCGCGGGTCCGAGACGCGCGACTGCGTGCTCACGTTGACGACCGCCGGGCGCGCCGCCTTGGCGAGGTCGACCCAGAGCTGGAACGCGGGCTGGAGCGGGCCGTCCTTCTGGGCGCTCGTCCAGAAATCGGCGGAGGCCCAGCGGGGCGGGTGGAGGTCGACGCGGATCGACACGATCCCCCCGAGCACGAGGATCGCGACGACCAGCGCGACGGCGACGAACCAGGAGAGGCGCTGGGTCACGGCGACCATTCTACGCCGATTCCTCCGAGGCCCCTCGCGGCATGCTGGCGGCCCGCGGAGCGCGCGTGGCAGAATTGCCGCCAGCCGGGCTCGATCCCGCGCGGGCGGCTCCGGGCGGGCCCCGGAGCGCCGCACGCCGGGCGTTCGGCGACGACGGGATCCCGTCTTAGCAAGGGGAGACAGCGATGGGCTATGACACCATCACGCTCGAGCGCGCCCAGGGCATCGCGACGATCACCCTCAACCGCCCGGAGGCGTACAACGCCCTGACCCTCACCCTCGCCCGCGAGCTCTTCGGCGCGGTGCTGGAGGTGGATGAGGACCCGGCGGTGCGCTGCGTCGTGCTCACCGGCGCCGGGCGGGCGTTCTGCGGCGGGGGAGACGTGAAGGAGTTCGCGCAGAGCCTGCCGCGCGTCGGGATCCTGCTCAAGGAGCTCACGACCTTCATCCACGGCGTGGTCTCGCGGCTCGTCCGGACGCCGAAGCCGGTGATCACCGCCGTCAACGGCGTGGCCGCGGGCGGGGGGCTCGCCTTGGCGCTGGCGGGGGACCTCGTGATCGCCGCGGAATCGGCCCGGTTCACGATGGCCTACTCGCGCATCGCGGCGACGCCCGACGGGTCGTCGACCTACTGGCTGCCGCGACTCTGCGGCATCCGCCGCGCCGCGGAGCTCTTCTACACGAACCGCGTTCTCACCGCGAAGGAGGCCGTCGACTGGGGAATCGCGACGCGCGCGCTGCCCGACGCGGAGTTCACCGCGGCCGTGAAGAGCCTGGCGGCCGAGCTGGCCCAGGGTCCGACGCTCGCGCTCGGACGCGGGAAGCGCCTCTTCCACCTGTCGACCACCGAGAGCCTCGAGACCCAGATGGAGCACGAGAGCCAGGCGATCGCGCAGAGCAGCCACACCGAGGACTTCGCCGAGGGCGTCCGCGCCTTCGCGGAGAAGCGCCCGCCGACCTTCCACGGGCGGTAGCCAGGCGCGCCCGTCTCCGACCGGGGACGGGCGCGCGCCCGGACGAAGGGACCGCTAGCGCCGACGCTTCGCCGGCGTCCGCCGGGCCGGCTTCCGCGCGGGGGCCGCGGCGCGCGCGGGCGGCATCCCGGCGACGGTGCGGATCTCGACCAGCAATCCGGGACGCGGGAGCACGGCCTGGACCGTCGTGCGGGCCGGCGGGTCCTTCGGGAAGAAGCCCTTGTAGACCTCGTTGAACGCGGCGAAGTCGCCGATGTCGTGGAGCAGGCACAAGCACTCGACCGCGTGCGCCAGCGACGTGCCCGCCGCTCGGAGGATCGCCTCGATGTTCTGAAGCACCTGCTGCGTCTGCTCGCGGATGCCGCCCGCCACCACCTGTCCGGTCTTGGGGTCGAGCGCGACCTGGCCGGCCACGTAGACCGTGTCGCCGTGGCGGATCGCCTGAGAGTAGGGCAGGCCGGTGCGGGGACCCGAGTCGGTGCTGATGACCTGGCGCTTCACGTGTTCCTCCTTGTCGCTCGAGGCGGCCCCGGTGACGCCGGGGCGGGCGGCGCTCGGCGCGCGCATCCGGGAGATCGATCGGGGGTCAGGGTGGCACGGTTCTCCGCGAGCGGCAACCTGATTGCCGCGATCGCGAACCGTCTCCCGCCATGTAGCCGAAACGGCCGCGACGGCCAAGAGCCAATACCCGGATTGGCTTGATCGGCTAGCGGACGAAGGTCGCCTGGCGGGCGGTCTCGATCGCGCGCCGCGCGTCGTCGGCGTCGAAGACCTCGTGGGCGAGGAGCAGCTCGAACTCGCGGCGGAGAGTCGTCCGGAGAAGGTACGTGCCGTCGGTGTTGACCGTCGTCCGCACGCCGGCGTCGCGGAGATTCCGGTAGACCTCGCGGAGCTCGTCCCACCCGGATAGCGCGCGCGTCCGGAGGTTCGAGGACGGGCACAGCTCGAGGACCGTGCCCGTGTCGCTGAGGCGGCGCATCAGCTCCTTGCTGCGCGCGGCGGCGATGCCGTGGCCGATGCGGTCGGGCTGGAGCTTCTCGAGCACGGCGAACACGCCGTCCGCCCCGGTGTGCGACGTCTCCCCGGTGTGGATCGTCGTGCCCAGGCCGGCGGCGCGCGCCCGCGCGAAGAGGTCGTGGTACCGGTCGACGTCGCTCCCGAACTCGAGCGTGTGCTTCTCGGGGCCGGCGAGGTCGATCCCGATCACGCCGCGATCGCGGTAGCGCTCGGCCTTCCGGACGATGATGTCGTTCAGCTCGTAATCGAACTCGCGGGCCAGGCAGAAGATGAGGCCCGCGCGGATGCCGTACGCGAGACAGGCGCGGTCCATCCCGCGGATGGCGGCGGCGATGATGTGGTCCAGGTCGCGCTCGCCACCGAGATTCCGCTTCATGGGGTTGAAGCGGAGCTCGATCGTCGAGACCCGCGAGGAGCGGTACTCCTTGCCGATGATCGAGTAGACCGAGCGCTCGATGGCCGACGGCGACGACTGGATGCGCTCCGTCCACCGGTGGAGGATCTCCAGGTAGCCGTCCAGCGACGTCACCCGATTCGGGTCGGCGTAGACGAGGTCCTGGAACTCCGGATAGGTCCGCACCGGCAGCTTGAACCCGTGATCGTGGGCGATCTCCCACAGCACGTGCGGCGCCACCGCGGCACCCACGTGGATGTGGAGGTCGATGAGATCCGCGGCCTCGAGGAGCCGGCGGCCCGCCTCGGGGACGCGCGGCTCCGGAGCGGAGGCGCTCTCGCTCACCGCGAGGTCCACGCCGCGCGGGACGCGGCCGGGCGGGATTCGTCGGCAGGCGGGACGCGGTGACGCCTGGCGTGCTTCGGGCTCATCCGCCGACCTTGTAGGCGCGCGCCTCGGCGGCGATCTTCTCGGGATCGAACCGGTTGATTTCGTCGATGAGGTCGTTGGTCACGAGATCCTGCGCGGTCACCGGCTGCTTGATGATGCCGGTCCTCAGCATGAAGTCCGCGTAGGCCTGGTCGTTCGCCTCGGAGTTCTCGCCCCAGCGCTTGACGCCAGCCTTCTCGAGCTTCCAGTTCTGGGCGCGCGCCTGGACCACCTTGGCGTCGCCGCGGCCCGGCCGCCGCACACTGGGGCCGGATCGCCTGCCCGCGCTCGCATCGCTTCGGGACGTTCAGGGCGTGGCTCCCATGGCGCGCTCTAGCCGTCGTGGGTGCGGTACCAGTCCTGGCGCGCACGAAAATCGTCAGGGTAGGCCGTGACCTTGTCAACCGCGAACTCGAAGTCGTCGCCCTCGCGGGCCATGGTCGCGACGAGCGTCGCGGCGTCGAACCGATACCCGCTGTAGCGGCTGGGCGGCTTCGCGGCGAGCCACACCCACGCCCAGCCGAGCGCGACCGGATCCGCCCAGCCCGCCCGGAGCTCGGCCGGGGCCCGGTCGTGCTCCGCCCACGTCAGCCGCGTCGGCTTGATGCGGGCGCCCGGCCCGATCGTGTTGAGCGCGATGTTGTGCGCGCGAGCCTCGAGCGAGAGCGACTTCACGAAGCCCTCGACGCCGTGCTTGATCGTGCAGTACGCGATCTCCTCGGCGTAGCCGCGGAGGCTCGAGCCGCTCGCGATGCCGATGATGTGGCCGCCGCCCTGCGCCTTCATCCGGGGCCAGGCGGTGTACGCACAATTGAAGAGGCCGCCGAGCCCGACGTCGATCTGGCGCGACCATTCGCCGGGGGTCGTGGCCTCGAACGTGAGCAGCGGCATGTAGATCGCGTTGTGCACGACGGCGTCGAGGCGTCCCCAGCGCGCGACGACGCGCTCCACCACCGTCTCGCACGCGCCGAGATCGGCCACGTCGGCGCGGCAGCTGAGGAAATCCGTCCCGTCGGCGGCGAGGTCCCGGGCGCAGCGCCCGAGCTCCTCCTCGTGGATGTCGGTCACGCACACCCGCGCTCCCGCGAGGCCGAAGGCGCGGGCGATGCCCCATCCGAGGCCCCGCGCCGCGCCGGTGACGAGCGCCACGCTGTGGGATGGGAGCCGCATCGCGCCCCTAGCCGTCCGCGCGCCCGGCCACGGCGAAGCGCTGCCGGATCGCGCGCGCGTGCTCGCCGAACACCGGGGTGTTCATGACGTCGAGCGGCCGCGGGCGGGGGAGCCCGACGCGCACGTCGGCCAGGATGCGGCCCGGGCGCGGGCTCATGACGAGCACGCGGTCGCCGAGGAAGACGGCCTCCGGGATGGAGTGCGTGATGAAGACGACGGTCTTCTTCCGCTCGAGCCAGATCCGCTGGAGCTCGACGTTCATCTGCTCCCGGGTCATCGCGTCGACGCCCCGAAGGGCTCGTCCATGAGGAGCATGGCCGGGTCGTGAACCAGGGCGCGCGTGAGCGCGACCCGTTGCTGCATGCCGGCCGACAGCTCCCAGGGGTATCGTCGCTCGAAGCCCTCGAGTCCGACGAGGGCCAGGAGCTCGAGCGCCACGGCGCGGTGCTGCTCGCGGGGGAGACCCTGGACGTCGATCGGCAGCAGCACGTTGTCGAGGACGGTGCGCCAGGGGAAGAGCACCGGCGACTGGAAGACCACGCCGATGTCCCGGCGCGGACCGGTGATGGCGGCGCCGCGGAGCCGGGCGTCGCCACGCGACGGTGATATGAGCCCGGCCAGGATCTTGAGCAGCGTGGTCTTGCCGCAGCCCGAGGGGCCGACGACGGCGACGAAGTCGCCCTCGGCCACGCCGAAGCTGATGCCCTCGAGCGCCGTGACGGTGCCGTCGCGCGTGGCGTAGCGCTTCGAGAGGTCGCTGACGGCGATCGCGTCCACGTGAGGGATGGGCCGCTGGCCCTCCACCGGATCGAAGGTCACCGCGAGGTCGGGAAGTGGAAGTGGCGGAATTATACCTCACCCCCCGCGGTATACTGCCGCCGCATGTCCGTCGAGGTCATGGGCGAGGTGCCGGTCGAGCCCGGGGACGGCCCGCCCTACTTGAACCGATGGGTGACGGCAGCGGCGCTCGCGGTCCTCCTGGCGCTGGCCGCCATCGTCTTCTGGCCCTCCCACTCGCTCGACACCCTCGAGCGGCCCGAGCAGTCGCTGGAGCGCGTCGTCTCCCGCGACATGGACTTCCGCGCCGCGGCTCGCGCCGCGCCCGACTGGGAGCGGTGGCTTCACGTCCTCGCGTTCTCCTCCGACGCCTCGGCGCGCGCCGACGCGATCGACTGGTACGGGGAGCTCGCCCAGGCCGAGGGCTCGTCGCTGGCCGAGCTGTACCGCATCATCCTGCTCGCCGACGACGGGCAGACGGCCGCGGTGGAGTCGGCGCTGGCCGCGTGGGCGCCAGGCGACGACGAGGCGGCGGGCCGGCTCGCGGCATGGGGGAGAGCGGCGTACGCGACCGAGCCGCCGCCGGCGGACGAGCTGCGCGCCGCGCTCGACGGGCTGCGCCGGGAGATCCCGCCGGGCTGGTTCGCCGATCGGCTCGCGGCCCGGCTCGCGTCGCGGCTGGGCGATGCCGGCGCCGAGGCCGAGAGCGGGCGCGCGATCGAGCGGCGCGGCGTCCGCATGCTGTGGCGGCTGCGCGGCATCCTGATCGGCGAGACGCTCCTCACGGTCGTCGGGCTGATCGCGCTCGCCGGATGGCTCTGGGGCCGGCGCGTCCGCGCGGCCCGCGTTGGGAGCGCGCCGATGCCGCCCACGTGGACCGGCTGGGACGGGACCGGTCTCTTCGCGCGCGGGGCGCTCGGCCTGGTGGGCGTCGCGCTCGTCTGGCAGTTCCTGCCGGACCGCGGCTGGTCGATCCTGCTCGTGTCGGTGCTCCAGACGGTCCCCCTCGGCTACTACCTCTTCTGGTATTGCGGCCGCACCCAGACGACCCTCGGCGAGATGTTCGGGCTCCGGGTGTCGGCGGCGTCGCGCGCGACGCTCGCGTGGGCCACGCTCGGACTGATCGGCGTGTCGACGCTCGCCGACGTGCTGACCGACACCGGCGGGATGTGGCTCGGCGTGGACACGCACTGGACCGATGGCTTCCAGGAACGTCTCGTCTGGGGCAGCGCGGGCGAGGTGACCGCGGACATCCTGGACAGCTGCGTCTTCGCGCCGGTGCTCGAGGAGCTGCTGTTCCGCGGCGTGCTCTACGGGACGCTCCGGCTCGTCCTCGGGCCCCTGCCCGCGATGCTGGGCAGCGCCGCGATCTTCGCGCTGGCGCACGGCTACGGCGTGGTCGGCTTCGCCTCGGTCCTCGCGAGCGGCGTGCTCTGGGCGATGGCCTACGAGCGGACGCGTAGCCTCCTGCCGGGAATGCTGGCGCACGCGGCGAGCAACGTGCAGGCGAGCCTGATCGTTCTCCTCACGCTCCGCTTCTAGGCCGGCCCCGCGCCGGCGGCTGCGCGGCCGTCGGCACCGCGAGTACCCGCGCGCCCGGCGCGCCTCCTCCGCGGGACGAGCGCGCCGCCCTTGAGACCCGCATGGCCACGCGGTAAGATGGCGCGCGGGTCGCCGCGAGGCGCGGCGCCCACCCACGCACAGGAGACGCTCACGCTCATGGCAAAGGCTCGCGCCCGTCGAACCGCCGCCCGGCCGATTACCGCGCCGGAGCTCTGCCGCCGCTACGCCCGGCTCTACGTGGCCGCGGTCACCGACGTCATGGACCACCTCGGCCGCACGCGACAGACGCTGCCCCACGACATCGTGGGACTCACCCCGGGCGCCCGCGTCGCCGGCCTCGCCTTTCCGGCCGCCGGCCGGCCCACCCGGAAGCCCGACTACGAGCGCGCGATCCGCGCCTTCCTGACGCTCCTCGGCGCGGTGCCGCGGGACGCCGTCCTCGTCGTCAAGTCCAACGACGACGTGTCGGCCCACTTCGGCGAGCTGTCCGCGGTGGCGATGAAGGCGCGCGGGGTGCGGGGCGTGGTGATCGACGGCGCCACCCGCGACGCCGAGTACATCCTGAAGGAGCGCTTCCCCGTCTTCTGCCGGTACCGGACGCCGCTCGACTCCTTGCCGCGCTGGCGCGTCGAGGAGTGGGGCCGGCCGGTCACGATCGGTGGCGTGCGCGTCGCGCCCGGCGACGTCGTGGTGGGGGATCTCGACGGCGTCGCGGTGGTGCCTCAGGCGCTGGCGGTGCCCGTCCTGCTCGAGTGCGAGCGGCTGCTGTCGACCGAGAACCGGGTCCGCGACGCCGTCCGGAAGGGCATGGCGCCGCTCGCGGCCTACGACAAGTTCGGCGTGTTCTAAGCGGAGGAGTGACGACCATGATGGAATCGATGATCGCGGAATCGATGGGCCGGCTGGGCACGGAGACCGCCTAAGAGGTCCTGGCGCGCGCGAAGGCGCTCGAGCGCCAGGGGAAATCGGTCGTCCACCTCGAGATCGGGGAGCCTGACTACGACACGCCCCAGCACATCCGCGACGCCGCGAAGCGGGCGCTCGACGCGGGGGCGACGCACTACGGGCCGTCCGCCGGCCTGCCCGAGCTGCGCGAGGCGATCGCCGAGCACATCGAGAAGACCCGCGGCGTCCCGGTGTCGCCCGACGAGGTCGTGGTCACGCCGGGGGCGAAGCCCATCATGTACTTCGTCATCATGGCGCTCACGAACCCCGGGGACGAGGTCGTCTACCCGAACCCCGGATTCCCGATCTACGAGTCGGTGATCAACTTCGTCGGCGGGCGGCCCGTGCCGATCCCGCTCCTCGAGGAGACCGGCTTCGGCTTCGACCTCGAGGAGCTCGAGCGGCGCGTCTCCAAGAAGACGAAGCTCATCATCATCAATTCCCCGGAGAACCCGACGGGTGGCGTGCTGTCGCCCGAGGACGTCGGGCGCATCGCCGACCTCGCGCGGCACTACCGCGTCCCGGTGCTGTCGGACGAGATCTACCGGCGCTTCCTCTACGACGGGGAGTTCGCCTCGATCGCCAGCCTGCCGGGCATGAAGCCGCAGACCATCATCCTGGACGGCTTCTCGAAGTCCTACGCGATGACCGGCTGGCGTCTCGGGTTCGGGGTGATGCCCAAGCTCCTCGCCGAGCACCTCACCCGCCTCATGACCAACTCCGTCTCGTGCACCGCGACCTTCATCCAGCACGCGGGCCTCGCCGCGATCCGGGGCGACGACACCCCGGTGCAGAACATGGTCGAGGAGTTCCGGCACCGGCGCGACCTGATCGTCGACGGGCTGAACCGCATCCCGGGCGTGACGTGCAAGCGGCCGCGCGGCGCCTTCTACGTGTTCCCGAACGTGAAGTCGTTCGGGCGCTCGTCGAAGGAGATCGCCACGCACCTCCTCGAGCAGGCGGGTCTTGCGGTCCTCGGCGGGACCGCGTTCGGGGAGTACGGCGAAGGCTACCTCCGGATGTCGTACGCGGCCTCGCGCGAGACGATCCAGGAGGCGCTCCGGCGCATGGAGCGGGGGCTCGCGGACCTCCGCTGAGCCGGCGCGTATAATGACGGCGTGAGGCGGAACGGAGCGCGCGGATGGCGATCCTGACCGATCGGGACCGGACGGCGGTCCGGGGCGAGCTGGCCAAGCTGGCGGGGCCGGTCAAGCTGGTCGTGTTCTCCACCTCGCTGGACGCGTCGGAGTACTGCGTCCAGACCGAGCGCCTGGTCAAAGAGGTCGCGGAGTGCTCGGACCAGGTCACCGTCGAGATCCTGAACCTCCACATCGACCGCGAGCGGGCGGCGGCCTACGGGGTCGACCGCGTACCGGCGATCGTCGTCGAGGGCGCGCGCGACTACGGCATCCGGTTCTTCGGGATCCCGATGGGCTACGAGTTCACGAACCTGATCGACTCGATGATCGCCGCCTCGTCGGGGACGCCGACCCTCGGCGCCGCGACGCTCGAGCGCCTGGCCGGCCTCAAGGAGCAAGTCCACATCCAGGTCTTCTCGACGCCCACCTGACCCCACTGCCCCCGGGCCGTGCGCCTGGCGCAGCATCTCGCGATCGCCTCCGAGTGGATCCGCGCGGACTGCGTGGAGGCGACCGAGTTCCCCGACCTCGCGCAGCGCTACATGGTGATGGCCGTGCCGAAGACCGTGGTCAACGACCGCGTGTCGTTCGAGGGGGCCTTGCCCGAGGCGCAGTTCGTCGACGCCGTCCTCCAGGCCGTCGAGGGGCAGGGTGGGCCGGGAGGCGAGCCGTGAAGCGGAGCCTCGTCGGCAACCGGGCGCCGGCGCCCGCCGGCCCGCGAGGGTGGCGATGGTGAGCTGGGAGCAGGTCCTCATCGCCGTCGTGCTCGGCGCCGTGGTCGTGCTCCTCTGGCGCCGGGGTCTCGGCTGAAAGCCGCCCTCGTCGGGCCCCGGGACGGGGCCCGGATCCTCGCGCGACCGGTAGCGCCGCTCGCGGGCCGGCGCACGCGGGGCTCCGCCGGATGACGGTCTCCCGCGACAACTCCAAGGCGGTCTACCAGGGGATCAAGGCCGCCGGCATCCGCTTCCTGACCGCGCTGCCCGAGACCTGGCTCGTCTACCTCCTTCAGCTCGCCGAGAACGACCCCGAGATGACGTTGGTCGAGGTCGCCAAGGAGGAGGAGGCCATCGGCATCGCGGCCGGCGCCTACTTCGCGGGCGCGAAGAACGCGCTCCTCCTGCAGAACCACGGCTTCCTCGCGAGCGTCAACGGCATCGTGTCACTCGCGATGCTCTACCGGATCCCCCTCGTCATGCTGATCGCGCACCGCGGACACTTCGGCGAGCCGTACCCGTGGCACACGCAGGGCGGCATCGTGACCGAGCCCGTGCTCCGCGCGCTCGGGCTCCCGTTCGAGCACGCGCGCGACGCGGGGCGCGTCGGTCAGCAGATCCAGGACGCCCAGTCGCTCGCGTGGTCGTCGCTCGGGCCGGTCGCGCTGCTGCTCTCGCGCGACCTCATGGAGGACTGAGGGCGATGCCCGCGCATCGTCGGCATCGCCGCGCGGGGACGGACCGGTGAAGCGGGCCGACTGCCTCGGCGCGCTCTACCCGGAGCTCGGCGACCGCCTCGTGGTCACGATCATGGGGGCGACCGCCCAGGAGCTCTACGACCTCGGCCACCGCGAGACCTTCTTCTACCTCCAGCACGCGATGGGGCTCGCGTCGTCGATCGGGCTCGGGCTCGCGCTGAACCGGCCCCGGGCGGGCGTCGTCGTCCTCGACGGGGACGGCTCGGTGCTGATGAACCTCGGCGGGCTGGCGACGCTGGGCCGCTACCGGCCGGCGAACCTGGCGCACATCGTCTTCGACAACGGGAGCCTCCTCTCGACCGGCGGCTTCGCGTCGCACACGACCTCGGGGCGCGTCGATCTCGCCGGCGTCGCCCGCGCCGCCGGCTGCCCGCGGGTTCGCGAGGCGCACACGCTGTTCCAGTTCATGGCCGCGGTCGGCGAGGCCTTCGCGGCGGGGGAGATGACGACGATCATCGCGAAGGTCGAGGCGGTGGGACCGGACCAGTTCCACATGGATCTCGCGCTGCCCGAGAACGCGTTCCGCTTCAGGCGGGCGGTGCTGGCGACGCCGGAGGCCCCGCGGAGCGGCTGAGCGGGGAGTGACGAGGCCGCGTCAGCGCGCGGCGCGGAGCCGGCTGCCGAGCGCGTCCCACTCGGCGCGGATCCCGCGCGGGAGCCGGTCCCCGAACTTCTGGAAGTACTCGGCCTGGCCCCGGTGGTTCGTCTGCCAGGCCTCGCGATCGACGTGGAGGAGCTCCTTCATGGCTGCCGGCGTGACGTCGAGGCCGTGGCTCGCGATGGCGCCGGGCGCCGGACGGTAGCCGATCGGCGTCTCCTCGGCCTTGCCGCCGTCCCGCGCGCGCTCCACGATCCACTCGAGGACCCGCAGGTTCTCGCCGAAGCCGGGCCACAGGAACCGCCCCGCGGCGTCCCGCCGGAACCAGTTGATGCGGAACACCTTCGGCGGGCGCGACAGGCTCCGGCCGACGTCGAGCCAGTGGCCCCAGTAGTCGGCCATGTTGTAGCCGCAGAAGGGCAGCATCGCCATCGGATCGCGGCGCACCACGCCGACCTGGCCGGTGGCCGCGGCTGTCGTCTCGGAGGCGAGCGTCGCGCCGAGGAACGTGCCGTGCTGCCAGTCATGGGCCTGGAAGACGAGCGGGATGAGGGTCCGCCGCCGGGCGCCGAACAGGATCGCGCTGATCGGCACGCCCTCCGGCGCCTCCCACGCGGGGGAGAGCGTCGGACACCGCGTGGCCGGGACCGTGAAGCGGCTGTTCGGATGGGCCGCGGGCTCCGTGCTCTTCGGCGTCCACGGCCGGCCGCGCCAGTCGAGCGCCGCGCCGGGCGGCGGATCATCGTGGCCCTCCCACCAGACCGTGTTGTCCGGCCGGAGCGCGACGTTCGTGTAGATGGTGTCGCGCTGGATCGTCGCCATCGCGTTCCGGTTAGTGAGGCTGTTGGTGCCGGGGACCACGCCGAAGAAGCCGTTCTCGGGATTGACGGCCCAGAGCCGTCCGTCCGGCCCGGGCCGGAGCCAGGCGATGTCCTCGCCGACGGTGTGGATCTTCCACCCCTTCATCGACGCAGGCGGCGTGAGCATCGCCAGGTTCGTCTTGCCGCAGGCGCTGGGGAACGCGCCGCAGACGTACGTGATCTCGCCGTCCGGACTCTCGATGCCGACGATCAGCATGTGCTCGGCGAGCCAGCCCTCGCGCCGCCCCACGTTGCTCGCGATCCGGAGCGCCATGCACTTCTTCGAGAGGAGGGCGTTGCCGCCGTAGCCCGAGCCCACGCTCCAGATCGTCCGGTCCTCGGGGAAGTGGCAGATGAAGCGGCGATCGACGTCGAGGTCCGCGGTCGAGTGGAGCCCGCGGGTGAAGTCGTCTGACTCGCCGAGGTGGTCGAGTGCGATCTGCCCCATGCGCGTCATGATCCGCATGTTGAGGACGACGTAGCGGCTGTCGGTCACCTGGACGCCGACGCGGCTGAACGGCGAGCTGGCCGGACCCATGAGGAAGGGGATGACGTACATCGTCCGCCCGGCCATTGAGCCCTGGAGGACCTTCGAGAGCCGGTCGTAGCCCTCGGCCGGCGCCATCCAGTTGTTGGTGGGACCGGCGTCGTCCTTCTCGCGGGAGCAGATGAAGGTGAGGTGCTCGGTCCGGGCGACGTCGTTCACGGCGCTGCGGTGGAGGTAGCAGCCGGGCAGCGTCCGCCGATCGAGAGGGAGGAGCTCCCCGGCGCGGACGGCTTCCTGGGTGAGACGATCACGCTCGTCCGCCGAGCCGTCGCACCAGACCACGTCGTCCGGGCGACACAGTCGCGCGGCGTTGTCCACCCAGCCCCGGACGGTCTCGTTCCCGCCCATTTGGGTATTGATCTCACCGTACCGCGAGCGCGGCCTTCGGGTCAATCGTTCGTGGACTGGGGTACGATACGGCCCATGATCCTGGGCGCCGCGGCGGGCCGGGGACCGTCGCCGCTTCGACTTCTCGCCACGTGCCTGGCGCTCGGATGCGCGGTGGCGCTCCTCCACCTGCTGCGCCCGCCGATCATGGCGCGGGCCGACCTCGCGGTGTACGACCGCCTGCTCACCGCGGCGCCGCTCCGCGCGCCATCGGGGCGCGTGGCGCTCGTCGAGGTCGACGAGCGGAGCCTCGGTGAAGCCGGGCGGTGGCCATGGCCCCGCGATCGCGTGGCCGATCTCCTGGACCGCGTGCGGGCTCTCGGCGCGTCGGCGGTGGGTCTCGATGTCCTCTTCGCGGAAGCCGACACGGGCGGCGACGCGGCCGGCAGCGCGGCGCCGGGAGCGAGCGGCGCGCCCGCCCTGTCCGCCCGCGACGCCGCGCTCGCCACGGCACTCGGGCGGGGCCCGTTCATCATCGGGTACGCCTTCACGTTCGACCGCCCCATCGACCGCCCGTGCCATCTCCAGTCGATCGGCCTGGCGCGCACGGGAGCGGGCGGCGGCCTGACACAGGTGCCGCGGGCGGCCGGCGTGCTCTGCAGCCTCGTCCCCCTCGGCGTGGCCGCCTCGTCCTCCGGCTTCATGAACGCCTCGACGGATGCCGACGGGATCCTCCGGCGGATGCCGCTGATCATCGAGTTCGGGGGCGAGATCTACCCGAGCCTGGCGCTGGCGACGGTGCGGGCGGGCCTCGCGGCGGACCGGCTCGCCGTCAGCGATCCCGCCGCGGGGTGGCCGGCCCTGCTGCTCGGGAACCGGCAGATCCCGCTCGACGCGGACGGGAGCGTGCTCGTGCGCTACCGCGGCCCGGCCGGCACCATCCCGCGCTTCTCGGCCATCGACGTGCTCCGGGAGCGCGTGACGGCCGGCGCGCTCGCGGGCCGCATCGCGTTCGTCGGAGTGTCCGCCATCGGGCTCGGTGACACGGTCGCCACGCCGCTCGGCACGTTCCTGCCCGGCGCCGAGATCCAGGCGACCATGGCCGACAACCTGCTCCAGGGCGACTTCGTCCGGCGTCCGCCGGGCGTCACCGTCGCCGAGCTGGGCCTCGTGCTCTGCGTCGTCGTGGGAGTCGCGCTCGCCGTCGCCGGGCTCGGATGGCGATGGAGCCTGCCCCTCGCGGTCGGCGCCGGCCTTCTGCTCTGGCTCGGCGCGGGGTGGCTGCTCGCGCGCCGCGGCTGGTACGTGTCGCCGTTGTTCCCGACGATCGCGCTCGTCGGCGCGATCGGCCTCGCCGCGCTCCACCGGCTGATCGCCGAGCGCGCCCGCGCCGACCAGAGCACGCGCCAGCTCCGCACGGCGCGGGAGATGGTGCTCCACGCGCTCACCTCGCTCACCGAGACGCGCGACTTCGAGACCGGGGCGCATCTCGTCCGCACGAGCCGCTACACGCGGGTGCTCGGCGAGGCACTCGCGTCCCATCCGAAGTTCCGGGGCTTTCTCACCGCGGAGACCATCGACCTCATCGCGCGGCTCGCGCCGATCCACGACATCGGCAAGGTCGGCGTGGCGGACCGGACGCTCCGGAAGCCCGGGCCGCTGTCGGACGACGAGCGGGCCGAGATGTCGCGGCATCCGATCTACGGGCGCGACGTGATCGTCCGGACCGAGGAGCGCGTCGGCGTGCGGGACGACTTCCTGCTGAAGCTGGCGAAGGAGATCGTCTACTCCCACCACGAGCGCTGGGACGGCTCCGGGTATCCGGAAGGCCTGCGAGGGGAGGCGATCCCCGTCCCCGGGCGGATGGTCGCGCTCGTGGACGTCTACGACGCGCTGGCGAGCGCGCGCGTCTACAAGGGCGCGCTCCCGCACGACGAGGTCGTCCAGGCCATCGTGGCGGCGCGCGGGACCCACTTCGATCCGGACATGGTCGACGCCTTCCTCGGAATCCAGGAAACGTGGCGCCGCATCGCGATCGACTTCGCCGACGAGCACGAGGAGCACGAGCACCCCGCCGCCGGTCGCCCGAGCGCCGGCGAGCGGTGATCCGACGCGCCAGCCGCGCCTCGTCGACTGACGTCGCGGATCCGGCGCGGGCACCGAGACCGCGCAGGTGAGGATCGCGGCCGGCCCGCGCCGACGACCCCGCATCGACGCCCGGTGATGGCGCTGCTACAATGACCGCCGTGATGGCGGCCGGGGCCGACTCCGCAACGGGTCTGCGCCGTCTCTTCGCCTATGGAACCTTGATGACCGGCTTCGAGCGGCGCCCGCTCCTCGGCGAGGCGATCCTGGAAGGGCTCGGGCGGATTCGCGGCTCCCTCTTCCATTTCGGCGAGTATCCGGGGGTGGTCCTGGACGGCCGCGGCTGGGTCAGCGGCGAGCTCTACCGCGTGCCGGACCTGCCGGCGCGCCTCCCGGTCCTGGACCGGGAGGAGTGGTTCGATCCCGCCGACGAGACGGGGAGCCTCTACGTGCGGCGCGCGGTGCCGGTGCACGGCCTCGGCGGCGAGGTGCGGGAGGCCTGGGTGTACGCGTACAACGAGCGATTCGGGGCGGCGGCGAGCCGCGGCCCGCGGGTCGAATCTGGCGACTGGCGCGCCCACCTGACGGGCGCGCTCGGAACTCATAGCGTGGAGGACCCTCGATGACCATGGCGGCGGCCGACCTCATCAAGAACGATCAGGCCCATCTCATCCACCCGCAGCACCACTCCGCGGAGGCGGCCGAGCCCCTCGTGGTGGTCGAAGGCCACGGCGCGGTCATCAAGGACATCCAGGGCAAGGAGTACATCGACGGCCTGGCCGGCCTCTGGAACGTGAGCGTGGGCCACGGCCGGGAGGAGCTCGCGCGGGTGGCGGCCGAGCAGATGAAGAAGCTCGCCTACTTCTCGAACTACGTGGGCAACTCGAACATCCCGGCCGTCGAGCTGGCGAGCAAGATCGTGAGCCTGTCCTATCCGAACATGGCCGCGGTCTACTTCACCTGCGGCGGCGCCGAGGCCAACGAGTCGGCCTTCAAGACGGCGCGCTTCTACTGG
Organism: uncultured bacterium; assembly: GCA_964463175.1. Classification (GTDB taxonomy): domain Bacteria; phylum Methylomirabilota; class Methylomirabilia; order Rokubacteriales; family DASRDR01; genus DASRDR01. The sequence continues at coordinate 35,876 of CAYXBJ010000007.1, forward strand.
AAGGCGAAGGGCAAGCCGAACAAGGTCAAGGTCATCGCCCGGCAGAACGCCTATCACGGCGTCACCCTCCAGGCGATGAGCGCGACGGGCATGTCGCCGTTCTGGAAGATGTTCGAGCCGCGGGTGCCCGGCTTCTATCACATCCAGGCGCCGTACGCGTACCGCTTCCACGGCGCCAAGGCGGGGGAGACGGTCGGGCACGCGGCCGCGCGCGAGCTGGAGGAGATCATCCTGAAGGAGGGCGCCGACACGGTGGCCGCCTTCATCGCGGAGCCGATCATCGGCGGCGGCGGTGTCATCCTCCCTCCCGACGATTATTTCCCGCGGATCCGCGAGATCTGCACGAAGCACAACGTGCTGTTCATCGCGGACGAGGTCATCACCGGCTTCTGCCGGACCGGCCAGTGGTTCGCGCTGACCCACTGGAACGTGCAGCCCGACATCCAGTCCTTCGCGAAGGCGGTGACCTCCGGCTACGCGCCGCTCGGCGGCATCGTGGTGTCCCACGACATCTTCGAGACGATGAACTCGGTGAAGCCCGAGGACCGCTGGATGCACGCCTACACCTACTCGGGCCACCCGATGTGCTGCGCGGTCGGCCTGGCGAACATCGAGATCATGGAGAAGGAGCGGCTGTGGGAGCGCTCGGCGCGGCTCGGGACGCGCCTGTACCAGGGCCTCCTCCAGCTCCAGAAGGAGCTGCCCGCCATCGGGGACGTGCGTGGCGGCAAGGGCCTGATCGCCGGCGCCGAGCTGGTCTCCGACCGCACGACGAAGGCCGGCTTCGCGCCCGATCAGAAGGTGGGGCTCCGGCTCCGCCGCGACATGGAGAAGCACGGGCTGGTGACCCGCATCCGGACGATGCCGCTGCCGGACGGCACCGCGAGCGAGAGCATCTTCTTCTCGCCGCCGCTGGTCATCACCGAGCAGCAGCTCGACCGCATGCTGGAGATCGTCCGCGCGTCGATCAAGGCCGTCCTGCCGAACTAGCGTCGAACGGCAGTCCCCGGACCGCGCAGGCCGGACCGGGCGGGTCGACCCCGTCCGATCCGGCCTGCCGCGACAGCCGGCGGTGTGCCTGGCCGACCGATCCGCCGGTCGCCCGCGTGCGCGGCGCGGCTAGCCGCCGGTCGGCCTTCCCGACTGCTTCCGGCCCACGAAGTGGAGCTTGCCCCAGCCGGTCCAGCAGATCTCCGGGTCGAAGCGGCCCCGGAGCAGCGCGAGGATCATCGCGGGGGCCGACACCCAGCGCTCGAACGTGACGGCCTCGTGGTCCTGCATCGTCTGATAGGCGTCGAGCTTCGGCCAGAGCCGCCGGGCGACGGGCCGGCGCGACACCGCGTGGAGGACCTCCAGGAACGGCGTCCGCCACGGCTCCACCGCCGCGAACCGGCCACCCACCCGCAGCACGCGCCGCACCTCGTCCAGGGTCTGCTCGAGATCGGCGGGCAGCGACTCGAGGTGGTGCAGTCCGCCGTGGACGAGGGCCACGTCGAACGACCCATCCGGAAACGGCAGCTGCCGGCAGTCGTGGACGATCGTGCGCGCCGGCCCGTCGTATCGCTGGGCCAGCGTCGGTGAGAGATCGACGCCCGTCAGGTTGGTGAACCCCAGGCGCTCGAGCGCCCGCAGCCCGTTGCCCCGCCCGCAGAACAGCTCGACCACGGCGGCGTCGCGCGGCCAGCGCGGCGCGCCGAGCTGATGCAGCCGCCGCACGAACTTCCGGATCTCCTGCGCGGGCGACTGGAAGCGCAGGTAGGCTTCTTCCCAGGGGTTGCTGCCCGGCGGCGGATGGGGCGCGCCTGCGGCGCCGCGGTCGGCGCTCATCGGGGAGGGCCGGATCCGGGGGGGATCGCGCCTCCGGCGCGCCGCGCGCGGGCGCGCGTCGTCGGCGTCGCGAGGACGGCGAGATCGCCCCGACGAGACATCGAGCCGGTTGTAGCACGGGGCCGTCGCGCGGAACAACACATCGCGGGCGCGCCTTGACCGCTCCGCGACGCCCGGGCTAGCCTCGTCGCGCCATGGCAGACCGGCTCCGGGGCAAGGTCGCGATCGTGACCGGCGCGGGCTCGCGCGGGCCCGGGCTCGGGAACGGCAAGGCCGCCGCGGTCCTCTTCGCGCGCGAGGGCGCGCGGGTCCTCTGCGTCGATCAGGCGCGCCCGCGCGCGGAGGAGACGGTCGAGCTGATCCGCGCCGAGGGCGGCGAGGCGGTGGCCCACGAGGCGGACGTCACGCGTGCGGAGGACTGCCGCGCGATGATCGAGACGGTCGTCGCCCGCTGGGGTGGCCTCGACGTCCTCCACAACAACGTTGGGATGGAGTCGCGCAAGGACCTCCTCGAGACGACCGAGGCAGAGTGGGATCGGGTGCTCGAGGTCGACCTCAAGTCGGTGTTCCTGGCGACGCAGGCCGCGGTACCCGCGCTCGTCGCGCGGGGCGGCGGCTCGATCATCTGCGTGTCGTCGATCGCCGGGCACCGCGGCCACGGGCGCACCGCCTACGCCGCCGCGAAGGCGGGCATCGAGGGCTTCGTCCGCTCGGTGGCCGTCCAGCTCGGACCGCAGGGCGTGCGCATCAACGCGATCGCCCCCGGCATGGTCTGGACGCCGATGGTCGCGCGGCTCGGGCCCGAGGCGCGGGAGCGGCGCCGGAAGGCGAGTCCGCTCGCCACCGAGGGGACAGGCTGGGACGTGGGCTGGGGCGCGGTCTACCTGGCGAGCGACGAGTCGCGCTGGGTCACCGGCCAGGTCCTTGTCATCGACGCGGGCCTGACCGTCACGACGCGCTAGGCGATCGCGGGGCTGGCGGGCGCGGGCCGCCCGGCGGCGCGCGGCGCGGCGCTAGCCGGCGAAGCCCTTCTGGCGAAGCGCCTCGTCGATCCGCGCGCGGTGCGCCTTCTCCCACGCGTCGAGGCTCGTGGCCGCGTCCTTGTCGGCGCGGGCCCGGGCGGCGGCGAGAACCGCGGCCGCGCGGGCCGCCGGCACGACCACGACGCCTTCCTCGTCCCCCACCACGATGTCGCCGGGCTGCACGTCGACCCCGCCGACCTTCACCGGCCCCTGGAGCGCGCCCAGCCGGTCCTTCGCGCCGGGGATCGGGATGACGCCCCGGGCGAGGACGGGGAAGCTGCGCTCGCGCGCCTCGGCGAGGTCCCGGATCACCCCGTCGACCACGAATCCGGCCACGCCGCGCCGCTGGGCGACGGCGCACACGTTGCCGCCCGCCACCGCGTAGTCCACGTCGCCCGCCTCGACGACGATGACGTCGCCGGGCGCTGCCCGGTAGATCGCCGCGTGGACCATGAGGTTGTCGCCGGGGATGCAGCGCACCGTGTAGGCGGGACCGGCGACGCGCGGCATCCCGGGCCAGAGCGGCCGGATGCCGATGTCCATCACGCGGTCGCGGGTGAGCGCATCGGCGAGGCTGGTGGGGGAGAGCCTGGCGAACTCGGCGGCGAGGGACATCGGGCGGCCTCCAGTCGGTCGACGTGAGCGGCGGCGCCGGCGCGGAGCGCGCTTGACGGGCTCACCGGCCCGCCTAGAGTAGCACGCGTGAAGCCGCGTGAGCTGGCCGGCCGCGTCGTCGTGATCACCGGCGCGTCGAGCGGGATCGGCGCCGCCACCGCGGTCGCGTGCGGGCGGGTCGGGATGCGCGTCGTCCTCGCGGCGCGGCGCGCCGATCGCCTCGCCGCCGTCGCCGCGGAGGTGACCGAGGCCGGCGCCGCTGACGCGCGCGTCGTGCCGACCGACGTCGGCGACGAGACCTCGGTCCGCGCCCTGATCGACGGCACGGTGGAGGTGTGGGGCCGGCTCGACGTGCTCATCAACAACGCGGGCATCGGGATCCTGGCGACGGTGGAGCAGACGACGCCGGCGGAGTTTGAGCAGCTCCTCCGCGTCAACTACCTCGGCGCCGTCCACGGCGTGCTCGCCGCGCTCCCGCACATGCGGCGCCAGCGCTCGGGTCACCTCGTCAACATCGCATCGGTCGTCGGGAAGCGGGCGAGCCCATTCCGCGCGGCCTACGTCGCGTCGAAGTTCGCGCTGGTCGGCTTCTCGGAGGCGCTCCGGCTCGAGCTCCGGGATTCGGGGATCGATGTGACGTGCGTGTGTCCGATCGGCACCGCGACGGAGTTCCACCTGGCCGAGCCGAACCGCCTGGGCGTGCCCGGCCGGGGCGGGCCCATCCAGAGCGCCGAGCACGTCGCGCGGGCGATCGTGCGCGCGCTCCGCCGCCCGCGCGCCGAGGTGCACCCCTATCCGCCGGCGCGGCTCCTCTTCCTCGCGAACGACCTCGCCCCGGCCCTCGTCGACCGCCTGCTCCTCCGGCTCAGCCCGCGCGCTCGCGCGCGCTGACCGGCGCCCCCGGCCGGCAGGTTTCCCAGAGCGGGAGGTCGTGGTGGCTGACTGCCACGTTGCCGAGCATGGCTGCCAGGACGACCAGGGCTGGCGCGCGTGCCGTCGTCAGAAGGGCGCGCGCGGCGACGGCGAGCCACGCCAGCGCGACGAGAGGACCGCGCGGCCGCCGTGCCGCTCGGCGGGACGCCGGCCGAGGAGATCGCGCGCCATGGCTCCGCAGCGTGCGCCTGACCATCGCATCCGGCGCGGATCGCCGGCCGAGCCTGCGGAATACTCTCCGTCGCGGCACGTCCATTGCTTGACTACAAGATGTAGCGGATTGCGGAGGCACTAAACAGGTGTTACCCTTCGGTCGGTGAACACGAAGACGAGACGCAGTGGCGCCCGGAAGGCGGGCTGAGGTGACAAGGAGGCATCCGATGAGACGAGCAGGACTGCTGGAGACGATGGCGAGTGGGGATCTCGAGGCGGTCACGCGCGCAGTGGGCCGCGGGTATCGGCCGGGGAGCGCTGAGCGGCTGGCCGCGCACGACCCCGAGTGGCACGCGGCGGTCGAGCGCGCGGAGCGCGAGGTCGGGGCGCTCTACGCCACCCTCTGCGAAGCCGACGCGACGCTCGTGCGGTGGCGCGAGGCGGTCGGCGAGCTGTACCGCGTGTGGGCGCGAGTGAACGACGCGGCCGCCGAGGACGAGGTCGTGCTGGACGAGGTCGCGTAGACCGCGTGGCGGCACCTGACGCGGGGCCGGACGGGGCGGGCGCGCCCGAGCTCGAGCTCGGCATCCGCTCGGCGCCGAGCGTGCGCGACCACGGGCCGGGCCGGGGCGAGGTCTCGTGGCGCGCCGCCGAGGCGCCCGCCCGTTGGTCGGCTCGGACGCCCTCGGTCGCCGGCGGCCAGTCCTCATCGGCCGAGACGGACCGGCCGGAAGAGGTCGCCGTCTGCGCGCTCTGCGGTCTCGTGTCGCGGCGGCCCTTTCCCCCGGCGTGTCCCGCGTGCGGCGGCGGATACGGCTGATGCGGCTAGGCGCGGCCTCCGTCGGAGGCCTCCGCTCGCGGCATAATCGGGGGGATGCCCGGCGCCCGGCGTCCTCGCGATCGCTTCGTCACCGTCCACGGCCTGCGTCTCCGCTACCGCGACTGGGGCGGTGACGGCCGGCCCCTCCTAGCGCTCCACGGCGCCGCGGCCCACGCGCACTGGTGGGACCCGGTGGCGCCGTACCTCGCACCCCGCCTGCGCGTCCTCGCGCTCGACTGGCGCGGTCACGGTCGCAGCGAGTGGCCGAGGCCGCCGGCCTACGACAGCCAGGACTTCGCCGCCGAGCTTCTCGGCGTGATCGAGGCGCTGCGCCTGACGGACGTCGTCGTCGCGGGCCACTCCATGGGCGGCCACAACGCCATGGCGTTCGCGGCCTGGCATCCCGATCGTCTCGCGCGCCTGGTCGTCGTCGACGCGCGCCCTCATGTCAACTACGAGCGGCTCCGCGCGATCCAGCGCCGCGCGCCGCGCCCGCAGACCGAGTTCCCGACGCTCGCCGCCGCGCTCGCCCGCTTCCGGCTCCGCCCGTCCGAGACGACGGCCTCCGACGCGCTCCTCCGGACCATCGCCCGCCACGGTGTGGTGCGGCTCGCGTCCGGCCGGTGGCGCTACCGCTTCGATCCGGCATGCGAGCGCACCCGGATGCCGGTCGACTGCTGGCCGCTCCTGCCGCGTATCACTTCACCGACACTGGTGGTGCGGGGTGAGCACAGCACGATCCTCGAGCGGGACGTCGCTGGCCGCATGGTCAAGACCATACCGTCGACCGCCCTGGAGGAGATCCCCGGCGCGCACCACCACGTGACCTTCGATGCCCCGCGCGCGCTCGCGGACTGTATGCTGGCCTGGTTGACCACGGGCTGATGGCGGTCAGAAGCACCCACGGCGAGAAGCGGAGGGAGAGCCGAGCATGCGCGTCCTCGTGACGGGAGCTGCCAGCGGGATCGGCCGCGCCACGTGTCTCCGTCTCGCCCGGGATGCGAAGGCGGCCGGCCGCGCCGCCCGGGTGGCGGCGGTCGACATCGTTCCACCCGCCCAGCTGGCGGACCTGGTGGCCGAGCTGCGACAACTTGGCGCCGAGACGCTGCCTCTCCATGGCGACATGGGGGCGGCCGACGCGCCGGCGCGGGTCGTGAGCGAGACGGTGCGCCAGTTCGGCGGCCTCGACGGCGTCGTCAGCAACGCCGGGATCAACCGCGCGGCCCCGCTGATGAACTACGCGGTCGAGGACTGGGACCGGCTCTTCGCGGTGAACACGCGGGCGACGTGGCTGCTCGCGAAGGCCGCGCATCCCGCGCTCCGGGATTCCCGCGGCGCCATCGTGGCGGTGGGATCGATGTCCGGCACGCACGTCCACGCCGGCCTCGGCGCCTACGGCCCGAGCAAGGCCGCCGTCATCATGCTGGTCCGCGTCCTCGCCCAGGAGCTCGGCCCCGACGGCATCCGCGTCAACGCGGTGTCTCCCGGCATGACGCGCACGGGGATGACGAGCCGGATCTACGCCGACGCGCGCCTCGCCGCCGAGCGCGATGCCCTGGTTCCGCTCGGACGCGTGGCCACGCCCGACGACATGGCCGCGGCGATCGCGTTCCTCCTGTCTCCCGACGCCGGCTACGTCAACGGCCACGACCTGGTCGTCGACGGCGGCGTCACCGGCAACCTCCTCGGCCGCCTGCCGGGACTCTCGCAGGTCACGCGCGGCTGACCGGCGCGCACAAAGGAGACCCACCGTGCCCCGACGACGCCTGCGGTTCGGCTTGAAGGTCGCCCAGATGGGCGGGTCCTACGCGCAGATCCGCGACGCGTGGCTCGAGGCTGATCGCCTCGGGTTCGACACGGCGTGGGCCCACGACCACCTCCTCAACCAGAACGACCACTCGCGGAACGAGGACGAGGGCTGGACCATCCTCACCGCGCTCCTCACCGAGGCGCGGCGAATCCGTGGCGGTCTCATGGTGACGGCCAACACGTTCCGGCACCCCGCCGTCCTCGCGAAGATCGCGACGACGGTGGACGTGGTCTCGAACGGGCGGGTCGAGGTGGGCCTCGGCGCGGGCTGGCACGAGGACGAGCACCGCCAGTACGGCCTCCCACTGCCGCCGCTCGGCGAGCGCATGCGCCGGCTGGAGGAGGCGTGCCAGATCCTTACGGCGCTCTGGACCGAGCCGCGCGCGACGGTCGAAGGCACGTACTATCAAGTCCGCGAGGCGTATCACGAGCCGAAGCCCGTCCAGCGGCCGCACCCGCCGATCGTGCTGGGCACCAGCGGGGAGAAGGTCGGCCTCCGGCTCGTCGCGCGGTACGCGCAGGAGTGGAACCAGTCGAAGGGCACGCCCGCGGAGTTCCGGCGCCTGTCGGACCTCCTCGACCGTCACTGCCGGGAGGCCGGCCGCGATCCGGCGACCGTCGAGCGCTCGATCCAGTTCGGGCCCGACTGGGTGAAGGACGGCTCGGCTGCCCTCGTGGCGGTCTCGCGCGAGTTCATCGCCGTGGGCGCGACCCACCTCATCTACACGTGCCCGCTCCCGTACAGCGCCGCCGGCGCCCGCCGCGTCTGGCAGGAGATCGTCACCCCGCTCCGCGACGCCTAGCCGCCGACTCGCGTCTCCCCGCCGGTCACCCGCCCCTCGAGTGCCGCGGTCCGTCGATCCTGCTCGGTCGCGCCGCGGGTCCTGTCGCCGGGCTCGCCGCCCGCGCCTCGGCCACCCCCGCCCGGTGTAGGGTCCCCCGGCCTCGGCGCGGACGACAGCGCCCGGCGCCACCCGCGGCGGCGGAGGGGTGGCGTCGAAGTCACCTCCGGCGCCTCGGTCCCGCCCCGCGCCCGGACGGGGACTAGGGGTGGCTCGGCGAGAGCGCCGACGCGGGCTCGCGCCGCATCGCCGGCTCGGGGTGGCCGCCGAGGCCGCCGTACCCGCTCTCGAAGGCGTACGCGTTCTCGGAGTGCTGCGAGAGATCGAGGCCGGCGAACTCCTCCTCCTCCGTCACCCGGAGCCCGACGACGGCGTCCACGACCTTCAGGAGGACCAGGGAGCCGGCGAAGGCGAAGATCCAGGTGGCGGCGACGGCCGCGATCTGCGACAGGACGAGGCCGGGGTTCCCGAAGAAGAGCCCGTCGGCGCCGGCGTCGTTGATGGCCTTCGAGGCGAACAGACCGGTCGCGATCGCGCCCCAGGTCCCGCCGATGCCGTGGACGCCGACGACGTCGAGGCTGTCGTCGTAGCCGAACCGCGCCTTCATGTTGCAGGCGGCGAAGCAGAGCGCCCCGCCGACCATCCCGATCAGGATCGAGGAGACCGGCCCGACGAAGCCGGCGGCCGGCGTGATGGCGACGAGCCCGGCAACGGCGCCGGACGCGGCCCCGAGGACGGTCGGCTTGCCGCGCGTCGACCACTCCGCCAGCACCCACGCGAGCGTCGCGGCCGCCGCCGCCGTGTTGGTCGTGACGAACGCGCTGACCGCGAGACCGCCCGCGCCGAGCGCGCTGCCGGCGTTGAAGCCGAACCAGCCGACCCACAGCATCGCGGAGCCGATGACGGTGAACGGCAGGTTGTGGGGCGGCATCGGCTCCTTGCCGTAACCCCTCCGCCGACCGATCACGAGCGCGGCGGCCAGCGCCGAGATGCCCGAGGAGATGTGGACCACCGTTCCGCCCGCGAAGTCGAGGGCGCCGAGCCCGCGGAGCCAGCCGCCCGTGCCCCAGACCCAGTGCGCGAGCGGGTCGTAGATGAGCGTCGCCCAGAGGAGCGAGAAGAGGAGGAAGGCCGAGAACTTCATCCGCTCCGCGAACGTGCCGGTGATGAGCGCGGGCGTGATGATCGCGAACATGAGCTGGAAGACCATGAAGGCCTGGTGCGGGATCGTCGCCGCGTAGTCGGGGTTTGGATCGGCGCCGACGCCGGCGAGCCCGATCCACCGGAGGCTTCCCACGATGCCGCCGATGTCGGGGCCGAACGCGAGGCTGTACCCGAACAGGACCCACTGGACCGAGATCAGGGCCATCAGGATGAACGACTGCATCAGCGTGGCGAGGACGTTCTTCCGCCGCACCATTCCGCTGTAGAAGAGCGCGAGGCCCGGCGCGGTCATCATGAGCACCAGCGCGGAGGAGGTGAGCACCCAGGCGGTGTCTCCGGTGTCGATCTTTGGCGCGGGGGGCGCCAGCGCGGCCGGCACCGCCGCGGGGGCCGCCGGCGCGGGCGCGGCCTGCTGCGCGAGGACGCCCGGGGCGGCCAGGAGCGGCCCGAGGACCAGGGCGGCGAGGGCGAGGATGCGGGCCACCGAATGACGTCTCACCGATGACTCTCCTTTCGCCAGGGCTTCGGCGCCGGTCGCCGTCTAGAGAGCCGCCTCGTCGCGCTCGCCGGTGCGGATGCGAACGGCCATCTCCACGGGTGTCACGAAGACCTTCCCATCGCCGATCGCGCCGGTCCGCGCGGCGGCCGCGATCGTGTCCACGACCTTGTCGACCATCGCTTCCGCGACGACGATCTCGATGCGGATCTTGGGGAGGAAGTCGATCGTGTACTCCGAGCCCCGGTAGAGCTCGGTGTGGCCTTTCTGGCGCCCGAAGCCGCGCACCTCCGAGACGGTCATGCCGATGACCCCCATCTCGGTGAGGGCGTCCTTCACCTCGTCGAGCTTGTAGGGCTTGATGATCGCCTCGATCTTCTTCATGCGCTGGGTCTCCTCCTGTGTGGCGGAGCCAGTGCAACGCCAGTGCCACGGAACGCCGGCCGCCGCATGAGCTGCAAGTGCGCGTCGTGTCGAGTGGCGCCCCGATAGCGTCGGGCCGCGCCACGGACGCGTGCCTATCCGGCGACCAGCCTGCTCACGGAACGGGCAGGGCGGAGGCGAGGCCGTCGGGCCGGCTCCTCGCGTCTCATCGTGGCGTCGCGAGCGCGGGGGGCGGGATCTCCAGGTCGACGGCGTGGACGCGCGTGCGCGCGCGCTCGCGACCAGCGTGCCCCCGGAGGCATCGCCCCGAGATGCCGCGCTGGGGCGGACGCGAGCTCAGGCCTGGAGCGGTCCATCGCGGGCCCGCTCCGAGCGCAACGCGACGGATGCGAAGGATGTTGATGGACGCACCGGCTGGCAGAACGCGTGGGAGGCCCGTTGACAGTGCTTCGCGCCGAAGACTATACAGAGAGTGCAAAATTCGTGTCCCGAGTCAGCGACGCTGCCGATCCAGCGGACCCAGGCGTTCTCGGGACTGGCGCGCAGGCCCGGTCGACGTGGCCGTCGTCGCCCGGCTCCGGGGCGGCGCCCGCCGTTCCGTCGTGGCCCTCAACACGCACCTCAGGAGCGTCCCGACGGCGGCCCCGCGCGGGGACGGCTCCGCGAGCGGTTCGGGGCGGCGCGGGCCTTCGTCGAGACGCGGTCATGAGCGCGGCCGGGCCGCGCCGGGACATGAGGATGCTGGCATGAGCGCCTTGTCGGACGATCTGCCCCAGCCCAGCGCGGAGCGGCTCCGGGCCGACATCGAGACGCTGACGCGGATGACGCGGCCCGAGATCCCGTACACGCGGCGGGCCTTCTCGGACGAGGACCGCGCGGCGCGCGCCTGGATCACGGCCGAGATGCGGGCGGCCGGGCTCGCGGTGACGGTGGACGCGGCCGCCAACGTGATCGGGCGGCTGCCCGGCCAGGCGGACGGGCCGTCGATCATGACGGGCTCCCACCTCGACACCGTGCAGGCCGGCGGGCGGTTCGACGGGATCGCGGGCGTCCTGGCCGCGCTCGAGGTGGCGCGCTGCCTCCACGAAGCGGGCCGGCGGCTCGCCCGGCCGCTCGAGGTCGTGAACTTCACGTGCGAGGAGCCCTCGGACTTCGGGCTCTCCACGATCGGCAGCCGCGCGATGAGCGGCCGGATCGGCGCCGAGACCGTGGCCGGGCTCAGGGATCGCCACGGCCGGAGCCTCGGCGACGCGATCGACACCGTCGGCGGGTGCGCCGCGCGCCTCGAGGAGGCCCGGCGCGAGCCGGGCAGCATCGCGCGCTACCTCGAGCTCCACATCGAGCAGTCGGCGTCGCTCGATCGCGCAGGCCTGCCGGTGGGCGTCGTGACGGCGATCGCCGCGCCGAGCCGGTTCCGCGTCACGATCCGGGGCCGCCAGGACCATGCGGGCGGAACCTCGATGGCCGTGCGCAAGGACGCGCTCCCGCCCGCCGCCGAGCTCGTCCTCCTCGTCGAGCGGCTCGCCCGGGAGGCCGGGCGCCGCATGGTGGGGACCGTCGGCGCGCTCACCGTCCTCCCAAACATGGTGAACATCGTGCCGGGTGAGGTGGAGCTCCTCGCCGACTTCCGCGGCATCCACCCGGCGGCGATCGCCGAGACGCTCGGCCGCTTCGAGGCGGGCGTTGCCGAGGTGGCGCGCGCTCGCGGCGTCGTGATCGACGTCGCGCCGATCGTGCGCGAGGAGCCGCTCCACATCGACGCCCAGATGATCCAGCACGCGACGGCCGCCGCCGAGAGCGTGCGCGTTCCGTTCGCGCGGCTCACGAGCGGCGCCAGCCACGACGCCAATCACATCGCCCGGCTGTGCCCGATCGGCATGCTCTTCATCGCGTGCCGCGACGGGCGCAGCCACTGTCCCGAGGAGTGGGCGGAGCCCGCGCACATGGCGGCCGGCAGCCGCGTGCTGCTGGAGCTGGTGCTCCGCCTGGACGCGGCCCTCGGCGAATCCTCAGCGACCACGTAGCCAGGGGGCCCCGGCCATTGCTCGATCCCGACATCCAGACGCTGCTCGCCTCGGGTGACGTCGCCGCGCTTGCCGTCGCCGCGGCGATCCTCACGGCCGCGCGGAGTCGCCGCCCCCGTTCCGTGATCGCCGCGCCGCGCGGGTAACGCGGCCGGCCCGCGCTACGGCGCGGGCTCGAGCAGCCGGTGCGACCCGACCAGGTAGGTGAGCCGGAGCGCCTGGTGGCGGGCGCGGCCCCATCGGGCAAAGCCCCCCGTCGCCCCCTCGATCCGCAGCGCCGCGGAGCTCTCTGACCAGCGGTAGCCGAAGGAGCGCCCGGATCCCGGGTCCGTCTCCCAGAGGGACAGGACCGGGACCGGCGCGGGGGCGCCCACCGTCCACACCGCGATGGTGTGGTAGCCGACGTGATCGTTCTCCGACGTGACATAGGCGACCGCCCGCCGGTCCGGCGACAGGATCGGCGCCTCACCCGGGAAGAGGTAGCGCATCTCGCCGCTCGCGGGATCCACGAGGCGGAGCGCGTTCTCCGGCCGGTGCGCCTGATCGAACATGCTGCGGAAGAAGCGCCGATAGCTCCGCTCGTACGGCCACCACGGCTGCCACGCGCTCACGAGCACGGCCGGGCGGCCACCGGGCCGGACGAGGCCCGCATCGCCGAGCACCAGGCTGCGCGGCACCGGGACCGCTCGCCAGGGCGCGGCGGCGCCGGACCGGACGTAGAGCCGCTGGCCCAGGGTCCACGACGCGCCGGCGAATGTCTGGAGCACTGCCATCCCGTCGTCCGCGGCGACGTCCAGCTGGAAGGGCGTGCCCTCGACGCCGTCGAGCGCGATCGCGCCGAGCCGGGCCGACAAAGTCGCGGCGGCATCCGGCGCCCATCCGCCCGCCGGCTCGACCTCGGCGGCGGCCCCGCGCTCGATCGTCGGGTCGACGCTGACCACGCCCGTCCCCCAGCGCGCGGGCGGCCCGAACACCGTGAACCACACGTAGTGACCGAGCACGAGGCACGCGAGAGCGGCGCCGGTCAGCCCGACCCACGTCTTCCAGGCGACGCGCGGCCGCGAGGTCGAGGGCGATCCGTGCGGCACGCGGTCCCTTCCGCTCAGGCCGAGGGCCGCCCGGCGGCGCCCGCGCCGGCGAGCGCGTCGCGCGCTCCGAAGTACGCGGGCTTCCGCGCGTAGCGCCGGTCGAAGAGGAGCGGCCGGTCCTGCCCGAACCGCGCGTTGATCCACGAGTGCGCGTCGCTCATGCCCCAGAACGTCACGCCGGCGAACGCCGGCATGCCCGCGCAGGCGGCGATGGCCTCATGGCACACGCGGCGCTGGACGGCGAGGGGATCCCGCCGAAGGAGGCGGCGGATCCGAACGTCCATCTCCGAGATCCGGACCTCGAGGCCGAGCCCGGCGAGGCGGGCGACGTTGGCCGCAATCGCGTCACGGGCCGGCGGCCGCATCGCGTGGAGGTGCATCTGGAGGCCGACGCCGTGGAGTGGGACGCCCTCGTCGAGGAGGCGGCGGAGGAGGGCGTACACCGCATCGGACTTCGGTCCCAGGGCCTCGGCGCCGTAGTCGTTGTAGTAGAGCCGGGCGTCCGGATCCGCGGCGTGGGCCCGCCGGAAGGCCTCGGCGATGTAGTTCGCGCCGCAGGCGCCCAGAAAGTACGTGTCGCGTAGCCCACCGCCGTCGTCGATCGCCTCGTTGACTACGTCCCACGCGGCGACGCGGCCCGCATAGCGCCCGACGAGGGTCTCGACGTGAAGGGCGAGGGCGCGGGACGCCTCGCCGGGACCGGACGCCGTAAGCCAGCCGGGAAGCTGGCGGTGCCAGACGAGCGTGTGACCGTGGATCCGCATGCCGTGCGACTCGGCGAAATCGACGAGCCGGTCCGCCGGCGCAAAGCGCCAGCGCGCCTCGGCGGGGTGGATCGGCTCCCACTTCATGGCGTTCTCGGGCGTGATCGCGTTGAACTCGCGGAGGAGCGTGTCGCGGTAGACGGCGTCCTCTAGGAGGTGCGGCTCGACGGCGACCCCGACCGGGACGGGCGCCACCACCCGGAGCCGCGGATCGAGGGCGTGCACGCGTGGCGGGCTCACGGCGGGGCGGCGCCCGGCAGAGCCGCCCGGGATGCCGCCCGCCGACGTGAGGGTGGCTGGGCTGACTCCGGCGTCTAGTACGCCGGGAGCTTCCCGCTGGCGACGGTCTGCTTGACGGCGGCGGCCTCCTCGGCAGCCTTGGCGGCGAGGAACCGGCTGTCGCTCGCGAGCGTCACGAACTGCCAGCCCTGCGCGGCCATCTTGAGCGCGTAGCCGCTCGTCGCGTTGTGCAGGCCGGCGACCACGTTGTGGCGCTTGCAGGCGGCGAGGATCTTCCCGAGCGCCTCGACCACCGGCGCCTCGGTCTGGTCGAGCTTCGGCGTGCAGCCGAGGGTGAGCGAGAGGTCGGCGGGCCCGACGTAGATCGCGTCGACGCCGGGGGTGCTCAGGATCTCGTCGATGTGCTCGACGGCTTCCTTCGTCTCGATCATCGGCATCACGACCAGCGTGTCGTTCGCGTGGGTCGCGTAGTCGGTGCCGCCGTAGATCGACGCCCGCACCGGCCCGAAGCTCCGGTAGCCCTTCGGCGCGTACTTGCACGTGCGCACGAGCTGCTCGGCTTCCTTCCGGCTGTTGATCATCGGGCAGATGATGCCGTAGGCGCCCGCGTCGAGGATCTTCATGATGTGGGCGGGGTCGTTCCAGGGGACGCGCGCGAACGGGATGACACCCGTCGTCGAGATCGCCTGGAGCATCGTCACGGCGGTCTGGTAATCGACCACCCCGTGCTGCATGTCCACCACCAGGGAGTCGAAGCCCTGGTGCGCCATCACCTCCGCCGAGAAGCTCGACGGGATCGACAGCCATCCGTTGACCACGACTCCGCCCCTCGCCCAGATCGACTTCACCGTGTTCTCGCGCAACGCAAGGCTCCTTCCTGAGCTGGCCCGCTGGCCCGCCAACTGGCTTGAGTAGATCCGACGCGACGATTCGCGCGACCGGCCGCATCGCCGGCCGACCGGCACCGAGTGAGTATAGGCGCGCGCCGCGTGCCGCGCCACCCGGCGGCGGTGCCCGCCGGCATCGGACGACTTCGGCGGCGACGCTCGGGCTGCCGGGGGCCGCGGGGCAGCGATCCGGCGACCGCTCAGCCGAGGCGCGCGCGGATGTGGTCGGCCAGCCGGAGCGCGAGGGCGACGATCGTGAGCATGGGATTGGCATGGCCGACGGTCGGGAACACGGACGGGCCCGCGACGTAGAGGTTGGTCGTGCCGTGGACACGGCCGTCCGCGTCGACGACGCCCCGGCGCGGGTCCGGGTGCATCCGGGTCGTGCCCATGTGGTGGTGACCACCGTGGGGCGGCTCTCGCCATCCGGCATCGTCGTTGTCGAGGGCCGCGCGCCAGCGGCCGACGCCGGCCCGGGTCACCTCCTCGCCCAGGATCGCGAGGGCACGCCGCATGCTGCGCTTGTCGAGCGCCGTGAGGCGCCAGTCGAGCCGAGCCCGGCGCCGGCCGAGCGCGTCCCGCTCGTCGCCGAGCGTCACGCGGCTCTCGGGATTCGGGACCTGCTCCATCCGTGAGTGAACGGTTCGCGTGCCGGGTATCGGTCGCGCCGCGCGGTCATTCCGCAGCCGGCGCGCGCGCTCGGTGCGGAGCCGCCACGCCACGCTCTCGGGCAGCCAGCGGAGCGCCCGCCGGACGACCGTCGGCACCCGGGTGTCGAGGAGCGCGCTGTAGCTCGGGAGCCCCTCGCGGCGGAGGGTGTCGGGGGACAGGACGAGCGCCCCCTTGATGCTCGTCGATCCCGCGAGGTGCGGATCGTAGAGCGCGGCGAGCCGCGAATCGTCGAGCTCCAGGATCCCGCAGTCGAGGTGGAGATGCTCCATGAAGCAGCGCCCCACGAGGTCGTGGGCGTTGCCGAGCCCGGCCGGGTGGGCGCGGCTCGAGAGGAGGAGGAGCCGCGGCGTCTCGATACCGCCGGCAGCCAGGACGACGAGCCGCGCGGCGACGCGAAAGCGCGGGCCGCGGAGGCACGCGACGCGGACATGGGTCACGGCGTCGCCCTCCGGCGTCGTCTCGAGCTCGGTGGCCGACGCGTGGAGGTAGACGTCGACGCGCGCCGCGCGCGCGAGGTCGTCCCGGTACGCGACGCCGAACCGTGTCGGCGGGCTCAGCTGGAAGATGGCCGTCCGCGCGCGGTCCCCCTGGAGCGGCAGCGCCGGCCGCGCGGGATGCGGCCACGCCTCGGCGTCGTAGGCGAACGGCCCGAGCTGGCAGACCGCCTGCGCGCGCTCGTAGTAGTGGAGGAGGTGGCCCCGCCCGAACGGCCAGCCGCTCAGGGGGATCTCCGGCCGCGCCTCGAAGTCGATCGCGTCGAGCGGCCGGCACTGCCCGCCCCACTGATCGGTCGTCCCGCCGAGAGCGGCCGTGCGGATCCAGTGGAGCGGGAAGTACGGGGCGCCGGTGCTCCGGGCGCGGAGGAGGTCCTGCGTCCGCCGGTCCGGGGTCAGCCCTCCGCTCTCGAGGACCGTGACGCGGACCGGCACCGCCGCGAGCTCGCGGGCCAGCGTGATGCCGGCCGCGCCCGCGCCGACCACGCAGACGTCGGTGTCGAGGACCGTGTCGGCCGGGATGCCCCGCGCGTCACGGAGCACGGTCGACGTCGCGGAGGAACTCGTCGACGAGCCGGTTGAACACCTGGGGCCGCTCCCAGTAGACGGAGTGCCCCGCCTCGGGGACGCGCGCGAGCCGGGCGCCGGGGACGATCGACGCGAGGGCGGCGACGACCGCCGGCGGGATGACGATGTCCTCCTCGCCGGTGACGCAGAGGAGCGGCGCCTGGAGGCCGGCGACGGTCGCGCGCGGCGCGGTCCGCATCGCGACCAGCTGCTTCCGGACCGCGCCCTTGTCGAGGTCCTGGGAGAGCGCGTCCACCTCGCGGTAGAGGAAGTGGAGGGCGGGCTGCTCCCGCGCCATGCGCTCGCCGCACGCCGGGTGAACGCCGCGCGCGACCAGGGCCGCCTCCGGCTGGGCGGCCCCGTGCTCGCGGAAGATCCGCAGGGTCTCCGGGTCGCCGAGGACCCCCGTCGTGCAGGCGAGGACGAGGGCGCGCGTGCGCTCCGGATGGCGGAGCGCGTAGCCGAGGCACGTCCAGCCGCCCATCGACTGCGCGACCAGCCGTACGTCCTGGACACCGAGGTGGGCGATCAAAGCGGCGAGGTCGTCGACGAACGCGGCGGGCCCGGGCCTCTGCGGCGACTCCCGAGAGAGCCCGAACCCGCGGTGGTCGAACGTGACGCACGTGTAGCGGTCGCGGAAGTGGGGGATCTGCTGCCACCAGCTCAGGTGGCCGCCGCCGAGCCCGTGGGCGAAGACGAGCGCGGGCCCCTGGCCGTGGGTCTCGTAGTAGAGCCGCGCGCCGTCGTCCCGATCGAGGAAGGGCATGGGGAGGCCTCCGGGTCAGACCGTCGCGTGCGGGCGCGCCACGCCGCGCGCGTCCGCGTGCGCGACCTGGGCGACATGCCCCACGTGGATGGTCACGGTGCCGAGGCCGACACGCCGGACCTGCACGTCGCGGAGCCCCGCCGCCTCCATGAGCCGCGCGAGCTCCGCGGGCGTCACGAAGCGGTCGACCGACTGCGGGAGATAGGTGTACGCCTCGCGGTTCCCGGCGATGAGCGCGCCCACCGCGGGGACCACGCGGTGGAAGTAGAGGCGGAAGGCCTGGCGCCAGCCGGGCAGCGTGGGCTGCGTGATCTCGAGCGCGACGACGCTCCCGCCGGGCGCCGTCACGCGCCGCATCTCGGCCAGGCCCGCGCGGAGGTCCGCGAGGTTCCGCAGCAGGAACGCGGACGCCACGCAGCCGAAGCTCGCGTCGGCGAACGGGAGCGCGAGCGCGTCGCCGGCGAGGAGCCGGACGCGCCGCTCGCCGCGCGCTCTCAGCTTCGCCTGGCCGAGGCGGAGCATGCCCTCGACGAAGTCGACGCCGACGACGCCCCGCACGCCGGTCTCGCGGAGGAGTGCCAAGGCGAGGTCGCCGGTGCCGGTGGCGAGGTCGAGGGCGAGGCTCCCCGCCGGCGGCGCGCCGAGCCGCGCGCCGACGCGGCGCCACGCGCGGTCTCGGCCGCCGGTCATGAGCGCATTCATGAGGTCGTAGCGCGGCGCGATCCGCGCGAACATGGCTTGCACGCGCGTGGCCTTGTCGCCGCCGGTCATCCTCGGACCACCAGCCGTCGCCCCACGGGTCCTGTCGCCGGGGTTGCCGCCCGCGCCTCGGCCACTCCCGCCCGGTGTAGGGACCCCCGGCCTCGGCGCGGACGGCGCCCCCGGCGCCACCCGCGGGGCTTCGGGTTGCGAGAGTCACTCGCCGCGGCTCCTCGCCCGCGAGCGAGGTCCCGCGCGCTCATGTCGACGCTCGGGTGTGGAGCCACGTCGCGGCGCCGAGGCAGACCATGGCGGCGGTGCCGGTCGGCCACGGGTGGCCGATCGCGAAGAGCACGCCGGCGACCGCGACGAGGCCGGCCACCGCGCGGCCCGCGCCCGCCTGGCGGAGCGCGACGGCCGCGGCGCCGACCGCCACGAGCCACGCCAGGTGCGCGATTGCGATGACGGCGAAGATCGCCGTACCCTGCGTGAGGCGCGCGTCCCAGAAGGCCTGGGCGAGGCGCACCGCCGTCGCGCGCGCGGCGCCGTCGAGGCCGCGCGCCAGACCGACGAGCGTGCCGGTGCCGATCCCGACGACCGCGTCGAACCCGCTGTAGAAGGCGAGGAACGGCACCAGCGCGATCCGGCACACGGCGGCGGCGAGGGTCGGCAGCCCGTCGACCAGGAGCCAGAGGGTCGCCGTCAGGAGGACCAGCAGGCCGAGCTGGACGACGTGGACGAGCAGCCAGCGGCGGAGCACCGGCTCGAGCGCCTCCACGATCGGGCGGCTCCCGGGCACGGGATGGAGCAGGCTCACGACGCCGAACGCGACCGGGGTCCCGCGGAGCACGAGCCGGCGCGCGTCCATCAGTACCAGAGGCCGGCGACCGCGGCGACGAACGTGATCACGCTGATGTAGCCGTTCACGTTGAAGAAGGCCATGTCGAGCCGGGACAGATCGGTCGCCGAGACGAGCGAGTGCTCGTAGACCAGGAGCCCGACAACGACGAGCCAGCCGACCCAGTAGAGGACGCCGAGCCCGAGCGACCAGCCCGCGGCGGCGAGCGCGAGCGCGGTCAGGACGTGGGAGACGCGGGCCGCCCCGAGCGCGGCCGGGATCCCGAAGCGCGCCGGGACCGAGTGGAGGCCCTCCAGGCGGTCGAAGTCGACGTCCTGGCACGCGTAGAGGAGGTCGAAGCCCGCGATCCACACCGTGACCGCGAGCCAGAGGAGCCACGCGGGCAGCTCCATCGTCCCGCGCACCGCGATCCACGCGCCGGCGGCCGCCGCGCCGTCGGTGAAGCCGAGAATCCAGTGGGAGAGCCACGTGAAGCGCTTCGTGTAGGAGTAGCCGATCAGGAAGACGAGCGCGAGGGGCGCGAGCGCGAGGCAGAGCGGCCCGAGCTGCCACGCGGATAGGAGGAAGATCGCCGCCGACCCGACGGCCGCGATCGCGAGATCGCGCGGCTGGAGCACGCCGCGCGGCAGATGACGCCCGGCCGTCCGCGGGTTTCGCGCGTCGAGGTGCCGGTCGATCAGCCGGTTCGCGGCCATGGCCGACGTCCGTGCCGTCGCCATCGCGATCGTGATCCAGATCGCCGCGTGCCAGCCCGGCCACCCGCGCGCCGCGAGCACCATGCCGAGGTAGGCGAACGGCAGCGCGAAGATGGTGTGCTCGACCTTGATCGCGTCGAGGAAGTGCCGCGCCGTGCTCACGCGCACCGGCCTCGCGGTGGTGCCGGCCTGCTCCGGAGCGGCGTCACTCGAGGCCGTACTCGCGCCACCGCATCGCGACGCGCTGCCGGACCTCGTCCGACATGCGGATCTCCTCCGGCCACGGCTGCTCCACGCGGTCGAGCGGCGCCCGCTTCTCGGTGGCGTCGATGCCGAGCTTCCCGCCATAGCGGTGGCGGAGGGCGGCGTGGTCGAGGTCGTCGGTCGGCCCCTCGACGACGACGAGATCACGCGCGGGGTCGATGCTGTTCGTCACGCGCCAGGCGACCTCGGAGAGATCGTGGACGTTGACCCACTCGTCGACGACGACGACGTTCTTCGCGAGCATCATGAGCCCGAGGCCCCAGAGCCCGTACATCACCTTCCGGACCTGGCCGGGGTAGCGCTTCTTCACCGAGACGATGACCAGGTTGTGGAAGACGCCCTCGGGCGGCATGTTCATGTCGACGATCTCCGGCAGCATCATCCGGATGAGCGGCAGGAAGAGGCGCTCCGTCGCCTTGCCGAGCCAGTAGTCCTCCATCGGCGGCCGCCCGACGACGATCGTCGGGTAGATCGCGTCGCGGCGGCGCGTCACCGCGGTCAGGTGGAAGACGGGGTAGGGGTTGGCGAGCGAGTAGTAGCCGGTGTGGTCGCCGAACGGCCCCTCGACCCGCGACTCCGCCGGATCGCAGTAGCCCTCGAGCACGATCTCCGCCTGCGCCGGCACCTCGAGGTCGATCGTCCGGCACTTCACCATCTCCACGCCCTTGCCGCGGAGCCAGCCGGCCAGCAGGATCTCGTCGAGCCCGGGCGGGAGCGGCGCCGTGCCCGCATACATCGTCGCCGGGTCGGCGCCAAGCGCGATCGCCACCGGGATGCGCTCCTTCCCCGCGCGGCGCGCCTCGCGCTCGTGCTCGGCCCCGCCTTTGTGGGTCTGCCAGTGAAGCCCGAGCGTCCGCTCGTCGTAGACCTGGATGCGGTAGGTGCCGACGTTGCGGAGCCCGCTGACCGGGTCGCGCGTGATCACGAGCGGGAAGGTGATGTAGTGGCCCGCGTCCTTCGGCCAGCACCAGAGGATCGGGAGCGCCGCGACCGACGGCCGGTCGGTCTCGACGACCTCCTGGCAGGGCCCGCTCTTCACCGTCTTCGGGCCGGCGCGCGCCACGTCGAGGAGCTCGAGCCCCTTCTTCATCTTGTCGATGAGCGAGCCCGGCATCTTGAGGTCGAGGAGGCCCTTGATCTTCTCGCCGAGCTCGTCGAGCCGCTCGACGCCAAGCGCCCACGCCATCCGCTCCTCGGTCCCGAACGCGTTGATGAGGACCGGCATCGCCGCGCCCTCGACGTGCTCGAAGAGGAGCGCGTGGTTCTTGGCGCCCGGCCCCTTGACCAGCCGGTCGGCGATCTCCGTGATCTCGAGCTCGCGCCGGACCGGCGCGTCGATGCGCCGGAGCTGCCCCCGGTCCTCGAGCAGCCGCATGAATTCCCGTAGATCCAGGAAGCTCATCGCGCGCTATTCGATGTCGACGTCGAGCACGTGCATGGGAGCCGGCTCCTCTGGCGGGCGGGTGCGGGGCAGCTCGCGCTGCGAGTGTGGGTGGCGGGCGCCACGGCGCGGCCAGTATAGCAAACGCGGCTCACGCGGAGCCGGCTCGCGCGGAGCCGACTCGGGCGCCGCCGCGCCGCGGGTCCTGGTGCCGGTTCGCCCCGGACGCGGCTTCGCTCCGACACCCGTTCGCCACAGACCGCGACCTGACCGGTCGCGGTCCGATGCCGAAGGGTCCCACTGCACTGTGCCGCGCCGGGGTCCTCACCGGCACCACCCCCGGCGCGTCGAGCCCGATGACCGGTCCCACGGCCTCAAGACGACGGCGCCGGCGGCGCTAGATGAAGTAGGTCGTGTCGGGCTCGAGCCCGAGCAGCACGCGGCCGACCGTCTCGAAGTGCGTCTGCCGCCCCTGTACCTGCTGCGCCACCGTGTGCGCGTCGCGGAAGCGCCGCTCGAAGGCCTGGCTCTCGAAGATCGCCGTCGCCCCCGCGGCGTGGTAGGCCCAGTCGACGGCCGCCGTCGCCTCGGTGATCGCGTGGGTCGCGGCGAGCCGGATCCGCACGCGCTGGGCGAGCTCGAGCTCGCCGGTCTCGACGACGCCCCGCCACACCTCGTCGAGCGACGTGTGGAGGAGCGCCCGGGCGGCGTCGACCCGCGCCTCGGTGCGGGCGAGCTCCGACTGGACGACCGCGCTCTCGCGGAGCGGGTGACTGAGGCCGCGCGGCGTCTTGGCCAGGGCGAGCCGGACGAATGCGTCGAGCATGCTGCGCGCGTTGCCGAGGGCGACGCCGGCGAATCCCGAGGCGTAGAGGCTGGTCGTCGGGAAGCAGTAGAGAGGGCCGCCGTGGCGCCGCTCCGCCGGGTCGTCGCGGGCCGCCGAGTGCTGCTGCGGGACGAAGAGATCGCTCACGGTGAACGAGTCGCTGCCGGTCGCCCGGAGGCCGATCACGCTCCAGGTGTCGAGGATCG
>CAYXBJ010000008.1:0-51886 GCA_964463175.1 uncultured bacterium
AGATGACCAGGTTGATAGGCCGGAGGTGTAAGCCCCGTAAGGGGTTCAGCTTACCGG
Source organism: uncultured bacterium (assembly GCA_964463175.1). Taxonomy (GTDB): domain Bacteria; phylum Methylomirabilota; class Methylomirabilia; order Rokubacteriales; family DASRDR01; genus DASRDR01. The sequence continues at coordinate 58 of CAYXBJ010000008.1, forward strand.
TACTAATCGGCCGTGCGGCTTGACCGCGGATTGGCTTCTTTCCAATCCAGATACGACGTGACGGCGCTCGAGGATCGCGTATGAGGCTTGCCGATTCCCGGCGGCCTTACCGGAGGGGCCACACCCGTTCCCATCCCGAACACGGAAGTTAAGCCCTCCAGGGCCGATGGTACTGTGCTGGCAGCGGCACGGGAGAGTAGGTCGTCGCCGGGGTATTACCAACGAAGGGCTCGGATCGCGAGATCCGGGCCCTTCGTCTTTTCGGGCGCCGGATTCTAGGGCAGCTAGAAGAGGGCGCGCAGCACCGTGAGGTACAGCGTGTTGGCCAGCGCGAACAGCGGGCCCACGATGTAGCGCGTTGCACCCGAGAAGACGAGCAGCAGGAGGATGAGCGGGCCGTACTGCTGCAGCCGGGCGAGGAGCGGCCACGACTTGCGCGGGAAGAAGTACGGGAGGAAGTGCCCACCGTCGAGCGGCGGCAGCGGGATGAGGTTGAAGATGGCCAGGCTGAGATTGAACGTGTAGACGAACCGTAGCATTCCCGCCACTGGTCGTGCGACGAACGGCGATTCCACGAACTGGCTGGTGAGGACGAGCAGCACGAGACCGATGAAGGCCATCACGAAGTTGGACAGCGGTCCCGCGGCGGCCACCCACGCCATGTCGCGAATCGGCCGCCGGAGATTCCGCGCGTTGACCGGGACCGGTCGCGCCCACCCGAATCCGGCGATGACGAACGCGAGTGCGCCGAGCGGGTCGATGTGCGGCACCGGATTCAGCGTGAGGCGCCCGGCGAGTCGCGCGGTTGGATCCCCCAGTCGGTCCGCAACCCAGCCGTGGGCGACCTCGTGCACGGTGACCGCGAGCAAGAGCCCGGGGATCATCAGCAGGAGCATCTGGATGGCCCCCACGGGGTCCCGAAGGAGGCCGTCGATCATTCGTCGCCCGCGGGCGTCTCGACTGAGACCGACAGATCGGGGAGCGAGAGGGGTGCGCCGGGGAGCCGGAAGCGCCCGTCCAGCCAGTGCCCCAGGTCGATCAGCCGGCACGTGAGCGAGCAGAAGGGGCGCGTGGGCGTGTCGGGCCACGAGACCACCCGGGCGCAGGTCGGGCAGCGCGGTCCCGCCATCCGCCCGCGCGCCTTGTCAGTCACGGCCCCATCCTAGCCACGCCCGTGGCGGCCGGGCAAGGGCGACCGGGATCCTCCGCCCCGGCCCGGGCAAAGTTGCCTCTGCTATACTGTTCGCCGGTCTACGGCCGACCGCCGGACAGCATCCTCTCGATTCAGGAGACCTTTACATGAGCGCGATGCGCTGTTCGTACGACCGCCGCGTGGCGGGATCCCTGATGGCCCTCTGCCTGCTCGCGGTCCTGCTGGCTTCGCTGGCCGCGCCCCTCCCGGCGCTGGCGCAGGCCGCGCCCGCCGCGCCGGCGGCCACGGCGTCCCACGCGGGCGGCGGCGAAGCCAGCCTGCGCATGCCCGACGTCGGGTCGATCCAGTTGATGGGCGTGAACGGGCGGACCCTCCTCCTCGCGGGGCTCGTCGTCTGCGTGCTGGGGCTCGCCTTCGGCCTCGTGATCTTCCGCCGCATCAAGAACCTGCCGGTCCATGCGTCGATGCGCGACATCTCGGAGCTGATCTACGAGACGTGCAAGACGTATCTCGTGACGCAGGGCAAGTTCATCCTCATCCTGGAGATCTTCATCGGGCTCGTCATCCTCCTCTACTTCGGCGTCCTGCTCCGGCTCGAGCCCATGCGCGTCCTGATCATCCTACTTTTCAGCCTCATCGGGATCGGGGGGAGTTACGGGGTCGCGTGGTTCGGGATGCGGATCAACACCTTCGCGAACTCGCGGACCGCGTTCGCCAGCCTGGCGGGCCGGCCGCTCCCCGTCTATGCCATCCCGCTCGAGTCGGGGATGAGCATCGGGATGCTGCTCATCAGCGTCGAGCTCTTCATCATGCTGTGCATCCTCCTCTTCGTCCCCGGGGAGTACGCGGGACCGTGCTTCATCGGCTTCGCGATCGGCGAGTCCCTCGGCGCCGCGGCGCTCCGGATCGCCGGCGGGATCTTCACGAAGATTGCGGACATCGGCTCGGATCTCATGAAGATCGTGTTCAACATCAAGGAGGACGACGCGCGGAACCCGGGCGTCATCGCCGACTGTACGGGTGACAATGCGGGTGACTCGGTCGGCCCGACTGCCGACGGTTTCGAGACGTACGGGGTGACCGGCGTCGCGCTGATCTCCTTCATCCTCCTCGCCGTGAAGGATCCGACGGTCCAGGTCCAGCTCCTGGTCTGGATCTTCACGATGCGCGTCCTGATGATCGTGGCCAGCGGCGCCTCCTATCTGATCAACGAGGCGATCGCCCGGAGCCGGTACGCGGGCGCCCGGGAGATGAACTTCGAGAAGCCGCTCACGTCTCTCGTGTGGCTGACGTCAGGGGTGTCCGTGGTCATCACGTACGTCGCGTCCTATCTCCTGATTCCCGACCTGGGGGATGGCACCCTCTGGTGGAAGCTATCGACCGTGATCACCTGCGGGACCCTGGCGGGCGCGATCATCCCCGAACTCGTGAAGATCTTCACCTCGACCGAGTCGGGGCACGTCCGCGAGGTCGTCACCTCGGCCCGCGAGGGTGGGGCGTCCCTGAACATCCTGTCGGGGCTGGTGGCGGGGAACTTTAGCGCGTACTGGCTGGGCATGGCGATCACCGCGCTTATGGGGATCGCGTACCTCGTGAGCATGACCGGTCTGGGGAGTGTCATGGTGGCGCCGGCCGTATTCGCCTTCGGACTGGTGGCCTTCGGTTTCCTCGGCATGGGGCCCGTCACGATCGCGGTGGATTCCTATGGGCCCGTGACCGACAACGCCCAGTCGGTGTTCGAGCTGTCGCTGATCGAACAGATCCCCGGCATCCGGCAGCAGATCCGGAAGGAGTACGGTTTCGACGTCGACTTCGAGCGGGCGAAGACACTCCTCGAGGAGAACGACGGCGCGGGCAACACGTTCAAGGCCACCGCGAAGCCCGTGCTGATCGGCACCGCGGTGGTGGGTGCCACGACGATGATCTTCTCGATCATCGTGCTGCTCACCCACGGGCTCACCGAGAACCTGGACAAGCTCTCCCTGCTTCACCCGCCGTTCCTGCTCGGCCTGATCACGGGCGGGGCGGTGATCTACTGGTTCACGGGCGCATCGATTCAGGCCGTGTCGACCGGCGCCTATCGCGCGGTGGAGTTCATCAAGGCGAACATCCGGCTCGAGGGCGCGACGAGGGCGTCGGTCGAGGACAGCAAGCGGGTGGTCGAGATCTGCACGCAGTACGCCCAGAAGGGGATGTTCAACATCTTCCTGACCGTGTTCTTCTCGACGCTGGCCTTCGCCTTCCTCGAGCCGTACTTCTTCATCGGGTACCTGATCTCGATCGCGCTCTTCGGGCTCTACCAGGCCATCTTCATGTCGAACGCCGGAGGAGCCTGGGACAATGCGAAGAAGGTGGTCGAGGTGGATCTCAAGGAGAAGGGCACGCCCCTTCACGCGGCGACCGTGATCGGGGACACAGTCGGCGACCCGTTCAAGGACACGTCGTCGGTCGCCATGAATCCGGTGATCAAGTTCACGACGCTCTTCGGCCTGCTCGCCGTACAGCTGGCGGTCACGCTCACCGCGGAGGGTGGGGCGGGGATCAGCCGCGCACTCGCGACGGTGTTCTTCGTCATCTCGCTCGTGTTCGTCTGGCGGTCGTTCTACGGCATGCGGATCGGCTCGCTGGCGCGCTGACCGGCGACGCCGTGTTCGAGCACCTCGTCCAGGCCCTGACCGACCCGGCGGCGCTTTACGAGCTGGTGCGGTGGGGCGGCTACGTGGCGCTCGTGGCCATCGTGTTCACGGAGACCGGGCTCCTGGTCGGCTTCTTTCTCCCCGGAGACTCCCTCCTGATCACGGCGGGCCTCGTCGCGTCGGCCGGCGGGCTCGACATCTGGCTCCTGACCCTGCTCCTGAGCGTGGCGGCGATTGCGGGCGACAGCGTCGGGTACGCGATCGGGTACCGGGCCGGGCCGCACATCTTCACCCGCGAGGACTCCCGCTGGTTCAGCCGCCACCACCTGGTGCGCACGCGGGAGTTCTACGAGCGGCACGGCGGGAAGACGATCGTCCTCGCGCGGTTCATCCCGATCATCCGGACGTTCGCGCCCGTCGTCGCCGGCGTGGGCCGGATGCGGTATCGCTCCTTCCTCGCCTACAACGTCTTCGGAGGCATCGGCTGGGTCGCCGGGCTCACGTGGGCCGGCTATCTTCTGGGCCACGCCATCCCGGACATCGGCCGCTACATCCACATCGTGATCGCGGTCGTCATCGTGCTGTCCCTGATCCCGATCGGGGTGGAGTGGTGGCGAGCCCGCGCCCGGCGCAATGACGCGGTGGTGGGGCCTCGATAGCGGCACGCCGCGCACCGCCACCCGGACCGCCGAGGACGCGGACGCCACGACGCGCCGTTCGGCCGATCGCTGGGGTGTCGCCGGCCACAGCGTCCTGGAGGGGGTCGCCACGATGTCGGCGGCAGCGCCCCCTGCCGGCCTGGGCTCGCGCCTCCCGGCCGAGCTGAGATAGACCATGGGACGGCGACGCCGTCCAGCCTCGCCCTGGCGCCGGGCCGGCCAGTGGATCGTGGCGAAGCTCGTTGCCCTGGTCGGCGGCCTGGTAGGACGCCTTCCGCTCGGTGTGGCGCAGGCGCTCGGCGCCGGCCTGGGTCGGGTGGCGTTCTGGATCCTTCCGGGCCGGCGCCGTGTCGCGCTGGACAACCTGACCCTGGTTTACGGCGACACGCTGTCGCCCACGGACCGGACCCGGGTCGCGCGCCAGTGCTTCGAGCATCTCGGAATGACGACGCTCGAGTGCTGCCGGCTCTTCTTCGGGCCCACCGAGCGGCTGTTCGGGCGGATTCGCGGCCAGGGCACCGAGCACATCGGCCAGGCGCTGGCCCGCGGCCGCGGCATCTTCTTCCTCACCGGCCACTTCGGGAACTGGGAGCTCCTGGCGGCGACGCACGGCCACGCGGGGTTCGGGCTGAGCGTGGTCGTGCGCCCGCTCGACAATCCGTACCTGGATGCGCTCATCGCCCGCGCCCGCGAGCGGAGCGGCCTCCGGGCCATCTCCAAGCGTGATGCGGTGCAAGGCGTCCGCGCGGCCCTGGCGCGGGGCGAGTGCATCGGGATCCTGCTCGACCAGGATGCGGGGCGGGACGGGGTCTTCGTGCCCTTCCTCGGGCATCTGGCCTCGACATCCCGGGCCCTCGCCATCCTGGCGATCAAGACCCGGGCGCCCGTGGTGCCGGCATTCATCCATCGCCTGCCGGACGGCGGGCATCAGCTCGTCCTCGACCCGGAGATTCCGCTGGCGATCACGGGCGACCTCGATCACGATATTCAGGTGAACACCGCGCGGTTCACGGAGGCGATCGAGCGGCACGTCCGCGCCCATCCCGAGCAGTGGTTCTGGGTCCACCGACGCTGGAAGAGCCGTCCCGCGTGAAGACCGAGGCGGGACCGGCCGCGTGCGCGCTCCTCGGCATGCTCCTCGGGCTCGGGGCGCTGGCTGTCCCCGGCCGGGTCAGCGCCGTGGGCGAGGATCCAACCGCTGAGCTGGCCGAGGCGCTCCGCGGCCTGGGCGCGCCGGGCATGGTGTGGGGCCGCCTCTCCGTCGACGAGGAGTCGCCGGTGGGATCCTGGACGCCGCTCGAGGGCATCGAAGTCACTCTCTACCCCGCGACGCCGACCCTCATCACCGAGCTCGAGAGCATCCGGCAGAGCGCGCGGGGGTCGGGCGCCCAGTACGAGTCCGCGGTGGCCCGGGTGCAAGCCGCGCTCTCCGCACACAAGAGTCGCATCGAGCGTCAGGTCGCGCCCTCCCGGGAGGTGGACCTCGTCGCCGAGCCGCCGCTCCTGCCCAAGCCCCGGCCCGGCAAGGCGACCGCATCTGCGGGGCCGGAGGCCTCGGGCGCTTCAGGGCCGCCGGCCAGCGCCTCGGGCGGCGCCGGTCCCGCGAGCGGGCCGCCCCCGGAGGCCATTCGGACCTGGCGCGAGAAGACTGATCCCGCCGGGCTCTTCGCCTTCGACGGCGTGCCGTCGGGGGACTGGATCGTCGTCGTGTTCCGAGTGTCCCCCTACGGGACGGAGAAGCTCCGGTCCGAGCCCAAGTCGAGACAACCCGGACGCGCCCAGCGCTTCCTGCCCCGCGCGACCGGGCCGGCGAAGGAGGCCGAGTTCTGGATCACCCGGATCCGCGTGATCGCGGGGGAACGGGTGGGCCTCGATCTGACCGACCGTGCCCGCTGGATGTCCGGCCCCGTGCGCTAGCCGATTCCCTTCGGCTCGCCCCGTTGCTTGGCGACGCTTGGACCTGTTCTCCTTTAGACCCGGATACTTATGCGGAGCCGGTCGGGCTTTTCCGATTGACACTGGTCGCGCGCGCATGCTACAAAGTGCCGACTCGTGGTGCCTGCCGTTCTTCGTCTCGACTACATGAGGGCACGATCGTGGTGGTGGGAGCGGCTGTCGCTTATCGGGGTGGCCTCGGTCACCGCGGTGGCGGTCGTGTGTCCGCTACCCAGCGCGGCCCAGGGTCCCTCGGCCGGCTCCGGCCCCGATAGCTACCGGCTCGCGGCTGTCCCCGAGCCCCCGACTCCTCCGCGCCCGCCGGCGCGCTCGGTCGAAGAGTTCCAGGCCCCTGCGGACAAGGTCGTCGACGGCCCTGTCGACCCCGAGCCCGACGGGGCCCCTGCCACGGACGCTCGTCCGGTCGTGCCGTCCCGTATTGCCCCCGACGACCGTGAGGAGGCATCCGGGCCGACGGTTCAGGTGCCCCCCGGCTTGCCCGTGCCCAGTTACCCGATGGTGGTCAACGCCCCGGTCGAGGCCCTGATCGACTACTTCGTGGCCAAGGACCGCGAGCGGTTCGGCATGTGGATTGCCCGGTCCGGGCGATACCTGCCGATGATCCAGCGGATCTTCCGGGAGCGTGGGCTCCCCGAAGAGCTCGCGTACACCGCCATGATCGAGTCCGGATTCTCGCCGCGGGCGGTCTCGCGAGTGGGCGCGAAGGGGATGTGGCAGTTCATGGAGGCGACGGGGCGTCGCTACGGTCTCGTCATCGACCGGTGGATCGATGAGCGGCTCGATCCAGTGAAGTCCACCATGGCGGCCGCCGAATACCTCGGCGACCTCTACGGCCTGTTCGGCCACTGGTTCCTGGCGCAGGCGGGCTACAACGCCGGCGAGTCGCGGGTGGGGCGCGCGATCCAGCGGGCGCGGACGAGTGATTTCTGGGCGCTGACCCAGACACGGCATCTGCCTGACGAGACCAAGCTCTTCGTCCCGCAGATCCTGGCCGCCGCGGTGATCACGCGGGCGCCGACGCGGTACGGCTTCGATGTCACCCTCGAGGCGCCGCTCGCGTATGACGAGGTGACCACCCGGCGGCCGCTCGACTTCGACACGATTGCCGGGCTGGCGGGGGTCTCCGTTGACGAGATCCGCGACCTCAACCCGGCGTTGCTCGCGCGCATCACGCCGCCGTTCGGGAGCTACACGCTGCGGCTGCCGCCGGGGAGCGGCGCCCGGTTCGAAGCCGCGCTCCAGGCTGCCGCGCCGTCCAGTCTCCCCACGTGGATCGTGCATCGGATCGGGCGCAACCAGTCCCTGGCCGAGATCGCGCGGCTCTATCGCGTGACGACCCAGCGCCTAACCGAGCTGAACCATCTGCCGGGCGGGCGACTGCGGGGGATCCGGGAGCTGGTCGTGCCGGCGGTGGCCGCGCCGAGCGTGGTGGCCGTGACGGCCCCGCCGGCGGGGGCCCCGCGCGAGGTCGTCGTCCGCAAGGGAGACACGCTCTCGGCCATCGCGGCCCGGTATCGGGTCACGCCGCAGGCGCTGGCCCGCCTCAACGGGATGGATCTGGAGGATCCGCTGGCCGTCGGCGCGCGGCTCCGCCTGACCTCCCCGTAGCGCCTCCACCCCGCCGCCCTCGTCCCGCTGCACGCTCCCGCCCTCGTCGGCGGCTAGCCTGGCCGGCCGCGCTCGCCGTGGTGGCGGTCACTCCTGAGCGAAGCGACAGATCCGGGCGCCTGCGAGCCGGATGAAGTCTGCGCCGCGCATCGTGATCGAGACGGTGGGACTGCCCGCGTTGAAGGCGATCACGTCGCAGCGGGTCAGCTCCTCGTCGACCAGGACCTCCAGGCCGAAGAGGTGGCCGAAGGGCGGCACCGCGCCGGGCACGCAGCCGGTCAGCGTCCCGAGCTCGTCGGGGGTGACGAAGCGGAGCCGCCGGGTACCGACCACGTCGCGCAGCCGGGCGTTGTCGATCCGCCGGTTGGCCGGCAGGACCACGTGGACCGGCCGATCGTCCGCGCGGACCACCAGCGCCTTGGCGCCTGCCTCGAGCGGCGTGCCGCGGACCGCCGCGGCCTCCACGCTCGTCCGCACCGGCGGATGCTCGAGGACCTGGAACGGCACGTCCGCGGCGGTCAACCACTGGATCAGCCGCGCAGTGACGATGGGCCGCGCCGGCGGCTCAGCTTCCATGAAGGGCGAGTATACCGGTCTGGGGCGCGGAGCCGTGGCGCCCGCGCCCCCAGCGGGTGCCCGGGACCGTCCGCGGTGATACACTCGATTTCCCGGACCGGAAGCGCATAGGATCCCGGTGGGCCTCCCGGACTTCAAATCCGGTGTCGGGTTCTAGACAAGCTCGAGGTGGGTTCGACTCCCACGCGCTTCCGCCATGGCCGGGTCGGTCGGGAGCGCGGGCGGGACGGGTGGCAGAGGAGCGCGCGAACGATGGCGAAGGCGCGGAAGGGGCACCCGAAGCGAGGCAGCGTGCGGCCGGGCGGCGGGGCCCCGCCGGCGTCGCGTTTCGCGCTCACCCGCCGGCAGCGCCGCCGGCTGGTCGTCGCGGCCGGCGCGGTGGCCGGCCTGGTGCTGATCAGCATGGGCGGGTGGCTCTACGCGCGGGCGCGCGGCCCGATCCCCGGCGAGTTCGTCCCGAGCCTCGGCAACGATCACATCCCGACGGACGAGACCCCGCACGTGCCGTACAACTCGGATCCCCCCACGTCCGGGCCGCACCTGCCCTACATCGCGCCGTGGGGTGTCCACGCGCGGCCCCTCTCGAAGGAGCTCCAGGTCCACAACCTCGAGGACGGCGGCGTCGTGATCAACTACAAGCCGCAGTGCGCGGACCAGGTGCAGGCCGGGCTCCGCGCCATCGCGGATCGCTACCCGGACCACGTGGTCCTCGCACCGTATCCCACGCTCGATCGCTGCATCGCGCTCACCGCGTGGACGCGGATCGAGAAGCTGGACGAGCTGGACGAGCGCCGGGTGGTGCGCTTCATCGAGGCGTACCGTGGCATCGACCATCATCCGCAGTGACGTCATGAGGCGACTCGGCGGCGGGCCGGCGCTCGCCGGTGCGCTAGGACTCCTGGCCCTGACGGGTTGCAGTCGCGCCTACGTCGCCCCCGTGCTGCCGAGCGCCTACACCGAGCAGATCGACGCGCCCTACGACGCGGTCTGGCGCGCGCTCGTCCGGGCGCTGGCGCGCGAGAACGTGCAGATCCGGACGATCGCGCGGGATTCGGGCGTCATCGCGTCCGAGGCGGTCCCGACGACGATCGGCCTCTACGCGGACTGCGGCCGATTCGGGGAGGAGCGCGTCGAGGGGGACGCCCAGGTGGCGTTCACGATCTTCGTGGAGGCGGTCACGCCCACGCAGACGGCGGTCCAGGTGAACACGCGCATGCGCACGGACACCTACACGCGGGGCACCGGCGCCCCGAAGCCCCGGCCGGGCCTGCCCTGCGCCTCGACCGGGCGCTGGGAAGCCAACCTCCTCGATTCCGTGCGCGCGCTGCTGAGGCCCTGAGATGAGTGGCCCGCGGCCTGCGGCGCGGCGTCGTGCCGCCGAGGCGATGCTGACCGCCGACCGTCCCGACGGGCTCGCGGCGCGCCGGCGCGCCCGGCTCCAGGCACTCCCCTCGGTGGACGAGGTGGTGCGAGCGCTTGACGGGCGACCCATCGTCTCGCGGCCGCGGGTGGTGGAGGCCGTGCGGACCGTTCTCGGCGAGCGGCGGCGCGCGGTGCTCGCCGCCGCGTCGGCCACCGAGCTCGATGCCCTCGCCCTCGAGACGCCGGCGCTCCTGCCGCGCGTCCGCGCGGCCCTGGAGGCGGCGAGCGCCTGGGCGCTTGACCACGTCATCAACGCGACCGGCGTGGTGCTGCACACGAACCTGGGCCGGGCCCCGCTCGGCCCGGCGGCGCTCGCCCGGCTCGCCGTGGTCGCCGCGCGGTACTCGAACCTCGAGCTCGACGTCCGGACGAAGGTCCGCGGCTCGCGCTACAGCCACGTCGACGGACTGCTCTGCCGGCTCTCCGGCGCGGAAGCCTCGCTCGTGGTCAACAACAACGCGGCAGCCGTGCTGCTCGCTCTCGAATCGCTGGCGCCGGGCCGCGAGGTCGTCGTGTCGCGGGGCGAGCTGATCGAGATCGGCGGCGCCTTCCGGATCCCCGACATCCTGGCCCGCTCCGGCGCCCGGCTGGTCGAGGTCGGCACGACGAACCGGACCCGCCTCGCGGACTATGCCAGCGCGATCACGCCCGCGACGGCGGTCCTCCTCAAGGTTCATCCCTCGAACTACCGGGTGCTGGGGTTCACCGAGAGCGTGTCCACCGCGGAGCTGGCCGAGCTCGGACGATCGCGCGGCATCCCGGTGCTCGAGGATCTCGGATCCGGCTGCTTCCTCGATCTCCGGCCCTGGGGGCTCCCGCGCGAGCCAACGGTGCCCGAAACGGTTGCGGCGGGAGCGGACGTCGTGACCTTCTCGGGGGACAAGCTCCTCGGCGGCCCGCAGGCCGGCATCGTCGTGGGGCGCCGCGCTCTGGTCGAGCGCCTGCGACAGAACCCGCTGAACCGGGCGCTCCGGATCGACAAGCTCACGCTCGCGGCGCTGGAGGCCACGCTCCGGGCGTACGAGGATCCGGCGACGGCGCCCCGTGAGATCCCGACGCTCCGCATGCTGAGCCAGACCGCGAGCGTCGTCCGGCGCCGCGCGGGCCGCGTGCTCCGCCGGGTGCCGGCGGCCGCGCGAACGGCGCTCGGTCTCACGATCGTGGCCGATCGCTCCGAGGTGGGCGGCGGGGCCTTGCCGCTAGCCGCGCTCCCCACCGCGGCCCTGGCGCTCGGCGCACCCCGGCACCCCGCGGTGGGACTGGACGCGCGGCTCCGCGCGGGCCGCCCTGCCGTGATCGGGCGCATCGCCGCCGACCGGCTCCTGCTGGACTGCCGGACCGTCATGGACGACGAGGTGCCGCGCCTCGCCGCCGCGCTGACGGCGCTGGTCTAGTCGCTCCGGCCCCGTGCGCCACGTCGTCGCCGGCACCGCGGGGCACATCGACCACGGCAAGTCGAGCTTGGTCCAGGCGCTGACCGGCATCGATCCCGATCGGCTCAAGGAGGAGAAGGAGCGCGGCATCACCATCGACATCGGCTTCGCCCACCTCGAGCTCGAAGACGGACTCACCCTGGGGATCGTCGACGTGCCCGGGCACGAGCGGTTCGTGAAGAACATGCTGGCGGGAGTGGGCGGGATCGACCTCGTCATGCTGGTCATCGCGGCGGACGAGGGTGTGATGCCCCAGACCCGGGAGCACCTCGCCATCTGCCAGCTGCTGCGTGTCCGGAGCGGCCTCGTCGTGCTGACCAAGGCGGATCTCGCCGAGTCGGACTGGCTGGAGCTGGTCCAGGAGGATGTCCGGAGCTTTCTCCGGGGCACGTTCCTCGACGGCGCGCCGATCCTGCCCGTGTCGGCGAAGACGGGGCAGGGACTGCCCGCGCTCCGCGAGGCGCTCCGAACGCTCGCGCGCGCCGTGCCGTCGCGCGGCACCGACGCCACGTTCCGCCTGCCGATCGACCGTGTCTTCACGATCCGCGGGTTCGGCACGGTGGTGACCGGCACCGTCGCCTCCGGGCAGCTCGGGCTGGACGAGCGAGTCGAGGTGTACCCGCGCGACGTCCAGGCCAAGGTGCGCGGGATCCAGACCCACGGCCGGCCCGTGTCGGTGGCCGCCGCCGGCCAGCGCGCGGCGGTGAACCTGCAGGGGATCGAGCGGGCGGCGATCGAGCGCGGGGACGTGCTGTCGCTGCCGGGGCTCCTCCAGCCGACCTACATGCTCGACGCCACGTGCGAGCTCCTGGCCGACGCCCCCGCGCCGCTCAAGACGCGCCAGCGGGTGCGCTTCCACGTGGGGACGAGCGAGGTCATGGCGCGGGTGCATCCCGTGGCGGGCACGGCGATCGAGCCCGGCCAGACGGGCTACGTCCAGCTTCGGCTGGAAGCCCCGGTGATCGCGCTGCCTCGGGACCGCTACGTCATCCGGAGCTATTCGCCCATGGTGACGATCGGCGGCGGCGAGCTCCTCGACGTCGCCCCCGCCAAGGCGCGGCGGAGCGCGGGCCTCGTCGAGCGGCTCCGCACGCTCGAGACGGGCGCGCCCGCCGCGGTCCTCGAGGCGCACATCCAGCGGGTCGGCGCCGGCGGCGTGCGCACGGCCGAGCTCCGGGCGCGCACGGCCTTCGGCCCCGAGGCGCTCCGCGGCAACCTCCAGGATCTCGTCGCACGGGAGCGCGTCCTGGTCGTCGATCGCGAGTGGTACGTGCACGCCGAGGCCGCCGAGCGCCTCGCGCGGGAGGCCGCCGCCGAGCTTGCCGCGTTCCACACGCGCGAACCGCTCAAGCCCGGGATGTCCAAGGAAGAGCTGCGGACGCGACTGGGCGGCCTCGAGGAGCGGGTCTTCCTCGCGCTGCTCGATCGCTTCGCGGCCGCGGGGATCCTCGTCGTCGACAAGGACAAGGTGCGGGGCGCCACGCACGCCGTTCGCCTGACCGCGGCCCAGCAGGTGGCCTCCGACCGGCTCGAGGCGGAGTTCCGCACGGCTGGGGTCGCGCCACCGACCCTGGAGGAGGCATTCGCGAAGCTGGGGCTCTCGGGCCCCTCCGCCCAGGCCATGGCCCAGCTCCTGGTCGACGGTCGCCGTCTGGTGCGGATCCGCGAAGGACTCTACTTCCACACCGAGCCGCTGCAAGCGGCGGTCGGCCGGGTCCTGGCCTTCCTCCGCGAGCACCAGGCGATCACGCCGCAGGAGATCAAGGATCTGCTCGGGATCTCCCGGAAGTACGCGATTCCCCTGCTGGAGTGGCTCGATACCCAGCGCCTGACGGCCCGGGTCGGGGACAAGCGGGTGCTCCGAGACGGGCCGGCGGGGGCGGGCTGACGGAGGGCGCCTGTCGGGGGCGCCGCTGATTGACAGGGCGAGGAAACGGCGTAAGGTAAGCGAAACTTCACGCCGGAGGCGCGCATGTTCGGTCTCGGTTACCAGGAGTTGATGATCATCCTCATCATCGTCCTGCTCCTGTTCGGGGCCCAGAAGCTCCCCGAGCTGGCGCGGGGCCTCGGGAAGAGCGTGTCCGAATTCAAGAAGGGGCAGAGCGAGGGTGACACGGCCGAGAAGCACGAGGAAAAGAAGGGCGCCTGAGCCGCTCCTGACGCGCTCCCGCCGGTTCTCCCGCTTCCCGCACCTGCGATTCCGCTAACCGCTGCCCGCATGACCGCACCGGCTACGCTCGGGCCGGCTCCCCGCGTTGTCATGTCCAGGGTCGATCGCGCCCTGGCGCTGATCCTCGCCGGCCTGACCGTGGCGTCCCGCTGGCCGTACCGGGCGCACCTCTTGCCGACGTGGGACGCGGTCCAGTTCGCGCTCGCTTTGGACCGGTACGACGTCGTCCGGCACCAGCCACACCCGCCCGGCTACATCCTCTACGTGGCGCTGGGGCGCCTCGCCGAGCTGGCGCTCGGAGACCCGACCGTCGCCCTCGGGAGCCTGGCCGTCCTCGCGAGCGCCGTCGCGGTCTCCCTGCTCTATCTACTCGGCTGGCAGCTCTACGGCCCCGGCGTCGCCCTCGTGGCGGCCCTCGGGCTCCTGGCGAGCCCGCTGTTCTGGGCGTACGGGGTGGTCGGCCTGCCGTATACCGCGGAGGCCGCGCTCGCGACCGGCATCGCGCTCGGGGCGTGGCGCATGCAGCGCGGCAGTGTGCGGGCCCTCGTGGGCTCTGCGCTCCTGCTCGGCCTGGCGGGCGGCGTGCGGCAGTCCATGCTGCTGACGATGAGCCCGCTGTGGCTCGGGATGGCGTGGCGTGGGTTCCGGCGCCCCGGCCCGATGCTCGCCGGCCTGGGGGTTATCGGGGTCACGACGGTGGCGTGGCTGGGTCCCATGCTGTGGCTGACGGGCGTCGAGCGATACCTGGCCGCCGGTGTCGACCTCTACGAGTCGACGGTGCGCACGACGACCCTCTTCGCGACCGGCTGGCTTCGCAACGTGACTGGCCTCGGCGTCGCCGCGCTCGTCGGCCTGGGCGTGTTCCTGCCGGTCCTCGCGTGGGGACTGCGCCGCGCCCCACGCCGCCTCGTCGGGGGCGGCGACCGCGCGGTCCTCTTCGCGCTCTGGGTCCTGCCGGCCCTCGCCCTCTACGCGTTCGTCCACTTCGGCCAGCCCGGGTACCTCCTCGCGGTCCTGCCGGCGTGCTACCTCCTGGTCGGCCAGACGGTCGTGGCGCTCGCGTCGGCGAGTGACGAGACGCCCGGGATGCGCCCGGGGCGTCCCGCGTGGGCTGGCCTGATCCTGGCGGTGGCGCTGGGCGCGCACGTCGCGTTCTTCACGCTGGCGCGTCCGGTGGACGTGCCGGTCCCGGCTGCCGGCGCGTCGAGGGCCGCGCGGATCGCGGGGGAGCTCCGGGCGCTCTACCGGTTCCGACTCTGGAGCCATACCGCGGCCGGATTGCGGGAGCAGGAGGCGGTGATCGGCGAGTACGTGACCGCCATCCGGGGCCACTTCGATCCGCACGACACCGTGCTCGTGACCGAGCTCGGCAATCCGCGTTCGTACCCCTGGTTCCGTCACGTCATGTACTATCTGCCCGAGTATGCGGCGTACCACCTGCGCGTCGGTGAGACGGAACCCGGATATCTCCTCTCCCGTGACCTCACCAGCATGGCGGCCGTCGCCGACTGGCGGGTGCCGCTCCCGCCGACGACGCGGCGCCTGGTCTGGGTCGTGGACGAGTGGCATCCGGGCCTGCCCCGTCCGGCCGGGGTCGAGACGCGACCGCTGTCTCACGGTCGGTCGCTCTACGTGACGCGAGTCCGCCGGGGCGCGGTCGAGCACGCAGGTTACCACTTGACGCCCGTGACGGCAGTGGCCCGCCGCTAGGAAGGGGCGGGCCGTGCGGCCGTCGGCCGAGGGCTTCGACCGGTACGACGCGCTCCTGCTCGCCTCGGGGACGCTGGCCCTCGCCGCCTTCGTGGTCGCCGAGGCCTGGATTGCCGGCGCCCCGGGCCTGCCGCTCGACGACAGCTGGATCCACCTCCGCCTGGCCGACAATCTGTCGACCGGCGGGGGCTTCGCGATCAACCCGGGCGAGCCGGTGGCCGTCTCCACGGCGCCAATCTGGACCGTGGCGCTGGCGTGCCTGCTCGCGCTGGGCGTGCCGGGCCTCGCGGCGGCCAAGGCGCTCGGCGTCGCTTGCTGGGCGGCCACGGGGCTCGTCACCCGCCGCCTGGCGACTGCCGCCGAGCTTCCAGCCGGTCTGAGCTGGGTCGCCGGCCTCGCCGTCCTCACGCTTGGCCGCCTCGTGTGGGGGGCGCTTTCGGGGATGGAGGTGCCGCTTGCGGCGCTGTGCGTGGCAGCCGCGAGCTGGGCCATCGCGCGCGACCGGTCACTGCTCGGCGCCGCGGGGCTCGGGCTGGCGACGCTCGCTCGTCCCGAGGCGGGCCTCCTGGTGGTTCTCCACGCGCTCGGCGGCGGGCGGTGGTCCGCCATGCTCCGCCGGCTCGTCGTGGCCGCCGCCGTGCTCGCCCCGTCGATCGCGTTCAACGTCATCGTGGGCGGCCGGCTCGTGCCCAACACCGCCGCGGCGAAGGTCGAGGGTGGTCTGCTGGGACAGATGGAGGGCGTGGCGGCCCCTTGGGCCTTGGCGCACCGCTTCGTGTGGTTTTTCTTCCGGGAGTGGGGGAAGCTCCTGTTCCTGGACCACGTCGCGCTCCCGGTGCTCTTGGTAGTTGGGCTCTACGCGGTTCGCGCGAGCCGACTCCGCTGGCTCGCGGCCGCGCTGATTCTCCATCCGATCGCGTCAGCCCTCGTCGCGCCCTACCGGAGCCCGATCTTCCAGACCGGGCGTTACTCCACGCATCTTCTCCCGCTGGCCGTGGTCGTGGCCCTCATCGGGCTCGAGCGCTTCTGGCGTCGGCTGCCCACCCGACGCCTTCGCGTCGCGGTGGCCGCCCTCCTCCTCGTGGCCCTCGTCGCGCCCGTGCCGGGGGGAGCCTGGGAGTACGCGTGGGCTGTCCAGAACATCAACGCGATGCAAGTCACCCTCGGGCACTGGGTTGCCGGCCACACGCCGCCGGACACGCTTATCGCGGTGAACGACCTCGGGGCACTCTCCTACTTCGGGCGGCGGCGGGTGATCGACCTGAGGGGGCTCGGGACCCCGGAGATCCTGCCCTACCGCCGGCAGGGCGAGATGGCCATCCTCGGCTACCTTGGGCGGCGCTGCCCGGAGTACTTAATCGTGTTCCCCGAGTGGTATCGGATGCTGACCGCGCGCGACGATCTGTTCCGGCCGATTGCCGGCGTCAAGCTGCCCTACAACGTGGTCTCGGGCGCGGACACGATGCTGGTGTACGAGACCGTGTGGCATCGAGGCCATCAGCCCGCGCCCCTGGCCTGTCCGGCGCCCTGGGCCGGCTGACGTCGCGCCGCCGTCGTCGCCGCCCATTTCTTGACACAAATACGCATGGATGCTAGCTTTTGTGCACTGCGCGGCGGGCGGCTGCCGCGCAGTTTCTAGTCTCATGGACTACAAGGCGACCCTCCACCTCCCCCGGACCGACTTCCCCATGCGGGCGAGCCTGCCCCAGCGGGAGCCGGATTTCCTCCGGCGATGGGAGAGCGAGGACCTGTACGCGCAGCTGCGCGCGCGGGGGCGCGGGCGCCCGCGGTGGCTCCTCCACGACGGTCCGCCGTACGCGAACGGCCACATTCACATGGGGACCGCGCTCAACAAGGTCCTCAAGGACATCGTGGTGAAGTCGCGGGCGATGCTCGGCCACGACGCGATCTACGTGCCGGGCTGGGACTGTCACGGGCTCCCGATCGAGCACCAGGTCGACAAGGAGCTCGGGCTCGACAAGGCGGGGAAGGACGTGCGGCGCGCCATGGACCCCGCGGAGAAGCGGCGGCGCTGCCGCGCTTATGCGCTCCGCTTCATCGACATCCAGCGCAGCGAGTTCCAGCGACTCGGCATCTTCGGCGACTGGATGCGCCCGTATCTCACGATGGCGCCCGCCTACCAGGCGACCATCGTCCGCGAGTTCGGTCGGTTCGTCGGCCGCGGCCTCGTCTACAAGGGGCTCAAGCCCGTCCACTGGTGCATGCACGACAAGACGGCGCTCGCCCAGGCGGAGGTCGAGTACGAGGAGCAGCAGACGCCCTCGGTGTACGTGAAGTTTCCGCTGGTCACGCCGCTGCCGGGGCTTCCCGACGCGCCGCGGCCATCCGTCGTCATCTGGACGACGACGCCGTGGACGCTCCCGGCGAACCTCGCGGTCGCGGTGAACCCGAGCGAGAAGTATGTGGCCCTCGACGCGGGCGGCGAGACGCTCGTCGTGGCGGCGAGCCTGGCGGACGCGTTCAGCCGCCTCGCGCGCCTGAAGGCGCCGCGCCGGCTCCGGACGCTCGAGGGAACGGAGCTCGCCGGGCTCGAGTATCGCCATCCCTGGATCGAGCGCACCGGGCGGATCGCGCCCGCCGCGTTCGTCGCCATGGACGCCGGTACGGGCCTCGTCCACATCGCGCCGGGGCACGGCGAGGAGGACTACGAGCTCGGCCGGGCCCTCGGGCTCCCGATCTACAACCCGGTCGACGACGACGGCCGCTTCATCCCGGAGGTGGCGCACTTCGCCGGGCTGACCGTCTGGGAGGCGAATCCGAAGATCATCGCGCTCCTGAAGGAGCGCGGGGCGCTGGTCGCGGAGGTGCCGCTCACCCACACGTACCCGCATTGCTGGCGCTGCAAGAACCCGACGCTGTTCCGGGCGACCGAGCAGTGGTTCATCGCGCTCGACGCGCCGCCGCGAGGCGGCGGCGCGACGCTCCGCGAGCAGGCGCTGGCCGCGCTCCCGACCGTCCAGTGGATCCCGCCGTGGGGCGAGGAGCGCATCACGAACATGATCGCCCACCGGCCGGACTGGACGATCTCCCGTCAGCGCGTCTGGGGCGTGCCGATCGTGGCCTTCTATTGCGAGGCGTGCGGCACCATCCTCCTCGAAGAGGCCATCGTCGAGCACGTCGCCGCGAGGATGGAGGGCGGCGAGGGCGCGGACGAGTGGTACCTCCGCACGGCTGCGGAGCTGCTCCCGGCCGGGAGCGCGTGCGCGAAGTGCGGCGGCCGCGCGTTCCGGAAGGAGACGGACATCCTCGACGTCTGGTTCGACTCCGGATGCAGTCACGCCGCGGTCGTCGAGAAGCACCCGGACCTCCGCCCGGGGCCGGCCGACCTGTACCTCGAGGGCTCGGACCAACACCGGGGGTGGTTCCACTCCTCCTTGCTGGAGGCGGTCGGCACGCGCGGGCGCCCGCCGTACAAGGCGGTCCTCACGCACGGCTTCGTGGTCGACGGCGCCGGGCGGAAGATGTCGAAGTCCGTCGGCAACACCGTGGCGCCGGACGATGTCATCAAAAAGCACGGGGCGGAGATCCTGCGGCTCTGGGCGGCCGGCGAGGACTACACGCAGGACATCCGGCTCTCCGACGAGATCCTCGGGCAGCTGGCGGAGGCCTACCGGCGCGTCCGCAACACCTGCCGGTTTCTCCTCGGGAACCTCGCCGACTTCGATCCGGCGACCGACGCGGTCGCCGACTCGGCGCTCACCGGACTGGACGGCTGGGCGATGCTGCGGCTCCACCGCACCATCGAGCGGGTGCGGAAGGCCTATGAGGCGTACGAGTTCCACCTCGCGTTCCAGAGCCTCCACAACTTCTGCGCGGTGGACCTTTCGGCGCTCTACCTCGACGTCCTGAAGGACCGCCTCTACACCTCGGCGGCCACCGCGCCGGGGCGCCGCGCGGCGCAGACGGCCTGTTACCGGATCCTGGACGCCCTCGTGCGCCTGATGGCGCCGATCCTGACGTTCACGGCCGAGGAGGTCTGGGACCACTTGCGCGTGCCGGACAAGCCGCGGAGCGTCCACCTCACCGACTTCCCCGCCGTCGACCGCGCGTGGCTCGACGAAGGCGTGGAGCAAGGGTGCGAGACCCTGCTCCGGGTGCGAAGCGAAACGGCGAAGGCCCTCGAGCAGGCGCGCGCCGCGAAGCTGATCGGCGCGGCCCTGGACGCGCACGTGACGCTCTACGTCAGCGACCCGGTGCTCGCATCCCTGGTCACCGAGGCCGGCGAGCGGCTCCTCCGCGAGCTGCTCATCGTCTCCCAGCTGGCGCTGCAGCCGAGCGCCCCGGCGCCGGAGCTCGTGTCCGGCCCGGACCGCGTCGTGCTCCGCGAGACCGGGCTGCCGGGCCTCGCCGTCGAGGTGCGTCACGCGGACGGCCAGAAGTGCGGCCGGTGCTGGACCTGGAGCCAGGCCGTCGGGCGGGATCCCGAGCACCCGGCGCTCTGCGAGCGATGCCTGCCGGTGATCCGCGCGGGCGTTGCCCGATGACGCTCGTCTTCGCTCTCGCCGCGCTGATCTTCGTCGCGGACCAGCTGACGAAGAGGGCCGCGCTCGTCCGGCTGGACGCGGCGCATCCGGTCGTCGTCATTCCGGATTTCTTCCACCTCGTGCTGGTCATGAACCCCGGCGTCGCCTTCGGCATCTTCGCGGGCGTGCCGCCGCGGTGGCGCTGGATCGTGACCCTGTTCTCGCTGACGGCGCTGGCCCTCCTCGCCTCCCTCGCGTTCCGGGTCCTCCCGCGCGGGAGCATCGTGGCGCGGGTCGCCATCGGCCTCGTGTTCGGGGGCGCCGCGGGCAATCTGTTCGACCGCTGGCGGTACGGCGCGGTCGTCGACTTCATCGACGTGTTCTGGCGCGGCTACCACTGGCCGGCCTTCAACGTGGCGGACTCGGCCATCACCGTCGGGGTCTGCCTCCTGGCCGCCGAGCTCGCCTTCGGGCGCGACGCGAGCGCGCCGCGGAGTCCCGTCGACGCCTGAGCGAGCCGAGCCCGCCGAGGTGCCTGCCGCGGCCGCGCTCCGGCACTTCGTCGTCGGCCCGGACGCGGCGGGCATCCGGCTCGATCGCTTCCTCCAGGCCCAGGCGCCGGATCTCTCCCGCACCCGGCTGCAGGCGCTGATCGCGGGCGGCCAGGTCCAGGTCACCGGCGGCGCCGCCAAGGCCAGCCACCGGCTGCGGGCCGGCGCGCGCGTCAGCATCGAGGTCCCGCCCCCCGAGCCCCTCGCGCTCCAGGCCGAGCCCATTCCGCTCGCCGTTGTCTACGAGGACGCCGACCTCCTGGTGATCGACAAGCCGGTCGGCCTCGTCGTGCACCCGGGCGCGGGCCACCGGACGGGCACGCTCGTGCACGCGCTGCTCGCCCACTGCGGCGCGAGCCTCTCCGGCGTCGGCGGTGCGCGCCGGCCGGGCATCGTCCACCGCCTGGACCGAGGCACGTCGGGGCTCCTCGTCGTCGCCAAGAACGATCAGGCGCACCTCGGGCTCGCCCGCCAGCTCAAGGCCCGCACCGTCGAGCGGCGCTACGTGACGCTCGTGCACGGGCGGCTCCTGCACGCGGCTGGCGTGGTGGAGGCCGCGATCGGCCGGGACCCGCGGGACCGGCTCCGGATGGCGGTGCGGCCGGCCGGGGCCGGGCGGCCGGCGGTCACGCGGTACCGGGTCCTCGAGCGGTTCGTGCGGCCGTCGCCCTTGACGCTGGTCGAGGCCACGCTCGGAACGGGGCGGACGCACCAGATCCGCGTGCACCTCGCCCATCTGGGTGCCCCCGTCGTCGGGGACCGCACCTACCGGCGGCGCGGCACGCCCCCACTCGACCCGGAGTTCGCGAGCCACGTCGCCGCCCTCGGCGGCCAGGCGCTGCACGCGGCCACCCTCGGGTTCATCCATCCGCGGACGGGCGCGTCCCACCGCTTCGAGGCGCCGCTTCCGCCGGCCCTCGCGGCGCTTCTCGCGTGGCTCCGCGGCCTGCCGCGGACCGCGGGCCCGCGGACCCGCGTGCGCTAAGATCGAAGCATGGCGGCGGCGCGCGGGCGATTGAGCGGCGGGCGCCGGGTCGTCGCGATCGGGGGCGGCACGGGCCTCCCGGTGATCCTCACCGCCCTCAAGCGCTATCTCGGCGGGCGCGTCGCGTCGCTGACCGCGGTGGTCACCGTGACCGACGACGGGGGCAGCTCGGGCCGGCTCCGCGAAGAGCTCCGGGTGCTGCCGCCGGGCGACATCCGCAACTGCCTCGTGGCCCTCGCCGACGTCGAGCCGCTCATGGCCGATCTCTTCCAGTTCCGGTTCCCGGGCGAGGGCCAGCTCGCGGGCCACAGCTTCGGGAACCTCTTTCTGGCGGCCCTCACGCACGTCACGGGCAACTTCCTGCAGGCGATCCGGATCTCGAGCAAGGTGCTGGCCGTGCGGGGAACCATCCTGCCGACGACGCTCGACGTCGTGCAGCTCGGCGCCGAGCTGGCCGATGGTCGGCGCGTCCTGGGGGAGTCGAATCTTACGCGGCCCGGCGTCCCCATCCGGCGCGTGTTCCTCGAGCCGAGTGCCCGGGCGCTGCCCGAGGTGTTCGAGGCGATCGCGCACGCCCACGTCGTGGTCCTGGCGCCGGGCTCGCTCTACACGAGCCTGATCCCGAACATCCTGGTGGGCGGCGTCGCCGACGCGCTCCGCGCGGCGGCGGCGATCAAGATCTGCGTGGCGAATCTCATGACGGAGCCCGGCGAGACCGATCGGATGTCGCTCGGGGATCACCTGGAGGCGCTGTACCAGCATGGCGGACGCGGGGTCGTCGACGGAGTCGTGGTGCACGGACGCGCGTTCCCGCCCGACGTGGTGGAGCGCTACGCGCGGGCGGGGGCGAGCCCGGTGCTGACGGATCGCGAGCGCGTCCGCGCCCTGGGGCTCTGGCTGACCGAGGCCGACCTGGCGAGCCCGACCGAGCTGGCACGCCATCATCCCGAGAAGCTCGGGCGCGTGCTCGCGCGGCTCATCCGACACGGTGGGCCGGTCCGGCGGCCGGTGGCGGTCCGTGTCTAGGCCGGCCGCGAAGACATCCGCGGCGCGCCGCGCCGCGCCCCGCGAGACCTGGGCCGTGGTGCTCGCCGCCGGCGAGGGCAAGCGCATGCGCTCGGCCCGGCCCAAGATCCTGCACCTCCTCGGGGGACAGCCGCTGGTCCGCTATCCGATCGCCCTCGTGCGGGACGCCGGGCTCGCGGGGACGGTCGTCGTCGTGCCGCCGGGCGCCGACGGCGTGCGCGCGGCGCTCGCCGATCTGGGCGCGCACTTCGTCGAGCAGCCGACGCCCCGGGGCACCGGTGACGCGCTCCGGCGGGCACAGTCCACGATTCCGGCGAGGGTCACGGAGCTGCTCCTCCTGTATGGCGACGTGCCCCTTCTGGGGAAAGACACCCTGGCGGCACTCCTCGCGCGCCATCGCGCGGGGCGCGCGGCCGCCACCGTCCTGACGTTCGTCCCCGCCGATCCCACGGGGTACGGGCGCATTCGCCGGAGCCGGGACGGACGGGTGCGCGCGATCGTGGAGGAGCGTGACGCGACCCCGGCCGAGCGCCGCATCGCCGAGTGCAACTCGGGGATCTACTGCTTCGATCCCCGGCGCCTGTGGCCGGCGCTCGCCGCGATCGCGCGGCCGGCGCCGGTCAACGCCCAGGGCGAGGTGTACCTCACCGACGTGATCGGGCGGCTGGCGCGGAGCGGGGCCCGGATCGAGTCGGTGCGCGTCGCCGATCCGCTCGAGGTCGCCGGCGTCAACGACCGCCGCCAGCTCGCGGCGCTCGAGGGAGTGCTGCGCGCGCGCACGCTGGATGGGCTCATGGCGGCCGGCGTCACGGTCATCGATCCGACGGCGACCTACGTCGACACGACCGTCGGCATCGGGCGCGACACCGTGCTGCATCCCGGCGTACGGCTGGCGGGCCGCACGGTCATCGGGGACGGCTGCGTGATCGGGACGGGCTGCCAGATCACCGACACGACGCTCGGAGACCGCGTGACACTCCGCCCCTACTGCGTGCTCGATGAAGCGTGGGTGGAGGCGGACGCGATCCTGGGGCCGTTCGCCCGCCTCCGGCGCGGGGCGCGCATCGGGCAGGGCGCCGACATCGGCAATTTCATCGAGATCAAGCAGGCGACGATTGGCCGCCGGGCGAAAGCGCACCACGTGGGATACATTGGAGACGCCACGGTGGGCGAAGGCGCAAACATCGGCGCCGGCGTCGTCACCTGTAACTACGACGGCGTCCGGAAGCACGAGACCCGGATCGGCGCCCGCGCGTTCGTCGGGACGAACTCGAGCCTGGTGGCCCCCCTCACCATCGGCGACGACGCCTACGTGGGCGCGGGGTCCGTCGTTACCCGGGATGTGCCAGCCGGCGCGCTCGCGCTGGAGCGTGCGCCCCAGGTGGTCAAGGAGGGCTGGCGCGGCCGGCGGCGACCCGGGGTGGGCGGGGGTCCCGGGCCGAGCCCCGCGGGGTCCTGACCGCCCGCCCGGCGGGTGCGCCGCCTCCGACCTGAAACGCGAGGCGGGCGGCGAGGTTGCGCGGCGGCAACGGTCATCCGGCCGACCCACGGGCGGCACCCACCCATCGACCGGCCCGGGGAATGGACCGCAGTCCGCGCAAGACTGGCACGGGGGTTGCTCTGTCTAGGCGATTGCGTCAGATCTGACACTCTCAGCGAGGTGACCAGGGCATGTGCGGCATCGTCGGGTACATTGGATCGGCCGGCGCGACCGGCATCATCCTGGACGGGCTCAAGCGGCTGGAGTACCGCGGGTACGACTCGGCGGGCGTGGCGGTCGTGACCGACGGCGTGCTCCAGGTGCGGCGCAGCGCGGGCCGCCTGCGCAACCTCGAAGCCGCTCTCCGGGAGCGCCCGCTGGACGGACCGCTTGGGATCGGGCACACGCGCTGGGCGACCCATGGCCGGCCGTCCGAGGAGAACGCGCACCCGCACACCGACTGCACGGGGTCGATCGTCGTCGTGCACAACGGCATCCTCGAGAACTACCTGCCCCTCAAGACCCGGCTGCAGGCCGAGGGCCACGTGTTCAAGTCGGAGACCGACACGGAGGTGCTGGCGCATCTGGTCGAGCACCACTGGGCCGAGGCGGGCGGGCTGGCCGAGGCGGTCCGGCGCGCCCTCCAGGAAGTCCGCGGTGCCTACGCGGTCGGTGTCGTCTCGGACCGGGACCCGGACGCGCTGGTGGCGGCCAAGACCGGCGCCGGCGGTGTCGTGGTCGGGCTCGGGGAGAACGAGTACTTCGTCGCGTCGGACGTGCCCGCCATCCTCGCGCACACGCGCGACGTTCTGATCCTCGAGGACGGCGAGATGGCCGTTGTCACCCGGCAGGGCGTGCGGCTCCTGACGCTCGCCGGCCGGCCGGTGGAGCGGCCGGTGACCCACATCACCTGGGACCCGATCATGGCGGAGAAGGGCGGGTACCGCCACTTCATGCTCAAGGAGATCTACGAGCAGCCCCGCGCGATCACCGACACGTTCCGGGGGCGGATCTCGCCGGAGACCGGTGACTGCTTCCTGCCGGATCTGAACCTCACACGGGACGAGCTCCGGGGGTTCGCACGGGTCGTGCTGGTCGCGTGCGGCACCTCGTACCACGCGGCCCTCGTCGGCCGCCTGATGATCGAGCGGCTCGCCGGGCTGCCTGCCGAGGCGGACATCGGCTCGGAGTTCCGCTACCGGGACCCGCAGGTCGGGCCCGACACCCTGGTCGTGGCGCTCTCCCAGTCGGGGGAGACCGCAGACACACTCGGCGCCGTGCAGGCCGCCAAGGCCAAGGGCGCGTCGGTGGTCGCGGTGTGCAACGCCGTCGGCAGCGCGCTGGCGCGCGAGGCGCACGGGGTGCTGTACGTCCACGCCGGGCCCGAGATCAGCGTCGCCTCCACGAAGACCTTCACCGCCACCGTCACTGCGCTCTACCTGCTGGCGCTGCATCTCGGCCGCGTGCGCGGCGTCACCTCCGCCGAGGCGGGGCGGGGCCTCCTGACGGAGCTGCTCGAGCTGCCGCGCCTCGTCGAGGCGGCGCTCGGCACCGAGGAGGCGATCGCCGACCTCGCGCGGACGCTCGGGCACTACCGCGACTTCCTCTATCTCGGCCGCGGGCTTCACCACCCGCTCGCGCTCGAGGGCGCGCTGAAGATGAAGGAGCTCTCCTACGTTCACGCCGAGGGCTATCCGGGGGGCGAGATGAAGCATGGCCCCATCGCCCTGATCGACGCGGACATGCCGGTCGTGGCGCTCATGCCGCGCGACGGCACCTATGACCGGATGCTCGCGAACATCGAGGAGGTCCGGGCGCGCGACGGGCTCCTGATCGCGCTCGCGCACCCGGACGACACGCTGATCGCCAGCAAGGCGCGCCACGTGCTGCGCGTGCCGGCCGCGAGCGACCTCCTGAACCCGATCGTGATGGCGGTGCCGCTCCAGCTGCTCGCGTACCACGTTGCGGTCCGTCGGGGCTGCGACGTCGACCAGCCGCGCAATCTCGCGAAGAGCGTGACGGTCGAGTAGCGACGTCCGCGCCCGGACCCGCGTCCGGCAATCGGTGTACTCTGGCTCCTCGTGAGCCGTTCGCTGCGAGCCGCCCGCCCGTGAGCTCCGAGGTGCGTGAGACGCCGGTGTCTGCCGATGCCGCGGCGCTCCTCGCCGGGCTGAACCCGGTTCAGCGAGAAGCGGTCGTCCACATGGACGGCCCGCTGCTCGTCCTGGCCGGCGCCGGCAGCGGCAAGACCCGGGTCATCGCCCACCGCATCGCATATCTCGTGGCCCAGGGCGTGGATCCGCGGCGCATCCTCGCGGTCACGTTCACGAACAAGGCGGCCGGTGAGATGGCGCAGCGCGTGGCCGCCATTCTGAGCGGTCGCCCTGGCAGCGGCCGGCCGCCGCTCGTCGCCACCTTCCACTCGATGTGCGCGCGCGTGCTCCGGGCGGAGATCCAGCACCTTGGGTACCCCCGTTCGTTCGTGATCTACGACGAGGACGACCGGCTCGCGCTGGTGCGGGAGTGCTACAAGGAGCTCGGCCTCGACGAGCGCGCCCTGGCGCCGTCGGCCGCCATCGCCCGGATCTCGCGGGCCAAGAACCAGCTCCTCGGCCCGGAGGCGGTGGCCGAGGCCGCCCGCGGCTCCCGGGAGGCGGACGTGGCGCGCCTCTACGCTCGCTATGCGACGCGGCTCAAGGCGCTCGGCGCGGTCGACTTCGACGATCTCCTGGGCCTCATCGTGGAGCTCTTCGCGCAGCACCCCCAGGTGCTTGCGTACTACCGCGATCTCTGGCGCTACGTCCTCGTCGATGAGTACCAGGACACGAACGCGGCGCAGTATCGACTCCTGCGCCAGCTGACCGCCACGCACCGGAATCTCTGCGTGGTGGGCGACCCCGACCAGTCGATCTATCGCTTCCGCGGAGCCGACCTCCGCAACATCCTGGACTTCGAGCGCGACTTCCCGGGCTGCCGCGTCGTGCGCCTCGAGCAGAACTATCGCTCGACCGGCCGGATCCTCGAGATCGCCGCCGCGGTGATCGCGCACAACCAGGCGCGGAAGGAGAAGAGCCTCTGGACCGAGAACGCGCGGGGCGAGGCGGCGCGTCTGTTCCGGGCCCGCGACGAGACCGAGGAAGCGCTGTGGATCGCGCGGACCGTGGCCGAGCTGCGAGGCGAAGGGCAGTCGCTCGACGGCGTCGCCGTGCTCTACCGGATGAACGCCCAGTCGCGCGTGCTGGAGGACGCCTTCCGGGTCGCGGGGCTGCCCTACCAGATCGTGGGCGGTGTCCGTTTCTACGAGCGGCGCGAGATCAAGGACGCGCTTGCCTACCTCCGGCTCGTCACCAATCCCGCGGACGACCTTGCCTTCCGGCGCGCGCTCGGCGCGCCGCCGCGCGGGATCGGACGGGCGACGCTCGGCCGCCTCGAGGAGCTCGCGAGGGCCGCGGGGATGCCGCTGCTCGCCACGGCCGAGCGCGCGGCGGAGGAGCTCGGCGGGCGCGCCGGCCGGGCGCTCGGCGAGTTCGTGCGCGTCGTGGCGCGCCTCACGGCGGCGGCCGCGGCCCCGGGCCCGCTTGCGGAGCGGGTGGCGGCGGTCGTCGACGGGAGCGGGCTCCGCGAGGCGCTCCGCCGGGAGAGCGCGGCCGAGGCGGAGAGCCGGCTCGAGAACCTGGACGAGCTCGTCGTCGCGGCCGAGGAGTTCGCCGCCCGCCCCGACGGCGGTGATCTCGGCGAGTTCCTGGACTCCGTCGCCCTGATCGCCGACGTCGACGAGCTCGAGGAAGCCCGCCCGGCCGTGACCCTCATGACCCTCCACTCGGCCAAGGGGCTCGAGTTTCCCGCGGTGTTCCTCACCGGGCTCGAGGAGGGGGTGTTCCCGCACGGCCGGGCCCTCGACGACGAGGAGGGGGTGGAGGAGGAGCGCCGGCTCGCCTACGTGGGGCTCACGCGCGCGAAGGAGCGGCTGTTCCTTTCCTACGCCGCGGAGCGCCGGCTGGGCGGGTATGCGGGTCTTCGCGAGCCGTCCCGGTTCCTCCTCGAGATGCCGGCCGAGGCCGTCACCCAGATCGGGGGGCGGCGCGGGGACCCGAGCCCCGGCCGGCCGGCCGCGTGGCCCGGGCGGGTCTCGGAGCCGGGGCCGGATCCGGGTCCCGATCCGGCCGACGAGTACCCGTTCCGAGTGGGGGCGCGCGTCCGCCACGCGAACTGGGGCGACGGGATCCTGACCGGCATCCAGAAGGACGGCGCGGACGTCGTGGTCACCGTGAACTTCGCCGCCGTCGGCCGGAAGCGGCTCCTGCTCAAGTATGCGCCGCTCGAGGAGGTGTAGACTCGTCGCACGCCCCGCCCGCGGGGCCCGGTGCCGGCCGACTCGCCGGGCCGGGTCCCGACTTGGATCCGTCGCGTCGGGGTGTCGATGTCACCCCGACCGGGCGATGTCCACGCTCCGCGAGAGGACTCGATGAGTGACGTGAAGATCACGCTGGCCGAGGTCGAGCACGTCGCCCGCCTCGCGCGCCTCGCGCTCGGCGCCGACGAGAAAGAGCAGATGCGCCGCCAGCTCGACGCGATCCTCGGCTACGTCGAGCAGCTCCGCCGGGTGGACACGACCGGCGTCGAGCCGACCGCGCACGTGCTCCCGCTCGTGAACGTGATGCGGGACGACGAGGTCCGGCCCTCCTATCCGCCGGACGCCATGCTCCAGAACGCCCCCGACGCGCACGAGGGACAGTTCCGGGTGCCGCGCATCCTCGAGGAGTGAGCCGGTGAGCGACTGGACCACCCTGACCATCCACGAGACGGTGAAGGCGCTCCGGGACGGGCGCGTCACCGCGCGCGCGCTGATCGAGGCGTACCTCGAGCGCATCGCGCGCCACAACGAGACGCTCGGCGCCTACCTCACGGTCGCCGCCGCGCCGGCCCGCGCCCAGGCCGACCTGGCCGACGAGCGCTTCCGGCGCGGAGAGCCGCTCCGGCCGCTGGAGGGGGTGCCGCTCGCGATCAAGGACGTGCTCTGCACCCGGGGCATCCGCACCACCTGCGGCTCCCGCATCCTCGACGACTTCGTGCCGCCGTACGACGCCACCGCGCTGGTCCGCTTGGCGGGCGACGGCGCCATCGTTCTCGGCAAGACGAACTGCGACGAGTTCGCGATGGGCTCGTCCACGGAGAACTCGGGCTACCACGTGACGCGCAATCCGTGGGGGCTCGACCGGGTGCCGGGCGGCTCCTCCGGCGGATCGGCCGCGGCGGTGGCCGCCGACCTGGCGGCGGGCGGGCTCGGCACGGACACCGGGGGCTCGGTGCGTCAGCCGGCCGCCCTCTGCGGAGTCGTCGGGCTCAAGCCGACGTATGGCCGGGTCTCGCGCTACGGGCTGATCGCGTTCGCCTCGTCGCTCGACCAGATCGGGCCGCTGACCAAGGACGTCCGGGACGCCGCGCTGCTCCTCGAGACGATCGCGGGACCCGACCCGCTCGACTCGACCGCGGCCCCCGAGCCGGTGCCGAACTACCAGGCCGCCCTCGGGCGCGGCGTGGAGGGCCTTACCCTCGGCATCCCCGACGAGTACTTCGTCGCTGGCCTCGATCCCGAGGTCGAGCACGCCGTCCGCGACGCCATCCGGCTCCTGGAGCAGAACGGCGCGCGCACCCGGCGGGTGTCGCTCCCGCACACCGACGCGGGCGTGGCGACGTACTACATCGTGGCGCCGGCGGAGGCGTCGTCGAACCTCGCGCGCTACGACGGCGTGAAGTACGGGGCGCGGGCCACCGACGGGCGGGACCTCGTGGCGATGACCGCGCGCACCCGGGCGGCCGGCTTCGGGCCGGAGGTGCGGCGCCGGATCATGCTGGGCACTTACGTGCTCTCGGCGGGCTACTACGAGGCCTACTATGGGCAGGCGCAGCGGGTCCGCACGCTGATCCGCCGGGACTTCGAGCGGGCGTTCGCCGAGGTGGATGCGATCGTGTCGCCGACGGCACCGACCCCGGCCTTCAAGATCGGCGAGAAGACCGACGATCCGATTGCCATGTATCTGAACGACGTGTTCACGATCCCGGCGCCGCTCGCCGGCGTGCCGGCGATCTCGGTTCCGTGCGGCTTCTCCCTCGCGGGGCTGCCGATCGGGCTGCAGGTCATCGGCAAGCCGTTCGACGAGGCCACCCTCTTCCGCGTGGCCGGCGCCTACGAGACCGCCCGCGGCGCGCCGCGCCGCCGGCCGGACATCGCGCCCCCGCCGGGCGCGGGGGCGGCGGCATGAGCGCGGGCTGGGAGACGGTCATCGGGCTCGAGGTGCACGCCCAGCTCCTGACGCGGTCGAAGATGTTCTGCGGCTGCGCGACGGCGTTCGGCGCGCCGCCGAATCACCAGACCTGTCCCGTGTGCCAGGGGATGCCGGGCATCCTGCCGGTCATCAACCGCCGCGCCATCGAGTTCGGCATCCGCACGGCCCGCGCCCTTCACTGCCGGATCAACGCGGTCTGCCGCTTCGCCCGGAAGCACTACTTCTATCCGGACATGCCGAAGAACTACCAGATCAGCCAGTACGAGGCGCCGCTGGCCGAGGACGGCTGGCTCGAGATCGAGGTCGATGGCGCCGCGCGCCGGGTCGGGATCGAGCGCCTGCATCTCGAGGAGGACGTCGGAAAGCTGACCCACGAGGGCGGCGTGTTCGAGACGGCGACCGCGAGCCTGGTGGACTTCAATCGCGCGGGCGTCCCGCTGATGGAGATCGTCTCGCGCCCGGATCTCCGCTCGCCGGCGGAGGCGGCCGAGTACCTCCGGAGCCTCCGGGCGATCGTCCGGTATCTCGGCGTGTGCGACGGCAACATGGAGGCCGGCTCGCTCCGCTGCGACGCCAACGTGTCGGTCCGCCGGCGCGGCACGCCCGAGCTCGGGACGAAGGTCGAGATCAAGAACATGAACTCCTTCCGCCACGTGCGGGACGCGCTCGAGCACGAGGCCGCGCGCCAGAGCCGCGCGCTCGAGCGGGGGGAGCGGATCGTCCAGGAGACGCGCCTCTGGAACCCGGAGCGGGCGGTGACCGTCTCGATGCGCTCGAAGGAGTACGCCCACGACTACCGGTACTTCCCCGATCCGGACCTCGTGCCCGTGGAGCCCGCCCTGGCCTGGGTGGCCGCGATCGAGCAGGAGCTGCCCGAGCTCCCGCGCGCGCGGCGCCAGCGACTCGCGGCCGAGTACGGCCTGTCCGCATACGATGCGGAGCTCCTGACGGGCGACCGCGCGCTGGCCGACTACTTCGAGGAGGCGGTCCGGGTCCACGCGAACCCCAAGGCGATCGCGAACTGGATCGGGTCCGAGCTCCTGCGCGAGCTGAAGGGGGACGCGGCCGCCGTCACGGCCTCGCCGGTCCGGCCGGCGTCGCTGGCGCGCCTGGTCGCGCTGGTGGACGAGGGGACGATCAGCGGGAAGATGGCCAAGGAGCTCTTCGAGCGCATGGCCCGGACCGGCGAGGCGCCGGACACGATCGTGCGCCGGGAGGGGCTCCGCCAGGTGGCCGACGAGGACGCGCTGGGTCGGGTCGTCGACGAGGTCGTGGCCGCGCATCCGAGCGTGGTCGGCGACTTCCGCAACGGCAAGAAGCAGGCGGCGGGATTCCTCGTCGGTCAGGTCATGAAGGCCACCCAGGGAAAGGCCAATCCCCAGGTGGTGAATCGCCTGCTCGCGGAGCGGCTGGGCGCCCGCTGAGCCCGCGCGGCCGCGCCCGCCTCCGGGCCGCCGTCGCGCCGCGACCCCAGAAAAGCCGCCAGGCTGCTGGACCCCGATTCCTATAATGATCGTGGGCCCATGCTTGAGCTCCGTGGCGTCTCCAAGGTCTACGGGCGCGCGGCGGGCGGACGCGTCGAGGCGCTGGCGGACCTCTCCTTCGAGGTCAAGCCCACCGAGCTGGCCGTGCTGGTCGGCCCGGTCGGGTCCGGCAAGTCGACGCTCCTCCGCCTGATCACGGGAGAGGAGCGTCCGACGCGCGGGGCCGTCCTGGTGGACGGCGTCGAGGTCGGCACCCTCGGGCGACGCCGGCTGGCCCGACTCCGGCGGGACCTCGGCGTGCTGGAGCAGGCCGGCGCCCTCCTCCCGGATCGGACGGCGCTCGGCAATCTCACCTTCGTGCTGCGGGCGCTCGGCGTGGGCCGGGCGGAGGCGCGCGAGCGCGCTCTCGCCGCGCTCGTCGAGGTGGGGCTCGGATCCGCGCGCAACGCCTTGCCCGACGAGCTGGCGGCCGGCGAGCGCCAACGGGTGCTGCTCGCCCGCGCGCTGGCGACCCAGCCGCGGCTCCTTCTCGCCGACGAGCCGGCGGCGATGCTCGACGCGACGGCGGCCGCCACGGTGGTGACCTTGCTCCGCGGGCTGCCGGCCCGCGGCATCACCGCCCTCATCGCGACGCAGACTCCCGAGGTCGCCCGCGCGCTCGACGGGCGCGTGCTGCGCCTCGTCGGGGGACGCCTGCGCCCTGAGGGCGACCCTGTCTAGCTACCTGCTCGGCGCGACGCTCCGGGCGTGCCGCCGGGGCGGCGCGAGCGCGGCGGCCACGGTCCTCCTCGCCGCGCTCGCCGTGCTGGTGGCCGGCGCGACTCTGGCTGGCGATCTCGCCCTCAGCCTGTCCGAGGCCGCGTGGCGCGTGGACCTTCGCATCGTGGCCGTTCTCCGGGACGCCGGGGCGCGCCCCGAGGCGCCCGACGGCATCGTCGCGCGAGTGCGCGCGCTCCCGGGGGTGGCCGACGTCCGGTACATCGGGCCCGCGGTGGCGCTGGCCGAGCTCCGCCGGCTCCTCGGCCCGCGGGGGGATGGGCTGGATCGGTTGCCGTCGAACCCGCTGCCGCCCCGGATCGAGGTCACCCCGGCGGCCACCCTCGGCGCGCAGGAACTCCGGGTCCTCGGCGAGGCCCTCGATCAGGTGCCGGGCGTGACCGAGGTGCAGGCAGCCTTCGGCTGGGTCGAGCCGCTCGAGCGGCTCCGCCGGGGCCTGCGGCTCGGCGGGCTCGCGCTGGCCGCCCTGCTCGGCGTCGCCGCGCTCGGGGCGTCGGCGGCGGCCACGGCGGCGGCCCGACGCCTCGGCGCGAGGGAGACAGGCATCCTGCGCCTGGCCGGCGTGCCCGGATTCCGCCTCGGAGCGCCGGTCGTGCTCCAGGCGGTGGCGCTCGCGACCGCCGGCGCGCTGCTCGGGCTCGGCGCGTTGCTCCTGGCGTCGGAGCCAGGAGCCCCATGGGTCGGCGGGTGGCTCCGGACCGTGCTGGGG
The DNA here is from genome assembly GCA_964463175.1 of uncultured bacterium. Lineage (GTDB taxonomy): Bacteria > Methylomirabilota > Methylomirabilia > Rokubacteriales > DASRDR01 > DASRDR01. Next base: position 33,164 of record CAYXBJ010000008.1, read on the forward strand.
CTCGATCCTTTGCCGCTGCTCCCGTCCCCGTGGCTGGCGTCGCTCACCGGCGGGGGCATGGCGCTCGGACTGGTCGGCGCGCTCGCAGCCGGGCGCGCCTGATCCGGGCGGGGTGATGCGGTCCCGCGGTCGGATCGGGCTCGTCATCTTGGCGGTCCTCGCCGGCACCTCGGGTCCGGCGCTCCAGGCGGCGTCGGCACCGACGAGCGGCCGGCAGGGTCTCAAGGCCAAGCAGAACGAGCTCGGCGAAGTCCGGCGCCAGCTGGACGAGGCCAAGGAGCGGGCCTCGTCGGCGCGCCGCCGCGAGATCTCGCTCCTCGCCGAGCTCGAAGGCATCGATCGCGCCCTCGCCCAGAAGCGCGCCGCGCTCCAGCAGTTCGATCGCCGCATCGTCCAGGTCGAGGCCGAGCTCGACGCGCTTGAAGGCCGCCGCGATCGTGTCGTGGAAGATCGCGTGAGCCAGCAGGCGGCGCTCTCGGGGCGGCTGGAGACGCTCGCCTGGCTGGCGGCGGCGCCCACGGCGCCGCCGTGGGCCAGCGGCGCGACGGCACTCGCACGGCAGCGCGCAGTGGCCGACCTGGCGGGCATCGCGCGGGACGACCTCGATCGCCTGACCCGCTACGACGCCACCGCCGACCGCCTGACGGTGCGCCAGGAAGCCGCGGCCCGCGCGCGTCGCGAACTCGTCGAGCTGCGGGGCGCGGTCGACGACGAACGGGCGCAGATCGCCGCGCAGGCCGAGCGGCGCCGGGCGCTCCTGTCCGAGACGCGGGAGGACCGCGCGACCCACGAGCGCCTGGCCGGGGAGCTGACCGACGCCGCCCGGCGGCTGGAAGCCCTTGTGCGCGGCCTGGCGCGGCGGGCCCCCGCGCAGCGGGTGGTGGCGCGAGCGTCGACCACGTCCCCCGCGCCCGCCCCGGGGCCCGCCGTCGGCCTCGGGCGCGAGCGGGGGCAGCTGCCGTGGCCGGCGGAAGGCCGCGTCGTGACAGGATTCGGCCGCGAGACCCACCCGCGCTTCGGGACCGAGACCGTCCGCTCCGGGATCGACATCGAGGCGGTGGAAGGGACGCCGATCCGGGCCGTCGCGACGGGGACCGTCGCGTATCGCGGGTGGCTGAAAGGTTATGGTAACCTCTTAGTCCTGGATCACGGAGACGGTTACTACACCCTCTACGCCCACGCCTCGCAGATTCTGGTCGATGAGGGAGACCAGGTGAAGAGTGGCGAGCTGGTCGGCCGAGTCGGCGAGACCGGATCGGTCGAGGGTCCGCGGCTTCACTTCGAGGTGCGTTACCAGAGCCGGGCGGAGGACCCCCAGCTCTGGCTCCGGCGTCGCCCGTGAGCGACCCGGACCGCCGCGACCTGGTCGTCGCGAAGAAGGAGTCGGTCATGCGTGCGGGGAAGCCGGTTGGCAAGGCGATCCTGACTGCGGCCGTGCTGGTGGTGCTGACGCTGTCGCTGGGGGGCACCAGCGCGTCGAAGGGCGTCGACCGTACCGCCACCTACGACCAGCTCAAGCTGTTCACCGACGTGCTGTCGATCATCCAGAACCAGTACGTCGACGAGACCGAGCCGAAGGAGGTCATCTACGGCGCGGTCCGCGGGATGCTCCGCACGCTCGACCCGCACTCCTCGTTCATGGACCCCGAGAGCTACCGCGAGATGCAGGTGGAGACCTCGGGGAGCTTCGGCGGCCTCGGCATCGAGATCACGATCCGCGACGACATGCTGACCGTCGTGGCGCCAATCGACGGCACGCCGGCCTGGCGCGCGGGGATCCAGCCCGGGGACCGCATCATCAAGATCGAGGGGCTGGTGACCAAGGACTTGAGCCTGGCCGACGCGGTCAAGAAGATGCGCGGCCCGAAGGGCACCAAGGTCACGATCACGGTGATGCGCGACGGCACCAAGGAGCCGTTCGACGTCCAGCTCACCCGCGAGGTGATCCAGGTCCAGAGCATCAAGTCGCAGGAGCTCGAGCCGGGCATCGCCTACATCCGCATCCGCCAGTTCCAGGAGCGGACGGCGGCGGACATGATCGCGGCGGTCGAGAAGCTCGACAAGGGCGGCCAGCTCAACGGCATCATCCTCGACCTGCGGTACAACCCGGGCGGCCTCCTCTCCTCGGCGGTCGAGGTCTCCGAGGAGTTCCTCGGCGACGGCAAGCTCGTCGTCTACACCGAGGGACGGGTGCGGAACCAGAACATGCGGTTCACCGCGCACGCCAAGCACTCCGTGACGGAGGTGCCGCTGGTGGTGCTGGTCAACGGGGGCTCGGCGTCGGCGTCGGAGATCGTGGCCGGCGCGATCCAGGATCACGGTCGCGGGGTGATCATCGGGACCCAGACGTTCGGGAAGGGATCGGTGCAGACCATCATCCCGCTCTCGGATGGCTCGGGGCTCCGGCTCACCACCGCCCGCTACTACACGCCGAAGGGTCGCTCCATCCACGGCAAGGGCATCACGCCGGACATCGTGATCGAGGCGCCGAAGGAAAAGGAAGAGGCGGGGGGGCCCAAGCCGAATGCGCCCCAGCTCTCCGAGGCGGAGCAAATGAAGCGGGACGTCCAGCTCCAGCGCGCGATCGAGATCCTGAAGGCGACTCGTATCCTCGACAAGACCAAGCCGACCGCCAAGGCCGGCTAGAGCGATCGTCCCGGCCGGCGCCGCCGCCGGCCGGGACCCCGACCCCCGGTCCGCCGGGGTCTCGGCCCCCGCGTGATGCTCGTCCTCGGCATCGAAAGCTCCTGTGACGAGACGGCCGCGGCCGTCTTGGCCGACGGGACGCTGCGCTCGAACGTCGTCGAGTCCCAGAATCCGATCCACGCGCGCTACGGCGGCGTCGTGCCGGAGCTCGCCTCGCGCCGCCATCTCGAGGTCGTGCTCCCGGTCGTCGAGCAGGCGCTCGCCGACGCGGGGGTGCGGCTCCCGGACCTCGACGGTCTCGCGGTGACGCACGGGCCCGGGCTCGTGGGCTCGCTCCTGGTCGGGCTGTCGACCGCCAAGGCGTTTGCCTACGCCCACCGGCTGCCCCTCGTCGGGGTGAACCACCTGGAAGGGCACATCTTCGCCGGACGGCTGGCGGACCCGACGCTCGAGCCGCCGTTCCTGGCCCTCGTCGTGTCCGGCGGCCACACCGCCCTCTACGCGTGCGAGGCCCCGCTCCGGTACCGTCTGGTCGGGCAGACGCGCGACGACGCTGCGGGCGAGGCCTTCGACAAGGTCGCGAAGCTCCTCGGGCTCGGATATCCGGGCGGTCCCGTGGTGGAGCGCACCGCGCGGGACGGAGACCCGAAGGCGATCGGATTCCCGCTCGCGCAGTTCCAGGATGGCGCGCCGGACTTCTCGTTCTCCGGGCTCAAGACCGCCGTGAGCCTCTACGTGCGCCAGCACACGCCGCTCTCGCCTGCGGGCGTGGCCGACGTCTGCGCGTCATTCCAGGCGACCGCCGTGAAGATGCTCGTGCGGAAGACGATCCGCGCCGCCCGCACGCTCGGCATCCGGCGCGTCCTCCTGACCGGCGGGGTCGCCGCCAACGGCGCGCTCCGGGAGGCCCTGGAGGTCGCGTGTGCGGAGCGCGGTTACCGCTGGACGGCGCCGCCGCTGCGTCTGTGCACGGACAACGCGGCGATGATCGCCGCGGCCGGCACGGCGCGCCTCGCCGCGGGGGAACGATCCGACCTCGCGCTCAACGCCCACGCGACCCTGCCCCTCGCGTGACGTCGTGACCCAGGGCGGCGACCACGGCTCCGAGGTCGACCGGCTCCTGGCCAGCCTGCCGGACGCGGTCATCGGCGTCCGGCCCGACCTCACCGTCTTCCTGTGGAACGCCGCGGCCGAGGCCCTCATCGGGCGCTCGACGACGCGGGCCCTCGAGCGCCTCTTGCCCGAGTGCCTGGGCCCGGAGGCGCGGCTGATCCGGCATCTCGGCGAGACGATCCGGCTGGCCGAGGGCCGGGCCGAGCCCGAGTCCGAGGTCACGACGATCGATGGGCGCACGATCCCGGTGAGCCTGCTGACGGCCCCCATCCACGGCCCGAGCGGCGGGCTCCGCGGCGCGGTCGCCGTGCTGCGCGACCTGTCGCGGATCCGGGCGCTCGAGGCCGAGGTCCGACGCGGTGAGCGGCTCGCGGCGCTGGGGCAGATGGCGCTGGCGCTCGCGCACGAGATCCGGAACCCGCTCGGCGCAATCCGCGGCGTCGCGCAGCTCCTGGGTGACGAGCTCGGTGGCGCCGGCCCGTTCCGGGAGCACATGGGCGTGATGCTCGCCGAGATCGACCGCGTCAACCGCGTGATGGAAGCGCTCCTCGATCTCGGGCGGCCGCTGACCTTCACCTTCGGCGCGGTGAACCTCCACGAGCTCCTCGACCGGGTCGCCCTCCTCGCGGAGCCCGCCGCGCGGGCCCACGAGGTCCAGCTCCTGCGCCGTTACGATCCGAGCCTGCCGCCGCTCTGGGGGGACCCGGACCGGCTCGTGCAGGTGTTCCAGAACCTGGTCCAGAATGGGATCGAGGCGATGCCCGGCGGCGGCCGGCTCACGCTCGCGACCCGCCTGTCGCTCGATGCCGTCTTCGGCGGCCGCGTGGACGTCGGCGCCGGGCCGCGGCCGCTGGTCGAGGTCCAGGTGATGGACGAGGGCGAGGGCATCCCGCCCGAGCGGCTCGACCACGTGTTCGATCCCTTCGTGACCACGAAGCCCCGCGGACTCGGGCTCGGGCTCAGCCTGGCGCATCGGATCGTCGAGGAGCACCGCGGCGCCCTGCGCGTCGCCAGCACGCCCGGAAAGGGCACGGTCTTCAGCGCCTACCTGCCGATCGCGCCGAACGCCGGACCGACCCCATCCTCCCGCCCCGACCCGTCGTCCTCGGTCCCGCGATGACCGCCGCGCGCATTCTCGTCGCCGACGACGAGCCGTCGCTGCGCTGGCTCCTCGAGCGGATCCTGCGCCAGGCCGGCCACTCCGTCACCGTCGCGGAGGACGGAGGGAGCGCGCTGGCCCGGGCCGCCGCCGAGCCGTTCGACCTCGCGTTCGTCGACGTGCGGATGCCGGACGTCGACGGGCTCGAGGTGCTGTCGCGCCTCCGGACGTCGGCGCCCGACACCGCGGTGATCGTGATGACCGCCCACGGGAGCGTCCGCTCCGCAGTCGAGGCGATGCAGCGCGGCGCGTACGATTACCTCACCAAGCCGTTCGACAACGACGAGGTGCGGCTCCTCGCCGAGCGCGCGCTCTCGGCGCGGGCCCTCGCGCGCGAGGTGGTGGAGCTCCGGACGGGGATCCAGGAGGTCTGGGAGTTCGGCGCGCTGGTCGGCAAGTCGCCCCGCATGCAGGAGGTCTACAAGACCATCGGGCGCATCGCCGGCACCGACGTGACCGTGCTCCTCCGCGGCGAGTCGGGCACCGGCAAGGAGGTCGTGGCCCGCGCGGTCCATCACTACAGCCGTCGCGCCGGCAAGCCCTTCGTCGCGGTCTCCTGCGCGGCCATCCCCGCCGCGCTCCTCGAGTCCGAGCTCTTCGGCCACGAGCGGGGCGCGTTCACCGACGCGCATCAGCGCCGGCTCGGCCGCTTCGAGCTCGCGCAGGGCGGCACCATCTACCTCGACGAGGTCGGGGACCTCGGGCCGGAGCTCCAGCCGAAGCTCCTGCGCGTCCTCCAGGAGCGGCAGCTCGAGCGCATCGGCAGCGGCGAGGGCATTCCCGTTGACGTCCGGGTCGTCGCCGCCACGAACCGGGACCTGGAGGGCCTGATCCGGGAGGGCCGCTTCCGCGAGGACCTCTACTATCGCCTGAACGTCGTCTCGCTGACGCTGCCGCCGCTCCGGGAGCGGATCGAGGACGTGCCGTTCCTGGCGGACCACTTCCTCGCGAAGTACGGCACCGAGCTCGGCGAGCGCGCGGTTGCCACCGAGGCGCTCGAGTGCCTCATGGGCTACGGCTGGCCGGGGAACGTGCGCGAGCTCGAGAACGTCATCCAGCACGCGATGGTGATGGCGGGGAGCGGCGTGATCCTGCCCGAGCACTTGCCCATCGCCCCGGGGAGCGGGCCCCCGCCGGCCGCCGCGGGGACGCTCGAGCAGCTGGTCGAGCAGAAGCTGGCAGAGTGCGTGCACGGGCTCGGCCGGCGCGAGTCCGCGAACCTCTACGACCTCCTGATCGGGCTGGTCGAGCGGCCGCTCCTTCGCGCGGTGCTGCGCGAGACCGGTGGCAATCAGCTGCGGGCCGCGGCACTCCTTGGGATCAACCGCAACACGCTGCGCAAGAAGCTTCGTCAGCTCGGGCTCACGGCGGGTGGCTGAGCCGGGCCGGGCCGGGGGAATCGCATGAGCCGATTCGTCTGGATCTGCGTCGGCGGGGCCCTGGGGACCGGGATCCGGTATCTCACGGGCCTCTGGGCCATCCAGTGGCTGGGCGCGGGGTTCCCGTACGGCACTCTGACCGTGAACCTGGCTGGCGCATTCTGCATCGGGCTCATCCAGCAGGTCGCGGCCAGTCTGATCCCGGAATCGGTGCGGCTGTTCCTGGTGGTCGGGGTGATGGGCGGGATGACCACCTACTCCGCGTTCACCTACGAGACGGTGCGGCTCATGACGCTCGCGGAGTGGGGCAAGGCCTGGACCAACGTGGTGGTCACGACCGGGCTCTGCCTCGCCCTCTGCTGGCTCGGCATGGCCGTCGGCCGGGTCGTGACCGGGCCGTCGAGCTAGTGCGCGTCGGGGGGGCGCGCGCCTTGACACCCCTCGGGGGGTCCGCTAGGGTAATGTCGCTCATTGCGACGGCCCGGGGCGTGCCCCGGGCCGCGCCATGTCCGCACCCGATGGCCGCACACGGATGATCCACCTCGTCTGGCCGATCCCCGCGCTGCCCCTCGCGGGCGCCCTCGTCAACCTCGCCTTCGGCCGCCGCCTCGGCCGCCGGGCCCACTGGGTCGCGGTCCCCGCGATCGGCCTCGCCTTCGTGATCGCGCTCCTGGCATTCGTCCGGGTCTGGCGGGGAGGGGAGACCTTCACCGGTCCGCTCTTCGACTGGATCGTCGCCGGCACCTTCCGCGCCCCCGTGACGCTCCAGCTCGACCAGCTCTCGGCGGTGATGCTGCTGGTCGTGACCGGGGTCGGGTTCCTGATCCACGTCTACTCGATCGGCTACATGCACGAGGACCCGGACTACCCGCGCTTCTTCACCTACCTGAACCTCTTCGTCTTCTCGATGGTCATGCTGGTGCTCGCCGGGAACTTCCTCCTCCTCTACGTCTTCTGGGAGGCGGTCGGGCTCTGCAGCTACCTCCTGATCGGGTTCTGGTACACGCGGGAGTCGGCGGCGAACGCAGGCAAGAAGGCCTTCATCGTGAACCGCGTGGGCGATTGCGGCTTCGCCCTCGGGATCATGCTGCTCTGGACCACGCTCGGGACGCTCGAGTACGGCGAGGTGTTCGCGAAGGCGCCGACCCTGGCCATCGGGACGGCGACCGCGATCAGCCTGCTCCTGTTCCTCGGGGCGTGCGGGAAGTCCGCGCAGCTGCCGCTCCACGTGTGGCTGCCGGATGCCATGGAAGGCCCGACCCCGGTTTCGGCGCTGATCCACGCGGCGACCATGGTCACCGCGGGCGTCTACCTCGTCGCCCGCGCCCACGCGCTGTTCGAGCGCTCGGGCGTGGCCCTCGACGTCGTGGCGTGGGTCGGGGTGCTCACCGCGGTCTTCGCGGCGACGATCGGCCTCGTTCAGACCGACATCAAGCGCGTGCTCGCGTACTCGACCGTGAGCCAGCTGGGCTACATGTTCATCGGGGTCGGCGTCGGCGCCTACGCGGCCGGCGTCTATCACCTGGTGACGCATGCGTTCTTCAAGGCCCTGCTGTTCCTCGGGGCGGGCTCGGTCATCCACGCGCTGTCCGGCGAGCAGGACCTCCGGAAGATGGGCGGCCTCGCCCGGAAGCTGCCGGCCACCTGGTACACGATGCTCATCGCCACCGTCGCGATCTCGGGCCTCCCGCCGTTCTCGGGGTTCTTCTCGAAGGACGAGATCCTCGCCGGCGCGTTCTTCGCCGGGAAGCCCGCGATCTTCGTCCTCGGCTTGATCGGCTCGGCGCTGACCGCGTTCTACATGTGGCGCCTGCTCTTCCTCACGTTCCTCGGATCCTCGCGGGTCGATCACGAGGTGGCGCATCACGTCCACGAGTCCCCGCCGGTGATGACCGTGCCGCTCGCCCTGCTCGCGGTGCTCGCGGCGGGCGCGGGCGTCTGGGGCCTGCCTGGCGAGCACGGGTCGGCGATCGGCCGCTTCCTGGCGCCCGTCCTGGCCGGCGGCCACGAGGCGGAGGCCGGCCATCACGGGCCCGCCTGGATCCTCATGGCCGTGTCGGTCGCCGCCGCGCTCGGCGGCATCGCGGTGGCCTGGACGATGTACATCCGCGGCCGGGCCGACCTCGGCAAGATCGGCGTCCCGCAGAACGCGGTCCACCGGCTCTTCCTGAACAAGTACTACGTCGACGAGCTCTACGACCGGGTGATCGTCCAGCCGCTCTACGTCGTCTCGCGGTGGTGCGCCGAGACGATCGACGCCGGCGTCATCGACGGCGCAGTCAACGGCGTCGCGACCGTGGTCGAGCGGGCCGCCGGGCGGTTGCGGCGGTACCAGACCGGCTTCGTGATGAACTACGCGCTGTCGATGCTGGCTGGCGTCGTGGCCCTCCTCGGCTGGTTCCTCTGGCCCCGGTGACGGGGACGCCGTGCTGCTGAGCGCGCTCGTCTGGCTGCCGACCCTGGGGGCAGCCGCGCTTCTCCTCCTCGACCGCCGCGACGCGCGCCGCCTGCGCCTGGTGGCGCTCGCGGTGACCACGGTCACCTTCGCCGTCTCGCTCCTCCTGTGGGTCGGCTTCGACCGCGGCCGGGCGGGCATGCAGTTCACCGAGGAGCGCGCGTGGATTCCCGCCGCCGGCATCAGCTACCACCTGGGTGTCGACGGCATCAGCCTCCTCCTGGTGCTCCTGACCGCCTTCCTCACGCCGCTCTGCCTCCTGTCCGCATGGTCGCAGGTGACGACCCGCGTGAAGGAGTTCCTGATCGCGATGTGCCTCCTCGAGACGGCGATGATCGGCGTCTTCGTGGCGCTCGATCTGTTCCTGTTCTTCGTCTTCTGGGAGGCGATGCTGATCCCGATGTACCTCATCATCGGGGTCTGGGGCGGGCCCCGGCGCGTGTACGCGTCGGTGAAGTTCATCCTCTACACGATGGCGGGCTCGGCGCTCATGCTGCTGGCGATCCTGGCCCTCTACTACCTGCAGCCGAGCGGCAGCGCGTCGTTCGACTACGGGGCCGTCATGCAGCTCCGGATGGCTCCCCGGCTCCAGACGTGGCTCTTCCTCGCCTTCGCGCTGGCGTTCGCGATCAAGGTGCCGATGGTCCCGTTCCACACGTGGCTGCCCGACGCGCACGTGGAGGCTCCCACCGCCGGCAGCGTGATCCTGGCCGGCGTGCTTCTGAAGATGGGCACCTACGGCTTCCTCCGGTTCGGTCTCCCGCTCTTTCCCGACGCGGCGGTGCGGCTGGCCCCGGTGATCGGCGCGCTCGCCCTGATCGGGATCCTCTACGGCGCGTGGGTGTCGACCGTGCAGCCCGACATGAAGAAGCTGATCGCCTACTCGTCGGTGAGCCACCTCGGGTTCGTGATGCTCGGGCTCTTCACGCTCACGCCGCAGGGGCTCGTGGGCGGCATTCTCCAGATGGTCAACCACGGCCTGTCCACGGGCGCCCTCTTCCTCCTGATCGGCATGATCTACGAGCGCCGCCACTCGCGCCTGATCGCCGACTTCGGCGGCCTCTGGGCGGTCGTGCCGGTGTTCTCGGTGATCCTCCTGGTCGTGACCTTCTCGTCGATCGGGCTCCCCGGGCTCAACGGCTTCGTGGGCGAGTTCCTCATCCTGGTGGGCGCCTTCCAGTGGAGCGTCCCGGCGGCGGTTCTGGGGACCACCGGGATCGTCTTCGCGGCGGTGTACCTCCTGTGGATGTACCAGCGAGTGATCTTCGGTGAGCTGCGCCACGCGGAGAATCGCCAGCTGACCGATCTCAACGCGCGAGAGATCTGGACGCTCGTCCCGATCCTTCTCCTGATCGTGTGGATCGGGGTCTACCCGAAGCCCTTCACCGCCGTGACCGAGACGGCGGTGGCCGACCTCCTGCAGGTCGTGCGCGATCGGCGGGCGCCCGCGGCGATGGCGTGGCACGCCCCCGGGGAGACGGCGCCGCGATGACCCCACGGGCCCCCACAGGCCGAAGGTCGTCCACCCAAGGCCGTTCGACGAGGGTGATCCGGTGAGCGCAGGTCTGCCGACGCTCGAGTGGCCGGCGCTCTACCCCGTCCTGATCGTGCTCGTGGCGTGCTTCGCCTGTCTGCTCCTCGACGCGAGTCCGCGCGGAGCGCGCCCGGGGGTGCTCGCCGTCGTCGCCACGCTCGGCGTGGCCGGCGCGGTGGCGGTGTCGCTCCTCGGCTGGGGGAGGCCCGCCGCGACGTTCCAGTCGATGCTCATCCTGGACAGCTTCGCGCTCTTCCTCAATCTGGTCATCGGCGGGGCGGCCGTCCTGGTGCTGCTCCTCTCGGTCGGGTATCTCCCGCGCCTCGGCGTGCAGCCCGGCGAGTACTACGCGCTGATCCTCTTCGCCACGGTCGGCATGATGCTGATGGCCGCCGGGACGGACCTCCTCGTCATCTTCCTGGCGCTCGAGCTCATGTCGCTGTCCCTGTACGTGCTCGCCGGCACGTTCCGGACCCACCTGGAGGGAAACGAGGCCGCGCTCAAGTACTTCCTCCTCGGCGCCTTCGCGAGCGGGTTCTTCCTCTACGGGATCGCGCTGCTCTACGGCGCGACGGGCACGACCAACCTCGCCAACCTCGGCGCCGCGCTGGCCGTTCCGGGCGCGCCACGGGACCCGATGGTCCTGGCCGGCCTCGCGCTGCTCCTGGTCGGCTTCGGGTTCAAGACCTCGGCGGTGCCCTTCCACCAGTGGGCGCCCGACGTCTACCAGGGGGCGCCGACCACGGTGTCCGCCTTCATCGCCACCGGCTCGAAGGCCGCGGCCTTCGGCGCGCTCCTGCGCGTCCTGGTTGCCATGCGCCCGATGCAGGGGGACTGGATGACGGCGCTCTGGCTCCTCGCGGCCCTCACGATGACGGTCGGCAACGTGGTGGCGCTCGCCCAGTCGAACGTCAAGCGCCTGCTCGCGTACTCCTCGATCGCCCACGTCGGCTACATGCTGGTGGGGCTGGCGGCCGGTCTCGGCCCCGGGGCGCCCGCGGTGCTCTTCTACCTCGGGGTCTACGCCGTTGCCTCGGTCGGCGCCTTCGGGACCGTCCTCTTGCTGGAGCGCGAGGGGGAGGAAGCCGTCGACCTCGCCGCGTACGGCGGCCTCGCCGGGCGGCACCCGGTGCTGGCGCTCGGGCTCACGGTGTTCTTGCTGGCGCTCATCGGGATGCCACCGACCGCGGGCTTCGTCGGGAAGTTCTACCTGTTCAGCGCGGCGATCCAGCGCGGGCTCGTGGGGCTCGCCGTCATCGCGGTCCTGAACTCGGTGGTGGCGGCGTACTACTACCTCCGCCTCATCGTCTACATGTACATGCGCGAGCCCGAAGGGGCGCCCACCACGGCGCTCGTCACGCCCGCGGCGTCGATCGCCCTCCTGGTGTCGGCGTGGGTCACGCTCCAGCTCGGGCTCTGGCCCGGTCCCGTCCTCGCGATGGCGCAGCGCGCGGTCGCGCCGCTCTTCCCGTAGGCGCCGCGCGATGGCCGGGCACATCCTGCTCAATCCGCCCGGGCTGCCGGCCCCGATCAGCCACTACGCGAACGGGGTGAAGGTCGGGGACACCGTCTACGTCTCCGGCCAGGTGGCGCTCGACGGCGAGGGTCGGCTGGTCGGTCCGGGCGACGTGGTCGCCCAGACCCGCCAGGTGCTAGACAACATCCGGTGGGTCCTGGCCGCCGGCGGCGCGACGCTGGACGATGTCGTCAAGGTCACGGTCTTCCTGGCCAACGTCGACGATCGCCCGCGGGTGAACGAGGTGCGCCAGGCGTACTTCGGCGCGAACCGGCCGGCGAGCACGCTGGTCGAGGTGAGCCGGCTCGCCCTCCCGGGCCTCCTCGTCGAGATCGAGGCCGTCGCGGTCGTCTCGCCCCGCGCCTGAGCCGCCGGGTGCCCCCGCGCCCGGGTGTACGTGCGTACACCTGCGCCCGGCGGACCGTCCGTTGCCTTGACACCCCTCGCGGGCGCCGCCTAGAGTGGGCCGTGATCTCGCCGCGCTTTCCCTATCGCGGCTTCATCTTCGATCTGGACGGCACGGTGTACCTCGGCGAGCGGCTTCTACCCGGCGCGCGCGAGGTCATCGCGGCTCTCCGCGCCGCAGGGCGTCGCGTGGGCTTCCTTTCCAACAAGCCGATCCAGAGCCGCGCCGACTACGCGGCCAAGCTCACGCGGCTCGGCATTCCGGCGGGCATCGACGAGGTGATCAACTCCTCGTACGTCCTGGCGCAGCATCTCGCCCGGGAGGCGCCGGGCGCGCGCTGCTTCGTGATCGGCGAGGCGCCGCTCGTCGCGGAGCTCGAGGCGGCGGGTCTCGCGCCCGTCGACGACGCCAGGGTAGACTACGTCGTGGTGGCCTTCGACCGGACGTTCGACTATCGGAAGCTCGACGTGGCGCTCCAGGCGGTCACCCGACACGGCGCGCGGCTCGTGGGCACCAATCCCGACCGTACGTGCCCCGTCGAGGGCGGCGAGATCCCGGACGCCGCGGGCATGATCGGGGCGGTGGAGGGCGTGACGGGACGACGCGTGGATCCGATCGTCGGCAAGCCGTCGCCGATCACGCTCCAGACGGCGCTGGATCAGCTGGGACTCCTCGCCGGCGACTGCGCCGTCGTGGGCGATCGGCTGGAGACCGACATCGCGATGGGCCGGGCCGCCGGGCTCGGCACGATCCTGGTCCTCACGGGGGTCACGCGCCCGGGCGATCCCGCGATCGCCCGCTGGCAGCCGACCCACGTCGTCGCCACGCTGGACGAGCTCCTGACCGAGGCCGCCGTCTCGGGGCGGGGCGCGCGGTGAGCGAGCACGCGGCCGACGCCGGCGCGTCCTCCCGCGGCGGGCCCGTGAACCGGCTGGCCGGCCTGGACGGGGATATCTTCGACGCGATCATCGTCGGGGGCGGCATGGCCGGCGCGGGCGTGGCGCGTGACCTCGCCCAGCGCGGACTCTCGTGCGTGCTGGTCGAGAAGGTCGACTTCGCCGCCGGGACGACGTCCCGCTCGTCGAAGCTGATCCACGGCGGCCTCCGGTACCTCGAGCTCTTCGACTTCCGCCTGGTGCGCGAGTCCCTTCGCGAGCGGGAGACCCTGTCGAAGCTGGCGTCTCACCTCATCCATCCGCTCCCGTTCCTGATGCCGGTCTACCGGGGCGGACCGCGGAGCCTGGTCAAGGTGCGCCTGGGGCTCCGGCTCTACGACCTCCTCACGCCGGGCAAGCGCACGCCGCGCTATGGCGCGATCGACGCCGCCCGCGCGCTCGCGCTCGAGCCCAGTCTCCGGCCGGAGGACCTGCTCGGCGCTGGGTACTACTTCGACGACCTCCTCCTCTCGCCGGAGCGTCTGTGCCTCGAGAACGTGCTCTCGGCCCGCCGCGCGGGCGCGCACGCGCTGAACTACGCCCAGGCGGAGGAGTTCCGGCCGCGCCCCGACGGCGGCTGGTCGGCGCGCGTCCGCGATCTGGTCGGCGGCGAGGTGGTGGAGCTGCAGGGACGCGTGCTGGTCAACGCCGCCGGCCCCTGGGTCGACCGGGTGCGCGCGCGGGCGAGCGTCGAGGACCGCGGGGAGCGCATCGTCCGGACCACCAAGGGCGCGCACCTGCTCCTCCCGCGGCTCACCGAGCGCGCGATCTACCTCGCGACGGCCGACGACCGTCTCGTCTTCGTCATCCCGTGGCGGGAGTTCTCGCTCATCGGCACCACCGACACCGACTACACGGACAGCCCGGACCGGGTCTGGGCGACGCGGGCCGACGTCCGCTACCTCCTCGACGCCGCCCGGCGGCTCCTCACCGACCCGCGGATCACCGAGGACAACATCGCGTACACGTACGCCGGCGTGCGACCGCTCACCTTCGACGGATCCAGCGGCACCCGTGCCTCCGCCGTGTCGCGCCAGCATCGGGTCGTCCCCGAGGGACCCGGCGGGCGCTTCCTCTCCGTCACCGGCACCAAGCTCACCTGCTTCCGGAGCCTGGCGGAGGAGGTCGGCCGGCGGGTCGTCCGGCTGCTGGGTCGCGGCGGCCCCTCCGACACCGCGCGGATCACCCTCCACGGGCAGGACGACGAGGTCGGCGCGCTCGAGGTGCGGGCGATGCTCGACGTGACCGAGGCGGTGCGGAGCTCGGGCCTCGAGCTCGAGCAGGTCGAGATGCTCGTGGCGACGTACGGGCGCCGGGCGGGGGCGGTCCTCGACGCGGCGCGGCGGCTCCCCGGCGGCACCGAGCGGCTCTGCAAGAACGCGCCGGAGATCCTCGCCCAGCTCCACTGGGCCGTCGAGAGCGAGCTCGCGGTCTCCCTCCAGGACGTGCTGCTCCGCCGGACCGGCCTCGGGACCGGGCCGTGTCTCGGCCTGGACTGCGCGCCGGTCATCGCCCAGCGGATGGGCGCGCTGCTCGGCTGGAGCCCCCGGCGCATCGAGGCGGAGCTCGACGCCTACGACAGCGCGGTTCGTCAGGGACTCCGCTTCCGGAGCGAGTGATGGGCCGGCGTCGCGCGGGCGTCACGGAACCCGGGTATGATGGGCGCCGAGATCGGGACACGACACCTCCGAAGGAGCCCCAGCAAGGCGGGAGGGCGCAGACCATGAGGCGATCAGGACGCTGGATGTCCCCGCTCGTCGCACTCGTCGCGGTCGTGCTCGCCGTCGGCGCGAGCGCCGGCCGGGCCGAGGCCGTGGTCGAGATCCAGTGGTGGCACGCCATGGACGGCGCGCTCGAGGAATGGGTCAAGGACCTGGCGGACGGCTTCAACAAGTCCCAGTCCGAGTATCACGTCAACGCCATCTACAAGGGTAACTACACCGAGGTCATGACCGGCGCGATCGCCGCGTTCCGCGCCAAGCAGCAGCCGCAGATCGTCCAGGTCTTCGAGGTGGGGACCGCCACGATGATGGCCGCCAAGGGCGCGATCAAGCCGGTGTACGAACTGATGGCGGACGCGGGCGAGAAGTTCGACCCCAAGGTCTACCTGCCGGCGGTGACCGGCTACTACACGACGCCGGACGGGCGCATGCTGTCGTTCCCCCTCAACAGCTCGACGGTGGTCCTCTACTACAACAAGGACGCCCTCAAGAAGGCCGGACTGGATCCGAACAAGCCGACCCGCACCTGGCCCGAGATGGGCGAGTACGGGAAGAAGATCCAGGCGGCGGGCTACCCCTGCGGCTTCTCGACCCAGTGGCAGCAGTGGGTGTTCCTGGAGAACTACTCGGCGTGGCACAACGTGCCGATCTCGACCAAGCAGAACGGGTTCGCCGGGTTCGACACCGAGCTCCAGCTGAACACGCCGCTCCACCTGCGCCTGATCGATCAGCTGGCCCAGTGGCAGAAGACGAAGCTCTTCGACTACGGCGGACGCAAGGGCGACGCGAACCCCAAGTTCGCCACCGGGGAGTGCGGGATGTTCCTGGGCTCGTCGGCGTCCTACGCCGGCTTCGTGAAGGCCACCCAGGGCAAGTTCGAGTTCGGCATCGGCATGATGCCGTACTGGCCGGACGTGGCGGGCGCGCCGCAGAACTCGATCATCGGCGGGGCCACCCTCTGGGTGCTCTCCGGGCACAAGCCGGAGGAGTACAAGGGCGTCGCGCGGTTCTTCACGTACCTGTCGTCGCCGGAGGTCCAGGCGGCCTCGCACCAGCGGACCGGCTACCTCCCGATCACCCTGGCCGCCTACGAGCTGACGAAGAAGCAGGGCTTCTACGAGAAGAACCCGGGGACCGACACCGCCATCCGCCAGATGAACAACAAGCCGCCGACCGAGAACTCCAAGGGTCTGCGGCTCGGGAACTACGTCCAGATCCGCGACGTGATGGACGAGGAGCTGGAAGCGGTCTGGGCAGGCAAGAAGACGGCCAAGGAGGGACTGGACGCGATCGTGAAGCGCGGGAACGACCTCCTTCGACAGTTCGAGCGCACGAACAAATAGCTCTCGCCTGAGCGGGCACCGGGGCCCGCCCGCCTCGCGCGGGCGGCCCGGCCCGCGAGCGCCGTGCACAAGCGCGTCGTCTTCCGGAACCGGGTGCTGCCGTACGTCCTGGTAGCCCCGCAGATGATCATCACCCTGGTCTTCTTCATCTGGCCGGCCGGTCAGATGCTGGTCCAGTCGGTGCTGCTCCAGGACGCGTTCGGACTGTCGACGCAGTTCGTATGGCTCGAGAACTTCGCGCGTCTGTTCGCCGATCCCTACTACCTGAACGCCTTCCGGGTCACCGTGATCTTCAGCAGCGCGACCGCGGGCCTCGCGCTCGGCACCGGCCTCCTGTTCGCGGTCATGGCCGATCGCGTCGTCCGGGGCGCCGCCGGGTACCGGACGCTCCTCATGACGCCGTACGCGATCGCGCCCGTGGTGGCCGGCGTCCTCTGGCTCTTCATGTTCGACCCGACGGTCGGGGTCGTGGCGCACGGCCTGCGCCGCCTCGGATACACGTGGAACCACCAGCTCAACGGCGCCCAGGCGCTCGTGCTGGTGATCCTGGCGGCGGCCTGGAAGCAGATCAGCTACAACTTCCTCTTCTTCCTGGCCGGCCTGCAGGCGATCCCGAAGGCGGTCATCGAGGCCGCGGCGATCGACGGCGCCGGGCCCGGCCGGCGCTTCTGGCGGATCGTCTTTCCGTTGCTCTCGCCGACGACCTTCTTCCTGGTCGTGGTGAACCTCGTCTACGCCTTTTTCGACACGTTCGGGATCATCCACGCGGTCACCAGCGGCGGCCCGGCGAAGGCCACGGAGACCCTGGTCTACCGGGTGTTCAACGACGGGTTCATCGGGCTCGACTTCGGCGGCTCTGCCGCGCAGTCGGCGGTGCTGATGGCCATCGTCATCGGGCTCACCGTGATCCAGTTCCGGTACATCGAGCGGCGGGTCGTCTACTGATGGTCGAGCGGCGGCCGCTCTGGACCTTCACGACGCACGCGGTGCTCGGCGCGGGCCCCCTGGTCGTCGGCTTCCCGCTCTACGTCACGCTGGTGGCCTCGACCCACAGCGCCCAGGACCTGCTCGGGCACTTCCCGCTCTGGTTCGGGACCCACGTGATCGAGAACTACGCGCGGGTCCTGAGCGCGGGCGGACGCGGCGCCGGGAGCGCCCCGGTCCTCCGGATGCTGGTCAACAGCCTGGTGATGGCCGTGGCGGTGGCCGTCGGCAAGATCGCCATCTCCATCCTCTCGGCGTACGCGATCGTCTACTTCCGGTTCCCGTTCCGGATGGCCTGCTTCTGGACGATCTTCCTCACGCTCATGCTGCCGGTCGAGGTGCGCATCATGCCAACCTTCAAGGTCGTCGCCGATCTCGGCCTGCTGAACACCTATGCGGGACTCAGCGTGCCCCTGATCGCGTCGGCGACCGCGACGTTCCTCTTCCGCCAGTTCTTCCTGACAGTGCCCGAGGAGCTGACGGAGGCGGCCCGGATCGACGGCGCCGGCGCGCTCCGGTTCTTCTGGTCGATCCTGGCGCCCCTGTCCCGGACCAACATCGCCGCCCTGTTCGTGATCCTGTTCATCTTCGGCTGGAACCAGTACCTCTGGCCGCTCATGGTCACGACCGACGAGTCCATGCTGACGGTCGTCATGGCCATCAAGCGGGTGGTGCCGAGCGGGGACGCGGCGGCCGAGTGGAACCTGGTGATGGCGACCGTGACGCTCGCCCTGCTCCCGCCGGTGGCCATCGTCGTCCTGATGCAGCGCTGGGTCACCAAGGGCCTGATCGAGACCGAAAAGTGAATCGGAGACACGGAGGCCGCGTGAGAATGACGGTCGGACTCAGTGCGGCGCTGCTGATGGCGCTGCTGGCAGGGGGCTGCCCCCTCGACATCCACAAGACCGACGCCGAGAAGGAGACCGAGGCGCTACCACGGCCCGAGTGGCGCGTCGGCGATCGCTGGTCGTTCAAGCGGACGGCCCTCGGCGGCACGAGCGTGGTGGTGACGCACCAGGTCGTCGCCGCGACCACGGACACCTACACGGTGAAGGTCCAGGGGCTTGCCACCGAGGTCACCCGGCAGTGGACGACCGACTTTCACTTGGTCCAGGAGACATTCGCCGACGGGACGACGGCGCGCTACGAGCCGCCGGCGTCGTTCTTCATGTGGCCGCTCAAGCTCGGGACGACGTGGAGCCAGGACTTCCAGTACACCGACGGCCGGAACGACGGCCGGTACAACAATACCTGGAAGGTCGCGGAAGGGATCGAGGCGATCGACACCGTGACGGGACGCTTCTACGTGCTGCGCGTCGAGCGCTGGAGCGGGACCCGCCGGCTCGTGTCCTACTGGTACAGCCCTCGGATTCGCTACTTCGTCCGGCTGGAGGACTATCTCGGTGGATACGTCGAGGAGCTCGTGGAGTACAAGTCGTGGTCGGACTCGTGACGACCGCCGCCAGGCCTGGCGGGGGGCGGGCGCGGTAACGCTTCTGGCCGGGCTCCTGCTGATGCCCGCGGCGCCAACC
>CAYXBJ010000009.1:0-17863 GCA_964463175.1 uncultured bacterium
CCGGGGCGGTGTCTGGAGCCGGTGCCGCCGGCTCCCAGTGTGCCAGCGGCGCGTTCCCCAGGCTCGCGGCCGTACAGCCGTCCCAGGCCAGCGCGGCGAGCACCATCAGGATGAGCAGCCTCCGGAAGGCGACTCGCGCACCCAGCAGGGAGCGCCCGCAGGAGACGCGGCGCCGGAGCTGTCGGGTCAGCACCACTGCCGCCAGTCGGCCTCCGACACTCCTTACCTCATCCTCACGAAATTCACGTCAAAGCTCTGCTGCTGCACCGCTTGAAAATAGATCCCCTTGAGCTGGTCCTGCTCCTGATCATAGGTGAGCGTGTAGGTGCTGCCGGGGTAGTTGGGCGCCCGCAGCTCGACGAAGACCTTCACCGTGGATCCGTCGCGTGTGGCTTCCGCCTTGGCGATGGTGATGGGCCTGGGGTTGAAGTATGCCGCGTCGATCTTGCCGCTGGCATCGACGGACCGGATCTCCAGCACGTAGCCGCCGTCGGGCCGGAGCCATCGGCCATTCAGCTGGTCAAAGCCCCCGCTGGCTCCGCGCAGGAGCATGACGGTGACCGCGATCCCCACGACCAGGACGACCGCGAGTCCGATGAAGAGCGTACGGCGCGCGCGCGGCGTCGCGCGCGGTTCCCGTCGAGCCTGCTGCGACCTTGGCTTTGCCTTGCTCATGATGCCTGTCGGAACGTTGTGCTGGCGGGCGGCCCACGCTGGGCCGCCCGCCATGAAGGTCGCTTCCGTTACTGGCTCGGGCCTTTGCTCGCCTTCTCCGCTTCTTCCATCCGTTTACTCATCTCTGCTTTGATGGCGTCGAGGTTGAAGCTCGCGCCTCGCTGCATCGGCGGGTAATCGAGGAAGGTCTGGATCGCCTTGCCCATCACTTGCTGGACGAACACGAAGCGCCAGAACTGATACTTGAACCAGTCGAAGTATTGCTGGGCGCCGTCTTTCGTCCCGTTGCCGGGCCAGCCCGTCCGCTCGAACGGATCGAGGCGCAGGTTGGTGATATACGGCACGTCGGGATGGGTCTTCTGGCCGACCCAGCCTTCGGGCTGGTCGATGAAGCGGAACTTGTAGTCGTCAATCCGCACCGCGCCGACCGTGCTCTCGCCGAGGTAGAAGATCTCGTGACGCGCGGACGGCCCTTGCCCGGTGATGGCGGCCATCTGGTTATAGCCGTCCAGATGGTTCCGGTAGGTCTGGCCGCCGATCTGCTTGCCCTTCAGCAACTCGTCGGTGATGTTCGGATTGCCGGCCGCGGCGACGAAGGTGGGCAGCCAGTCCATGCCGGAGAAGATGCCGTTCTGCACCGAGTCCGGGGGCACATGGCCGGGCCAGCGCAGGAGCGCCGGGACGCGGAATCCGCCTTCCAGGACCGTCCCCTTGCTCTGGGCGAACGGCGTCTGGCCGCCGTCCGGCCAAGTGAACACCTCGGTGCCATTGTCGGTCGTGAAGACGACAATGGTGTTGTCGTCCACGCCCATGTCCTTGAGCTTGTTCATCACCAACCCGACGTCGTCATCGAGCTGGGCCATGCCGGCTTCCTCTTCCGACCAGCCATTCTCCGCGTTGCGCATTGCTTCGTACTTCGGCGAGAGGTGCGTGACGATGTGCATGCGCGTCGGATTGAGCCAGACGAAGAACGGCTTCCCGTCTTGCTTGGCCTTGTCCATGAACTTGATGGCGAGGTCGCGGATCTCGTCGTCCACCGTCTCCATCCGCTTGGGATAGAGGGGGCCGGCGTCCTCGATCTTCTGCTTGCCGACCTTCCCCCAGCGCGGCATCTCGGTGGGGTCGTCCGTGTCGGTCGCCCAGGAATGGACCATGTTGCGCGGGCCGACGACATTCAGCAAGTTCTGCGGATAGTTGGGATGCGCCGGGTCTTCCATCGCGTCCAGGTGATACAGGTAGCCGAAGAACTCGTCGAACCCATGGACGGTCGGCAGGAACTCGTTCTTGTCGCCCAGGTGATTCTTGCCGAACTGGCCGGTGGCATAGCCCATGTCTTTCAGGATCGTGGCGATGGTCACCGCCTCGGCGGGCAGGCCGACCGACGCGCCCGCCTGGCCGACCGTGGTCAGGCCGGTGCGGATCGGGAGCTGCCCGGTGATGAAGTTCGCGCGACCCGCCGTGCAGCTTGCCTCGGCGTAGTAGTCGGTGAACAACATGCCTTCCTTGGCTAGCTTGTCGAGGTTCGGCGTCCGACCGGCCATCAGCCCTCGATGGTACGCGCCGATGTTCCACATACCGATGTCATCGCCCATGATGACGACGATGTTGGGCTTTTGCTGGGCCGCCGCCGGGCCCGCGCTCCAGGCGAGCGCGACCAGGATGGCGACCAGGATCCCTGTGACTTTCCGCATGATGTCCTCCACTGTGCGTGTGACGGTTGCGATGTGACGCGGCGGCTGATTCAGAACAGGGTTCAGACGGGCGGGTCCCGGAGCCGCGAGGACATGTGTCGCTCACCTCGGATCGTCGAGCGGACCGCCGGCACCAGTTCGTTGGAAGCCGTGAGCTTCAGGATGCCGGCGAGCGCGCCGGCCGCGTAGCCGCACTCCGCCAATTCGCTCTCATCCTACACCGCCACGAGCACGACCGCGTGCCCGGCCGCCGCGCTTGGAGTGCCACCGTCGCGGTGACCCCACGCGGCCCATCAGGTGACGACCACATCGGGGTGGATCTCCTCCCTCCCCCGATAGGAGCGCCTTCAGATCCCCGACGGTGCCGGCCACCTCGAATTCGGCCTCCAGCAGGCGACGTCGCTGTTCCGCGACGCCGGGGTGATCCTCGGCCAGCCGGACCTGGGGTCGAGCCATGCGGCGACTCTAGGCGGCGCGACCGACGCACAATGCGGAAGAGCCCTGAGGTGATCCGTAGAACTATTCAGCGAACGACCGCTTGGCGCGTCGCCGGGGACGAGACTCGTTCCCACCGCCTTGGCGGAGCCCGGGTATCACTTCCCGCCGCCAAGGGGATGCTCGGTGTCGCGAACACGGAGAGGCCGCCACTCGGTTCTTGGAGGCTCACTCCTGTGAAGCGGCGACCTTGATGCTCTGGCAACGAACCATCAGGTCAACGAGCACGCTGGTCGACCAGCCAAACGCAAACAGCCCGGAGATCGCCATGATCGGCGCCAGCATTTTCCAGCCGTCGGGCAGGATGAAAGCTCCGTAGCCCAGGGTCGTGTAGGTGTTTCCGGCGAAGAATCCGGCCGCGTGCCAGTCTGGAACGAGGCCGGAGTACACGAGCGTGGCCGCCCACCCAAAAATCTCGAGCAGATGCAGGCCGAGCAGCATGAAGACGGTGAGGCTCATGAGCGCGTCGACGCGCCATCGACTCGGCCGCGCCAGGAGCACCTTCGAGCGACGCACGACGTAATTGGTCACCGCGCGCACGCCAGTGGCGTGCACGAGCATGATGAGAACCAGCATTCCACCGCCGAGCAGTAGGTCAGCGGCCGGTATGACCTCCGAGAGATGCTCCACGAGCGGCAGCTGCGCGACGTCGTGCGGAATGCCTCCGATTCGGGCAACCTCGCCTTCGATGGTCGCGGGGATTTGATGCAGCCTGCCCACGGCGATCACCATTCTCACCTCACTCCGGCAGTATCGCGCCATTCCACGGGCGCCCCGGGATGAGGCGCCCCTGGTTCACCAACAGACAGGTAGGTACCACAAATGAGGTATCCTCGGCGCGCATGAACACACCAACTCAGGCGACGCGCATCGAGCCGCGGTGGCCCCCTGCGCTCGCGATACTCGGGGTGGTCTTCTTGCTCCAATCGCTGCACCCCCGACTCCGGGTGTTGCCGGCTTGGGTTCCCTACGCCCTCGCGATTGCGATCCTCGTCCCCATGGCCGGCGTCGCGCTGACCTCGGGCAAGGCGTCGTGGCTGCGCGTCGAGCGGACGATGACGTTTCTCATTTTCGTGGCCGTCGAGGCTGCGACCCTGATGACGCTGGTGCGCTTGATCGGGGAGATGGTGTACGCCTCGAACGAGGTCAGCGGGCTCGTACTCTTGGCTTCATCCATTGGGGTGTGGGTGGACAACGTGCTCGCGTTCTCGTTGCTGTACTGGCAGCTCGATCGAGGCGGGCCGCATGCTCGCGCGAACAATCTGGGCCGGAGGCCGGACTGGCTCTTTCCGCAGGCGGGCGTACCCGAGGACGTGCTGCCCGGCTGGCAGCCCACGTACGTCGACTATCTGTTCCTGGGATACTCGACGGCGACGGCATTCAGTCCCACCGATGCTCTCCCGCTGACGTCTCGCGCCAAGATACTGATGATGGTTCAGAGCACGATCTCGCTCGCGACGATTCTCATCGTCGCGTCCCGCGCCATCAACATTCTCCAGTGAGCCAGTCTACCGGACTCGCCTGGTCGCGCTCCGCCTGGTTGGCGTAGCCCTCTATCCCGGGTACCAGCCCGCCATCAAGGCGCTCGCCAAGATCGGGAGCTAGTCGGGAAGGGGTGCCTGGCCCTCAGGGTGGCATCCGTGCGGATCCCGCGAACTGCGCGCGGGCGGGGCCTGTGCAGACCCGCCCGCGCGCAGTCCCTACGAGGAACTACTTCGCGGCGTGCGCTTGTATCGCCCTCTCGATCTGTGCCTTCACGGCCTCGAGATTGAAGCTCGCGCCCTTCTGCATCGGCGGGAACTCGATCGCGGTCTGAGCGACCTTCGCGACCTCCTGCTGGACGAACTGGAACCGCCAGAACTGGTACGCGAACCAGTTGTAGTAAGCCAGAGATCCGTTGGCGCCATTGGGCAGGCCCGTGCGCTCGAACGGGTCGAGGCGGATGTTCGTGAGGATTGGCCAGTCCACCTTGATCGTGCCACCGAGCCAGCCCTGGGGCTGATCGGTGAACCGATACTTGAAGTCGTTGATCCGCACGGCGGAGAGCGTGCCCTCCGTGAAGTAGAAGATCTCGTGGCGGGTCGACGGACCCTTCCCGGTGATCAAGTCCAGCTGGTTGTAGCCGTCCAGATGCACCTTGAAGGTGCGATCACCGAGCTGCTTGCCCTGCTTGAGTTCCTCGGCAATGTTGGGATTGCCGGCGGCCGCGAGGAACGTCGGAAACCAGTCCATCCCGGAGACGATGCCGTTCTCGACCTTTCCCGCCGGGACCTTGCCCGGCCAGCGCAGGATCATCGGCACACGGAAGCCGCCTTCGAGCGCCGTGCCCTTGCCGCCGGCAAACGGCGTCTGGCCGCCGTCCGGCCAGGTGAAGTTCTCGGCCCCGTTGTCAGTCGTGAAGCCGATGATGGTATCGCCCTCGATGCCGTTGTCCTTCAGGTACTTCATCACCGAGCCGACGATGTCGTCGATCTGCGCCATGCCGGCTTCCTGCTCGGACCAGTTATTGTCGGAGTTGCGCATCCCCTGATATTTCGGCGACAGGTGCGTGACGACGTGCATCCGGGTCGGGTTGAGCCAGAGGAAGAACGGCTTGCCGTCCTTCCTTGCCTGGTCGACGAACTTCAGCGCGTTGTCGAGGATCTCGTCGTCCACCGTCTCCATGCGCTTCGGACAGAGCTCCCCCGCATCCTCGATCTTCTGCTTTCCGATCGGACCCCAGCGCGGCTGCACCGTGGAATCATCGACGTTTGTCGCCCAGCTGTGCACCATGTGCCGCGGACCGACCGCTTCCTTGAGGTCCGGCGGGTAGTTCACGTGGCACGGGTCCTCCATCGCGTCCAGGTGATAGAGGTACCCGAAGAACTCGTCGAAGCCGTGAACCGTGGGCAGGAACTCGTTCAGGTCGCCCAGGTGGTTCTTGCCGAACTGGCCGGTTGCATAACCCATCGCCTTCAACGCCGTCGCGATCGTCGGCGCCTCAGCCGGGAGGCCGATCGGTGACCCGGCCTGGCCCACCGTGGTCATGCCGGTCCGGATTGGCAGCTCGCCGGTGATGAAGTTCGCCCGGCCCGCTGTGCAGCTCGCCTCGGCGTAGTAGTCAGTGAAGCGCATCCCCTCCGACGCCAGCTGGTCGAGGTTCGGCGTCCGGCCCGACATGATGCCCTGGTTGTAGACGCCGATGTTGGCCCAGCCGATGTCATCGCCCATGATCATGATGATGTTAGGTTTTTGCTGGGCCGCCGCCGGGCCCGCGCCCCAGGCGAGCGCGACCAGGATGGCGACCAGGATCCCAATGACTCTCCGCATGATTTCCTCCACTCTGGGTGTGATGACGTCAACGTGACGCCGATTGCGCATCGGGACATGGGCAAGGCAGCCGCACATGCCCGATGGTCGTTGCAGGGCCTCGCGGACCGGACGGGGCGGAGTTGAGGGGGAACGGGCGGATCCGGTGGCCGGCCGGACCTGCCTAGTGGAGAGAAGCCGAGCCATACGTCAACCTCGGGCCAACTCTCCGTGAGTCACGCGCAGTCCACTGGCCGGCATTATAGGCTGAATTGCGACCGCCGACGTTCCGTGGCCGGGACGGCCGGCACGGATCTTCGACCGGCGAGTCGAGGATCGAGCAGCGGAGCCCGGAGCTGGCACGGGGTCGCTTCGTCGCCGTCTATCGCGCAATACATCGAGTGCGCGCAAGGAGACGGTCCGAGCCGGGTGAGCCGCGGGTGACAGTGAATCGCTGAGCGCACGACCTGGCGAAGTGCGCGCGGAATCAGTCGCACCTCCGTTCGCTCCGGACAGGGGACGTGGAGTCGGTGGCGAGCCGCGAGCTGGCACGTGGATCGCAGCACGAAAGCGCAGCGGTGAACCCTCACAACATGGAGGTGTCCGATGCGCTTCGTTCAGGGTGGTCTCGTTCCGGTGCTCGTCGGCGTGGCGCTGCTCGCGCCCGCCGCGTTCGCTCAGGCTCCGGCGTCCAGCGCGGTGAAGCCGTCGCCGGCCCCGGCGGCGGTCCAGGCGCCCGCGCGCGTCCCGCTCAGCATCGCGCGCGGCGTCGTGAAGTCGGTCGCCGACAGCCGGCTCGTGATCGATCTCGGGCAGGGGACCGCGGGCCCGGGGACCGGCCCGAGCGCGTTCACGATGGACGCCCAGACGCAGATCCAGCGCCTGGGGCGGCCCCTGACCGCGAAGGATCTTCGGGTCGGCGATGCGGTGACCGTTGGCTACCAGATGCACGGCGACAAGGCCGTGGCCAGCCGCGTCTGGCTGCGGTTCGGAGGATCGACGGCGGGCGCGTCGCGCTAGGCGCCCGAGCCCGGGGTCGTGGGCGAGACGCTCCGCTCGCCCGCGGCCCCGGGTGCGTCCTGGAACGTGATCCGGAGGCCGTGGGCCGTCAGCTCGTGGAGCACTCGGTCGACGGCCGCTCCGGTCACGACCGCCTCCGGGCGCTGGAGCCCCCGGCCCCGAATCTCGCCGGAGGCGATCAGGCGCGCGACCACGGAGGCCGTGAAGCCGGTCGTCCGAGCCATGGCCGTGAAGCCGTCGGCCCAGCGGTCGACCATCTCCACTCGCGCCCGCCGCGGATGCCCGGCGCGCGCGCCGACGACCTCCACGCGCAGCAGCGCGAGGTCGTGCTCGCCCGGCTCGAGCCGGACGCGGGGATAAAGGAGGGCGTCCAGGAAGCGCTTGGGCACGACCGCGGTCCCGTCGACGGTCACGGGCGTCTCCCCGAGGAGACCGAGCTCGCGGAGCAGCGTCACCTTCGCCGCGTATCCCGGCCAGCGGATGGTCTTCTGCGTGCCGATCCGCAGGCCGCGCAGCGCGGGGACGTCGAGCAGCGAGACGGCGAAGCCCTCGTGCCAGGCCTCGAGCTCGCCGACGCCGGCGAACGTCACGGGCTCGACCCCCGAGTAGCGTGGCTCCGTCACGACCCGGCCGGCCTCGACCGCGAGGGCCGGCGCCTCGCGGAGCGGGAGCTCGCGGCCGCCGAAGACGATCTTGTAGCCGAGCGGTGGCGCCGGTCGCGCCGGGACGCCGCCGCACAGGATGTGGAGCTCGTCGACCCGATCGAGCTGCTCCGCCAGGCGGCAGGCGAGGATCTCGGTCAGCCCGGGCTCGAGCCCGCATCCCCGCACCACGAGGGTCGGCTGGCGCGCGGCGTCCTCCGAGAGCCCGGCCTCGGTGTCCACTCCGCGAGCGGAGAGCGAGACGAGCGGTGTGCCCGCCCCGAGCGCGGCATGGATCGCGAGCGGGCTCACCCGCGTGGGCAAGGCGTCCACGGCCACCGCGTGACGTTGGAGGAGCGCGACTGCCGCCGCGCGGTCGGCGAGGTCGACGCGCGTCGGCCGTAGCTTGGCGGCCCCCGGGCGGCGGGCGAGCTCGGCCATGGCGAGGTCGAGCTGGGCCTGGCTCTGGTCGCAGAGCCCGACCTCGGTGACCTCCGCGCTGGCCATCGCCTCGGCGGCCACCGCCGGACCCATCAAGCCCGTGCCGAGCACCACCAGGCGGCTCACCGCCCGGCCGCTCCGCCTGCCGCGCTCATGTCAGGCCACAGGGTGGAGGCTCGCGGACGAAGGGATGTCGGATCGCGGCCGCTCAGTCGCGGACCGGCCCCGGCGGCGTCTGCGTGTAGTCGTAGAAGCCCTTGCCGGTCTTTCGCCCGAGATCGCCCCGCTTGACCCGCTTCTCGAGCTCGGCCGGTGGCCGATCCTTGGGATCCTTGGTCGTGGCGTAGGTCTCGAGCCGCGCGTTGTAGCCGATATCGAGACCGGACAGGTCGCCCAGCCGGAACGGGCCCATCGGGAAGTTGAGGCCGAGCTCCACGGCCTTGTCGATCTCCCAGAAGGGCGCCACACCCTGTTCGAGGAGGTAGTACGCCTCGTTGCCGAGCGCGCGGAGGATGCGGTTCACGAGGAAGCCCGGGAGCTCCTTCCGGAGAACGACCGGCTCGCGTCCGATGCGGCGCACGAGCTCCGCGGTCGTGTCGAGCGTCGCCTCCGACGTCCACTGGCCCTTCACGACCTCGACCAGGCGCATGACGAGCGGCGGGAAGAAGAAATGCATGTTCACGCACTGGGCGGGGCGCGTCGTCGCCGGCGCAAGGAGCGAGTTCCCGAGGGTCGACGAGTTGGTCGCCAGGATCGCGTGTCGCGGGGCGGCACGGTCCAGGCGCGCGAAGCACTCCTTCTTCGGCTCGAGCCGCTCGACGATCGCCTCGATGACGAAGTCGGCGTCGTGGGCCGCCCGGTCCAGATCGGGCTCGAGCCGGACCCGTCCGACCGCCGCGTCCATCTCCGCCTGGCTCATCTGGCCCTTGGCGACGCGGCGGTCGAGGTGGCCGCGGTTTCCCGCCATGGCCTTCTCGAGAATGGCGGACGAGAGGTCGTTGAGGGTGACCGCGTAGCCGTGGAGGGCCGACTGCATCGCGATCTGGGCGCCCATCTGGCCGGCGCCGACCACCAGGATCCGCTTGATGTCACCGATTGCCACCGTCATCGCTCTCTCCTCGGGGTCAGACTGTGACGACCACGCTCAGCCGAAGGAAGGTCGTTCCTCGCCTCACGCCGACTTGTCACGCCGATTTGCCGCATCCAGACGGCGCCACCGCTCCCCGCCGGCGTGATCCGGCAGCGCCCGGGCCGCGCGTCAGATCGCCAGCGCGTACCCGTCGCGTCGCGGATCGGCGCCGCCCTGGAGGGCGCCCGACTCCGGATCGCGCCGGATGCCCTGGCCGCCGCCCACGACCCACGACCAGTCATCGATCACGTTGATCTGGTGGCCGCGCGCCGCCAGGCCGTCGCGCACGGTCACCGGGATGCGGCCCTCGACGTCGACCAGACGGTCCCGGTACGCGCGGACGCGCGGCGCCTCGATCGCTTCCTGCGGGGTCATGCCGAACTCCACCACGTTCAGGAGCATCTGCGGAGTCGTCTGGAGGATGCCGTACGAGCCCGGCGTGCCGATCGACAGCAGGAACGTCCCGTCGTGGAAGACCTGGGTCGGGGCCATGCGGGTCTGCATGGGCGCGCCGCCCCGGAGGACCGCGGGGCTGCCGGGGTCGACGTCCGCCCACATGAGGAGGTTGTTGAGCAGCATGCCGGTGCCGGGGACCATCACACCGGACCCGAACGGGCTCCCGAGCGTCTGCGTCACCGTGACCACCGTGCCGTCGCCGTCGGCGACCGCGAAGTGCGTGGTGTGCTCCCTCGCGAAATCGGCCGGATGCCCGGGGAGGATCTCGCCCGGCAGGCGCTCGGCGCTCCAGCGTTCCCCGCCGGAGACGCCGGCCTTCCGGGAGTCGATGAGCGTTCGCCGGTGGGCCGCATAGCGGGGCGAGATCAAGCCGGCGATCGGAGCGTCGGGGCGCAGCACGTCCAGGCCGACGCGATCGGCGGACGCGACCTTCACCGCCTCGATGAAGTGGTGGAGATACTCGACCGAGTTGTGCCCCATGCTCTTGAGATCGAACCCCTCGAGGAGATGGAGCGTCTGGACGGACTGGAGCGCGTTCGTCGGCGGCGGCGGCACGCAGACCTCGTGGCCGCGGAAGGGGACGGCGAGCGGCGTGCCCCACGTCGGCCGGTACGCGGCGAGGTCGGCCTCGGTGATCCAGCCGTGCTGGGCCTCCATCGCGCGGGCGATCGCTCGCGCGATCGGTCCCCGATAGAACGCGTCGGCCCCGCCCTCGGCGATCTGCCGGAGTGTGGCGCCGAGGTCCTTCTGCGCGAGGACCGTGCCCGGGCGGGGCACTTCACCGCCGACCAGGAACGTGCGCTCCGCCTCCGCCGAGTGCGCGAGCTGGGGCCGCGCCTTCCGGATGAACTCGACGTTCTTCACGGTGAGCGGGAAGCCGTCCTCCGCGAGACGGATGGCCGGGGCCATCGCCGTCGCGCGCGGTACCGCGCCGTACCGCTCGTGGAGACCGAGGGTCGCCGCGACCAGCCCGGGTACGCCGATCGAGCGGGGGCCGGCCTTGAGATCCTCCACCGTCACGCGCGCCGGGTCCGCGGCGGCCGGCATCCGACCCGCCGACACCACGGCCTCGCGCCGCCCCCGGTGGAACACGAGGAGCGTCGCCACGCCGCCCGGGCCGGACATGTAGGGCTCGACGACGTGGAGCGCGAAGGACGTGGCCAGCGCGGCGTCGATCGCCGAGCCGCCCTGGAGGAGGGTCTCGATGCCGGCCATGGCGGCGAGGGGATGAGCGGCGGCGACGCACCCACGGCGGCCCATGACGGTCGGGCGGAACGCGCGCCCGTGCGGCGCGGCTGGACCGTGAACGCTCTCCATGCTCCCTCCTACGGGGCCAAGCCCCGACAGCCAAAGTCGGGGGTCAGGCCTTAACTTTGGTTCGCTGCCAGGCCATCAAAGTTAAGGCCTGACCCCGGAGTTTGATTTCCATCAGTGGCTCGTGGGTTCGTAGGGCTTCCAGTCCTGGCCGGGGCCGCCGCGCAGGAAGTCGAAGTCGGCGCCGTCCGGGGCCTGCAGCACGTGATCGAGGAAGAGCTTCCCGTAGCCGCGCGTGAACGCCGGCGGCGGCGGAGTCCAGCGCGCCCGGCGACGCGCGAGCTCCTCGTCCGCGACGTGGAGCACGAGCCGCCGTCCGGGAACGTCGAGCTCGATCTCGTCCCCGGTCTGGACGAGCGCGAGCGGGCCGCCGACCGCGGACTCCGGCGCGACGTGGAGGACGCAGGTGCCGTACGAGGTCCCGCTCATCCGGGCGTCGGAGACGCGCACCATGTCCTTCACACCCTGGCGGAGGAGCTTCTCGGGGATGGGGAGCTGACCCCACTCGGGCATCCCGGGCCCGCCGCGCGGTCCGCCGAGCTTCTGAACGAGCACGCATGTCTCGTCGACGTCCAGATCGGGCGCGTTCACGCGCGCCATGAGGTCGTGCTTCGACTCGAAGACGACCGCGCGGCCGCGGTGGCGCAGGAGGTGGGGCGAGGCCGCGGTCTGCTTGAGAACCGCGCCGTCCGGGCAGAGGTTGCCCCGGAGGATGACGGTACCGCCTTCCCTCCCGAGCGGCCGGTCGAGCGGGACGATCACGTCGGCGTTCCGCACGCGCGCGCCATGCACGTTCTCGGCGATGCTCTTCCCCGTCACGGTCGGCGCCGCGCCGTGGAGGAGCGGCAAGAGCTGGGCGAGAACGGCGGGGAGGCCCCCGGCGTAGAAGAAGTCCTCCATCAGGTACTTCCCGGAGGGCCGGACGTTCGCGATGAACGGCGTCTCCCGCGAGAGGCGGTCGAAGAGGGAGAGCGGAAGCGGCACGCCGACCCGGCCGGCGATCGCCGGCAGGTGGACGATCGCGTTGGTGCTGCCGCCGATCGCCATGTCGACGCGGATCGCGTTCTCGAACGCCTCCCGCGTCAGGATCCGGCTCGGCCGGAGGTCCTCGGCCACCATCTCGACGATCCGCTTCCCGGTCGCCTCGGCGAGGGCGAGGCGCCGCGAGTCGGGGGCGGGGATGGCCGCGTTGCCCGGGAGCGTCATCCCGAGCGACTCGGCCATCGAGGCCATCGTCGACGCGGTGCCCATGACCATGCAGTGCCCGGACGAGCGGGAGAAGCAGCTCTCGAGCTCGCACCAGGATTCCTCGTCGAGCCGGCCGGCGCGGAACTCGTCCCAGTAGCGCCAGAGGTCGGTGCCCGAGCCCACCTCCTCGGTGCCGAACATGCCGCGGAGCATCGGCCCCCCGGTGACCATGATCGCCGGCAGGTCCGCGCTCGCCGCGCCCATCAGCATTGCGGGTGTCGTCTTGTCGCAGCCCGAGAGGAGCACGACGCCGTCGAAGGGCAGGCTCCGGATGCACTCCTCGACGTCCATCGACATGAGGTTCCGGAACAGCATCGTCGTCGGCTTCATGAGGGGCTCGGAGAGCGAGATCACCGGGAACTCGAGCGGGAAGCCGCCCGCGCGCCAGACGCCGCGCTTGACGTGCTCGGCGACGGTGCGGAGGTGCGCGTTGCAGTTCGTCGCCTCGCTCCAGGAGTTCGCCACGCCGATCACCGGGCGGCCCTGGAACGCGTCGTCCGAGAATCCCTCCGCCTTGATCCAGGCGCGGTGGAGGAAGCCGTTGAGATCGGTGCCGCCGAACCAGTGCTGGCTGCGGAGCCGCGGGGCGGTCACGCGGACGCCTCGCCGCGCGATCGGCGAGCCGCGCGCTCGCCCAGGGCGCTCAACCGAGGAACTCGCGGCACAGCGCCTGCCACATCTCGGCGGAGAGCCGGAGGCTGTCCACGTCGACCCGCTCGTCGTTGCCGTGGAACATGAGCGGATACTCCGCGTGGGGGATGCGCGCGGAGTGGAGACCGAAGCCGTAGGCGGGGATGCCCGCGCGGCGGAAGAAGCGCGCGTCGGTCGCGCCGACCGTCAGCCGGGGCACGATGTGGCTCCCGGGGACCAGCGCCTGCGTCACGCGCCGGAGCGTGTCGATCAGGGGCGTGTCGGGCGAGGTGAGCGAGCCCTCCTCGCGCTCGAGTGACTCCACGGTCACGCGGCTCCGGAGGTCTCCGAGCGCCTGGTCGAGCATCGCGTCCACCTCGGCCGGCGTCACGCCGGGCAGGGCGCGGACGTCGACGTCGATCTCCACGCGATCCGGCACGGTGTTGACCTTGCTTCCGCCGCGCACGAGATTCGGCGAGAACGTGGTGTGGGTGGAGGCGTGCGCCATCTGGGCGAGGCCGAGGCTTTCCATGTGCCGCGCGGTGTCGAGCACGCGCTCCGGGTCGGTCAGGGCGGCCGCCAGCTCGCGATCGGGCTGGACCGCGTCCACGTAGCGCCGCCAGACGTCGAGGATGCGCGCCTTCGGCTGGTAGGCGGCGACGCGCCGCACGACCTCGGCCGCGGTCACCAGCGCGTTGTCGGAGCGGAACGGCCGCGAGCCGTGCCCCGGCGTTCCCTGCACGGTGAGCCGGCGCCAGTTCACGCCCTTCTCGCCGACGGTCAGCGGGAGGGCGGTCCCCGACGGCGTCGGCACCGGCACCCCGCCGCTCTCGGTGATGACGTAGTCCGCGCGGACCGCGTCGAGCGCATGCGCGGTGAGGTGCTTGGCGCCGTAGTCGCCGCCGGCCTCCTCGTCGGCGACCGCGAGGTAGACCAGCGTCCCGCGCGGCCGGAATCCGGCGACCGCGAGGCGCCGGGTCGCGACGGCCATCGTCGCCGTCAGGTTCAGCATGTCGGTGGCGCCGCGGCCCCACACGATGCCGTCGACGAGATCGCCGCCGAACGGGTCCCGCCGCCAGCCCGCCGCGTTCGCCGGGACGACGTCGGTGTGCCCCATCAGGAGGAGGGTCGGGGCCTTCGGGTCACGGCCCTCGATCCGCGCGACCAGGCTCGCGCGCCCGGGCGCACCCTCGGCCTCGTAGCGGTGGCACGTGAGGCCGGAGCCCGCGAAGTAGTCCTCCAGGGCAGCGACGTTGCGGATCTCCTGGCCGGAGCCGACGGTGTCGTTGTTCACGCACGCGTTCCGGATCATCGTGCGAAGAAGCTCGGTGGGTTCGGCGGTCAGTTGATCGAGGGCCATGCGTTCTCCTCGAAGGCGTGACGGTGACTCGCACCCGCGCTGACGTCATGGTAGGGGGCGGCTCCATCGGGGTCAACCGGTCGGCGAATCGACGAATCTCGGCGTCGCCCGGGGCGCCCATCGACGCGGTGGCCCGCGAGGCCAGCGGCCCCGCGGGTTGCCGCCGCGCAGCGGGCGAAGGTACACTGGCGCCGTGACCACCGGGCTACGGATCGTGGCGGGATCGGTGTCGGTGCGGGCGACGCTGGATGGCTCGCGGACGGCGCGCGCGATCTGGGACGCCCTTCCCATCGAGGCGGCGGCCCAGACCTGGGGTGACGAGATCTACTTCAAGATCCCGGTTGCCCTGCCGGAGGACGACGCCCGCGAGGTCGTCGCGCTCGGAGATCTCGGATACTGGCCGCCGGGCCAGGCCTTCTGCATCTTCTTCGGGCCGACGCCGGCCAGCCGCGGCGACGAGATCCGTCCCGCGAGCGCGGTCAACGTCTTCGGCCGCATTGACGGGGATGCCACGGCGTTCAAGGCGGTCCGCGCCGGGACCCGGGTGCGCCTCGAGCGCGCGGACGCGGGACCGGCGGCGGCGATGGCCCATGGCGAGGCGACGAGCGGATCGGCCCGGCGTTCGGGACGATAGGGACGGAGGAGGGGGACCATGAAGATCTTCCTGGACACCGGCAGTGTGAACGAGCTGAAGGAGGTCGCCTCGATGGGCCTCCTCGACGGCTGCACCACCAACCCCTCGCTCGTCGCCAAGGAGAAGCGGTCCTTCCGCGATCTGGTCGACGAGATCTGCCGGATCGTCGACGGACCGGTCAGCCTCGAGGTCGTGGCGACCGATACCGACGGGATGGTGCAGCAGGGACGCGAGCTGGCCAAGATCGCGCCGAACGTCGTCGTGAAGCTGCCGACGACCGTGGAGGGCATCAAGGCGCTGCGCATTCTCGGCGGCGAGGGCCTGCGCACGAACCTGACGCTCTGCTTCTCGCCGAACCAGGCGCTGCTCGTCGCGAAGGCGGGGGCGACGTACGTCAGCCCGTTCCTCGGGCGGCTCGACGACATCTCGCACGTCGGGATGGATCTCATCCGGACGATCCGGAAGATCTACGACAACTACGACTTCGAGACGAAGATCCTCGCCGCGTCGCTCCGGAACCCGCTCCACGTCGTGGACGCCGCGCTCGCCGGGGCCGACGTGGCGACGCTTCCGTTCGCCGTCTTCCAGCAGCTCATGAAGCACCCGTTGACCGACATCGGGCTCAAGCGCTTCCTGGACGACTGGCAGAAGGCCGGCGTATCGCTCACGTGACGAGCTAGACGTCCCGTCGTGTCGGCCGACGGCGTCCGGCTCGTCCGGGAGATCGACGACGCCTTCGCGCGGCGGGACGCGGCCGCGGTGTTCGCGCGGCTCCACCCCGACATCGACCTTCACCGGACCGATCGGCTGCCCTGTGGCGGCCACTTCCGCGGGCACGAGGGCACCCGCTCGTTCTGCGGGCGTCTCACCGATACCATCGAGCCCGTCGTCTCGGTAGGGCGCCTCATCGAGGCGGAGGACCCCGTGGTGGTGGTCGGCCGGACGCGCGGTCACGTCCGCGAGCGGGACCGCGTTCGACGTGGCCATCGCCCACGTGTGGATCACGCGCCACGCGAAGCTGTCCCGCCTCGAGGCCTACATCGACACGCCGGCCATGCGCGAGGTGCTGTGCCTCCGCTGATCGGCCCGCGGGAACCTGCCGGCCGCGCGCCGGTTCGGGGTAGCATCGAGGGGCGATGAGCGACACCTACGACTTCGACCTGGTGGCGATCGGTAGCGGTCCCGCCGGCCAGCGGGCGGCCGTCCAGGCCGCGAAGCTGGGGAAGCGGGTCGCGATCATCGAGAGGAACCGGTGCGTCGGCGGCGTCTGCGTCGAGACCGGGACCATCCCGAGCAAGACGTTCCGCGAGGCGGTGTGGTCGGCGAGCGCGGCGCCCACCCCGGGGGCGCGACCGACGGCGGAGCAGCTCCTCGTCCGGGTCAGCGACGTCGTCCGCCGGGAGATCGACGTGCTGGACAACCAGCTGCGCCGCAACGACATCGCGGTGATCCGGGGGGAGGCGCAGTTCCAGGATTCCCACACGCTCCTGGTGCGGTCGGAGACCGGCTCGCGCGCGGTGCGCGCGGCGACGATCGTCGTCGCGGTCGGCACGCGGGCGGTCACGCCGCCCGGCGCGGTGCTCGACGGCGAGGTGGCCATCACGAGCGATGACATCATCCGCCTGAAGCGGCTGCCGAGGGCGATGACGGTGGTGGGCGGCGGCGTCATCGGGATCGAGTACGCGTCGATCTTCGCCGTGCTGGGGATCGAGGTCACGGTGGTCGAGCGGCGAGACCGGGTGCTCGACTTCGTGGACCGAGAGATCGTCGACGAGCTGGTCCATCAGATGCGGAAGCGCAAGGTGACCTTCCGCTTTGGCGAGACCGTCGAGCGCTTCGAGGTGTCGGAGGGGCCACCCCGGCGGGGCGTGCTCTTCCTCGAGTCCGGAAAGCGCATCGTCTCCGACCTGGTGCTCTTCTCGGCGGGGCGAACCGGCGCGACCGACCAGCTGAACCTCGTCGCTGCCGGACTCGCCGCCGACGATCGGGGGCGGCTGGGCGTCGACGCCGACTTCCGCACGTCGGTCACCCACGTCTACGCGGCGGGTGACGTGATCGGCTACCCGAATCTGGCGGCGACGTCGAGCGAGCAGGGGCGGCTCGCTGCGTGCCACGCCTTCGGCGTCCCGGCCGGAGCGATGGGAACTCACTTCCCGGTGGGGATCTACGCCATTCCCGAGATCTCCATGGTCGGCGCCACCGAGCAGGAGTTGACCCAGGCCAAGGTCCCGTACGAGATCGGGGTCGCCCGGTACCGAGAGATCGCGCGGGGGCAGATCCTGGGCGACGACAGCGGCCTCTTCAAGATGCTCTTCCACCGCGACGACCGACGGCTCCTGGGCGTCCACGCGATCGGGACCCAGGCGACGGAGCTGATCCATATCGGCCAGGCCGTGCTGGGGCTCGGCGGCGGGCTCGACTACTTCATGCGGACCGTCTTCAACTACCCGACGCTCGCGGAGTGCTACAAGGTCGCGGCGCTGGACGCCGCCAACAAGCTCGCCGTCTGACGTGCCGGCCGGCAGCTGGGCCCAGCCCTATCAGGCGGGCCGCCGGCCCCCGGAAACGCTAGCGCCGGCGCTCCGTGGGATCGCGCGGAGCGGCCGGAGTGGCCTGGCGCGGAGCCTGTGCTACGAGGAGCGGCGCCCGGCGAACAGCAGCAGGGCGATCCCCCCCGCCAGCGCCACGACACCGAGCACCGGCGACAAGGGGATCGTCCTTTCCCGGTTGACCTCCGCCTTGAACGGTCCGATGTCGATGACCTTCTCCTTGCTCGTGTAGGTGATGCCCTGGTACACGAGCGCGATCACCCCCAGCACGATGAGTGCGACGCCCAACAGC
>CAYXBJ010000010.1:0-52673 GCA_964463175.1 uncultured bacterium
GCTCCTCACGCGGGCCGCCGAGACCGCGGGCCTCGACGCGGTGCTGGCGATGGCACTCGCGAACCTCGCGTGGGCGCTCGGCCACGCCGTCGGCGCGCCCGTCTGCGGGTGGCTGGCCGACCGCGTCGGCGACACGGTCACGTACGCAGCCTTCGCGGTGCTGTGCGCCAGCGTGCTGGCCGTCCTCCGGCAGAGACGGGTCGTCCTCGCCGCCGGCGTGGGCTGATCTAGTTCGGCGTGTTCACGTCCGGCGACCCCGGATTCGTCTCCGGTGGCGCCGGATCGGCGCCGGCCGAGTAGATGAGCTGAGTCCGACTGGTCACCGTGTCCACCAGCTCGAGCGTGTTCACCAGACCATCGCAGGGGCCGGGCGGAATGCCAATGGGCCCGGGGTTGGCCTCGACGCTCGCGCGAACGTCCTGCCGCAACTCCCGGCTCCCCGGAAAGATCAGGGACGCGGGCAACGCGAGAGTCGCGAACTGGCCGGGCATCAGATCGACCTGAAGCTGGAGTGGCGTCCTGTCCGACTGGAACATCTGACCCGCCTCGTCGATGAACGTCAGGCTCACCCGGCAGGGCGGCGCGAAGGCACCCGGAGTCGCGGGCGCGAGGTTGATCGTGGTGAGCACGGCGCTCTGCAGTCGCGCCAAGCCCACCATCCCGAACGCGTCCGGAGGACCGGAATTCGTGTCCGGCGGCGGGCGAACGGGGGGGCCGGGCGGGTAGAAGGCCACGAGCCGCCCGGTGAAGCTGTCGAACAGCTCGAGCGTGCTCACGACCCCGATGCAAGGACTCGGCGACCCGTTCGTCGACGGGCCGCCCGCACTCGTCTCGACGCTGGCCCGAACGCGCCGTCGAAGCACGGTCGCGGCGCTGGTGGCGAACGCGGCGCCGGAGGGCAGGTCGAGGTGCGTCGCCTGACCGGGCGCGAGGTCCACCTCGGCGAGGGCACCGGGAAACGCCACGCCCTGCGCGTCCAGGAACTGCAGCGTGACGTGACACGGGCCCGGCGGAACGAGGCTCACGACGTTCAGGCGCGCGGTCTCGCCTCTCGCCAGGCCCACCAAGCCGAATTGGACGGCCGGCGCGTCGGTCTGAGCTGCCGCACCCACCGCAACGAGCGTGAGCAAGGCGACAACGAGAAGCGCGAGAGATCTCATCAACGGCCTCCTCGGTTCAGCGGGAACGCATGGCGTTCTCGCAGTATAGGAGGGGCATTGGGCGCGCCGGCAGTGGATCTTCGCCGCAGGGAGGATCACCGAACGTCCGGATCTCGACACCGTCCCCCGCCTTGACACCCGCCGAGGGCCATCTCTACGATGATCCGGCCGAGCAAGCCCGAAGTTCCCCCCTTCCAACGAGCGAGGAGCGACGATGGGAGCCGAAGCGCGTCTCAAGGCCCTGGGCATCGAGCTGCCGACCGCCCCGCGGCCGATGGGGAGCTACGTCACCGTCGTGCGCTCGGGCAACCTCCTGTTCCTCTCCGGACACGGTCCGCTGAGGGACGGCCGCGTCACGCACGAGGGCCGGGTCGGTCGTGACCTCACGATCGAGCAGGGTCAGGAGGCGGCGCGGGTGACCGGCCTGAATCTCCTCGCGACCGCCCGGGACGCCCTCGGCAGCCTCGACCGCGTGCGACGCGTCGTGAAGGTGCTGGGCATGGTGCAGTGCACCGACGACTTCACCGAGCACCCGAGGGTCATCAACGGCTTCTCCGATCTCATGGTCGAAGTCTTCGGCGACGCGGGACGGCACGCCCGCGCCGCGGTCGGCATGGGCTCCCTTCCCTTTGGGATCGCGGTGGAGATCGAGATGATCCTGGAGGTGGCCGGCGCTGCCGGGCGCGCGAAGGCCGCGGGGGGCGCGAGGGCCACGGGCAGCGCGGCCAGCCGTCGCCCGACGGCGCCACGTCCGGCCCGGCGGCCGCGCCGCTAGGCCCGATCACGGCCGCTCTTCGCCGAGCGCGGCGGCCCGCGCGGCGCGACCCCCTCGCCGGGATCACGCCGACTGCGCCGACCGACCAGTACGTGCCGACCGTGAAGTCCAGCGCCCGTCTGTTCGTCGCCGGCCACGACCCCGAGCGGGAGGGACGGCTCGTTTACCGGGGTCGCGTGGGCGAGACCGTGCCCGTGAGGGACGTCGATGCGGCCCTCCGCCTGGCCACGGCCAACGCCCTGGCCTCGGCGCGCGCCGCCGCGGGCTCACTCGAGCGACTCCGCTGCGTGGTCCTCACGGCGTTCGTCTCGACCGCGAGCTCGGACGCGCTCCACCCCCGGGTCCTCTCGGGCAGCCTCGCGCTCCTCGCGGCAGCGCTCCCGGCAACCGGGCCGCCGGCCGTGTGGCTCCGTCCTGCTCAGGGGCTGGCCGCGGGCATGGCGGTGGAGATCGAGCTCATGCTCGAAACCGTGCGCGGGCGAGCGCGTTCGGCGGCCGCGGTCAGGCGTCCGGGGACAGCAGGGCGGGCAGGCGCTCGAAGGCCTCGCCGATCCGGGGCCCGTACCAGCTGAGCAGCTTCCCGTCGACCAGGGGAATCCTCCCGGTCCGCACCGCTGGCACGTCCACGAGCGGCGTGAAGTCCGCCCGGTGCGCCGCGCGGAACCGGTAGGGCTCGTCCGGCAAGAGGATCACGTCGGGCGCTGCGGCGCGCACGTCGTCGAGGCTGACCGTCGGATAGCGAGTCGGGCTGTCCGCGAACACGTTGTCGCCCCCGCAGATCCGGAGCATGTCGTGGACGTAGGTGTCCCGGTTGACGGTCATGTACGGCCCGCGCCAGATCGGGCAGAAGACGCGGACGCGGGCCCGCGTCGCGGCACGCGCCAGGACCGTCACGCGCGCCGTCTCGATGGGGCCGGCCATCGCGTCCGCCGCTGCCTCGGCGCCGGTCAGCCCGCCGAGCTCCCGGATGAGCCCGATCCCCTCCGCCACCGTCCTGGGGAACGTCACCCACACCGGCACGCCCGCCGCCCGGAGCCCCTCGACCACATCGCGCCGGTTCTCCTCCATGTTGGCCACGACCAGGTCCGGCGCGAGGGCGCGGATGCGGGACAAGTCGGGGTCCTTCTCGCGTCCGACCTTCGCGGTCCGGGCGACCTTCTCGCGAGGCTCGGTGCAGAAGATCGTGACGCCGACGATCCGGTCCTCGAGCCCAAGGGCGAAGAGGAGCTCCGTGATGCTGGGGATGAGCGACACGATGCGCGCGGGGCGTGCCGGCAGCGCGACCAGCGTCCCGCTCGCATCCCGCCGCGGAGACAGGTCCTCGCCGTGACGGCCAGACGGAGCAGGCACCCGCGGGATTCCCTCGGAAGGCACGCCGAGGCCTGCGCCGGCTAGGGCTTGGCGCCCTCCGGCTGGGGCTCGTTCGGCCGGGAGATGACGCGACGCCCGATGAGCTCGAGCACGAGGATGACGAACATGGCCACCACGATCGCGATCGCGACCACGGCGGCGAGGACGTCGCCCCCGGCGCGGAGCTCGTCCGCGCGGGCGACCAGCTCCGCCCGCTCGGCCGGGCTGAGACGCGCCCAGACCTCCACCGCGTCGGCTCCGGACACGCCCATGGCCGCGAGACGGGACTGCACGAGGCGGCGCTCCAGCTCGATCCGGGCCAGCTCGAGACTGCCGGACGCGCCGGCTCCCCGCGCAGGCGCGAGCGGCGCCGCCTCGACGAGGCGCGGGGGCGTCCCCAGCACGACACCCCAGGCGACGATGAGCCAGACGAGCCAGCGCGGGTGAAGCATCCGGTCCCGGAGCATCCGCGGGCGCCGGCTCAGGCGGCGCTGCGGGCCCGGAGGGCCGCCACCAGCTCGCCGGGCGCGTCCTTGCCGTCGGTCATCGCGATGCCGAAGCCTCCCGGGAGCCGCCGGGTCGCGTCCTCGGCCATCTCACTCCTCCACGAGCTCGGGAATCGCCTGCCACTGGGCGGCGCCCTCGGGCTTGAAGTTCTTCGTGTTCACGAAATTCATGCCGTGATGGATGTTCAGCTTGAACTTTCCGCCGCCGAACCGCTCCCGGATGAACGCCTCGGGCGCTTCGAGGAACGGACGCATCTCGTCGCCGCGAAGCCGGAGCAGTCGCTTGAATCGGACCGTTCCCTGCCACGGCTCCTGGACCAGGAGCGTGCAGGAGAGATCGGCCCAGAGACGTGCCACCTCGTCCAGCGTGTCCCGGGCGGTCGGGTTCGGCGTGCCGCGGCCCTCGAGCGAGCGGTCGACGTAATCCTCGATCAGGACCCACGCCCAGGCCGGAATCAGATCGCTCACAGCCCGGTATTATAGGCCCGCGCGGTCTCGGGCCCGGCCCACGACCGGCGTTCGGGTCGCGACCACGAGCCTCCCGATTCCCTTGCGTCCGGTCGCGGGAGAGGGCTAGAGTGTCCGCCAAGACTGGCCGGGGCGCCGGCGTGGCGCGGGAACAGGCCGCCCGGAGACGGCCAGGAGACGAGAGGGTGGAAGGAGGGCAGGTGGCGCAGTTCGGAGATCTCGATCGCGAGAGCGAGCAGCTTCTGTTCCACGTCGTGCGCGCCTTGGCCGACGCGACTCACGCCAGCGACCCCTACATGACGGGGCATTCCTCCCGGGTGGCCGCCTACTCCGAGCGGATCGCGGATTCCCTCGGGCTCCCGCCTCGCGAGCGCCTGATGCTCTTCGTGGCGGCGTCCTTCCACGACGTCGGCTACCTGTCGACGCCCGAGTACATCCTCCGGAAGCCCTCGGTCCTGGCCGAGGACGAGATGGAGGAGGTGCGGGTCCACCCGGTGCGCGGGGCCGAGGTCTTCGGATCCCAGCCGGCGCTCGCCGAGATCGCCCGGGCCGTCCGGCACCATCACGAGCGGTTCGACGGCAGCGGCTATCCCGAGGGGCTGCGGGGCGACGAGATCCCGCTGTTCTCGCGAATCATCCTGGTGGCCGAGACCTACGAGGCGATGACGCACCACCGCCCGTACCGGAGAGCGCTCGCCCCCGAGGAGGCCACCCGGCGCCTCCAGGAGAGCGCGGGCTCGCAGCTCGACCCCGAGATCGTCAAGCACTTCCTGGCGATCCTCGGCGCCGAGCCGGGCGCCTAGGGGGTCGTCGGCTTCTTCGGCTGCTGCTGTTGCTGGCGCTGCTGAAGGCTCTTCAGCAGCCGCTCGGCCTGATCGATGTTCTTCTTCGCGTTCGCGTGATCGGGATCGTACTCGAGGACCGCCTTCCACTGGGCGATCGCATCCTCGAGCTTCTCCTCCCGGTACAGCTGGAGCCCCTGCGCGTAGTGCTGCTGCGCGGCGCTCGTCCGCGCCTGCTTCAGCAACACCGGCGAGTCCTGGTACGTGGGCGCGAGCCGCGTCAGCTGGACGAGGGTCTTGACCGAGTCGTCGTACTTCTTCTGGCCGAGCTGGCTCTTGCCGAGTCCGTACAGAACGGCCTTCTTCAGCTCGACCGCGTCCGGATTCTGGGCGTTGCCGGTCAGGACCCGGTCCACGTCAGCCAGCGCCACCAGGTACTCCCCCTTCTCGAGCGACTCGCGCGCCCCCACCAGGAGCGGATTGA
Organism: uncultured bacterium; assembly: GCA_964463175.1. Taxonomy (GTDB): domain Bacteria; phylum Methylomirabilota; class Methylomirabilia; order Rokubacteriales; family DASRDR01; genus DASRDR01. The sequence continues at coordinate 5,526 of CAYXBJ010000010.1, forward strand.
TCTCCTCGGCCTCGGTGGTCGGGGCTCCCGGCGTCCGGCCACCCACCTCGGGCGCGGGCGCATTGGGGCTCGCGACCGAGGTCTCCGGCGGCTTCGGACGGAGCTCCGGCAGGACGAACGGCACGCCGGGGATCTCCGGGATCTTCAGCACCATCCCGGCCGCCAGCCGCGGATTGGGCGGCAGCTGGTTCGTCTCCCAGATCACCTCTGACCGGCTGCGATCGCCGTAGTAGCGCTCGGCGATGGTGGCCAGCGTGTCACCCGCCTTCACCGTGTACGGCACGAACCGGATCTCTTTGACGTCGTTCTGGAGCGCGGAGAAGGCTGCCTGGTTGCCGGGGTCCATCGCGAGCACGGCCAGGAAGTGCTTCCGCGCCTCCAGGTTGTCGCCCTTGGCGAGGGCGTCTTTGCCCTGGCCGAGGCGCGCGCTGATCGCCTGCTCCAGCCGCGCCTCGAGCTGCCGGCGTCCATCCTTGGCGGTCTGATCGCCGGGATCGATCGTCTGCGCGATCTTCCACTCGTCGAGGGCCTGGCGCAGATCCCCGCTCCGCTCGAGCCGGCGCGCGCGCTCGACGTGTCCCGCGGCCAGCTGCTGCCGTGGCGACAGCACCACCGGTGCCGGCGGCGCGGCGGGAGTCGTCGGGGCGACCGGCGCAGGGGCCGGCGTGGCCGACGGGCCCGGGCCCGCGGGTGGGACGGCGGGCGGAGGCGTGCCGGCCGCGCAGGCCCCCAGCACGAGGCCCAGAGCGCCGACCAGGAGCGAACGCCCGCGATGGACGGCAATCACCGGATCGCCTCCTCGCTGAACGTGGTGAGGTTGCGAACGAAGTCATCCATGGTCATCTCGGAGTAGACCTGGGCGCGATGGATCGTGAGGACCGGCGTGAACGACGGATTCCCCTGCCGGCGCACGTCGAGGGCGGCGATGTACCCCGCCTCGCGGGTCCGCTTGACCACGCCGTCGTCGTGGGAGCCGTAGGGATAGGCGAGGATCTTCGGCGACTGCCCCACCCGCTGCTGGAAGATCGCCAGCGGCTGCACCAGCTCGACCTGCATCCGCTTGGCGTAGTCCTCCTCGGACTCCGACGGCTTCTTCCGCATGTCCTCGTGCGTCTTCGAGTGCGCCTCGATGTCGAAGCCCTCTTGGGCGAGATCCTTGAGCTCCGGCCACGTCAGCGCGATTCGGGCGCCGATGAAGTCAGTGTAGATGAACAGCGTGGCCGGGAAGCCGAGCTCCTTCAGGACCGGGTATGCGAACTCCTTGAAGGACTTCCAGCCGTCGTCGAACGTCAGGACCACCGTCTTGCGCGGCAGCTGCTGGCGGAGCGCCGCGAAGTCGAGGAACTCCTTGAGCGTGATGACGTGGTAGCCCTCGCGCTTCAGGTACCGCATCTGCTCCTCGAACGCGCTCGCCGACATCAGGAGCCGCCCGCGCGTCTGCGCGCCCATGTTGTGGTAGCAGAGGATCGGCACGAGCTGGTAGCCCCGGGACTCCACCCCCGCCAGGTTCCACGGGCGCTTGGGAACCACGACCTCGCGGCCCGGCGTGAAGGTCGCGGTCTGGTTGTAGTCCTCGATCATCCACGCCTTGGCGGGGTCCCCGAGGTATCGTCGGGCCAGGCTCTCGGCGGTATCGCCGCCCTTCGCGAGGACGACCACGAAGTCCTCGGACTCGAACGACTCCGGAAGGGGCTCGACGGGCGGCGCGGGCGCCGGTCGCCCGGCGGTCACGCCCGTCGCCGGTCGGGTCGTCGCGGCCGGCCCGGGCGCCGCCGGGGGGGTCGGAGCCGAAGCCCCGGTGGACGAGGGAGGTGCCGCCGCACAGGCGCTGAGCACGCCCACCGCGACACCGAGCACGAGCAACCGCCCCAGCTTCACCACAGCCATCGACGTCTCCTTCTTCCTCTCGAGTCTCATCGCCGCCTCGCCGGCGGCGTCACGTTCCGCCGTCCGGTCACGCGCCCTGGGCGAGACCCAGGACCTCGTAGACCTCGACTTGCTCTTCCTTGCCCTTCACCCGGATGACACCGAGCGTCCGCACGTTGACGATCCCATCCACCCGCTGATGCGTGCGGTGGCTGATTAGGATCTGGCCCGGCTTTGCATTCGACTCCAGCCGCGCCGCCAGATTCACGCTGTCGCCGATCACCGTGTATTCCATCCGGTCCTCGGTGCCGACCGTCCCGGCGACCGCCTCGCCCGCGCTCACCCCGATGCCCACCGCGATGGGGTCCTTGCCTTCCCGGGCCCGCTTGCGGGAGAGCTCCGCCACCCCGGCCTGCATCGCGATCGCCGTCTTGACGGCCCGCGCGGGGTGGTCCTCGTGGACGATCGGGGCGCCGAAGATGGCCATGACGCCGTCGCCGAGGAACTTGTCCACGATTCCGTCGTTCTTCGCCGTGGTGTCGACCATCAGCGTGTAGAAGTCGTTCAGGACCCCGACGACCTCCTCGGGCGACAGGCGCTCCGCCAGGGACGTGAAGCCGCGCATGTCGCAGAAGAGCACGGTGACGTCCCGGCGCTCCTCCTTCAGGGCCAGCTTCTCCGGGTCCTTCAGAATCTCGTCGACCACCTGCCGGGCGACGTAGCGCGTGAACGCCCGCTTGATCATCTCCTTCTCGCGGAGGTTCTTCGCCATCTGGTTGAACGACTCGGTCAGGGCCCCGATCTCGTCCCGGGAGGTCACCGGCAGGTTGATGGCGAAATTGCCCGCCGCGACGGCGCGCGTCCCCTCGACCAGGCGCATCACCGGTCCCGAGAGCACGGTGGCCAGCCCGAGCGCACCGAGGACGCCGACCACGACCATCGCCGCGCTGATGACGATCGTCGAGTTCCGGGCGGCGGCGACCGCCAGGTCGATCGGCTTCCGGCTGAACCCGAGGTACAGCGACCCGACCGCCACCTTGCTGAAGACCAGGGGCACCGCGAAGTCGATGACCTTGCCGTGCTTCGGATCCACGAACGGCGTGACCACGGTGTCGCCGATCGCCAGCGGCAGGCCCTCCTGCCGCTGGACCCGCTGGCCGATCTGCGACAGGTCCGGATGCGCCACCACCTTGCCGTCGGCGTCCGTGAAGATCACGTAGACGACGTCGGGGTCCTTCATGGCGTCCTGGACGAGCAGGGACAGCGTCAGGTCGTCGTTCGACACGATGGCGTTCTTGGACGCGTTGGCGAGGTCGCGGGCGATGGTGCGGCCTCGCTTGCTCATCTCGCTGGTGAGGCTCTCCTGCTCCTGGCGCACCAGGAACACGCTCACCAGGACGACCGTCACCACGAGCAGCGTCGTGATGAGGAGCGTGAGCTTGACCTTCAGCGACAGCCGCAAGCCCGCCGGCACCTTCGCTTCGACTACCGTCTCCTCTGCCGCCATCCGTTCTCCTTCGCGGGGGTCAGCCGCGCGTCGCCAGGTCGCCGCTCATGAGCCCGAAGAACCGCCGCATCCGGCTGAGCAGCTGGGTCGCCCGGTCCACTCCGCCGCCCTCGTACTCGGAGCTCGCCGCGCGGTTGATCGCGTCGTCCCGCTCGGCCTGCCGGCGGGCGAGCGTCTTGGACAGCCGCTCGAGGACCGTGGGATCGGCGACGAGCAGCGGGCGCACCGCCTCTTTCCGGAGGACGACGAGCTGGGTCTCCTCCGACGCGCGGATCGTCGCCGAGCGAGGCGCCCCGGTGAGGAGCGACATCTCGCCGAAGTAGTCGCCGGGACCGAGGGTGGCCAGACTCTGCTCGGGACCCCCGACCACCGCGCGCACCGACACGTCGACCCGGCCCTCGGCCACGACGAACAGGCTGTCCCCCTCGTCCCCCTGACGCACGACCGCCCCGCCGATCGGATACGGCACGATCCGCGCTTCCGAGGCCAGGCTGCGCAGCTGCTCGGTCGTCAGCGCTTCCAGGAACTCGACCCCCGCCAGGAGAGCCGCGATCCGGCCCATCTCCACCATGCGCGCCTCGCCGGCAACCTTGACCGCGTCGCGCCAGTTTACCTCCGACGTCGGGAACGGCATGTCGATCCCGTGGCGCCGGAAGCCGTACCAGCAGCGCGAGAGCACCTCGCCCTGGAGGTCGTAGATCCGCGGGTAATCCTCCAGGTAGTACACCAGCTGGTAGGCGATCCAGGAGGTGTGGAACCGCTCGATCCGGGCTTTCGGCGCCGGCTCCCGGAGAACGCCGGGCACGTCAAGGGCGGCCTCGATCAGCACTCGCCGCACGCGATCGGGCGGCTCCGAGCACGGTGCGCTGATCTCGATCGTGTGACCGTGGATCGGCAGCGGCTGGCTCATGTTCACGATCTCGGACTTGGCCACCACGCTGTTCGGCACGATCAGGAAGTCCTCTTGCCCGATGAGCTTCAAGCGCACCGCGCGCCAGCTCACCTGCTGGACCCGCCCGGTGAGGCTCCCCATCTGGATCCAGTCGCCGGGCTCGAAGGGGCGCTCCAGCATGAGCGCCAGGCCGGCGAAGAGGTTCGCCAGGGTCTCCTGGAGGGCGAGCCCGGCGACGATCGACAGGGCCGCCGACGTGGCCACGAGCGCCGCCACGTCGACGCCGAAGCTCGCCCGGAGGAGCACCACCAGGATCAGGCCGCCGACCAGGGCGGCCACGACGTCGCGGAGGATCGCCGGCGCCGGGTGGGCCCGTCGTCGAGCGGGCAACAGGTCGACGACCAGGACCTCGACGACCTTGAACGCGCCGTACGCGAGGGAGAACAGCATCAGGAAGCGGAGGTAGGGGCCGAGGAGCGGTGCCTCGATCGGCGTCAGCGCCTGGAAGAGGGCCACGCTCCCGGTGAGCGCGAGGAGAGACAGCGCGAAGGACAGGCGGCGGAGCGAAGGGCGCCGGCAGATGATGCGAATGGCGGCGACCGCGACGACCAGCGCCGCCAGCGCCGGGATTCCGCCGCGGAGGAGATCGTTCAGTGGAGCCTGCATACGGACGCCGCCTCGTGCGTGGCTGGATCGGGGCCCACACCACCCCCACCGTGCATCGTCCGATGGTACGACAAAACCGGGGGCCCGACAAATTGCTGCCAGTGCGCGGAGTTCCGCCCATTTGACGCGAGAGCATGGGCCGCTCAGGTTGCGGAAACCGCCCCGTGATGGTTGAGTAGGACGGGCCGGGCCACCCGGACCTGGTCGGATCCCAGAGGGAGGCGGCGCCGTGGACTTCGAGCACTCGAAGCGGACGCGGGAGTACCTCGAGCAGCTGACGGACTTCATGGCCCGTCACGTGTACCCCGCCGAGCAGGCGTTCCGTGACCAGCTCGACGCGGGCCCCACGCGCTGGCAGGTGCCGCCGGTCATGGAGGAGCTCAAGACACGGGCCCGCGAGCGCGGGCTCTGGAACCTGTTCCTGCCGGAGAGCGAGCACGGACCCGGGCTGACCAACCTCGAGTACGCGCCGCTCTGCGAGGTCATGGGCCGCTCCCCCATCGCGCCCGAAGCGTTCAACTGCGCCGCGCCCGACACCGGGAACATGGAGGTGCTCGTCCGCTACGGCACCGCCCTGCAGAGGCGCGAGTGGCTCGACCCCCTGCTCGACGGGAAGATCCGCTCGGCGTTCGCGATGACCGAGCCCGCGGTCGCGTCGTCGGACGCGACCAACATCGAGGCGAGCATCGTCCGGGACGGGAGCGAGTACGTCATCAACGGACGCAAGTGGTGGACCTCGGGGATCGGGGACCCGCGCTGCAAGATCATCGTCTTCATGGGCAAGACGGACCCCGCGAACCCCGACCGCTACAAGCAGCAGTCGATGATCCTCGTGCCCCGCGACGCGCCCGGGGTCCGGGTCCTGCGCATGCTCAACGTCTACGGCTACGATGACGCTCCCCACGGGCACGGCGAGGTCCTCTTCGAGAACGTCCGGGTCCCGGCCGCGAACCTGCTCCTCGGGGAGGGCCGCGGCTTCGAGATCGCGCAGGGACGGCTCGGCCCGGGCCGGATCCACCACTGCATGCGCCAGATCGGCGTCGCGGAGCGCGCGCTGGAGCTCATGTGCCGGCGCGCCCAGGAGCGCGTGGCGTTCGGCAAGCGCCTCGCCGACAACGACATCAGCCTCGAGCGCATCGCCCAGTCGCGGATCGAGATCGACCAGGCCCGCCTGCTGGTCCTCCACGCGGCCTGGATGATGGACACCGTCGGCAACAAGGCCGCCAAGCAGGCGATCGCGGCCATCAAGGTCGCCGTCCCGAACATGACCCTGCGTGTGCTCGACCGGGCGATCCAGCTCCACGGAGGAGGCGGCGTCAGCCAGGCCTTCCCCCTGGCCTCGTGGTGGGCCCACTCGCGGACCCTTCGCTTCGCCGACGGGCCCGACGAGGTCCACCGGCGGCAGATCGGACGGCTCGAGCTCCGGAAGCACGGCTGAGCCCAGGGCGGCGCCCGCGCGGCGCGCCAGCTAGCGGCGATCCTCGTCGGACCAGTAGTCGTAGAAGTTGAACCACTGGTACGGCGCCATGATGCAATAGCGCTCCAGCCGGCGCGCGTAGTCCGCGGCGAGCGCGTCGAGATCGTCCGGGCCCGACACCACGATCCGCTCCGCCACCCGCTCGGCGAAGGCTTCGTAGCGGCCATCCCCTGCCCGCAGCGCCACCATGAAGATCAGCGGGCACTTCAGGAGGCTCGCGAGGAAGAACGGCCCGTACGGGAACGCGGTGCGGTCCCCCAGGAACTCGATCTGCCCGGTTCGCTTCTCGTCGCCGATCCCGACCCGATCCGCGAGCAGCGCCACGAACTCGCCCCGCTCGATGCAGGCCTTGATCGCGAAGGCGGCGTTGATCGAGTTGGCGTCGAGCTGGATCATCCGGACCGAGGCGTCCTGGTCGAGCGACTGGAAGATCGAGTTGATCATCCGCGCGTGCTGGATGAACATCACGACGTTCACGACCACCTGGCGCTGGCGGGCCAGCACGCGAAGGGCGTCGAAGCTGCCGAGGTGGGTGCCGAGCAGGATGGCGCCGCGGCCGTCCGGCTGGAGCCGGGTGAATTGCTCCGCCCCGTGGAGCGCGAGCGCGTAGTCGTCGTCCCTCCCGAGCCAGAAGCCGACCCGGTCGAGGATGCTGAGCCCGTACGCGTGGTAGTGGCGAAGGGCGTGCCGCCAGGTCGGCGGGCCGCCCAGCGCCTCCGGTCCCCCCGGCCGCCCGTACAGGCGGCGGAGATACCGGAGGGAGGCTCGCCGGCCCTTCCGGTCGGTCAGGAAGAAGTAGAGGACGATGGGCCGGATCAGGAGCTGGCAGAAGCGCCGCCCGAGCACGCGGTAGCACCAGACCACGAAGCGCATGCCCAGGACGGAGCCGCGCTCCGCGACGGACACCCAGGACCCGGCCCCCGGCGCGGTGGTCGTGGACGTCACGGGGCGGCTACCGGCGCCCGTCGAGCAGGCGCGCCAGCACGAGCCGCGCGTACGCGCGAACGATGAGGGCGTTGTCCCGGACCATCCGGAAGTTCGAGAGACCGCCGCGGAAGTACCGCACCCGGGTCGGAACGTTGACGATCGGGACGCCCGCCCACGCGAGGCGCACCACGATCTCCGGATCGAACTCCATCCGGTCGCCCAGGCGGACCGCGTCCAGCAGCGGGACGGTGCGTCGCAGCGGGAAGCAGCGGAAGCCGCAGAGCGGGTCCTCGATGGCGTAGGATCCGGTGACCGCCCACACGAATGCCTGCGACAGCCGCCGGCCCTGCCGCCGGACGGCCGGGGAATCGGTGCCGAAGATGGGCCGGCCGAGGACGAGGGCCTCCGGCTGGCGGCGCGCCGACTCGAGGAATTTCGGCACGTCGGCGGGATCGTGCTGGCCGTCGGCGTCGAGCTGCACGACGTGCGAGAATCCGCGCTCGGCGGCCCGGCAGTAGCCGTGCCGGAGGGCGGCGCCCCGTCCGCGGTTGACCGGCAGGCGGGAGAGCTCGACCCAGGGCCGCCGGGCACGCTCCCCCCGGAGCACCTCCTGCGTCGTCTCGTCGCTCCCGTCGTCGACGACCAGGCACGGCAGCTCCAGGTACGCGAGCGAGTCGAGCACGGCCCCGATCGTGTCCTTGTGATTGTAGATCGGGACGAGCAGGCACGGATTCACCGTCACGTCAGTGCCCGAGAGCGGCGCGGAAGCTAGCGGAGCCGCGCGGCCGCCGCAGCGGCGACCTCGTGCCGGCGGCTAGCCCGCCGCATTCGCGAAGTATCGCCGCCGATACGCCAGCTCCACCAGGAACAGCGCGCCCGCCAGCAGGTAGGCCAGGACCCCGGTGTAGATCGTCCACCACCCGAGGCTTGCGTAGAAGGCCAGCCACGTGATGAAGGCCGCGTTGAGGGTGAAGAACACGCACCAGGCGAGCGTGAGCCGTCGGCAGTACTCCACGGCGCCGCGCGGCAGCTCCCCCGCGTGTCGGACGCGCGCGATCATCTCGACGATCGACGGGCCCCGCACGAGCGTGCGACCGAACGAGAAGAGCATCGCCACGTTGGCCAGCGCCGGACCCAGGCGAAACACGAGTCCCCGGTTCAGGATCGCCGCCACCGCCAGGAAGCTCATCGCCAACGCCGCGTCGGCCAGTCGCCACAGCGCCTCGTTCCGATACCCCGATCGCCAGGCGAGCGCCCCGGGAATGAGCAGCACGACGCCCATCACGAGCGCGACCAGCCGCGGGCGGCCGAGCGCGAGGCCGGCCGACATCAGGAACGGGTAGCCGATCGTCGTGCTCGTCAGGAGCGTGGTCATGCCGAGGCGGCGGGCTTCCGGTCGAGCAGGGCCAGGACGTCCGCGACCGTCCGGATCCCCATCGCCTCGGTCTCCCTGACTTCCTGGCCGGTCTCGCGCTCGAGGGTCACGAGCAGCTCGGTCCAGTCGAGGCTGTCCAGCTCCAGGTCCTCGACCAGGAGCGCCGACCGGGTGATCCGCGCTTCCTCCACGCCGAACGTCTTCACCAGGATGGTCTTGAACCGCTCGAACCGCTCTCCGTCCGCCATGCCGCGGTGGCCGTCAGCGACCTGGGTGCAGGCGGCGCTCGAAGAAGCTCTGCAGGTACTCGGTCAGCTCCCGGGCGCCGGCGGCCTCCGGCTTGTGGGAGGCCTCGTGATCCCGGAGTCGAATCGGCTCCTCGACCGTGAGCGTCACGTGCGCCGTGCACGCAGGCACGTCGTACCACGGTTGGCCCTTCATGAGCGTGGGCGGCGAGCAGGTGATGACGACGGGCACCAGATCCCTCCCGCTCCGGAGCGCGATCCGCGCCGCTCCGCGGCGGAACGCGCCGAGCCGTCCCTCCGGCGACCGGGTGCCCTCCGGGAAGAGCAAGAGCGAGCGGCCCTGCCGGAGGGACTCGGTGCCGGACTCGATCAGGGGGTCCGGACGATCGTTGGGGATGTACCCGGCGCTCTTGACGACCCGGCGCATGAGCAGGTGCCGCTCGGCCGCGCCTTTCACGATGCAATCCGCCTGGGGCATGGCCGCTACCAGCAGGACGACGTCGATGAGCGTGGGGTGATTCGCGACGACGAGGAGGGGCCCCCCGCGCAGACGCTCCCGCCCGACCCACGTGACGCGAATCAGGCCGATCGTGATCATGAACCAGGCGAAGAGCTGGAACGCGTGGTGGATCAGGAGCTGCACCCGCCGCCGCATGTCGGATCGCCGCCACGACACGAGCCGCAGCGCCGGGAGGATCAGCGCGTCGATCACCGCCGCGCCGACCCCGAACACCACGAAGGCCAGCCCGGTGCGGAAGATCCGCCAGCCCCGGCGGAGCGACGCCAGCCACGGCACGGTCGGCACCGCCTGGTCGTGGCTGCCCCCGGCGAGGTCCTCTACGACCCGGCTCATGCCGGGCCTCCGGCGCTGCCCCCGGAACTCGCCAGCCGGCCATCCGGGTACTCGCTCGCCACCCGCGCGCTCGCGACCTGATAGGCGGCCACGTCGAACAGCTCGTCGATCCGCGCGAAGGTGAACCCCCGGGCCCGCAGACCGTCGATCACCAGCGGGAGCGCGCGAAGCGTCGCCGAGCGGTCCGAGCCGCCCTGGAAGCCCCCGCCGTCGTGCAGCACCAGCACGCCGCCGCCGACGGCCCGCTCGACGATGCGCCGGGCAATCCGCGCCGGGTCCCGAATCCAGTAGTCCATCCCCCGTACCTGCCAGCCGACCGCCGCCATCCCATGCTCCCGTAGGACGTCACCGAGGGCGGGAGTCTTCAGGCCCTGCGGGGCGCGGAAGAGCCGGGGCTCGAGCCCGATCGCCGAGCGGATCACGCGATTGCAGTCGCCGATCTCCTGTCGCATGCCGCGCTCGTGACGGAAGTGAAACCGCAGCGAGTGCGTGTGCGAGTGATTGCCGATGGCGTGACCCATGTCGTGCGCACGCCGGATCAGCTCGGGATGGCGCTCCGCTCGCTCGCCGACCACGAAGAACGTCGCCGTCACTCGCTTCTCGGCCAGGATGTCGAGTACGCGAGGAGTAAACCACACATCCGGGCCATCGTCGAACGTGAGGGCGACCACCCGCGCGCCGCCGGGCGCCCGCCACAGGGTCTCGCTCCAGAAGCCGGAGTTCGCGCGGACGATGGTCCACGAAAAGAAGGCGAAGATGCCCAGCGCGATGGCGGCCGCGACGAGCCAGGACGCCGGCGCCGGCAGCAGGACCACCGCCAGCGCGGCGCCGATCAGGGCGATGCCCAGCGCCAGATGTGCCTTGCCCAGCATTCGAGCAGAGCCCGGCGGCGGGCCCACGCGCGCCATCACGCCGCCGTCGTCGGCCGACGCCGCACCGCTAGCAGGGCCCCGGCCACGCCGAGCGCCGCGCCGGCGGCGACGTCGAGCGCGACGTGCTGCTTGGTCGCCATCGCCGAATACACGATCCCGAGACCCCATGCCCAGCTCACACTCCGCACGACCCGGCCCGCCCCCATCTCCCGTAGCAGGGCATCGAGCCAGATTGCCGCGAACAGCGCCGTCGCCACGTGAAGCGACGGGCAGGCATTGCCCGCCGCGTCGAGCCCCGTCAGGACACTGAATCCAGGATACCCTGCCCGGTCGAACCCGGTCGGCGGCACCGCAGTGGGCCAGAAGAAGAAGCAGGCGAGCCCCACCAGGCAGACCGCGCCGATCGTCCAGGCGTAGTAGACGAGCTCCCGCAGGCTCGTCAGGAGCGCGGACGGCACCGTGACGTAGACCCACAGGCTGACGTAGAGGATGAGCGACGGCGGCCAGAACCCGACGAGACGATCGAGCGCGGTCAGCGGCATCTCCGTCACCGGAAACCGCGGATGGTTCAGCATCTCGCGATACGCGACGAAGAAGAGGTAGATCACGATCGGCGTGCCGACGGCCTTGATCGGCAGGTTCCGCCAGATGCGAAACGCGGCCAGACGGTACCAGGTCCGCGGCTCGGGGCCCCTGCTCACGCCGGTGGCCGCGCCGCCCCGGCATCCTGGGTGGGTCACCCGGAAGCGCTCTCCCGGGCCACAGAAGACACGCTGACCTCGCCGCTGACGAGGCGCAGGAGCGCCAGGAATGGCCTCTCCAGACTCCTCAGGATGCGGGGCCGCGAGCCGTTGCCCATGAGCCGACTCAGTCGCCAAGGTCTACCCGTTGCGGTGAAATCGGACATTACTCGTCACGGATGCGCCGTGTCAAGGCGCGCGGCTACGAGCCCGCCTCCACCACCGCCCAGGCCGCCTCGGCGAGGGGTCGCGCGCGCTCGCCGCGCCGGCGCGCGTCGGGATCGCTCGCCGTGCCGTCGCGGACCCGGCCCATGATGCCCTGACAGATCGCGGCCAGCCGGAACAGCGCGAAGGCGACGTAGAACTCCCAGTCGGGGATGCCGTCGCGCCCCGTCAGCCGGCAGTAGCGTCGCACAACCTCCGCCTCCGTCGGGATGCCGAGGGCCGCGAGGTCGAGGCCTCGGAAGCCGTCGATCCCCGGCGGCATCCGGAACGCCGTGCAGAGGTAGCCGAGGTCGCCGAGCGGATGGCCGAGCGTCGACAGCTCCCAGTCGAGCACCGCCACGATCCGGGGCTCCGTCGCGTGGACCACCGTGTTGCCGATCCGGAAGTCCCCGTGGACCAGCGCCGTGGCATCGTCGCCGGGCACGTGGGCGGGCAGCCACTCCACGAGTCGCTCCATCGCCGGGATGGTCTCGGTCTCCGACGCGCGGTACTGCCCCACCCAGCGGTGGATCTGGCGCTCGTAGTAGTTCCCCGGCCGCCCGAAGTCGGCGAGGCCGACGGCGCGCCAGTCGACCTGGTGGAGGCGTGCGAGGACCGCCACCGCGTCGTCCCACAGAGCTCGGCGCTCCGACGGCGCGAGCCCGGGGAGACCGAGCTCGGGCAGGATCCGGCCCGCGACGTAGCGCATGACGTAGAAGGGCGTGCCCACGACCGCGGGATCCTCGCACAGCACGAGCGCCTCGGGGACCGGGACCCCGGTCCCCCGGAGGGCAGCGATGACGCGGAACTCCCGCTCGACGGCGTGGGCGGACGGCAGGAGCTTCCCGGGCGGCTTCCGCCGGAGCACGTACTCCCCGCTCGCCGCGCGGAGGTGGTAGGTCGGGTTCGACTGGCCCCCGACGAACTGCCGGAGCTCGAGGGGACCCGCGAAGCCGGGCAGCCGATCGGCGAGGTGCGTCTCGAGCGCGCGAACGTCGATGCGATGCGCCTCGCGGACCGGCGCGGTGCCGGGCACCGCCGTCCCGCCAGGCGCCATGCGGTCAGACGGCGCCGTGCGCCGTCAGATCCCCGAGCACTGCGAGAGCCCGCGCGACGTCAGCCTCGTCGTTGTACACGTGCGTCGACAGGCGAACGCGCTGATCGCCGGCCCAGACCAGCACGCCGGACTCGCGGAGGACACGCTCGACATCCATGCAGCGCTCGGTGGCGAACACGATGTTGCCCGCGCGCTCCTCGGGGGCCTCCGGGGTGAGGACGGTGAGACCGAGCTTCACCAGCCCGGCTCTGAGCGCCCCGCCCAGGGCCAGCACGTGAGCCTCCGACGCCCGGGGATCGATGCGGTCCAGCGCGCGCAGCGCGCTCTCCAGGATGTAGACCTGGAGGAACGGCGGGTTGCCCGCCTCGAAGCGCGCGCCGTCCTGGCGCACGCGGTAGTCGGTCCGCCGGCGCCAGTCGTCCTCGTGCTCCGTCGAGTGCCAGCCGACCCAGGGCGCCTCTAGCTCGGGCCAGCGCCGCCGGTTCACGTAGAAGACGCCGACGCCGTGCGTGGCCAGGAGCCACTTGTAGCAGCAGGCGACGACCACGTCGCACGCCGCGCCGTCGACTGGAATGGCGCCGAGGGCATGCGAGGCGTCGACCACGAGGCGCGCCCCCACGCGGTCGGCGAGCCCGCGGAGCCGCGCGAGATCGTAACGCGCCCCGGTGAGATAGCCGACGTGGCTCACCGCGATCGCCCGCGTCCGCCGGTCCACCGCTGCGGCGATCTCGTCCGGGCCCACCACCACCTCCCGGCCCACCGCCCGCACCTCGACGCCGCGCGCGCGGAGGCGTTGCCAGGCGAGCAGGACCGAGGGGAACTCGCTCAGGCCCACCACGACGTTGTCGCCCGGGCGCCAGTCGATGCCCTCCGATGCCACGTGGAGCCCCTCGGAGGCGCTTCCCAGGAAGGAGATCTCCTCGGGCCGCCCGCCCAGCCGGGCGGCGAGGAGCGCGCGGGTCCGGTCGGCCGCCTCGAAGAACCGCTCGCGGCCCGGCATCGCGTCGCCCTTGTCGAGCAGGAACCGGGTCGCGGCCTCGAGGTTCGCGCGCAGGACGGGAGCTTCCCCGCCCGTCGCGAGGTGCGCGACGTGCTCGATGCCGATGAACGCCGTCTTCGGGATCAGACCGATCCGGCCAGACATTGGGGGCACCTCACTCGAATGGCAGCGGGTCGCCGGCACGGAGCGCGTGCACGAGCTCGGGGGCGAGGACCCCCTCGCACGCCTCGGCGACCGGCCCGCGGAGACGGATGCTCCAGTCGTCGCGAACTTCCACCCCGAGCTCCCCGCCGGGGCTCTGGATGGTGATCCGGCCGTGGGCCAAGCCGTTCCGCACCGCCGCCGCGGCGACGGCGCAGGACGACGACCCGGAAGCCAGCGTGTAGCCGGCGCCGCGCTCCCAGATCCGGATCTCGACGCGGTCGCGCGCCAGCACGCGCGCGAACTGGACGTTGATGCGGTTGGGAAACGCCGCATGGGTCTCGATCCGCGGCCCGAGCTGCCGCACCTCGTCCTCGTCGAGATGGTCGGTGAAGACCACGCAGTGCGGGTTCCCGACGGACACGCAGGTCACGGTGAGGAAACGGTCGGCGACCTGGAGCGGCACCCCGACGACCTCGCGGTCCGGGCCGTGCATGGGAATCTCCGGCGCGCGGAACGTGGCGTGCCCCATCTCGACGGTCACCTGATCCACGCGCTCCCCGGACAGGTGACACACCGCCTCGACGACGCCGCCCTTGGTCTCGATCCGCATCGGCGACTTCCGGAGGCCGCCGCGCTCCCAGAGGTACTTCGCGAAGATCCGCAGCCCGTTGCCGGACTTCTCGGCCTCGCTTCCGTCGGGATTGAAGATGCGGAGCCCGACGTCGGCGACGCCCGAGCCGGTCCGGAGGAGGATGCCGTCCGATCCGACCCCCCAGTTACGGTGGCAGATCCAGCGGATGGCCGGCGGCGCGAGCGGGAACTCGAGGTCGCGCTCCTCCATGACGAGGTAGTCGTTGCCGAGCCCGTGGCCCTTCGTGAAGCGCGTCATGGCCGGCTCATGGACAGCGTCGGCCGGTGAGGCCGGCTCGACCCGACGGCCGCAGGATCAGGCGGCGCACGAGCCGGGCGCGGGCCATCCCGGGATCTCGGCCCCGATCAGCGCTGATCGAGAGGGACCCAGGTCGCCTGGCGCGAGCCCAGGTATTCGGCCCGCGGCCGGATGAGGCGGTTGTTGGCCTGCTGCTCCAGGATGTGAGCCGTCCAGCCGGAGACCCGGGAGACGACGAAGATCGGCGTGTAGAGCACCGGGTCGATGCCCATCGAGTAGTAGGTGGACGCGGAGTAGAAGTCCACGTTCGCGTGGAGATTCTTCTCGGCGAGCACCACCCGCTCGATGATGCGCGACATCTCGAACCACTTCAGCTCGCCGGCCTCACGCCCGAGCTGCTCGGACAGGCGCCGGAGATGCGTCGCGCGGGGATCCTCGGTGTGGTAGACGCGGTGCCCGAAGCCCATGATGCGCTTCTTCTGGGCGAGCGCGTTCTTGATCCACGTCTCCGCCCGGTCCACGTCGCCGATCTCCATCAGCATCTTCATGACCGCGACGTTCGCGCCGCCGTGAAGCGGGCCCTTCAGCGCTCCGATCCCCGACACGACGCCCGAGTACATGTCGGAGAGCGTCGCCACCGTCACGCGGGCCGCGAACGTCGAGGCGTTCAGCTCGTGGTCGGCGTGCAGGATGAGCGCGGTGTCCATCGCCTTCTCGGCGAGGGGGCTCGGCTTCTTGCCGAAGAGCATGTAGAGGAGGTTCGCGGCCAGCGACAGGCGCGCGTTCGGCGGGATCGGCGCCTTGCCCTTGCGGATCCGGCTCCACGCCGCGACCAGCGTCGGCACCTGCGCCTGGATCCGCACGGCCTTCCTAAGGTTCGCCTCGCGCGAGTCGTCGCCGGCATCGGGATCGTAGATCCCCAGCAGCGACACCGCCGTCCGGAGAACATCCATGGAGTCCGACTTCCGCGGGAGGCTCCGGAGGAACGTCAGGACCTTGGGCGGAAGCCGGCGCTGCGTCGCCAGGTCCTTCCGGAGGCTCTCCAGCGCCGCGCGCTTGGGGAGCGCGCCGTTCCAGAGGAGCGCCGCGGTCTCCTCGAACGAGGAGTGCTCGACGAGGTCGTGGATGTCGTACCCGCGATAGAGGAGCCGCCCGCGATCGCCGTCGATGAAGCAGATCTCGGACGTCGACACGACCACATCTTCGAGCCCGCTCTTGGTCGTCTGAGTCGTCATGGACCGCCCCCGTTGGCGCCTACGGAATAGGCCGAAACACGTACGGCCCCGCATCGGGGGCCGCTGTTTACCGTGGTCATTGTGGCACACCGTCCGAGGCCCCGCAACCCGAGTGGGCGCGGGTCCGACGCGCACGAGCGTCCGAGTCGCGGCGAGCCGGACGATGCACGCCCTCCCTTGGCCGAGAGACAGACGCGGGCTGGAGCGGGCTACTGCGGGCGGGCCTGGGGCACGCCGTGCTTCCGCATCTTCGCGTAGAGCGTCGGCCGGTGGAGGCCCAGGAGGCGCGCCGCCGCCTGCTTGTTCCACCGCGTCGCCTCCAGCGCGGCCAGGATGGCTTGCCGCTCCCGTGCCTCGAGGTTCAGGGTCTCGGGGGCCGCCGCGTGAGCCGCCCGGAGCTCGCGCCGCAGGCGATGGCGATCCAGCGCGTTCGCGATCACGATGAGGAACCGCTCGGACGCGAGGTCCGCGGGCGGGTCGAGATAGTCCCACGCGCCGGCCGCGCGCGCCGGCGACACCTGGGAGCGGGCGCCCGGCTCGGTGATCGCGACGATGGGCAGGTCCGGCCAGCGGCCGGCGATGTCGGCGATGAGCGCGACGGCGCCATCCCCGCCGACCCTCACCAGCACGGCCTCGACCCCGCCCGCGCCGATGACTTCCAGGGCGTGCGCCGCCGAGCCGACAAGCCGGAACTCGTACCCGTGCCCCTCGAGGGCCCGTCGGATGTCCCCCGCCAGGGTCTGATCCGGGTCCACGAGCAGGACACCCACCTGCGCCATGGCCTGTATGGAAGCGTAACACGATCGCGGGGCGCGAGGGAGACGGAGGCGGCCCGGAGGAATCGGGCCGGCGGACCGCGCCGCGCGGCGCGGCCCGTCAACGCAGGTTCTTCTTGAGGATCTTCCCCGTCGGGCTCTTGGGGAGCGCCGTCAGGAAGTCCACGACGACCGGCACCTTGTAGGGCGCCACGTGCTCCCGGCAGCGCGCGATGAGCTCCTCCGGCGTCGCGGAGTGCCCCGGTCGCACGACCACGCAGGCGCGGACCACCTCGCCCTTGACGGGGTCCGGCCGTCCCAGCACGGCGACCTCGGCCACCGCGGGATGTCCGAACAGCACCTCTTCGACCTCGCGCGGAAAGACCTTGAACCCCGCCACGTTGATCATGTCCTTGACCCGGTCCACGACGTGGAAGTACCCGTCGGCGTCGCGGTGGCCGATGTCACCCGAGTGGAGCCAGCCCCCGCGAAGCGCCCACGCGCTGTCCTCGGGCTTCCCGAGGTAGCCGAGCATGACGTTGGGACCGCGGATCACGATCTCCCCGAGCGTGCCGTCGGGCACCTCGCGGTCGTGCTCGTCGACGACGCGCACCTCGACGTTCTCGACGGGCGTGCCGACCGAGCCCGGCCGGGGCGCGTGCTCGTGGTTGTAGGTGGCGAACGGCGACGACTCCGTCAGGCCGTAGCCCTGGGAGATCGGGAGCCCGGTGGCCGCCGTCCAGCGCTGCTCGACGTCGCCGGGAAGCATCGCCGCGGCGGAGAAGGCGAGCCGGAGCGACGAGAGATCGCGCGCGGCCAGGTCGGCGGACAGCAGCACGATGTACATCGTCGGCACGGCGTAGAGCAGCGTCACCCCGTGGCGCGCGATCGCGGCCAGGAAGTCGGCCGGCACGAACCGCTCGTGCAGCACGAGCGTCCCGCCCGCGGCGACCAGGGCATTCATGATGAAGTTCTGGCCGAAGCAATGGAACAGCGGCAGCGCGCAGAGGCCCCGATCATCAGGCGTCATGCGGAGGTGGTGGACCGTCGCGTGGACGTTCGACACGACGTTGGCGTGGCTCAGCATGACCCCCTTGGGCCGGCCGGTCGTGGCGGAGGTGTAGAGCACCGCGGCGACGTCGTCGCGCTCGCGGTCGATCGCGCGGAGCGGCGGATCGGCCCGGAGGCTCTCGAACGCGACGGCTCCTGGCTCGGCGGCCCCGATCCGCCACCGGACGGACGGCGTCTCCCCCGCGTCCGGCAGCTGGGCGGCGAACGGCGGGGCGCTCAGGATCGCGGCCGCCTCGCTGTCGCGGATGATGTAGGCGAGCTCGTCCCGGACGTAGGTGACGTTGAGCGCGACCGGCGTCACGCCGAGCTTCTGGCAGGCGTAGTAGGCGAGGACGAACTCCGGGCGGTTCGCGAGGTGAAGGCAGGCGCGCTCGCCCGCCCGCAGCCCGAGCCGCGCCAGACCGGCCGCCAGCCGGCCGGACTCTCGGTCGAGCTCCGCGTAGGTCCAGCGCCGGTCCCCGAAGACGAGCGCCGGCCGGTCCGGCAGGCGCCGCGCGCTCGTCTCGAGGAAGTGCGCGACGTTCATCCGAGGAGCGCGCGGATCTCCTGCGCCGCCGACCGCTGCCACTCGGCGGAGTGCTCGGCGCGCATCTGGCGCCGGAGCTCCAGCTGCTTCTGCTCCATGTACTCGGTGACCTTGGGCGGGCGCTCGATGAACCGCGCGACTTCCTTCATGTCCCCGTCGAAGAACACGAAGACCGGGATCGACTTGAAGAGCCCCCGATTCAGGTACTGGTCCATGAGGTCGGGGTTCTGGTCGCGGAGGAAGACGCGCATCTCGACGTTCCGCGCCCCCTCGACCATGCGCGCGAGTACCGGGAAGTTCGTGAGCGCGTCCCCGCACCAGTCCTCGGTGAGGACGAGGATGTTGAGCTTGTCGTGGCGGCCGGCGAATGCCGCGTGCTCCTCCGGCGTGACGCGCACCGCGGCCAGCGCCTCCGTGAACTTGTCCTTGTTCGTGGTCATCTGGTCGAGGTACTGCTGGAACGTCATGCCCTGCGCGAAGCGCTGCTTCGTGACCATCGGGCGTATCTCCTTCCCTCTCGTTGGCGATCCGTTGGTGGTCAGTGGCCGTCAGCTGGCCGCGATCCGGCGTGATCGCGGCGGCGAGGCTGGGGTCAGCGGAACTTGCTCAGGTCGAGCTTGGCCCGCAGGACCTCCTTCTGCTCCGGCGGCGCATCCCGCACCACGAGCGTCACGGTCCCGTTCTTCGGGAGCCCCTCGAGGGGGAACACGTAGACGTTGCGGGCGGCGAGGCGCCCGTCGTCCTCGGGGATCGGGGTCCGCTCGTTCTGGGCGAAGCTGGCCTTGATCTCCTTGCCATCCACCTGGAGCACAGGCGTGTAGAAGCGGGCGAAGGTCCGCGACGGCCCTCCGTGCATGGTGACCAGGAGCTGGATCCGCCCCTTGCCGCGGTCGATCTGCTCCTTCTGCTGCTTGTCGGTCAGGACCTCGCCCTTCATCGCCACCTGGCGGGCGGTGAGCGCGAGCCGCGAGAAGGGCGTGCTGACCACGATGTCCTCGCCGCCCGGGAGCCGGAGCTGCCACTCCTCGGCGAAGTCGTCCTGGGTGACCGCGCCGATGCCGGCGTCGATCGCCTCGCGGATCCCGTCGGCGGTCAGGTCGCCGACGAGCGCTGGCACCGGGCGGGGCGCGCCCCACAGGAGCAGGGCCGCGAGGCCGACCGCGACGCCCGTCGCGCCGCGCCGCCCCCCTTCCCTCCCCGGGCCCCGATGGCCGCTCACAGCCACTGGTTCCGCTTGAAGATGACGAACGCTCCCGTCGACAGCGCGAACATGAGCACCGTCGCCGCTATGATGCCCCACTGCTCTTTCAGCCACGGCATCGCCTCGAAGTTCATCCCGAAGTAGCCGGAGATCACGGTGAACGGCAGGCCGATCATGGCGAGCGCGGTCAGCCGCTTCATGATGGCGTTCATGCGATTGGAGGCCTGCGAGAGATAGCTCTCCAGGAGGCCGCCCACGACGTCGCGGTTCGTCTCCAGCTCGTCGAGCAGCCGGAGCACGTGATCGTAGGCGTCGCGGAAGAAGGGACGGAGGTCGTCGTCCACGTACGGCACGCCGCTCATGAGCGTGGTCACCACCTCGCGGAGCGGCCCGAGACTGCGGCGGATCGCGACCAGCTCCTTGCGCGTCGAGAAGATGCGCTCGAGCAGTCCATCGCTGGGCCGGCGGAAGACCTCGTCCTCCAGCTCCTCGATCCGATCCTCGAGCGCGTCC
Source organism: uncultured bacterium (assembly GCA_964463175.1). GTDB lineage: Bacteria > Methylomirabilota > Methylomirabilia > Rokubacteriales > DASRDR01 > DASRDR01. Next base: position 25,541 of record CAYXBJ010000010.1, read on the forward strand.
ATGACCGGGAAGTAATAATCGATCACGTGGTCGAGGAGGTGATGGAGCAGGCGATCGGGGCCGGACTGGAGCAGCTGCGGATGCCGGCGCAGCCGGTCGATCGCGGTGGCCACGCTCTTCATCGGGCGCGTGTGGACCGTCACGATCACGTGGCGATTGAGGAACGCGTAGAGGGGGATCAGGTCGAGCGCGGTAGCCCCGGGATTGTGATTGATCCCGCGCGTCACGACGAAGAGGAAGTTGTCGTACTCCTCGATCTTGGGCCGGGTGTCCGGATTCTCGGCGTCCTCGATCGCGAGCGGATGGAAGCCGAAGAGCCCCTCGAGCGCGCAGAGATCCTCATGGCTCGGCGCCTCCAGGTCGAGCCATCCCACCGTCCCCTCGTCCCCGAGCGCCTCGGCGATCTCCTGGGCGTCGAGCCCCTCGCTGAGCACGCCGGACGGACGGCGGACCACGCCGAAGTGCGGCATCTCAGGGATTCCCGATCCCCGCCGCGCGGAGGTCGCCGACCAGGGCGAGGCTCATGGCGTCCGGGTCCCAGTGGGTGCGCACTGCCCGGAGCACGTCCTCGGAAGTCACGGCCGCGACGGCCTGACGGAAGCGCGCCGGATAGTCGAGGCCGAGGTCGAATCGCTCGATCCCGACCAGGAGGTCGGCGACGTCGCCCGCGGTGTCCATCCGCAGCGGGAAGCTCCCGATCAGGTTCGAGCGCGCGCGGGACAGCTCGTCCTCCGAGACCCGCTCCCGACGGAGGCGGACGAGCTCCTCGCGGACCAGCGTCAGCGCCTCGCGGATCCGCGTGTTCTCGCTCTGGAGCTCCACCAGGAACAACCCCCCCAGCCGGGCCGGCGCGAACTGCGCGTACACGTTGTAGGCGAGGCCGCGCTCCTCCCGCACCCGCGTGTACAGGCGCGAGGACGAGCCGCCGCCGAGGATCTGGCTCGCGACGAGCAAGGGATAGAAGTCCGGGTGCTTCCGGTTCACGGTCGCCTGGCCCAGGAGAATCGTGGCCTGGGTGAGGCTCCGCTGCACCGACTCCGTCCGCGACGCCGGGCCACGCGGCGGCGGCCCCGGCATCGCGGGCGCGATCCCCGCGCCCGACCACGGGCCGAGTCGCGCTTCGAGCTCGGTCCGCACCGCGGCGGCCGTCACGTCGCCCGCGACCGCGACGATCGTCCGCTCCGGCCGGTATGCCGCGCGGTGGAAGGCGGCCACGTCGTCCCGGGTGATGGCGCGGAGAGTGGCCTCGGTCCCGTCCACCGGCCGGCCGTACGGGTGGCCCGGGAAGACGAGCCGCCGGAGGGCGCGGGCCGCCACCGTACCCGGGTCTTCCTCCGACTGCCGGACCGACGCCGCGATCTCGTCCCGCTTCCGCTCGAACTCGTCCTGCGGGAACGCGGGCCGGAGGAGCGCGTCGGCCAGGAGGTCGAGGCCGAGCCCGAGGTCCTTCCGGAGCACCGAGAGCACCAGCTCGCTCGATTCCCGTCCGCCGTCCCCCTCGAGGCTCCCCCCGACGAACTCGATCGCGCTGTCGATCTCGAGGGCGGACTTGGCGGCGCTGCCGCGCGTCAGGAGCTCGGCGGTGAGGTTGGCCACGCCCAGCTTGGGCTCCGGATCGAGGATCGCGCCGGCCTCGACCGAGGCGTGCACGATCACGATGGGAATGCCCGGCCGCTCGGCGACGAGAACCACGAGCCCGTTCGGAAGCGCGAAGCGGGTCCAGGCGGCCGGCGTCGCGAGCACGGGCGACGGCAGCGTCTGCGCGGCGGCCGGCGCGACGAGCGCGGCGACGATCGCGGTCAGGAGAAAGCCCCTCACGGAGAGCCGCATGGCGGCATTATACCGGCTCGGCCAACGGCGATTTCGGGCGGGACCGCGAGCCTACCGGTCCAGCAGCTCGAGCACGGGCGCGAAGGCCTCGAGGCTCTCGAGCGTATTCGGCTCGAGCCACAGCTGCACGTGGCTGACGCCCTCCCGCGCGTAGGCCCGGAGCTCCTCGGCGAGATGCTCGGGGCGTCCCGCGAGGGGCTCGAAGGTCCAGTGGGGCGGAAGCGGCGGCGAGGCGCGGCGTCCCGGCGCCATGTCGACGAAGACGGCGACCGTGCGACCAATCGTTGCCGGATCGCGCCCAGCCTTGCGGCAGGCCGCGTCGACCTTCTCCCGGAGCGGCGGGACGCCCGCTGGCCGGTTCTTCGTGGGCGTGAAATAGGCGTTCCAGAGGTCCCCGTACTCGGCCAGCAGCGACAGCATGCGATCCCCGGTGGATCCGATCAGGATCGGCGGCCCGCCGCGGCGGGGGCCGCGCGGCTCCAGCACGCACTCCCGCGCCTCGTAGTACTGGCCGACGAAGTCGACCTTGCCGTGACGGAGCAGCCCATGGACGATGCGGAGCCCCTCCTCGAAACGGCTCACCCGGTGGTCGAACGGGAAGCCGAAGGCGCGGTACTCGGACTCGTGCCAGCCCGCGCCGAGTCCCAGGATCAGCCGGCCGCCGGAGATCTCCTCGATCGTGTCGGCGAGCTTCGCGAGGTACGCCGGATTCCGGAACGACATGCACGAGACGAGAGGCCCGATCTCCACGCGCGAGGTGATCGCGGCGATCGCGGCGATGATCGCCCAGCCCTCCCAGACGCCCTGGTCCTTCTTGCCCTCGTGCCGGAACAAGAGGTGGTCCTCGATCCAGACGGAGTCGTATCCGAGCTCCTCGGCGCGCCTGGCCATCAGGCTGATGTCGCCCCAGCCCGGGGTGCCGTGGCGGCCCTTGTCCACGGCGATGGGCAGCTCCACGCCAACCTTCAGCGGCCGTCGTCTCTCTCCGGTCACGGGTGCTCCTCCATGGTCGGCCCCGCCGCGCTCAGTCGAGCGACCTGCGGAGCCGCAGTACCGCCAGGGTGAAGATGACGGCGCCGAACGCGACCAGGGGCCAGATGTCCGGCCAGAGGTCGGCCAGGCCGATGCCCTTCAGCACGATCCCGCGAATGATGCGCAGGAAGTACGTGATGGGCAAGACCCGTCGAATATCGTGCCTCCGCCCCTCGGCAGTCCTCGACGACGTGGAGCGCCGCGAGGCCTCATCGGAAGCCGCGGCGCCGCCGGGCCTCCGGAAGCTGACGCTCGCGGTTGGCGGCCCACTCCGCCTGCCACTCCTTCGGGAGGCGCTCGCGCAGGACGCCGATCGTCAACGGCTCCCCGTCCCGGAGCCGGCCTCCATCAACCACGTCGGCGAGAAAGATGGTGAGATCCCCTCCGTCCAGCGTGCCGACGACCCGAGCCTCCACGTACGTCAGCGCGTCCGTCAGGATCGGCGCTCCGGTCACGCCGCGACGCACGGCCAGCCCCGCCATCTTGTCCCCGTTGTGCCCGGAGCGCATCCCGAGCGTGTGTACCAGGGACAGGGACGTTCGGAGCGCGGCGTCCGGGGCGGCCGGCAGGAGATGCAGCGCGAAGACGCGCGAGGCCAGGACGAGGTCGTGGGTCAGGCTGGACTGGGCCAGCTCGACGAGCACGCGGGGGGCCTCGGGCACCAGGCTCGCGAACACCCCGGTTGTGGCCGCCAGGCCATTGTCCCGCCCTTGATGGTGCGTCGTGATGGCCAGCACCGGGGACCAGAGCGCGGCGAGGGTCTCGGCGATCGGGTTCGCGGCCACGGCCGTCAGCGAACCGTCGGAGGTCCGCCGGCCACGACGGCGGGCAGCCCGCCCAGGCGGAGCGCCTCGGCCCGCAGGATCTCCCACGCGCGCTGCACGTGGCGCTCCTCGGTCCGGATGTTCCCGATGGCGAGCCGGATCGCGTAGCGGCCGCGGAGCACGACGTGGGACAGGAACGCCTCGCCCGAGGCGTTCACCGCCTCGAGGAGCCGCTCGTTGAGCCCGGTGAGCCGGGTATCGTCGGCGGCCCAGCCGCGCGGCCGGAGCCGGAACACGACGGTGCTGAACGGGACGGGCGCGATCCGCTCCCAGTCCGGGTCGGCGTCCACCCACGAGGCGAAGAGCCGGCCGAGGCGCATGTGCTCGCGAAGCCGGGCCTCGATGCCGGACCGCCCGAACGCGCGGAGCACCATCCAGAGCTTGAGCGCGCGGAATCGGCGCCCGAGCTGCGGCCCCCAGTCCATGTAGTTCTCGACCGCGCTCCCCTCCGGCGTCTGGAGGAACGACGGAACGAGCGTGAACGCCCGCTTGAGCACGTCCGGCCTCCGGCAGTAGAGGACCGAGCAGTCGATCGGCGTGAAGAGCCACTTGTGCGGGTTGACCACGATCGAGTCCGCGCGATCGCACCCGGCCAGCACCTCGCGCCGCTCGGGGACGATGGCCGCGACCCCGCCGTACGCCGCGTCGACGTGGAGCCAGAGGCCCTCGCGCGCGGCGACGTCCGCGACGGCCGGCACCGGGTCGATGCTGGTCGTCCCGGTCGTCCCGACGGTGGCGCAGACCGCGACGGGGCGCCAGCCCGCCGCCCGATCCTGGGCGACGGCGTCAGCGAGGACGGCGGGGTCCATGCGGAACTCGGCGTCCGTCGGGATCTTTCGCACGCCCTCCCGCCCGAAGCCGAGGATGATCGCGGCCTTCTCGACGGAGTTGTGCGCCTGCTCCGACGTGTACACGCGGAGGCGCGGCACGTCGGCGCGCCCGGTCATCCCCTGCTCGCGGAGGTCGTGGCCGGCGGCCTCGCGCGCGGCGGCGAGGGCGCAGAGCGTCGAGATGGACGCAGTGTCGTAGATCACGCCGTGGAAGGCCGCCGGCAGGCCGAGGAGCTTCCGCAGCCAGTCGAGGACGACCTCCTCCAGCTCGGTGGCGGCCGGCGACGTGCGCCAGAGCATGGCGTTCACGTTGAGAGCCGCGCAGAGAAGCTCGCCGAGGATCCCCGGCGCCGACCCGCTGATCGAGAAGTAGGCAAAGAAGCCCGGATGGTTCCAGTGGGTCATCCCCGGGAGGATGATCCGTTCGAAGTCCGCCAGCATCCGGTCGAGCGGCTCCGGATCGTCCGGGGCCGACGCCGGCAGCGCGGCCCGCACCTCACCAGGCTTGACCCGGGCCAGCACGGGAAAGCGCTCGGGGTCCGCCAGGTAGGTCGTGACCCAGTCGACGACCTGGTTCGCATACATCCGGAACAGCTCGGGGTGCAGGTCTCCGAGCTCCGACGCCTGGGCGGGCCCGCGCAGGAGACCCGGCGTGACGTCCGGGTACTGCTGGTAGATGGCGCTCCGAACCTCCGCGATCATCTCCAGCGCCTCGCCGAGGCTCCGAATGTTCTGATGGGGAGCGATTCCGAGGTCTCGAATCACGGTTGCCGCCTCGTCGAGGAGGCCGCTGGCCTGCTTGAGAAGACTTTCCAAGCGCTCCGGTAGCTCCACGCTGAACCTCCCGGTCACTCCGTCGCGATCGCCGCGTCCGCGGGCATCCCGGACTCGAGCCGCCCGTCTGGATTGGCGATCGTCACCTTGACCCGGAACGCGAGGTCGCCCCGCTCCTTCTGCGCGACGGTGCGCGTGACGGAGAGGCCCGCGGTGTGCGGCGCGCTCCGGGACAGCGCCCACAGCCCCACGCCCGCCAGCGCGACCAGGGCCACCACGACCGGGACCACGCCCCGGAGCGCCCGCACGAACGGGGTCATCGGGGGACGAGCCCTACTGCCCCGCGGCAGGGGGCGGGGTCGGCTGGAGGATGGCGGTGGTGCGGCGATCGGCCTGGAGATATCTCTCGGCGACCCGCCGCACGTCCTCCCGCGTCACCGCCCGGACGCCGGCCACGTACGCCTCGCGGAGACGCCAGCCGCCCAGGAGCTCGTGACGAGCGAGCGACGAGGCGCGATTGAAGACGGAGTCCTGGCCGAAGAGGTAGCCCGCCTCCAGCTGGTTCTGGGCGCGCTGGAGCTCCTCGTCGGAGACGAGCTCCGCGCGGAGCCGCTCGACCTCGGCGGTGAGCGCGCGGTCGGCCTCCTCCACGGTGTGCTCGGGCAGCACGGTGATGTAGAACGTGAACGTGTCGGGCTCGAGAGCAAGACGCGAGTAGTCGCCGCCCGCCTCGAGCGCGAGGCGCTCGTCGTACACGAGGCGACGGTACAGTCGCGACGTCCGCCCGCCCGACAGGATCGCGGACAGAACCTCCAGCGGGTACGCGTCCGGCGATCGGTAGTTCGGCACCGGATAGCCCGCGAACACGACGGGCAGCTGCGCTTCCTTCCGGAGCCACGCGCGGCGCTCGCCGCGCTGCTCGGGCTCGGTCACCGCGTTGCGCGGCGGATCGGGGCCGCGCGGGATACCGCCGAAGCGGAGCCGGATCTTCTCGAGGAGCTCGGCCGCCCGGAAGTCTCCGACCACGACGACGATCGCGTTGTTCGGCCGGTAGTAGGTGTCGTACCAGGCGCGGAGGTCGCTCGCGGTCAGGCGCAGGATGTCCTGCGCGAAGCCGATCGTCGGCAGCCGGTAGGGGTGGGCGACGAACGCGATCGTGTTGAAGAGCTCGCCGAGCGCGCCGACCGGATCGTCCTCGGTGCGCATCCGGCGCTCCTCCATGATGACCTTCCGCTCGGAGTCGATCTCCGCGGGGTCGAGGAGGAGATGCCGCATCCGGTCGGCCTCCAGCTCGAGCACGAGATCGAGCTGATCGGCGGCCAGCGTCACGTGATACACGGTGACGTCCCGGCTGGTGAAGGCATTGTCCTGGCCGCCGACCGCCTCGATGAGCTTCGAGAAGACGCGCGGCCCGTAGGTCGGCGTCCCCTTGAACATCATGTGCTCGAGATAGTGGGACAGCCCGGTCGCGCCGACCCGCTCGTCGCGGGAGCCCACCCGGTACCAGACCTGAAAGCTCGCGACCGGGCTCCGGTGGTCCTCCTGGAGGAGCACGCGCAGGCCGTTGTCGAGCGTCGCGTCGACGACCTCCTGCGCGCTGGCCCACGGGCACAGGAGCCCCAGCAGGAGCGCGGTGAGAGCACCGGCAAGACGCCCACGCGGATTCACGGCGCCAGTATACAATTGACGCTTGCGCGAGGCCCGTGCCGCGTCCTCGCGGCGTGCGACGTCCAACGTGATGGTCGGGCTCGGCGAGCCCGCTCGAGGATCCCATCCATGAAGATCGACGGCTCCACGTTCCTCGTGACCGGCGGCGCCTCCGGACTGGGGCGCGCAACGGTCGAGCGCCTCCTCGCCCACGGCGGACGGGTGGCCATCCTGGATCTCGAGCGGTCGGCCGGCGCCGAGGTGGCGGGCGAGTTGGGCCCGCACGCCCTGTTCGCCCCGTGCGACGTCACCAGCGCCGACGGCGTGGCGGCGGCGATGGACGCCGCGGTCTCGCGCTTCGGCCCGATCCACGGGCTCGTGAACTGCGCGGGCGTCGCGATCGCGGAGAAGACGTACGGCAAGCGGGGCGCGCACGATCTCGGGTCGTTCGCCTTCGTCATCCAGGTGAACCTGATCGGGACCTTCAATTGCATCCGGCTCGCGGCGGCCCGCATGGCCCAGAACACGCCGGGCGAGGACAACGAGCGCGGGGTGATCGTCAACACGGCGTCCGTCGCCGCGTTCGACGGCCAGATCGGCCAGGCGGCCTACTCGGCCTCCAAGGGCGGCGTGGCCGGCATGACGCTGCCGATCGCGCGCGATCTGGCGGAGATGGGCATCCGGGTCTGCACGATCGCGCCGGGCCTCTTCGACACGCCGATGATGGCGACGCTGCCGGAGCCGGCGCGCCAGTCGATCGCCCGCCAGGTGCCCTTCCCGGTCCGGCTCGGCCGCCCGGCGGAATACGCGGCGCTCGCGTGTCACATCATCGAGAACGTGATGCTGAACGGCGAGACCATCCGCCTGGACGGCGCCATCCGCCTCGCGCCGCGGTAGGGGACGTCTCGGCCGCACCAGCGGCTCGGCGCGATCCGTCGAGCCGGGCGGCCCCCCGCTCAGGGGGCGGTGTAAGCGGTCTTGACCGTGGTGTAGAACTCCCGCGCGTAGGCGCCCTGCTCGCGGGGGCCGTAGCTCGAGGCCTTCCGCCCGCCGAACGGCACGTGGTAGTCGACGCCCGCGGTCGGCAGATTGACCATCACCATCCCCGCCTGCGAGTTCCGCTTGAAGTGGCTCGCGTGCTTCAGCGACGTGGTCACGACCCCGGCCGACAGGCCGAACGGCGTGTCGTTCGCCAGGACGAGCGCCTCGTCGTAGTCCCGCGCGCGGATCACCGTCGCGACCGGCCCGAAGATCTCCTCGCGGTTGATCCGCATCGCGTTGGTCGTCTCGGTGAACAGCGCCGGCGCCAGGTAGTACCCCTCGTGCTCGCGGCGGACGCGGTCGCCGCCATAGGCGAGCCGCGCGCCTTCCCGCCGTCCGATCTCGAGATACGAGAGATCCTGGTCGAGCTGGCCCTGGTCGACGACCGGGCCGATGTCGGTGCCCTTGCGGAGCGCGTCGTCGACGACCAGCTTGCCGAGCCGCTCCACCATCGCGTGGACGAAGCGCTCGTGGATGCCCTCGGTGACGATGAGCCGGCTGGACGCCGTGCAGCGCTGGCCGGTCGAGAAAAAGGCGCCCTGGACTGCGCAGTTGACGGCGACGCCGAGATCCGCGTCGTCGAGGATCACGAGCGGGTTCTTGCCCCCCATCTCCAGCTGGATCTTCCCCATGCGCGCGACGACCTTCTTCGCGATGGCGCGCCCGGTCTCCACCGAGCCGGTGAAGCTCACGCCGTCGACGTCGGTCGAGCCGATCAGCGCCTCCCCCACCGCGGAGCCGCGCCCCATCACGAGGTTGAACACCCCGGCGGGCGCGCCCGCGCGCTTCAGGATGTCCGTCAGGGCCCACGCGCAGCCCGGTACCAGGTCCGCCGGCTTGAACACGATGCAGTTGCCGTACGCGAGGGCGGGCGCGATCTTCCAGGCCGGGATCGCGATCGGGAAGTTCCACGGCGTGATGATGCCGACGACGCCGATCGGCTCGCGGGTGATCTCGACCGACACCCCCGGCCGGACCGAATCCATGAGCTGCCCGTCCTGGCGCACGACCTCGCCCGCGAAGAACTTGAAGATGTAGCCCGCGCGCTTGGCCTCGCCGATCCCCTCGGGAAGGGTCTTGCCCTCCTCGCGAGAGAGCAGCGTCCCGAGCTCCTCCGCGCGGCGGATGATCTCGTCCCCGACGCGGTCGAGGAGATCGGCACGCTCCTGGCGGTTCCCGCGCGACCACGCCGGGAAGGCCGCGCGGGCGGCGGCGATGGCCGCTTGCGCCTGCGAGGCATCGGCCCGCGTGTACTCGCCGACGACCTCGTGGAGGTTGGACGGGTTGAGGTCGCGGTTGACGTCCGCGCCCGTGACCCACTCGCCGTTGATCAGATTGCCGTGGACCACCACCGTGTCTCCTCTTCGAGGGTCAGGCCCCGGCGACCGAGGTCGCGCTCGGAGCCGAGGCGTGAACGGCCGGGTTGCGGCTCCGGCGTCTCAGTGGCCGAGGATCGCGGAAGTCACCCCCAGGAACGTCCCCAGGACGACACCGACCACGATGTAGCACGCGAACCCGATCAGGCAGACCGCGACGGCGCGCCCGGTGTTCTCGTAATCGAGCGCCTGGCGCACCGCGACCACCATCGCGACGAGCATCCAGACGGCGGCGAGGAGCGAGACCAGCGGGGCGATGGCGGGGATGATCCCCAGCACGCGGATCAGGCCGGGGCTGGCCGAGAACCCGAGCGTCCGCAGGAGCTGCCCCATGTCGGCCTCGGTCTTCGGTCCGGGGAGGAACCGCGTCCCCACGAAGTAGGTGACGAACGCCCACACGTACCAGCCGACGAGGGAGATCAGGGTCGCCACCAGCAGACCGCCGAAGCCCACGAGTCGGAGCGCGCCGACGCCCGCCGCCAGGTTTGCCAGCACCACGACCAGCATGGCCTGGGGCGTCGCGGTCTGGTCGGCCTCCACCTCCTCGTACGTCGCGGGGTCGAGCTTCGCGGCGCCTACCATTCGTTCTACCAGGCTCGCCATGGGTCGCCTCCCTCGGGGGTCTCGATCGGGTGCACTCGTCGCGCGGTCGGTCGGTTCGTAGCGCGGCGCCGATTCTACTCGCCGCGCGAGCGATCGGCCAGGGGCCCGCGGCCCGCCCCGGGCGCGGCGAGATCGGGGCCGGCGACCGCGCCCTGCGCCGCGAGCGTCCGGATCCGCTCCGGGCTGTAGCCCAGCACATCGGCGAGCACCGACCGGGTGTCCTCTCCCGGCCGGTAGGGCGCCGGGCCGCGCGGCGCCAGCGGTGCGCCGTCGACGTGAAACGGCGAGGCCGTCACCCGCACCGGTCCGTGGGCCGGGTGGAGCACGGTCGGGAACGCCTGGCGCTCCGCGAGGTGCGGCGCCGCGACGACCTCCGCGGGCCAGAGCACACGCGAGCACGGGATGCGCGCCTTGCCGAGTGCAGCGAGGGCGTCGTCGGCCGAGGCGAAGCGGCCGAGCCAGTCCGCGATGATCGGCCGGAGCTCGGCCCAGGACTGGCGCCGGGCCGCCGGCGTGGCGAACCGTGGATCCTCGGCCAGATCGGGGCGCTCGAGGAGCTCGAGGAGGCGCGGCCAGAGGTCGAGCACGCCGACGACCTGGAGCGCCACCCAGTCGTCACCGACGCGGTGGACGAGCATCCCGCTCCGCGAGCCCTGGTAGGACGGCCCGTCGTTGAGCAGGCTGCCGAACGAGATGTCCTCCGCGGCGATCAGCGCCTCGAGCATCGACACGTCGAGGTAGGCGCCCTGGCCCGTGCGGCCTCGCCGGACGAGGGCGGCCACGATGGCCCCGAACGCGTGGGTCCCGGCCAGGACGTCGGCCGCCTGCAGGTACAGCACGCGGGGCGGATCGTCCGGGCCCCGCTCGAGGTGCATCAGGCCGGACGTCGCGTGCACGACGTGGGCGAAGGCCGCGCGGTCCCGCCACGGCCCCGTCTGGCCGTAGCCCGAGATCGAGCAATACACGACGTCGGGTCGCACGACGGTCGCTGCGGCATAGTCGAGCCCCATGCGTGCCATCACGCCCGGGCGGAAGTTCTCGATGACCACGTCCGCGGCCCGGATGAGATCCAGCACGACGGCCCGCGCCCCCGCCTGGCCGAGGTCGATCGCGACCGACTCCTTGCCCGCGTTGAGACGGACGAAGTAGGTGCTCTGATCGGGCCGCTCCGGATCGAGCTGCATCGGCGCGACCCGCGTGTCATCACCCCGCGGATGCTCGACCTTGATGACGCGGGCGCCGAGATCCGCCATGAGGCGCGTGCAGTACGGGCCGGCCAGAACGCGCGTGAAGTCGAGCACCGTGACGTCGTGGAGAAACGCCGGGGCCGGCACAGCGCTACCATAGGGAACCGGCGCCGGCATCGCAAGGGCGGGTGTGCTATACGACGGGACGTGCCCCGGCGTGGCCGTGAGTCGGATCGGCTGGTCGCCCGGTGGCCGCCGCCCGGCGTCGTGACCGTGCTGGCCGCCCTCGCGATCTGGCTCGCGGCGGCGTGGCTCGTCGGCGCCTCCGGGTGGCTCGCGGCCCTCCGCCCCCCGAGACCTCAGCTCGTCCTCGTCGGGCTCACCATCGCCCTGCTCGCGGCGATCCGGCTCTGGCGGCCCCTGCAGCAGTTTGCCGGCGGGGTGGACGTCCGCGCGCTCGTCCTCTTCCACCTGACGCGCCTCGTGGGCTTCTACTTCCTTGCGCTCCATGCGCGCGGCGCGCTGCCGTGGGCCTTCGCGGTACCGGCCGGCTGGGGCGACAACGTCGTGGCGATCGGCGCGATCCTTCTCGTCCTCTTCGCGAGACCCGACACCCCCGGAGGCCGGCGCCTCTACCTCGCCTGGAACCTCGTCGGGCTCCTCGACATCCTCGGCGTCGTGGCCACCGCCGCCCGCCTCGCGCTCGCCGAGCCGGGGTCGATGGGAGCGCTGCTCCAGCTCCCGCTCTCCCTGCTGCTCACGTTCGTGGTGCCGATCATCATCGCCACGCACCTCGTGATGCTGGCGCGGCTCGCCCGCCCGGCGCCAACGCGCTGAGGCCCGCCGGGCCTGGCGGCCATCGACTGCTCTCATCGGATCTCGAGATCTCGGTCGGGGTCTCGGGCGGCCTCCCCGGCCGGCCGGTCGTGAGATGGCGGTGCCCTCCGGCGGGCCTGTCCACGATGCGCCTGGCACGCCGATTGGCGGCTGGGCTAGACTGGCGCCCAGTACCCGCGCGCGGCCGAATCAGCGACCGTCACATCGTACTTCTACGGAAGGAGATGCCCATGCGCCAGCTCGGAGCGATCCTTCTCCTGCTAACGACTCTGCTCCTGGGGTGGACGATCCCGGCTCTCGCCCAGACCCTCGTCATCGGCGGTCTGGGAGAGCCCGTCTCCCTCGACTCCGCCATCGTGTGGGACGGGATCTCGCAGAACATCACGAGCCAGATCTACGACACGCTCGCCAAGTACAGGGGGTCGACGACCGAGGTGGAGCCGGCGCTCGCCGAGAGGTGGGAGGTGTCGGCGGACGGCCGAGTGTGGACGCTCTATCTCCGGAAGGGCGTGAAGTTCCACGATGGCGAGCCGTGCGATGCGGCCGCCGTGGTCTGGAACTTCGAGCGCTGGTGGAAGTCGCAGCATCCTCAGCACGACAACCAGATCAAGGCCGGCCAGTCCTTCACGTACTGGCAGGGACAGTTCGACGACTTCGACGACAAATCGATCGTGTCCGACGTGAAGGCTACCGACGCCTACACCGTGAAGGTCACCCTCAAGCAGCCGCAGGCTCCGTTCCTGGCGAACCTGGCCATCTTCGCGTTCGGCATCGCCAGCCCCAAGGCCGTCGAGAAGTGGGGCCTCGATTTCGGCAAGCACCCGGTGGGGACCGGCGCGTACCGGTTCGTCGAGTGGAAGCCAAACCAGGAGGTCGTGCTCGACGCCAACCCCGACTACTGGGGTCTGAAGGCCAAGATGAAGCGCGTCGTGGTCCGGAACATCAAGGACAACTCGGCGCGGCTGGCCGCTCTCAAGGCCGGCGAGGTCCACATCATCGCGGGCCTCAACGCCGAAGACATCCAAGCGGTGAAGAGTGATCCGAACCTCTATCTCATGAATCGCCAGGCGAACAACACCGGATGGGTCTCGTTCAACTACCACGTGAACGAGTTCAAGGACAAGCGCGTCCGCCAGGCCATCGCGCACGCTATCAACAAGAAGACGATCGTGGACGCCTTCTACGGAGGCCTCGGCCTGCCGGCCACGCAGATCCAGCCGCCCGCCCTCTGGGGCTACAACAAGGACATCAAGGACTACGAGTTCAGTCCGGCCAAGGCCCGGGAGCTTCTCAAGCAGGCCGGGTTCCCCAACGGGTTGAGCGAGATCAACTGGGAGGACGGCAAGAGGGAGCCGCTGGTCTTCTGGTACACACCACGCTCCCGGCCATACTTCCCCACCCCGAAGGAGATCGGCGAGGCCATTGCCGCCGACTTTGCCAAGGCGGGCATCCGGGTCCAGCTGCAGACCGTCGAGTGGGGGAACTATCTCGAGAAGGGGAAGCGCGGCGAAATGCCGCTCTACATGGGGGGATGGACCGGGGACAACGGCGACCCGGACAACTTCATGTGCTTCTTCTTCTGCCCGGTGAACGTGTCGCGACAGGGATTCTACAACAACCCTCCCCTCTCCGACGTCCTGAAGCGCGCGGCGACGCTTAGCGATCAGGCGGAGCGGGCGAAGCTCTACCGCCAGGCCGAGCAGATGATCCATGACGACGTCGGGCGCATCCCCATCGCGAACGCCGAGCCGCCGCTCGCCTTCTTGAAGCGCGTGAAGGGATACGTCACGAACCCGACCGGAGCCGAGTACTTCAACACCGTCGAGCTCCAGTAATCGCTTGGGCCGACCGAGCCCGCACTCACGCCGGGGCCGAACCCGGCGTGAGTCGCCGGCCTTCGCGAGAAGAGCCGACGGCCGCGAATCGATCGGCCAATCTCGTGGCCCAGTGTCCTTGTTCGGCGCCGGGACTTCCGGTAGGGTCGCCTGGTGAGACCGCCGCGAGCCGCACACGCAAACGCTCCGGTGTGCCCGCGGAACCGGCCCGGTCCGCCCGGACGGAGCCAATGAGCGGGCGAGCCGTCGACGAGGTCTTCGACTGCGTCGTCATCGGCGCGGGCGCAGCCGGGCTCGCGGCGGCGGCCACCCTCCACGAAGCCGGCCGGACGTTCGTCGTCCTCGAGGCGCGCGACCGGATCGGCGGGCGAGCCCACACCGTGCACCTGTCCGGCGGGCATGCCGCCGAGCGCGGCGGCGAGTACCTCCACGGCGCGCGGGTCGCGACGTGGGAGTACGTGGCCCGCTACGGCCTCGAGACGCACCTCGCCAGCGGGCCCACGCGGATCGGCGTGCCCGAGTACCGTCGCGGCGAGTGGTGGCCTGCGGGCGCCTCCGAGTCGGATCGGGCGCTCCAGGGCCTGGGCGCGGCGCTCGACATCCCCGATTCGGACGACGTCAGCCTCCGGGACGCACTCCGCCGCGCGGGCTTCGCGGGCGACCGGCTGCGCGCCGCCGAGGGCCGGATGGAGGTGCTCTCCCCGGTCGATCCGACGGTGGTGAGCGCGCGCTCGTCGGCGGCCGCCTGGCGCCTGGTGGCGCCGGAAACGGCCTGCTTCGTCCTCGTCGGGGGCTACGGCGAGCTCTGGCAGAAGCTGAGTCGCCCCTTCATCGACCACATCCGGCTCGCCTCCCCCGTGTCGGCGCTCGACTGGTCCCCGACCGGAGTCACCGCGCACACCACTGGCCAGGCCTTCCAGGGTCGAACCTGCGTGGTCACGCTGCCGCTCGGCGTCCTCCAGTCGGGCACGCTCGCCTTCCGCCCGCCGCTCCCGGAGCGGAAGCGCGCGGCCATCGACGGCCTCAAGAGCGGCGCCATCGTCAAGGTGATCGCCGAGTTCCGCCGGCCATTCTGGGAGGCGCGCACCGGCGTGGTCCCGAGCTTCCGCGCGCCCGACTCGCCGTTCTTCGCCTTCCGCGTGTCGTTCTGGGACCGGCCGGGCCCGCCGACGCTGATGGCATTCCTTGGAGCGGCGTCCGCTCTCGCGGTGACCGGACACCCCGAGCGCGTCGCGACGCTGCTGAACGAGGTCCTGGGCGAGATGTTCCCGGAGACCGACGTCGCCGCGGAGCTGGTGCGCCTCGAGGTGGCGGACTGGCCGGCCGACCCGTGGGCGCGGGGCGCCGTCGGCGTGGAGCCCGTCGGCGGTGCGCACCTCCGGGCAGACCTGGCTCTGCCCACGGCGCCCCTCTTCTGGGCCGGCGAAGCGACGTCCACGGACGGCGGGGCGGAGTGCGTGCACGGCGCGCTCGCCACCGGTCGCCGGGCGGCGATCGAGGCGCTACATCTTCTACGACCGGCGTCAGTCAACGACCCGGCCAGCCGGCTTGACTGGGCCCGGTATCGCGACTGAGCGCTGGGCACGCCCACGGTGTCCCGTGGCGCAGGAGGCATGAGCGAATGAGTGTGCTCCTCGTGACCGGAGGAAGCCGTGGCATCGGGGCGGCGATCGCGAAGGTCGCGGCCAAGAAGGGCTACGACGTGTGCGTCAACTACGTGAGCGCGCGCGACCGCGCGGACCAGGTGGCCTCCGCGGTCCGCGCCGAGGGGCGGCGGGCCCTCGTCGTCCAGGCCGACGTGAGCCGCGAGGAGGACATCGTGGCGATGTTCCGCGCGGTCGACCGGGAGCTCGGCCCGATCGACGCGCTCGTCAACAACGCCGGCGTCGACTACGAGCGCCTGGTGGCGGACGTCGAGCTGGCGGGGGTCGAGCGCGTCTTCGGGATCAACGTCATCGGCCTGATCCTCTGCTGCCGGGAGGCCGTCCGTCGCATGAGCCGCGACCGCGGCGGACGCGGCGGGAGCATCGTCAACATCAGCTCGGTGGCGGCGCGGACCGGGGGCCTGCCCAAGGACGCGGTCTACACCGCCTCGAAGGGCGCCGTGGACACGTTCACGCGCGCGCTGTCCAACGAGGTCGCCGGACAGGGCGTCCGGGTCTCCGCGGTGCGCCCGGGCCTGACCCTCACCGAGATCTTCGAGAGTACGCTGGGACAGGAAGGCGCGAGCGAGCTGGCGCGCCGGGCGGTCCCCATGGGCCGGATCGGCCAGCCCGAAGAGGTCGCGGCGATGGTGCTCTGGCTGTGCTCGCCCGAGGCGAGCTACGTCACGGGCTTCACCTACGACGTGAGCGGAGGCCGATGACCCAGCCGGTCCGGGTCCTGATCGCGAAGGTCGGCCTCGACGGCCACGACCGGGGCGCGAAGGTCGTGGCGCGCGCCCTTCGCGACGGCGGCATGGACGTGATCTACACCGGTCTTCACCGGACGCCGGAGGAGGTCGTCGCCGCGGCGGTCCAGGAGGACGTCGACGTCCTCGGCGTGAGCATCCTGTCGGGCGCTCACATGACCCTCCTGCCCCGGATCGTCGAGCTGCTCCGCGCGAGCGACGCCTCGGACGTCCTGCTGGTGGCGGGCGGCGTCATCCCGGACGAGGACGTCGCCGCGCTCCGCGAGCTTGGAGTGGCCGAGGTCTTCCTGCAGGAGACCCCGCCCGCCGCGCTCGTGTCCCGCGTCCGGGATCTCGTCGAGACCGCGCGCGCGGGCTGAGCCCAGGCGCCACCCGCTCGCCTCACCG
This sequence comes from uncultured bacterium, assembly GCA_964463175.1. GTDB lineage: Bacteria > Methylomirabilota > Methylomirabilia > Rokubacteriales > DASRDR01 > DASRDR01. Next base: position 42,154 of record CAYXBJ010000010.1, read on the forward strand.
GTGCGCTCATGAGCCGCGCCCTCGATCTCGACGCGATCCGCCGCGACCGCGGCGTGGACCTGGCCGTCTGGCCGCCGCGCTACGATCCCGCCTACCGTCCCCCGCCCGACGCGACGCACTGGCTCCCGGAAGTGGAATGCGCACCGCCCGCCGCGCGGGACGCCCTGATCCTCGCGAAGCTCCGCGCCCAGCTTCGCTACGCGTGGGAGCGAAGTCCCTTCTACCGCCGGAAGTGGGAGGCCGCCGGCGTCTCCCCGGCGACCCTCGCGAGCCTCGCGGACCTCGGACGCTTCCCGGTCGTCACCAAGGAGGAACTGCGCGCCGCGCAGGCGGCCGCCCCGCCGTTCGGCGACTACCTCTGCATCCCGCCGGAGTCCGTCGCGCGCATCCACGGGACCAGCGGCACGACGGGCCGGCCCACCGTCTTCGGCGTCGGCAGGGACGACTGGGACCGGATCGGCGAGGCCCACGCGCGGATCCTCTGGGCCACCGGCATCCGACCGGGCGACCGGGTGCTGATCTGCTCGTTCTTCAGTCTCTACATGGGGTCGTGGGGCGCCCTCGTCGGGGGCGAGCGCCTCGGCGCGACGGCGTTCCCCTTCGGCGCCGGCGCGCAGGGTCAGACGCTCGCGGCGGTGCAATGGGCGCGCGAGATCCGGCCGACCGCCTTCTACGGGACGCCATCCTACGCGCTTCACTTCGCCGAGACCGCGCGGCGCGAGGGCGTCGATCCCCGCTCGCTCGGATTCCGGGTCCTGTTCTTCTCGGGCGAGCCCGGGGCCGGCATCGCGTCGACCAAGCGGCTCATCGAGGACGTCTTCGGCGGCATCTGCGTCGACATGGGCAGCATGGCGGAGATGACCCCGTGGATGAGCAACGCGGAGTGCGCCGCGCGCTCCGGCATGCACCTCTGGCAGGACCTCGTCTACACCGAGGTCTGCGATCCCGAGACGCACCGGCCGGTCCCCTACGGGCGCGAGGGTACGCCGGTCTACACGCATCTCGAGCGCACCTCCCAGCCGATGATCCGGCTGGTCTCCGGCGACCGGACTCGCTGGACCGACGACCCCTGTCGGTGCGGGCGGACCTATCCCCGTCTCCCCGCCGGGATCTACGGTCGCTTCGACGACATGCTGGTCGTGCGGGGCGAGAACGTCTACCCGAGCGGCATCGAGGACGCGCTCCGCGCGGTGCCTGGCTTCGGCGGGGAGTTCCGGATCATCGTGTCCCGCCGCGAGACGATGGACGAGCTCCTGGTCCGCGCCGAGTACACGCCGGAGCACGAGTCGGCCGAGCGCCGCGACGCCCTCCGGCACGCGATGCGGGAGCGCCTGCGGGCCCGGATCGGCATCCATCCCGTGATCGATCTCGTCCCGCAAGGCACCCTGCCCCGCACCGAGTTCAAGGCCCGCCGGGTCGTGGACGACCGCGACCTCTACCGACAGGCGCTCGCCGAAGGCGGGGGCGCGCCGCCGTGACCGGCGGGCGCCGCGAGGAGTCCTGCCCCGCGCGTTTCACATGGCGGCGTCAGCGGTGTCATGCTGGGCGAGCCCGTTGTGTGTCGCTGAGACAGGATCGGGCTGAGATCACCGCGGAGGAACGACCATGAGCCTCGAGACCTTCTATACGCGAGTGCCCAGCCCGCTCGGGCCATTGCTGCTGGTCGGCACGTCCGACGCGCTCACCTCGGTCTGGCTGCCGTCCGGTCGGGACCGGGATCGTCTTGTGCTCGGGCCGGAGTGGGTCGAGTCGGCGCGGCCGTTCAAGGACGCCGCACGCCAGCTGGACGCCTACTTCGCCGGCCGGCTCCGCCGGTTCGACCTTCCCCTCGCCCCCGCCGGCACGGTCTTCCAGCAGCGGGTGTGGCGGGCGCTCTGCGACATCCCGTACGGGGAGACGGTGTCCTACGGCCAGCTGGCGCGCCGGATCGAGCGGCCGGCGGCCGTCCGCGCGGTCGGCGCCGCCAACGGACAGAACCCGATCGCCATCGTGATCCCGTGCCACCGGGTCATCGGCAGCGACGGGCGCCTTGTCGGCTACGGCGGCGGTCTGCCCGCCAAGTCACTGCTCCTCGATCTCGAGCGGCAGGGGGCAGGAACCGCGGCGCCCCCCGGCCGTCCCCGGCAGACCGCGCTCTTCGCATGACGGCCGCCTGACCCGCGTCCCCCCGGCCACGAGGCGTGGCCGCAGTCCCGGCCCAAGGGGCCGAACTGGACCTCCTGGCTGGCCTGCATGCGACCGGAAGTCTCCCCCTCTCCCGCCGCTCTCAATCAGGCCGTGATGGATTCCCGCGATCTTGACGGGGAATGTCCGACTAGCTCAGGTTCCGGCGGTTCCGTAGCATGCTCCCGCCGTCATGTTCCGCCCCATCGCGCCCGGTGAGAAAGATGGGGCGGTTCGACCCTCGCGCGCCGCAGCCCCCCTCGAGCCGACTCGGACCTGGCGAGGGGCCGGCCCCGATAAACCGCCGGAGCCCGTGCCGGCGTCGAGAGGAGCTTCCGCATGCGTCGCTCGTCCCCGTTCCTCGTGCTCCTGCCCCTCCTGCTCCTGCTCGCGCCGCTGTGCCGGCCGGCCGCCGCCGACTGCGTCAACGCGAAGGACGGCACCAACGTCACCATCGCGGACAGCACCCCGATCACGGATCCCGGCACCGGCTTCGTAACCGGCGCCAACCTGATCAACTCGGCGCCGTGCGGGACCTACAACACCGCCACGTCGCGCTACCAGAGTGTCCTTGGGGTCGAGACGGCCGTGGTCGTGCCGTACATGAAGCACGAGCCCTCCGGCACCGTGAAGGCGATCGTCGTGCTTCTTCCGGGAGGGCAAGGACAGGCTGGCCTCGTCCCGGACCCGTGCATCGACAACAGTCCGCCCTGCGATCCCGTGCCCGTGGCCTCGGCCGGGAACAACTTCCTCGTCCGCAGTGCCCAAGTCTTCGCCGACCGCGGCTTTCGCACGCTGACGATCGATCAGCCCTCGCCGCTTCCCAGCGGCGACCACCTGCCGAACGGGGGCAACTGCGGCGATCCGAACAACCAGGACTGCTACGACCTCTACCGGCAGAGCCAGCGGAACGCGCTGGACATCGCCGCCGTCGTGCGGAAGGAGAACCCTGGGCACAAGCCGGTGTTCCTGGTGGGGACCAGCCGGGGCACGGAATCCGCCGTCGCCCAGAACGGGCTGGGAGTCGGGATCGTGCTCTCGAGCCCGGTGACCCTCGCCGCGGTGAGCCCGCCGACGGACCCGCCCACCGCGGGCATTCCGAATCCGTGCGACGGCAATCACACGCCCTACGTGGATGATTGCTACTACGGGGCGCTGAAGGCCTCGATCGTGAAGGTGCCGGTGCAGATCGTCCAGCATGCCGATGACCCGGTCACCACCAACAACTGCTACGTCGCGCCGGCCACCAGCGCCATGGACCTCCGTGACGACGTCAAGCTGAACGGCGACGGCGGCGCCGGGGTGGACACCTTCTTCCGGAGCATGAGCGGAGGATTCCAGGTCGTCGATCCCGCCACGGGCGAGGTCGTGGACGCCTGCGGCGCCCAGAGCTTCCACGGATTCCTCGGGATCGAGCTGGAAGCCGTCCATCGCATGGACCGGCGGATGACGCTGATCCTTCAGAATCTCGCGACCACGCCGCCCGACAACCCGCCGATCGCGAAGGATGCGGCCATCAACCTAAACCTGGCCAACCACACCTCGCGCACCGTCAATCTCGCGAACCTGGTGACCGACGCCGACTGCCCGGCCGGGGATTGTCTCGCGTTCGCGATGGCGCACCCCAAGACGGCCCGCGGCGCCGCGCTCGGTTTGTCGGGCAGTGTGGTGACCTATGACGCCTCGGCCGCGCCGTTCGCGAGCCTGGGCCCGGCGACGATCCACGACGCGTTCGTCTACGTCGCCTCCGACGGCAGCGGGAAGCAGAGCATCGGCATCATCAGGATCACGGTGACGGTGCCGTAGCGGCGCGGGTCCCGGGTCCGCCGGATCACTCGCCCGATCCGCCGGGTCAGCGAGGAGCCCGAGGGCTCTCCCGCCGCCGCTTGACGTGCGCGGGCCGGTCCTCCCCTGCCGGGTCACCTCCCGCTGAGAACGCGGGGGGCCGCATCCCCCGATCGGGACGCGGCCCTCCCGCCAGTCGGGTCCGTACGCGCTCGGGCCGACTCCGACTAGGGTTGGGCCTCGGGCCTCGGCTTGACGACGTCGTAGCGGGGCGGCACCCATTCCCGCCGCAGGATCTTCGCGCACACGACCTCGGCAAAGGCATCGTGACTGAACGGGCTGAACACCACGGTCCACCCGACGGGATCGCTCGAGACGGGGACGCTGCCACCGGGCCCTGACGGTCGACTGGCCATCATGCTCTGCCCGGACGTGCCGCCACCACCGCCGCCCCCGAGCGCGAGATCGCCGGGATCGCACATGGCCGTCGCCACGGCGTGTCCCCAGTAATCGGGGTTGGGACCGGCCTCCTTCAGTCTCACGTACGTGGACGTGATACTCGGAGGCCCCTGGGGACCGGCCGGTCCGGGAGGTCCAGCGGGGCCCGGTGGGCCGGCGGGGCCCGTCGCGTTCCAGCTCAGCGAAGTCTCGTTGCCCGCGCACGTGACGCCGTCCGCCACGATCCGGATGTCGCCGTTGTTCTGCCGGACGCACGCGTGGATGACCTGCGCGGTCGCCGGTCCCTCCAGGGCCATCCACCCGACCGCGAGCACGACCGCCGTCCCGGCCACCCTCCAGTGCCTGGCGATCCACGTCCGCGTACTGGCCGACCGGATGCCCGTCGAATCACGCTGCTGCCGCATCATGACACCTCCGAGAGTTGCGCGGTCGATTGCGGACCCTCGATGCCCTCAGCGGCGCTCCCGAAGAGATGAGCGAGGCTCGGCGCGAGGAACGTCGGTGGGTCCGTCCGTACTGAGCGCTTCCGCGGGAACGAGACGGACCGGGGTGTCGGGGTCGGGCCGCCCGGGCGGTTGTGACCACATCGCCTCGTCGAGGCCCGGGCTGGAGGGCTCCGGCCACCCCAGGCTGCCATGTCTGGCACCATAGTCGAAGCCCGGGAGAAGTAAACCGTCGGCCCGTTCGGGCCTCCGCCGCCGCGTGGCTCCGCGATCAGAGCCCCGCGTCCCGCTCCGATCCGCGCGCGGCCGGGCCGTCGCCCCCCGTCCCCAGGCAGGTCCGGACCACGTACTCGCAGAGGCGCGCCATGGTGTGGTGCTGACGGACATGCTCGCCCGCCGACGCCGCCATCCGGACGAGACGCGGCTTGTCGGCGAGCGCGGCGTCCAGGGTGCGAGCGAGGCCATCGCCCTCCACCGGGTAGTAGAAGCAGTGCAGGCCCTCTTCCAGAGGGGCGTGCCGGTGGATGGTCGGGTAGTTCATCACGGGCACGGTCCCGCAGAGCGGCGCCTCGTAGTGGCGAAAGCAGTCCCAGCCGTAGCCCTCGGGCGACCAGGCAAGCCAGGCCCGGGCGCAGCGCGCGTAGTACTCCTCCCGCGGCACGGGCTCGAGCGCCACGTCGATCCGGTAGCCACGGCGACCGAGCGTCTCGAGGTGCGCCAGCCCTTCGCGGCGGACCGTCGAGGAGCCCTCCACGCGCCCGCCGAAGAAGACGTCCACCGTCTTCTCCCGCGGGCCGCATGCGGTGATGGAGACGACGCGCTCCGGCGACAGCCCGAGGGACAGGGGCCGCAGCTTCGCCACCCGGGCCTCCATCCTCGGAGACCGGCGGAGCCGCGCGGACGGAAGGCGCCGCCCGCCGGTCCGGAGAAAGGCCTTCCAGTGATCCGTCGGGAGCTCGCGCTTGAAGTAGCCGCGGCACCGGTCGAGCCAGGGCACGCTGTGCGGCATCACAACCGGGTGATCCGCGAGGTCCAGGACCGCGAGCGGCGTGGGCGCCCGACGCAGCAGAAGGAGCGGGGCGAGCTGGCGCAGGAGGAGCGGAGCCGCCCGCCAGCCGTGACGACCGACCAGCCCCGCGGCGGGCCGCGGTCGCCAGGGCGCGTCCGCCGGAGGGTAGCAGGCCACGAGGTCGAACTCGCCTTCCCGGAGAGCGCGCAGGACCATCGGCACGTGACGGGGCGCGAAGGGCTCGTGCGGCGCGCCCTCGATGTCGCGGGGATCGTGGCCGGTCCAGAGGCAACGCGTCCGGTCAGGCCACGCGCGCGCGAAGAGCGAGTACTCGCCGATCTCGAGGACGCGCAGACCTCCGGACATGACGGCCCAGCAGAGCACCGTCGTCCGCGCGGCGTCAAGCGACGGCGGCCTGCTTGCCGGCGTTTGCGACGAGCGCCTTGCCCTGGCCTTCCGACGTGGACTACTCTGAGTCGGCGGTCATGATCGACCTACGCGGTTCGATTGCGCCCGCATCGCCCGGCGGCCGGTACGATGCGCCGCAGATCGACTCCGCGCTGGATACCGCGAGCCGCGCGCTGCGGGTCGCGATCGACCTGACGCTCGCGGCGACCGTCCCGACCGGCGTGGGCGTCTATGCCCGCGAGCTGGCCGCGCGCCTGGGAGGCGCGGCCGTCGACGTCCATCCCTGGCGGCACGCGCTCGCCCCGGCGGGCTCTCGCCCTCAGCGCCTGCTGCGCGGGCTCCAGCTGACGCGATGGTTCCAGGTCCACGCGCCTCGCGCCGCGCGGCGCGACCGGATCCACGTGTTTCACTCGCCGTGCAGCGTGGGGCCGCTTCACCTCCCGTGCGCCCGGGTGATGACGGTGCACGACGCCGTCGCCCTGACGATGCCCTCCCAGTACGGCGTGCTCGATCGCCTCTACTTCCGGGTCTTCAGCGTCGTGGCCGCCCGCCGCTCGAGCATCGTGATCGTGCCGTCCCACGCCGCGCGCGAGGAGGTCGCTCGCACCTACCGCATCCCGATCGCCCGTCTCCGCGTGATCCCCGAGGCGGCGGCGTCCCGGTTCCGCCCGGTCTCGCGGGCCGGCCAGGCGGCCACAGTGGCGCGCTATGGCCTCCGTCCTCCCTACGCCCTGTTCGTGGGTGCGGACGTGCCCCGCAAGAACGTGCCCCGCCTCCTCGAGGCGTACGCGGCCGCGCGACGCGATGCCGGCATCGACGCGCAGCTGGTTTGGGTCGGCCCGCCCCGTCCCGCGACCCGCGCGACCCGGACGACGGCGCGACGGCTGGGGGCCGGCCTCGATCTCCGCCGGCTCGACCGGGTCCCGGACGAGGATCTGCCGGCGCTCTACAGCGCCGCGGGCTGTCTCGCGTACCCGTCCCTCGCGGAGGGCTTCGGACTGCCGATCCTGGAAGCGATGGCCTGCGGCACGCCGGTCCTCACCTCCGCGTGCTCGGCCATGCCCGAGGTGGCTGGAGACGCCGCCCTCCTCGCCGATCCCCGGTCGACCGAGGCGATCACGGCCGGGCTGGTCCGCCTCCTGACCGAGCCGAAGCTGCGGGACGAGCTCAGTCGCCGCGGCCTCGCGCGGGCGCGCGGGTTCACGTGGGAGCGGACGGCGCGCGCGACCGAAGCCGTCTACCGAGACGCGGCGGCCAGCACCGCCTGAAGCCGCGGAGTCCACACGCGGAGCGAGTGCTCCGCCTCGACCTGCCCGCGGGCGGCGCGTCCCATCCGGCGACGCGCGCCGGCATCCCGGATCAGCCCGGTCAGCGCCTCGTCCCAGCCGGCCGCGTCTGCGGCCAGCCAGCCGGTCTCGCCCGGACGCACGAGCGCGGGCCCCACGCCGACCGCGGAGGCGACCGAGGGGATGCCGCACGCCATGTACTGGAGCACCTTGTACCCGGCCTTGGCGCGAGCCCACTCGTCGTCCGGCTGCGGCATGATCCCGACGTCGAACTCCTGGAGGCCCCGGACCTCGGTCTCCCAGTCCCAGTCGAGCACGCGGATCCCGTCGCCCGCGAGACGCCGGTCGGCGCCGATGAGCTCGACGCGAACGCCTGCATGTCGCGCAACCAGCCGACGCAGGAGCGGCAGGACCGGCACGAGGTAGCGGCTCGTCCCGGGACTGCCGATCCATCCGATCACGACCCCGGGCGCTCGCGCCGCCGGGGTCGGCCGGTAACGATCCGTGTCGACGGGGCTCTCGACGATGACCGTGCGGGGCTGGTGCGCCCGAGCGCGCGCTCCCAGGGCCGCCGTCGCCACCGTGGCGGTCCGAGCGGTCACGAGCATGGCGGCCCAGCGCCGCGCGCGGGAGGCAAGCCAGCGGCTTCCCATCTCGGTGCCCTCGGGGCTCGCGTAGACGGCGTCGTCGCAGTCGAACACGAGGGCCCGCGCCCGCCGCCCCAGCAATCGCCGGAGCGGCGCCGGCAGGAGCATCCGCTGGACGAGCGTGACGTCATGGGCGGGCGCCAGCTGCGCGAGACACAGCACCTGAAGGACCTGCCCCGCGCGCAGCCTCGCCGCCGCCGGCGCTCCGGCGCGCCTCGCCATCCGGGGCGCCGGCACGACGGTCGCCCGCACCCCGAGATCCGCCAAGCCGGGCAGGTGCTGGTAGATCCGGACGCGGCTCGCCGCGAAGCCGTGGTCGCCGGCCGGCCCGATCAGCAGCTTCAGCGGAGCGGCCCTCGCGCGTCGAGCACGGTCCCGTAGACCTCGGCCATGGCCCGCGCGTAGCGCTCGCGGGAGAACTCGAGCGCTGCGCGGTCGCGCGCGGCGGCGCCGAGCGCCGCGCGGCCCGCCGGATCGGCGAGCAACGAGCGGAGCGCCTCGGCCAGCGCGCGGGGCTCCCCGGGTGGCACGAGGCGACCCGTCACGCCGTCCGCCACCAGCTCGGGTACCCCGCCGATGGCCGCCCCGATCACCGGCCGCCCGGCGGCCATCGCCTCCAGGACCGCCGTCGGCATGGAGTCGGGCGTCGTCGGCGAGTGGACGAGCACGTCGAGCGCCTGGAGGATCGCCGGCACGTCGTCACGCCACCCGGTGAACACGGCGCGGTCCCCCAGGTCGAGCGCGCGGGCGACCGCCAGCATCCGCGCCTTCCAATCCGCTTCGCCCTCGAACAGCGCGTCGCCGACGAGGAGGCACCGCGCGGCGGGACAGCCGCCAGCCACGTCGGCCATCGCGCGAAGGAGCACGTCGTGGCCCTTTCCGCGATTGAAGCGCGCCACCATCCCGACGAGCGGCGCGTCGGGCGCGATCCCCAGCGCGTCGCGGACTCGGCGGCCCGCCGCCGGATCCGGCCGGAATCGGGTGACGTCGATCCCCGTCCGCACCACGGTCAGGCGATCGCTCCGGAGACCATGGCGAACGGCCTCAGCCCCGTTCGCCTTTGACGGCACCGTCACCCGATCGCAGAGACGATTCAGCGCCTGAACGAGGAGCCAGCGCCTGGGCCGGGCGAGCGCGCCGAGCGACTCGTGCGCCGTCCCCACGACCGGCACGCCGGCAGCACGGCCGGCCCGCCCCGCGTAGCCGAGCGCCGCGACGACGAAGGCGTGCACCAGTCTGACGCCCCGGGCCCCGACCGTTCCCGTGAGCGCGCGAACGACCGGCCGGTGGGTCCCGACGAACCGTGCGATGCCACCGACGCTCATGCTGTGTCGCGTGATGGCCTGCATGCGCGGCTCCACCAGCACCGGGATCGATCGCCGGTCGAGCTCCTCGGTCAGAGGGCCGCGGCCCGCGGTCAGCACGATCGGGCGGAACCGCTCACGATCGAGCCCGTCCAGCAGGCCGAGGAGCGCGAGCTCCGCGCCGCCGAGCTGGGGGTAGAACGCTCCGTAGAGGACGGTGGTCGTGCGTCTCATCGGAAGATCGAGGTGGTGCCCCCACCCCACGGGCGATCTGGCCCCGAGCGGCGCCGGCCGTCAAGACCACCGCGAGCCCGAGCCGAGCCTTGAGCCCGCCGGCCCGACGGCGGACAATCGCTCCCGGCGAAGCAACGGGACGCTCTGGTCCCCGCTCCGCCGGAGGCCCGGGCGGTCATGGAGCGAGCTCCAGTCTACGTGGGCGTGACGACGCTCCCGAGTCGCATCGCACGGCTCCGGCCGACCATCGACTCGCTGCACGCGCAGAGCGTCGTGCCCGACCGCATCTTCGTCTCGGTCCCGCTGCGGTCCGTTCGTGAGGATCGCGAGTACGACGTGCCCGCATGGCTGGCCGCGCCGTCGCCCCCCGTGGAGCTCATCCGGTGCGCGACGGACTACGGACCCGGAACCAAGCTCCTCGGGTGCCTTCCCCGCATCACGGGTGGCGCCTGCCTGATCCTGGTGGACGACGACATGGTCTACCAGCCGTTCCTGGTGGAGCGACTGGCGCAGGCCCAGCTCGACCGGAAGGACGCGGCGTTCAGCTTTCACGTCTTCCGCGTCGGGCGCTTCGACTGCGGCCAGGCCGCCGACGGCTTCAGCGTCTGGACGCCCGCCCTTCGCGGCATCGAGGCGTTCGCCTCCGTCGCGCTCCGGAGCCGGCACCTGTTCCTGGAAGACGACTACTGGCGCTCGGTATTCCTGCAGAGCCGCGGGATCTCCGTGGAGAGCCTGGCGGCGACACTACCGCCCGGCGCCCGGGTGTGGACGCAGACGCATGC
>CAYXBJ010000011.1:0-2060 GCA_964463175.1 uncultured bacterium
CATGTCGCGGTTCATCTCGTTGTCCTCGACGAGCAGGATCTTCGCCATCAGGCGGTCCCCCCGGTGTGGCGGAGGCGGCGGCCGTGGCGGGCCGACGCCGTCACGAGGTCGCGGACCTCGCCGAGCAGCGTCTCGCGGCTCAGCGCGCCCTTCTGGAGGACGCGCGCCACGTAGCCGTTCAGGCGCTCGTGGTCCTCGGGGGACAGGTCCTTGGCGGTGATGACGACGATGGGCACGGCTTGCCACGATGCTTCTGCCCGGACGGCGGCGACGAAGTCGAACCCGTCCATCTCGGGCATCATGAGGTCGAGGAGGATCGCGCCGGGCGTCGCGTCGCGGAGCTGATCCAGCGCGGCGCGCCCATTCTCCGCTTCGATCACCGTGTAGCCCTCCCGCTCGAGCATGCGCCGGGCGAGCTCGCGGAAGTCGGCGTCGTCGTCCACCACGAGGACCGGGAGGTCCCGCCGGTAGCGGGCCAGCACCGCGACGAGCCGATCCCGATCGATCGGCTTGGTGAGGTAGTCGGCGGCCCCCAGGGCATACCCGAGGTTCCGGTCGTCCAGCATCGTCAGCATCACCACCGGGATCTCGGCGAGCGCGGCGTCCGCCTTCAACGCGGCGAGCACGGACCAGCCGTCCATCCCGGGCATGAGCACGTCGAGGGTGATGACGTCCGGCGCAACCTCCCGGGCGCGCCGCAGCCCTTCCTCCCCGCCGGAGGCGGTCACGATGCGGAACCCTTCCTTGCCGAGGAACCTCGACATCAAGTCGCGCACCGCCGCGTCGTCGTCGATCACGAGCACGGTGCTGACGCCCGCCGGGGCTGCCGCCTCGCGGGCCGTCGGCGTCGGGCTCTCCCGTGCGGGCTCCTTCACCTCGGCCGGCAGTCGGATCGTGAACGTGCTCCCGCGTCCCGCTTCGCTCGCCACCGTGATGTCGCCGCCCATCATCCGGCAGAGTCGCCGGGAGAGCGCGAGCCCGAGCCCCGTCCCCCCGTAGCGACGAGTGGTCGTGGCGTCGGCCTGGGCGAATTCCTCGAAGAGCCGCCCCATCTGCTGGGGCGTCATGCCGATGCCGGTATCGGTGACCGCGAAGACGATGGCGTCACCCCCGGCGACCGCCTCGCGAGTGACGGCGACCGTGACGACCCCGTGCTCGGTGAACTTGCAGGCGTTGGACAAAAGATTGAAGAGAGCCTGACGAAGCTTGGTGAGATCTGCACGCATGGCGCCGACGTCCGGAGCGCATCGGACCTCGAGGCGATTCTGGTTCTTCTGGGCGAGCGGCTCGAGGACGGCAGCGACGTCGCGGAGGACCGGCGCGACCTCGAAGGACTCGAGGTAGAGCTCCATCTTGCCGGCCTCGATCTTCGAAAGGTCGAGGACGGCGTTGATGAGCTCGAGAAGGTGCTTGCCGGCGGCGTGAATCCTCTGGAGGTCGGGGACGAAGGCCACGGCCTGCTGGTCTTGCGCCTCTTCCTCGAGCATCTCGCTGTAGCCGATGATGGCGTTGAGCGGGGTTCGGAGCTCGTGGGACATGTTGGCCAGGAATGTAGACTTGTGGCGACTCGCGACCTCGAGCTCCCGGCTCTTCGCCTCGAGCTCTCGGAAGAGTCGCGCGTTCTGGATCGCGAGCGCGGACTGCCCGGCGAAGGTCTGGAGGAGGTTCACGACCTCGTCCGGATACTGGCCGACCGCCTGCCGCCACACCGTCAGGACGCCCAGGATCCGCTGCTCCGAGAGGAGCGGCACGGCCAGCACCGAGCGGTACCCGAGCCCGATGAGGACGGCCCGAATCCGGGGCGCGCGGTATGCTTGCTCGTCGCTGATGTCTGGGAGCTGCACCGGCTCCCGGCGGAGCGCGGCCTGGCCCGTCGCCCCTTGCCCGGGTTGAATCGGGGCGGCCCGCAGCACCTCGACCAGCTCCTCTTCCAAACGATGGGTCGCCTGGAGCCTGAACTCTTGCGTTGGCTCGTCGTATTCGTAGATGACACCGCCCGCCGCCCCCGCGAGCTGCACCGCGCGACTGACGATCGTGGTCAGGACGGTGGGGAGATCCAG
>CAYXBJ010000012.1:0-7153 GCA_964463175.1 uncultured bacterium
TGGCTGAACCGTCATGCTGATGTCGAAGAGCCGGCTCGCCTCAGCACATGAATCAGCACAAAATCCCATCTCGGTTGACAGCCGTCGCGCAACCCATGAAAATCATTGCACGCCCCCGTAGCTCAGTCGGATAGAGCAAGGGTTTCCTAAACCCTGGGCCGGGTGTTCGATTCACCCCGGGGGCACCAATTCTTTCCGATAGTTGCGGCGAACTTCCGAGAGAACGCCTAGGTGTCGGGTGGGTTTCAACGCTTCTCTGTTCAGGTGCCGAATCCGATCCGCTGTCATCCTTTCCTTCCAGTCCACGTCTAACTTGGTCGGAACGGCGTCGCGTGCGTCGAACTGCGCCCGCAACCATGTGAGGTGATCGGCTCGTGTTCCGGGGGACGAGCCGGCTACGCGGGGCGGCTCGGCGACCTTGGTGCAGTTAAACGAGGGATCGGCCAGATCCGATCTCGGAGTTCCCGATGCGGGAGGTGACATCTCGTGGATGGCTTTGCGACCAGACTCAGTTCGCACGGGACCGGCCTCGTGCGGCGTTTGCTCCCCTTGGGCCTGCTCCCACTCCTCGTGGCGTGCAACGGAAGCAGTAGCTCGACGACGTCGTCGAACGCGCCGGCGATCGCGAATCTCCGCGTGTCCTACGTGCCGACCACTCCGGTGAAGGGGCAGCCCGTCCAGATCACCTTCCTTGTCGACGTCGTCGATCCCAACGGGGATTGGGTCGGTGGCACGTGCAACTTTACCGCGGGAAACGTGAGTGTGCCCATCCAGGCGCCGGGGGTGGCCACGAACGCCACGAGCGGCACCGGACAGTGCGTCGTGACCGAGACGTTCGGGAACGTCACCTTCAACGTCGACCTGGTCGTGGTCGACAGGGCGGGCAATTCGTCGAACACTCTGAGTGGCTCCGTGCAGGTGGAGAGGCCAAGTCAGTCATAAGGTCGCGCCCTCCGTGGGTCGCGACGTGCAGCGATAGCCTAACCACACGGCTGCTGGTCGGCTTCAACTCGCGACGAGGGGGTCGAGTGGCTCCGCCCACGTGTCCGTCTCCGTCGTTGCCGTCGTCGTGACTCGGGCGACCTCGAACCCAAGCGTCGCCGAGGCCAGGTGAAGGTCGTCGCCGCCGAGCCCAACAACGCCCGGATCGTCACGACGGTCCCTCGCAGCTGTCCGCCGATCGAGACACCATCCGGAAGCTCGACCGAACGCCAAAGCAGGTGCTGATCGAGGTCCTGATGGCCGAGGGCGCGCTGACCGACGAGGACCGCCGTGGCCTCGAGTAGACGCCTCGGACGCGGGGGACGTCGATATGAACGGCACGCCACGTTTGCTCGGGAGGCCGCCGACGGCCACCTGCCGGACCTGCCGCTGACCCTGCCCGCGACGGCGGGCCTGAGCTTCTTCCTGTCCGAGACTGACCGCTTTCTCGGCCTGCTGAACCTCCACGCGAACCACGGCCAGCCAAAACGTCAGCCCGCGCCGGACGATCCTGACGTCGGAGAACAAGAAGGCCGTGATCAACGTCTCAAACTCGGTTCCCATCGTGACCCAGGAGGTTGTCTCGCAGACCGGTGTTGCCACAGGGTCGGTCACCCCGCAGCAGGCGCGGACCAACGTGCTCACCCGGGGCCGCGAGTACCGTCACGCCGGCGGGTCGTCGCGCTCGGCGTGAAGTAGACCGTCAACGACGTGGGTGACCCGCGACCGCCGAGCGACTCGCCGGACTTCATCAAGCGCGAAGCGGGAGCCTCCGCCGTGCTCCGCGACAGCCAGACGCGCGTGCTGGGAGGCCTGGCGGCTGGGTGGACCGTTCGCCGTGTCTGGGCTTGTCTCCACGACGCCCGGGCAGCGATGGCATGGGCGCCGGCGAATCCATGACTCGGCTCCCCGCTCCGGAGCCGCTGTCATCCCGCGTCTTCGGTTCTTCGTCTCAGGCAGAGGGCGTGGGACAGGGACACGTCATCAGGGCCGAGGCCGTGGAGGCGATTGCGCCCCAGAGCGGGAGTGCGACCCTTGCGGACGGCATGTTCGATCGCCTTGTGCGCGAGCACCAACGGCGCGTCTACCGCGTCCTTCTGGCCTTCACCCGTGATCCCGACGCGGCGGAGACGCTGACGCAGGAGTGCTTCCTCAGGGCGTTCGAGCGACGACACACGTACCGGGGAGAAGCTCAGGTCGGAACCTGGTTGATTCAAATCGCGTTGAACTTGGCTCGCGATCACCATCGAAGCCGCCGGGCACGCTTCTGGCGTCGCCTCTTTCGGCCGCGGAGAATCGGCGAGGTGACGAAGCCCGCGCTGGACATCGCGGACCCGCGCCCTCCCGCGGACCGGGCCGTCATTGCGCGGCAGCGACTCGCGGCCGTCCGGGCGGCGGTGGACGGGCTGGCTCCCAGACAGCGGACCTGCTTTCTACTGCGGTTCGTGGACGAACTGAGCCTGGAGGACATTGCGGAGGTGATGGGAGTGACAGTCGGAACCGTGAAGGTGCACTTGGCGCGGGCAACGGGCGCGCTACGGCGGCATCTGGGCGTGGGGGAGGCGTCATGCGAAGACATCTGAGCGACGCAGAACTGGTGGATGCAGTGGCAGGGGATCCCGGGACACGCATCCGGGACAACCGCGTCGAGTGCCAAGGCTGCCGAGCCGACCTCGGGCGCCTTCGCTCTGCGATCGCCACGCTGGCCAGCGAGCTTGACACGGTCGCCGCGCGGCCAGACGCGTTCTGGGATCGCCAGCGAGTCTGCATCCTCGGCCGCATCCGTCAGCCACCGCGCCGGCTCGTGACGGCATCGTGGGGGAGCCGCGTCCCCGTGACCGCCGCCGGGGCCGCCCTGTTGTTGGGCGCGATCTGGTGGGGGAGTGACACGACGGGACGCGCCGGCAAGGCCGACACGGATCCGGCCCTGCTCCCGGCGGTCCAGCACGCGATCGATGCGGACACACCGTCCGCACTCAGACCCGTCGCGCTCCTGGTCGCCGAGATTGAGGGGACCTCAGCCGGCCCGCCGCATGAAGACGGGGGACAGCGATGAAACGCGCCATGATGAGACGACGTCTCGCGTGGCCTAGCGTGTGGCTCGTGATGATCGTGCTTTTCGGACCCACGATGGCCGCCGCGCAAGCGGCTGCGCCTCCCGACCACGCAGCGATCGATGTTCCGCCAATCGTCGCCCAGGCCCCTCCGCCGGTAGGGGGCCCCCTGCCTTCGCACCCCGGGCCACCCCGGGGGATCCTCAGGAGGTCAGGCGGGCTGGGATCCTGGTGGAAGGATTCCGAGATCGTCAAGCGCCTGCAGCTTTCGGAGGCCCAGGTCGGCCGTATCGAGCAGGCGTACATGGAGCACCGCCTCCGGCTGGTCGATCTGCGCGCCGATCTCGAGGCGCAGGAGCTCCAGCTGCAACCGCTGCTGGACGCCGATCCGCCGGATCCGGGCAGGATCACCGCGCAGATCGACGCGGTCACCGCGGCCCGTGGGCGGCTCGAGAAGCAGTTCGCGTTGATGCTTCTCGCCATTCGGCAAGTCCTGAGCAAGGAGCAGTGGACGCAGCTGCAGACTCTCCAGCGTGAACGGGAGCCTCGCGGGTATCCTGGACCTGGGGGGTTCCCGAGGCCCCCTGGTCCGCCGCTTCCACCTCCGGCCCTCGCGCCTCCCCCGCGCTGACATCCGGGGGCGCCAGAAGGGCGTGATCGCGCCAGCCCGATGCCGCGGGCTGGCCAAACTGTTCTGCAGGGTTTCTGGCTCGTCCGACGTGTCCGCCGACGAGGGTCACGGATGGTCGGGACGGGCGATGATGCTCGAGCGTGCTCAGGGCCGCGACGACGCGACGCCGACCAACGTCAGAATCTCAGTCGCTGGAGGGCCTGGCTGACACGGTCGATGGCGAACTCCCGATCTCGGAGGAGTGCGTCGTGTCGCTCCCGGAGGGCCGCGAACGCGCTGCCCATGCCTTCGTGGCTCCGGAGCAGGGCCGCATGGGCGGACTCGAGTCCCGCCAGGGCGTGGGCCTTCGCCTCGAGCTCTTGATTCGTCCGCGCGAGGGCCGCTCGAACCTCTTCGAGCTCGCCGGTGAGGCGGTCGATCTCCGCCCTTCGCTCGCTCCGCTCGTGGAGCAGCGTCTCGGCCGCGTCGGTCCAGCGGTCCCAGCTCCGGACGACCTGGCGGATCGCATCCATCCGGGCGCGGATCGCGTCGAGCGCGAATCCGGACCGCGGGCGATCCTCGTCCCTCGCATGAGGGCTCGCGTCGCTGTCGGGGCCGCTTGGATGCGCGGGCGCGCCGGCTCCTTGCATGGTCGTCTGCAGTGGCACCCGAGTATTCGTGTCTCCCTCTTCGGTCGAGGGTGGACGAGCGGCCGTCTCGTCACTGCGCCCTCGGTAGAGCCGGCCGAGCGCCCGCTCCAACGCGTCGGCGGTCGCCACGACCACCTCGATCTCGCGCCCGGTGCATGCGCGTATCTCCGCGACCACCTCGACGTCGGTCGGGTCGTCCATGGCCACGACGATCCGACCATCCTTCTCGTCGATCGGGATCACCCGGTGGTGGCGTGCGTAGCGCTCGCTGACCGCGCTGGTCATGCCCGGGTCGATCGCGCGCTCGTCGAGATCGACGAGGGGGATGCGGAGCTGAATGCTGAGCGCGTGTTTGAGGGACCACTCGGTGATGAGCCCGAGCTGGACGAGCGTGTCGCCAAGCGGACCGTGGCTCTCCCGCTGGATGGCGAGCGCTCTCTCGAGCTGAGCCGGCGTGATGGCCTTCGTCTCGATCAGCACGTCCCCGAGGAGATGCGTGCGCCGATACTTGGCGAGGACGGCATTGAGCTCGTGCGGCGTGACGAGCTTCTGGTCGAGGAGCATCTGTCCGAGCAGCGGGCGCGGCTCGGTGCTCTGCTGGGCGGCCAGCGCCTTGTCGAGTTGCGCCTGATTGATCAGCCCTTCCCTGACCAGGAGCCCACCGAAGAGCGGGTGGTGCCGTGGACGAGCGCGCGGGACCGGGACGGGGACTCCTGTCGTGGCCGTGGGTTCGGTGATGTTCATCGTGTCGCCCCTCGGACCCGGGCTTCGTGAGCGGACGGGCCCGGTTCCGGTGAATCGTTAGGGAAGTCAAATTGTACGGCAGGAGACGCCACGAACCGTCAATCTCGATGGAGCTCGAAATCCGCTCGGCCCCACAACGATTTACGCGGAGGCTCCCGCCCCGAGCGGCCGTTGGAGGTGGACCGACCGCACTCGCGGCAGCGCTCGCGCAGATGCTCTCCGGCATGCGGGATGGTGAGCCGGCCCCCGATCTCATTTTTGAGATGCGGTCGGTCCGCCGTCGCCGGCTCGCGTCTGCGCGGCACGATGCTTCCGGTGTACGATGAGGCTAGCGGCGTGATCGAGCCTCACGCCGGACGCCATGCCCCCGGACCATCGCCATCGCCCATGTGGACGATAGCCAGCGGGCCGCAAAGTCTTCCGGGCGGTGCGATGTGGCGGCCCCTGCGCCCCCTCCTCTGCCTGGCGCGAGGGTGACGGGTGCGGAAAGACTCCGGCTGATCCTGGACGATCGCGCGATGCTCGAGCTGGCCGTGCGTCAGTACTGGGTCCTCGGCCTCGGCGCGGGCGACTCGGAGGGCGCGGAGCGGTTCGGGCACGAGCTGATCAACCGGGCCAACGTGGGCCTGACCGTGCGCATCTACGGCCCGCACGCGCTCAGCGTGAGCTATTTGATCTCGGCGCGGGAAGCCAGTATCCCGGGCGACGGGGACCGCCACCAGTGGGTGCAGACGGTCACGTTCGCCTACACGTTTCTCGGCGACACGCGGTTCGGGGCCGTGGAGTGGCGTCCGGCCGAAATGTCGGACCGTTGAGGTCATCGTGGGCTTCGCCCTCGGGTGCGGCGGGTTCGGCGCCCTGCACGACTCTCGACACATCGAGCTCGTCTGCTACGGGCTCATCGCGCTGATCGGTCTGGTCATGGTCGCCGACGCGCTGCGGGAGGCCTGGGTCCATCGCCGCCGCGCGGAGCCTGAGCTCACGGCAGGACACCGGCGTGTCGCGCCCGGCGGGCTGCTCCTGGCCACCGGGCTCACGCCGTGTGCCAGCGCGATCATCATCCTCCTGTTTGCCCTGGGCCAGGGGGTCTACCTGGTCGGCGTTGCGGCTTCGCTGGTCATGGCCGTCGGGATGGGACTCACCCTGTCCCTGGTGGGTCTGGCGGCGGTCGCCGTACGGCGAGGCACGCTCCGGGCCGCCGGACCGTCGTCCGGGCCGGCCCACTGGGTGAAGGCCGCCCTCGGCATTCTGGGTGCCGCGGCGATCGCCGGACTCGGAACGATCCTCTTTCTGAGTGCCTGGACGGCTACTTAGGAGGCTCTGGGCCGCGGCGCCCGCGGTCTCTGGCGGTCGGGGACGACAACCTGACGTGGGGATCGGGGCCGTCGGCAGGGCTGCGGGACGAAATTCAAGGCTTTCGTGCTGGCTACACGCTAGACTTCGCGGGTACAAGGCAATGCCTGCCCATGAAGTCTCGCGAGCATCGTGGATCACCGCCAGCAGTCTGCGCGGCCGCCCGCCCGGGCGGTCCTGTTCGGTGCGCGGTGTCCTAGGCCTCGCGCTACTCGCCGTCAGCCTGCTCCTCGGGGTGTCGGCGCACGCGGCGACGTACCCCGCCCGCGTGGTGGCGATCACCGATGGCAACACGCTCAAGGCGGTCCACGAGGGCCACGAGATCGTCGTGCGGCTTCGATGGATCGACTCGCCGGAGAAGGGTCAGCGGTACAGCGACCAGGCCAAGCAGGCCCTGGGCGACCTCGTGGCAGGCCAGACGGTCACCGTCCGCGACTTCGGCTCGGACGCCCATGGCCGCCGGCTCGCCGACGTGGTGCTGTCAGATGGCCGCAACGTCAACCGGGAGCTCGTCCGGCTCGGCTGGGCCTGGTGGTTCCGCAAGTACTCCCGCGACGTGACGCTCGGCACTCTCGAGGCCGACGCGCGGGCGGCCAAGCGCGGGCTCTGGGCCGACGCGCACCCGGTGCCGCCATGGGAATGGCGCGCCTCCCAGGCGGTCGATCGTGACGCGCCTCGCGTTGTGACCCCGGCCAAGCTGGGCACTCCCTAGGTCGTCCGGGTCTCTCGGCGCCGGCGCCATCACGCGCCGGACACGGGCG
>CAYXBJ010000013.1:0-9434 GCA_964463175.1 uncultured bacterium
ACCACGGCGACCAGGACGACGACGATCGCCAGCACCGCGGCAAGGATCCTCTTCAGCATGCAGACGCCGGCCGCCTCAGGCCCGAGCCGGAGGCGCGAGCGCCGCGGGCGCGGCCGGCGCCGGCAGCCCCGGAATCTCGACGACGGGCCGGACCTCGACGGTGCCCTTTCTCGCCATCGGGATCCGCTCGGCCACCGCGATGGCCTCGTCGAGATCCGCGGCGTCGATCATGAAGAACCCGCCAAGCTGCTCCCGGGTCTCGGCGAACGGGCCGTCGGTCACCAGCCGCCGGCCCTCGCGCACCCGGACGCTCGCGGCGGTCGACACGGGCTGGAGCGGCGCCGCGTCGAGGTACTGGCCGGTCCCGCGGAGCTCATGAGCGAGCTGGATCGACTCGCGGTAGCACGCCTCGCGCTCCGCGTCGTCCAGGGCGCGCTCGTGCAGGTAGATGAGCAGCATGTAGCGCATGCGTGCGCCTCCGTTCGTTCCGCTAGCCGCCGGCCATGGCGCCCACGATCAGGAAAGGCTCCTTCCCGGTCGTGATCGCCTCGGGCAGCGGCGCGTCAGTCGGCTCGTTGGACAGGTCCTGCTCGCAGGCGAAGAAGCGCAGGAATGCCCGGCGCCGATGGGTCACGTGATCCCGGATCGTCCCGCGCAGCATCGGATAGCGGGCCTCCAGGGCGTCGAGGACCGCAGCCACGGTGGCGGCGCCCTCGACGTCGAGCTGCACCTCGCCGTCGGCCCGCGCCAGGTTGCGCAGGCGGGCCGGGAGCACCACCCGGACCCTGACAGCGTCTGGACCTCGACCGACACCACCGAGGGCAGATCGCGCACGATGGGCGCCCAGCTGTCGCCCGAATCGGCCGACGCGTACACCTGTCCTCCGGTCGTGCCGAAGTAGACGCCGCATGGATCGAGCGCGTCGACGGCCATCGCGTCGCGGAGGACGTTGACATAGCAGTCCCGCTGCGGCAGCCCCTTCGTGAGCGGCTCCCACTCCTGGCCGCCGCTCCGGCTCCGGTACACGCGGAGCTTCGCCTCCGGCACGTAATGCTCCGAGTCGCTCTTGATCGGCACGACGTAGACGGTGTTCGGCTCGTGCGCGTGGACGTCGATCGGAAATCCGAAGTCGCTCGGCAGGTTCCCGCTGACCTCGTGCCACGATTCGCCGGCGTCGTCGCTCCGCATCACGTCCCAGTGCTTCTGCATGAACAGGACGCGGGGCCGCGACGGGTGCATGGCGATGCGGTGTACGCAGTGGCCGACCTCCGCGGTGGGGTCGGGAATCTGCTCGGATCGGAGGCCCTTGTTGATCGGCCGCCAGGTCTTGCCCGCGTCGTCGCTCCGGAACGTGCCCGCCGCCGAGATCGCGACGTACATCCGCCCGGGATGGCTCCGGTCGAGCACGATCGTGTGGAGGCACAACCCGCCGGCCCCGGGCTGCCAGCCGGGCGCGGACGCGTGCTGCCGGAGACCGGTGAGCTCGTGCCACGTCTGCCCCGCGTCGGTCGACTGGAAGAGGGCGGCGTCCTGGACCCCGGCGTACACCATGTCCGGATCCGTCAGGGACGGCTCGAGATGCCAGACCCGCGTGAACTCCCAGGGGCGCTGGGTGCCGTCGTACCAGAGGTGCATCCCGGTGGCGCCCTCGTACAGGAGCTTGTTCCCGACCGCCTCCCACGTCTTGCCGCCGTCGTTCGAGCGCTGGATCAGCTGACCGAACCAGCCCGAGGACTGGGACGCGTAGATCCGGTTCGGGTCGACCGGCGAGCCCTTGAGGTGGTACATCTCCCAGCCGCCGAAGTGCGGGCCGCTGACATCCCAGTGCGCGCGCTTGCCGTCCGAGGTGAGCACGAACGCGCCCTTTCGCGTGCCGACCAGTACCCGTACTCCGCTCATCCCTTGCTCCCTTCCCGCGCCCATCGCCGAGCTCCGGATGGCGGCTCGGCCCGGCGGTCTGGCAATGCGTTCTCGTCCCGCGCGGACTCTCGGGGACCCCTGCTCTTCACTCTATAGTCGAACGGGCCAGGCGGCGATCGACAGCTCCGGTTGCCCCAAGCCACCGGGGCCATTTCTCTCGGTCCGACTTGACGCCGGGAGACGGTCACACCTCCGGGACGACCTCGGCGGCCGATCGACTCATACGTCCATCCTGCCCAGGTCGGCCGAGGCGGCGGGAGTAACAAGGTCGTCGTGAATCCCGGCTCGGACGGTGCCTCGGGGTGATTCCCCGTCGCGACAGGATGTCATGGGATCAACCCCCCTCGCCCCGGCACCGGTTCCGGCCACGGTGTCGATCATCGACCTCACCGAACGACTACTGGACGTCGGAAGCCGCGCACCTCAGCGAGGAGGACACCGTGAAGTACCTCTGCCTGGTCTACCTGGACGAGCGCGCCTTGAGTGCCCTCCCGCAGCAGGAGCTCGACGCCCTCGTCGGCGAGGCCCTCGAATACGATGATGCGCTTCGACGCAGCGGCCACTACGTCGCCTCGAACGCCCTCCAGTCGGTCCGCACCGCCACGACCATCCGCATCCGGGATGGTCGGATGGCCACGACGGACGGCCCCTTCGCCGAGACGAAGGAGCAGCTGGGCGGCTTCATGCTGATCGAGGCCCGCGATCTGAACGACGCGATCCGCGTGGCCGCCCGCATCCCGCCGGGGCGTCTCGGATGCGTCGAGGTGCGGCCCGTTCGCGAGCTCGAGCGCCCCTCGAGCCGGTAGTGGATCGCGCCACCGCGGACGGCCACGGGCGGGATGGTCCCGCTCGGCTGGCCCGTCACGCCGGGCTCGGGTACGCTGAGCGAGCGAGCCTCCGGGAGACGCCGTGTTGCGCCCGGGCCCTGGTCATTCCACCGCGATGTCCATCGCGACGCGAGGACGTGAGGAGGAGTCATGAGGTTCCTGTGCTTGGCCTACGGCGATCAGCAGAAGATGGAGGCGCTGTCCAAGGACGCCTTCGAGGCCCTGGTCGCGAAATGCCGCGTCTACGACGAGGAGCTCCGACAGAGCGGCCACCTCGTCTCCGTGGAGAGCCTCGAGTGGGCGACGCGGACCGTTCGCACCCGGAACGGCCGGCTCGTCACCACCGACGGCCCGTTCGTCGAGACCAAGGAGACGGTCGGCGGCCTGTTCATCATCGAGGCCAAGGACTTCGACGAAGCGGTCCGGGTGGCCTCGATGCACCCGGGGGCACGGCTCGGCGAGGATCAGGGCTGGGCCGTCGAGGTCCGACCCATCGCCGACGGCTGCCACCAGTAGGGGGGAACGCCCGGGATGGACGAGAGCGCCGCGGAGCGCGGACGCGAGACGGTCGAGGCCGTTTACCGCGCCGAGTCCCGGCGCGTCCTCGCCACCCTGATCCGGCTCCTGGGCGACTTCGACCTCGCCGAGGAGGCGCTCCACGATGCCTTCGCGGCCGCCGTCGAGCGGTGGCCGAAGGACGGCATGCCCGCCAATCCCCGCGCCTGGCTCGTGTCGGCGGGCCGATTCAAGGCGATCGACGGCCTGCGCCGCCGCGCGCGGTTCGACGCATCGCTGGGGGAGATTGCCGAGCGGCTCGAAGGGGACGCGCAGGACGCGGCCGCGCGGGAGGGTGAGGACGTCGAGGACGACCGCCTGCGGCTGATCTTCACTTGCTGTCATCCGGCTCTGCCGCCTGCCGCGCAGGTGGCGCTCACGCTGCGCGAGGTGTGTGGCCTCACGACGGAGGAGATCGCGCGCGCCTTCCTGAGCGCGCCCAGCGCGGTGGCGCAGCGGATCGTGCGCGCCAAGGGCAAGATCCGCGACGCGCGGATCCCCTACCAGGTGCCGGAGCGCGGCGAGCTGCCGGACCGGCTCGACACCGTGCTCCACGTGATCTACCTCGTGTTCAACGAGGGGTACTTCGCGTCGTCGGGCCCGTCGCTCACGCGACACGACCTCTCCGGCGAGGCGATCCGTCTGGGGCGGCTCCTGGTCGAGCTCCTGCCGGAGCCGGAGGCGGAGGGGCTCCTGGCGCTGATGCTGCTCCACGAGTCGCGCCGCGCCGCGCGCACCTCGGCCGACGGCCAGCTGATCCTGCTGGACGCCCAGAACCGCTCGCTCTGGGACCAGGACCGGATCGCGGAGGGATCGCGCCTCGTGAGCCGGGCCCTGGCCTCGCGGCGCTTCGGCCCCTACACCCTCCAGGCGTCGATCGCCGCGGTGCACGCCCAGGCGCCCACCGCGGAGGCGACGGACTGGGCGCAGATCGTCGGCCTGTACGACGTGCTGGTGCGGGCGGCGCCGTCGCCGGTCGTCGAGCTCAATCGCGCGGTCGCGGTGGCGATGCGCGACGGGCCGGAGGCGGGCCTCGGGCTCGTGGAGGCGATCCTCGACCGGGGCGAGCTCGCCGACTACCACCTGGCCCACTCCACCCGGGCAGACCTCTGTCGCCGGCTGGGTCGGGCCGCCGACGCGCGGGCGTCCTACGAGCGCGCGCTCAGCCTGACGCGGCTCGAGCCGGAGCGGCGCTTCCTGGAGGGTCGGCTGCGGGAGCTGCCGGACTGAGGCGGCGGCGACGCGAGAACCGCGGGCTCAGGCGCCCGGCCTCTCGTCCTCGCCGCTCCCGCCGGCGACGGGAGGCGTCGCGGGCACCGCGCGCCGATCGTCGAGCCCCGCCGTCCGTCGGGCTCCCGACCGGAAGAAGCTCGTGCGATCCAGCACCCGCGCCTGGAACTGCTCGAGGTAGAGGTAGAGCGCCGGCGTGACGTAGAGCGTGATCAACTGGGAGACCATCAAACCTCCCACGATCACCAGGCCGAGCGCGCGCCGCGATCCGCCGTCGGCGCCGATGCCGATCGCGATCGGCAGCGCGCCGGCCACCGCGGCCAGGGTCGTCATGACGATGGGCCGGAAGCGGTCGACGCTCGCGTCGTGGATCGCCCGCTCGGGCGATTCTCCCGCCTCGACGCGGTGACGCGCGAAGTCGACAATCATGATGCCGTTCTTCTTCACGATGCCCATCAGCATGAACATGCCGACGAAGGCGTAGAGCGTCGCCGGCTCGCCGAAGAGGTAGAGCGTCGCCAGTCCGCCGACCAGCGCGGTGGGCAACGTCGAGAGCACGGTCAGGGGGTGCACGTAGCTCTCGTAGAGGATCGCCAGGATCACGTACATCACGAAGACGGCCAGCGCCATCAGGAGCGTGAGGTCGCGGACGGTGTTCCGGAACGTGAGCGCCTCGCCCTGGAGCTCGGCACGCAGCGTGGACGGCACGATCTGAGCGGCGGTCTTGATGATGTGGTCGGTCGCGTCGCCGATCGCCACGCCGGGCTTGAGGTTGAAGAAGAGCGTCACGCTCGTGAACTGGTTGATGTGGTTCACCGCCTGCGGCCCGAGCGACGTCTTCCAGGTGACCAGCGCCTTCAGCGGCACCAGGGTCTTGCCGTCGTCCGACCGGATGTAGAGCCGCGACAGGTCCTCCGGATGGGCCCGCGCCGAGTCTTCCATCTCGAGGATGACCTGGTACTGATCCGTCGGCTTCTTGATCAGGTAGACGTAGTTCTGCGAGTAGGCCGTGCGGAGGAGCGACAGGATGCGGCTCTCGGAGACGCCGTACATCTTGGCCTGGTCGCGGAGGAGCTCGATGTCGATGTTCGGCGTGTTGTTGAAGAAGTCGGAGGACACCGTGGCGAACCCCGGGTACTCGTAGAGCTTCGCCATGAGCTTACCGGCCGCCTCGTACACCTGCTCGGGGTTGATGCCAGAGACCGAGAAGGCGTACTGCCCCTGGTTCTGGTTCGTCGCGCCCGTGCTGATCTCGAGAACCGGGTACGGCCGCAGGAAGGCGAACATCCCGGGGGCGGCGCCCATCTTCCCCATCAGCGCGCCGGCGACCTGGGCGATGGGCGGCCGCTCCTTCGGCGGCCGCAGGAAGGTGAAGGTGATGCCCTGGTTCGACGAGAGGAACGCGCCGTTCCCGGTCATGGTGAACGCGGTCACCACGTTCGGGTCGTTGTGGAGCACCTCGTCGGCGCGGTCCTGGATCCGCTGCATCTGCTCGGGCGAGGAGCCCTCGCGCGCGATGAAGACGCCGAAGACGACGCTGCTGTCGCCGACCGGGAGGAACGCCTTCGGGACGATCATGAACAGCCCGGCGGTGCCCAGGAGGCAGGCGAACCAGATCACGGCGGCCAGCGCGCGCCGCCGGAGGAACCAGTCGAGCGAGCGCCCGTAGATCCCCACGATCCGCCGCACCACGGCGCCCATCACCCGCTCCATCCACGTCTCGCTCGCCCCGTGCCCGCGCTCCCCCAGCATCCGCGCGCACATGAGCGGGGTGAGGGTCAGCGAGACCAGGCCGGAGGCGAGGATGGCCACCACGATGGTGATGGCGAACTCCCGGAAGATGCGCCCGACCAGCCCCGGCATGACCACCAGCGGCAGGAAGACGGCAGCCAGCGAGATGGTCATCGCGAAGATCGTGAAGCTGATCTCCCGGGCGCTGTTGAGCGTCGCCTCGAGCGTCCGCTCGCCGCGCTCCATGCGCCGCACCGTGTTCTCGAGGAACACGATGGCGTCGTCGACCAGGAACCCGATCGCCAGGGTCAGCGCCATGAGCGACAGGTTGTCGAGGCTGTAGCCGAGCAGGCGCATCACGACGAACGTGAGCAGCAGCGACAGCGGCAGCGCGACCGCCGGGATCAGGGTGTCCGCCGCCCGTCCGAGGAAGACGAAGATCACCACGACGACCAGCAAGAAGGCGACGATCAGCGTCAGCTGCACGTCGTGGACCGAGTTCACGATCGTCTGGGAGCGATCGTAGACCGGGGTGATGCGGACCGCGCCAGGGAGCTCGGCCATGATGACCGGCACCAGGTCCTTGATGCTCTGCGACACCTTCACCGCGTTGGCGCCCGCCTGGCGGTAGACGGCCATCACGACGGTGGCCGACGGGATCGAGTAGCCGCGGGCCCAGTACCGCATGCTGATGCGCTCGTCCTGGACGGACTCCCGCACGTCGGCGATGTCGCGCAGGTACACGGGCGCGCCGCCGCCGGAGCTCACCACGAGGTTGCGGTACGACTCCGCGGTGTCCAGCTGGCCGTGCGGCCGGAGCAGCGCCGTTCCGGACGCCGAGTCCAGCTGGCCGGCGCCGGAGTAGCTGGTGCCGCCCCGGATCGCGTTCGACAGATCGTCGATCGAGATGCCGCGGGCCCACATCGCGGCGGGGTCGGCCTTGATGCGGATGGCCGACTTCGTACCGAAGACGGCGACGCGGCTCACGCCGGGCAGGATGCTGACGCGCTGCCCGATCTGGGTGTTCGCGTAATCGTAGAGCTGGCCCGGCGTGATCGAGTCGCTCGTCAGCGCGACGTACATGATCGGCTGGTCGTTCGGGTTCGTCTTGGACAGGGTCGGCGGCGACGGCAGATCGATCGGCAGGCTGCCGGTGGCCTGGGTGATCGCCGTCTGCACGTCGGTGGCGGCGGCGTCGATGCTCTTGTCGAGCGAGAACTGGAGGGTGAGGCTCGTGTGCCCCTGGGTGCTCTTCGACGTCACGACCTCGAGCCCGGTGATCTGCATGAACTGGCGCTCGAGCGGCGTCGCGATGTTGTTGGCCATCGTGTCGGGGCTGGCGCCGGGATAGTCCGCCTGCACCTGGATCACCGGGTAGTCGACGGCGGGCAGGTCGTTCACCGGGAGCTGGCGATAGCTCAGGATGCCGAACAGCACGACGGAGGCGGTGAGGACCGCCGTCATGACCGGTCGGCGGATGAACGGCTCGGACAGGTTCATGACTTCGGCGCGGATTCGGGCGCGGCCGGCTTCGGCGGGCCGGGCCGCGCGTCCTCGACGCGGACCTTCCCGCCGGGGGTGACGCCGATCTGGCCGTTGGTGACCACCCGCTCGCCCGGCTTGACGCCCGCGGCCACGATCACGAGGTCGCCTTGCCGCTGCCCGAGCGTCACCGGCCGGATCTCGGCCGTCCCGTCGTCCTTGACCACGAAGACGAACAGGCCCTGCGCGGCAGCCGTCGGCGCCGACGCGGGGACGAGCACCGCGTTCGCCACGCTGCCGAGGATGAGTCGCACGTTGACGAAGCGCCCGGGCCAGAGCCGCCGCTGGCCGTTCGGCACGGTCGCGCGGAGCTTGATCGTCCCGGTCCCCTCCTGCACCGCGTTGTCGAGGAACGTGAGCGTGCCGGGAATCACGGTGTCCGGCTGATCGGGCAGCCGGACCTCGACGGCCAGCCGGCCGCCCTGCATGTGGCGCTGGACCTCGGTCAGGTCGCCCTCGGTGACCGTGAACTCCGCGTAGATCGGGTCGATGCGCTGGATGCTGAGGAGCGAGCCGGTGTTCGCGGTGACGATGTTCCCGAGGTCGACCAGGCGCTGACCCGCGCGCCCGTCGATCGGGGCGCGGATCTCCGTGTACGCGAGCTGCAGACGCGCGCTCTCCACCGCCGCCTCGTTGGCGCGGACGGCCGCACGGGCGTTCTCCACCGCGGCCTGGCCGGCCACGATGGCAGCTCGCGCCTGCGCGAGTGAGGCCTCGGCCGACGTGATCGCCGCCTTGGCGTTGTCGACCATGGCCTGATCGGCGTGGAGAGTCGCGGCCGCGGTCTCCATGGCGGTGCGAACCTGGTCCGCCTGCTCCCGGGCGACGTAGCCCTGCTGGACGAGCTCGGCATATCGCCGATCCTGGACCCGCGCGTTCTCGAGCTGCGCCTGGTCGCGGACGACATTGGCCTCCGCCTGGCCCAGCTGCGCCTTCGCCTGGGTCAGCGCCGCCAGGGCCTGCTGGACGGACGCCTGGTCGCGGGCGGTGTTGGCCTCGGCCTGCCGCGCCTGGGCCTGGTTCTGGGCCACGTTGGCCTCGGCCTGCTGGACAGTGGCCTGGATGGGCCGTGGATCGATCGTGAACAGCAGCTCGCCCTGCTTCAGGTCTGCGCCGTCGGCAAAGTTGATCTTCACGATCCGCCCGGAGATCTGGGGCTGGATCGAGACCACCTCGTTCGCGACGCACTTGCCCACCGCGTCGATGTAGAGCGGCGTGTCACGGGCGATCGCCGTCGCGACGGTGACGGCCGCGGGCGGGCGCTCGAACGCCGGCTGGGCCTGTCGATCGCACGCGGCGAGGCCGAGAACGAGGAGGGCGAGCAGGCCGACCGCGGTCAGCCCGGCGGTCCGGCGACGGATTGACGACACGACGCTCATGTCCGTCCTTGTGGGTGTCGGGTTCATCATGACCTGAGGTGCGCCAGCGCCTCGGGGTGATAGTGACGCCGGATCGCCGCCTCCTCCAGTCCGATGCCGCGGAGGAGGAACCTTACTGCTTGGACGACCAGCACCGGGCGATCGTGGTCGGCCGCGCCGACGAAGAGCGTGTGGTAGAGCTGGCGGACTCGCTGATGGACGAGAAGCTGCGGGCGGGTGACTCTTTGCTAATGGACTCTCGATCGGGCCT
>CAYXBJ010000014.1:0-8464 GCA_964463175.1 uncultured bacterium
CTGCTGATCGGGACCGGTGTGTGGGCGGCGAGCGCAACGATCAGCGTCCCGGCCGACCTCCCGAACCAGACTGATCAGGGGGAGCTCCGGATCCGATGGGCGCTCGTCCGCGATTCGGCGGCGGTGCGGGCCGTGGGGCTGGCCGAGTCGCCGAACCGCGACGTCTCCTGGACGAGGCTCGGACTCTACGGCCTGGATCGAAACGGCCGCATCGTGAGCCGCGGCGAGAGCGACGTCCAGGCCGCGCTGGGCCGCACCAGCGGGCCCTTCGAGGTCACGCTCCGGCCAACGGGGGAGGAGGAGCGCTTCGAGCTCGTGGTCATCCGCGCCCGCGAGGGGAAGCCGGGCGACTGAGATCGCTCCGGGCGCGCGCGAGCTAGCTGCCGCCCAGCTTCTCGAGGTACTTCGCGAGCTTCGCGACCTCGACGTAATCGTCCTGGCCGGCGGGAGTCGTCAGGCGGTAGCCGCGTTCCCCGTCGTGCTTCCACGCGGTGATCACGCCGGCCTGGTAGGCGGAGATCAGCGCCGCGCGGTCGGCGGCGGAGATGTCGACGGGGGCCGCTGCGGCGGGGGCTGCGACCTTGGTGGCCTTTCGCTTCATCACGTCTCCCTTGTCTCTACGGAACTCGACTCGAACGGTCGCGCGAGACTGCGGGCTCCGGGCTCACCAGCCGCCCGCCGGCTCACGGGATGTGGACGCTGGGATCCGGATTGTCCGTTCCGAGTGGCTCGAGCATCGGCGGGGGCTGTCCGGCCGTCCATGTGGCCCAGCGCCCCCGAGAGGCGATGCAGTCGTGGAAGTTCCGCTCGATCACGCGGGCCTCGGGGCCCTGCGCGATGACCCACACCTGCCCGGCCCCGTCGACGTTGAACTGGCTGACGTCGGGAAGCGCCTCCTTGCAGGCCCCGCCCTTCGTCCGCAGCTCGGTCAGACGCTCCGGCGGCATGGACTCCATCGCGCACGCCGCAAGGAGACTCGCGGCGCCGAGGACAAGGACACGCCTCCGCCAGGACATCGGATCTCGCACGAGCGCGGCGACCGGCCCGCCGCCTACCGACGCCCCCTGACGGGCTCCGCGGCCGGGGTGCGGGGGTGCACGCGGGTGATCCAGTCGGCATAGCGAGACGAGCGACCGCGCACCGTGTCGAAGAACATCGTCCGGAGGTGCGTGGTGATCGGGCCCAGCTGTCCCTTGCCCACCGGGCGTCCGTCGATCGCCTCGATCCAGGCGACCTGGACGCCGGTCCCGCAGAAGAACGCCTCGTCGGCCACGTACAGCTCGGTCCGGTCGATCTCGCGCTCCTCGGTCCGGATCCCCGCATCGGCGGCCATGCGGAGCAGCGAGCGCCGCGTGATCCCCTCGAGGATGTCGCCGGTGATCGGCGGCGTGATGAGCGCATCGCTGCGCACGATGAAGAGGTTGCAGCCGCTGCCCTCGGCGACCTTGCCCGTGGTGTTGAGCATGATCGCCTCGTCGGCGCCTTTCTCCTCCGCCTCGTCCTTCGCGAAGGCCGAGTTGACGTAGGCGCCGATGAGCTTGCCCCGGCTCGGGATCGCGTTGTCCGGGATGCGGAACCAGGAGGAGACGATCGCGCGCTGGCCGCGGTCGAGCTTCAGGTAGTCGCCCATCGAGAGCATGTAGATCGCCAGCTCATCCCCGAGACCGCGGAGCCGCGGCGTCAGCTGGACGGCCGGTTTGTAGACGAAGGGCCGCAGATAGACGTCGCCGTTCGGCGCGTTCTTCTTGACCAGCGAGACGATGGTCGCCGCGAGGGAGTCCCGGTCGAACGGGAGCTCGGCGCGCAGCAGCCGGCTCGAGTTCAGGAGCCGCTGGGCGTGGTCCGGCAGGCGGAAGATGTTGATGGTCTGCCCGTCCTCGTCGAGATAGCCTCGGATCCCGGCGAAGGCCCCCGTGCCGTACTGGACGGTGTGGGTGCCGATGCTGATCTTGGCGTCGGCGAAGGGCACGATGTGACCCTGGAAGAACGCGTATTCCAGAATGGGCAGGTCCACGCGGCACCTCCTCGAGGATGGTAGGGAAAGTATGACACGGGTGACGCTATCCCCCAATAGCCACGGGTGAAATTGGCCTGAGCGGGCGATGGCGGCGTGGACACGCGGTTCCGCGGGTGGGCGCGCCGGCCCGGGTGCCCGCGACCTCGTGGAATCGCACCCGGGGGGCGCGAACGGCGCCCGCCTCCGGCCAGGGCCCCGATCAGCGCGAGTCGCGCACGCGGCGGCGCCAGCGTGGGCCCAGGACCACGGCGACCACGCCGGCGCAGACGACGAGGACGATCACGATGCTGGCCGCCCCCACGCCGAACCCGGCCCACCCGGTCAGCCAGCCGACGATCACGGGGGCCGCGACCATGCCGAGGTCGGTGATGAACCGGTACAGGCTCACCGCGCGGCTTCCGAATCGCCCGTGGAGGTGCTCGGCCAGGAGCGACGGCGGAATCATCCAGGACGTCATGCCCACGATGACGAGCACGCAGGCGAGCGTGTAGCCGCCGAGACCCGCGGTCAGGGGGAGGAGCAGGACCCCGGACACCAGCACCGCCATTCCCGGCAGCAGCACGCGCACCCGGCCGAAGGTGTCGGCCGTCCAGCCGACGGGGATCAGCAGGCTCGCCTCCACCACGTAACCGAGCGCCAGCGCGCGGCCGATGGCCGCGGCGTTCAGGCCGAGCACCTGGCCGCCGTAGAGCGGCACGAGGGTCACGATCGCGCCCGCCCAGCCGAACGCGAGACCGAAGGCGACGAGGTAGATCGCGAAGAGCGCGAGCGGCGACGTGGGGCGCGCGGGCGCGGGCCGGGGCGCCACCTCCGCGACGGGGACCGTCCGCGCCTGCAGCACGGTGCGGATCGTGGGGAGGACCCGCCAGGTCGCCGTGAGCCACCCGGCGCAGATCGCGAGCGCGGCCGCGCCGAAGCCCCAGCGCCAGCCCGCGTACACGGAGATGCCGCCGGCGAGGTATCCGCTGACCGCGTTGGCGCTGATGAGCGACCCCTCGTACATGTTGCCGCGACGCGTCCGCTGGTTCGCGGGGCCCGCCTGCATCAGGTAGACGATGCCCACGAGGGCCGTCGCCCCATAGCCGAGACCCACGAGCGCGCGGGCGAGGGCCATGCGGGCGAGCGACGTGGCCGTCGCCGCCACCAGCGTCCCCGACAGGATCAGCGCCATGCCGGCGTGCATCATCCGCGTCGGGCCGATCCGCTCGACGAGGACGCCTGCCGGCAGGGTCAGGAGGGCCCGGGGCAGACTGAACGCGGTGCCAAGGAATCCCGCGGCGGCGAGGCTGAGGCCGAGCGTACCCACGATCTCCGGGAGCAGGGGAGGGTA
The DNA here is from genome assembly GCA_964463175.1 of uncultured bacterium. Lineage (GTDB taxonomy): Bacteria > Methylomirabilota > Methylomirabilia > Rokubacteriales > DASRDR01 > DASRDR01. The sequence continues at coordinate 3,348 of CAYXBJ010000014.1, forward strand.
GACGCCTTGGCCGAAGTTCAGGAGGAAGGAGACGAAGAGGAACCACGGAAGCGCGGCGGACGCACCAGCCGGACGAGCGATCGGACGCCTCCCGCGACCGTCAGCCCGGCCGGAGGCCGGGCGCGGGCCGCGTCGAACATAGCACGACGGTCGGGGTTTCTAGGACGCGAGGAAGTCCGCGAAGTACTCCTCCGGCGTGACCCGCCGGCTGGTGAGCCCCAGCCGGTGCGCCTCGCCCGCGAACATCTCGATCTGCGGCCGGTTCCGCTCGAGCCCGTACGGATGGAAGTCTTCGCCCATGACGGCCGCGGTGTCCTCGAGCTCAGCCTCGAGCCACGGCGTCGCGTACGGGAAGCCCTTCTGGGCGGCCGTGAAGCAGTCGTTCGCCGCGCTGAACGCATCGGTGAGGCGCCGGGCGATCCACCGGTGGGCGTCCCACGCCTCGCGCTTCAGCACGATGAGGTGCTGCGGCGGGAACGCGCCCGTCTCGCGGAAATACCGCTGCTCGAGCGCGCGGAAGTCGGGGAAGAGCCGCGCGATGGGTCCCGTCTTCGGATGGTAGGCCGCGGGCCGCGGCGGGCTGTAGATCGCCTCGAGCTCCCCGGCGATCAGCATGTCCGAGAGCGACCGCCCCTTCGGCGGCGCGTTCACGCCGGGCGGTAGGGTCACGTCCATCGGCGCCGACCAGGGCGTGTCGATGTCGCCGACGCACCACTGGATCCGTGCCGGATCGAGGCCGAGGAACCGGAGGAAGTGGCGATACCAGATCGACCCGCTCGCCGTGTAGCTGTACATCCCGATGCGCTTGCCGGCGAGATCCTCGGGCTTGCGGATCGGGCCGTCCCGGCGGACGTAGAGATCGCGGGCGGTGAAGTTCCGCAGCGGGAAGACGGGCAGCCCGACGTACCGGTGATCGCCCTTGTCCATCCGGTAGAGGTACTGGGCCATCGACCACTCGCCGCCCTGGACCTCGGGATCTTGCACCGCGCGCCGGAGCATCTCGGCGCGCGCGGGCCACGAGCCGCGGCTTCCCAGGATCATGGTGAGCGCGATGCCATCCGGTCGCACCTCACCGGTGGCGAGCGGCAGGACGCGGGCGTAGTCGGCGCAGGTCAGGGAGACTCGAACATCGGCCATGGCGGCTCCTGGATCGCGCAACTCCGGCCGGGGCCGGAGCGCGCCGCGAGAGTTCTCGATCGGGTCGCGGATATCCCCGGTGAATAGAGCCCCACTCCCGAAGGACCGTCAAGGGCCCGGGCTCCGCGCGGCCCGGCGTCTGGCGCGGAAGGCGGCCCTGGGCCGGCGTCCGACGCCGCGCGCGGGCTGCCTGGACGCGCGCCCAGCGGCCCGCCGGGAGGCCCCCGGACGCCCCCGGCGGACGTTGACAGGGGGGCCGTTCCCTGGCAGTCTCGGGGCGTGACAAAGCTGGGTCTGGGCCTCCTGCTTATGTAGCGGCGAGCGCCGCCGTACCCGCGCTCGCCGAGCCTCCTGAGCCCTGAGGGCCAGGGGGTTCGTAGTTTCTGGACCTGTTGTCGGCATCCGGGTCGAAGCCCGGCGAGGGAGCGACATGGCACCACCACCGGTAACCCCGAGGCGCATGCCCTTCGGCAAGTACCGCCCGTTCGTGCCCCTCGAGCTGTCCGACCGGACCTGGCCAGGCAAGAAGCTCACGAAGGCCCCCCGCTGGTGCTCGGTCGACCTGCGGGACGGCAACCAGGCCCTCATCGATCCGATGGATCCCGCCCGCAAGCGCCGGATGTTCGAGGCGCTGGTGAACATGGGGTTCAAGGAGATCGAGGTCGGGTTCCCGTCGGCCTCTCAGCCGGACTACGACTTCGTCCGCCTCCTCATCGAGGAGGACCTCGTCCCCGACGACGTGACCATCCAGGTGCTGGTGCAGTGCCGGCCCGAGCTGATTCACCGGACCTACGAGTGTCTCAAGGGCGCGCGGCAGGCCATCGTCCACTTCTACAACTCGACCTCGATCCTTCAGCGGCGCGTCGTCTTCGGCCTCGACAAGCCCGGCATCGTGGACATCGCGGTCAACGCCGCGCGCCTCTGCCGGAAGCTCGAGGACACGATCCCGGAGACACGGGTCCTCTACGAGTACTCGCCCGAGAGCTACACCGGCACCGAGGTCGAGTTCGCCGTGGAGATCTGCGAAGCGGTCATGGACGTGATCGAGCCGACGCCCGACAGGAAGATCGTCCTGAACCTGCCCGCCACCGTCGAGATGTACACGCCGAACCTCTACGCCGACACCATCGAGTGGTTCCTGCGCCAGGTCTCGCGGCGCGACCGGCTCGTGCTCTCGCTCCACCCGCACAACGACCGCGGCTGCGCGGTGGCGGCCACGGAGCTGGGGGTGCTCGCCGGCGCCGATCGCGTGGAGGGCACGCTGTTCGGCAACGGCGAGCGGACCGGCAACGTCGATGTGGTCACCCTCGCCATGAACCTGTTCGCGCAGGGGATCGACCCCGAGCTCGACATCTCCGACATCGACGCGCTCCGCCGGGTGGCCGAGTACTGCAACCGGCTGCCGGTGCACCCTCGGCATCCCTACGTCGGCGATCTGGTCTACACCGCGTTCTCCGGGTCCCACCAGGACGCGATCAAGAAGGGCATGGAGGCCCTGCCGCGGAACTACGCGGTCTGGGAGGTGCCGTACCTTCCGATCGACCCGAAGCACGTGGGACGGACGTACGAGGCGGTGATCCGCGTCAACAGCCAGTCGGGGAAGGGCGGCGTCGCCTTCATCATGAAGGCGGAGCACGGCTTCGACCTCCCGCGTCGGCTCCAGATCGAGTTCTCGAAGACGATCCAGGCCATCACCGAGGACACCGGCACCGAGATCAGCCCGGCGGCGATGTGGCAGGCGTTCCGGGCCCAGTACCTGCCCGAGCCGCCGCCCTACGAGCTGCTCGACCACGAGCTCGTCTCGGAGGGGAACGACCGGACTCGACTCGTCGCGCATCTCCGGGTCGGCGGCGCCGTCCGCACCGTGAAGGGGAGCGGCAACGGGCCGATCGCCGCATTCGTGGACGGTCTCCGCGGGCACCTCGGCGTCGACTTCGACGTCGTGGACTACGCGGAGCATGCGCTGGGGCAGGGGGCGGATGCCACCGCGGTCGCCTACGTGGAGACCGCCCACGGCCCGGACGGCGCGCTCCGGTGGGGGCTCGGCATTCACCCGAACATCATCACCGCGTCCCTCCGCGCCGTGCTCTCTGGACTGGCGGGCGGGCAGCGCGGCGCCGCGGGAGGCCGTTCGGGCGCCTGACGGCGCGCGTCAGCGCGCCAGGTCGCCGACGACCAGCACCGGACGGCCCGCGTGGGCCGTCACTGCGCTCGAGACCGATCCCATGAGGGCGGCGCCGAGACGGCCGCGCCCGTGGGTGCCCACCACCACCAGGTCGTAGTCCCCCGCGCGCACGGTCTCCACGATGGTCTCGGCCGGCGTGCCCGCCAGCCACTCCACCTGCGGCTCCCGGCCGCCGACGTTCGTGGCCACGCCCTTGGCCTCCTCCAGGATGCGCTGGGCGTCCCCGAGCGCCTGGCCGAGGGCCTGCGAGTAGTTGGGCTCGCCCAGGGAGTCCGAGGGGGCGTGATACACGGTCATGAGCGTGAGCTTGGCCGAGAGCGCCGTGGCGAGCCGCGCCGCGACCCGGACCGCATCGAAGGCGTGATCGCTCCCGTCCACAGCCACGAGGATGTTCTTGAAGGGCCGCTGGCCTTCCACGAGTCTCCCTCCTTCCCGCCGCGCGGGCGGCGAGCCCACGGGTCCGACAGAGCTTTGGTGAACGCCGATCAGGTCCATTGTGGCAAGCTTCCGGCCGGCGCGCACGAGGCCGTCGGGCTTTCCTCGTCGCCGCGCTCACGCCCCTATTTAGGGTTCCCTAAATGGCAGAGCCGTTCGACCGCCGGAGGAGACCCCACGCCGGGGACTCGATCGGCCATCCGATGGGAGGCGGCGGCCGGCGTTGCGGACGGCGCGGTGGTCGGAATCCCACTGCCGCGTCGACCACGTGTGGCTGCCCGCCTGGTGGGAAGTGGTCACCCAGAGCGAGTGCGTGCCGCAGGCGTTCCGCGTCGATCCGCGTCGAGCTGTCCGACCACCGGCTCCTCGGAGCGAGGAATCGGCGCCTCCGCGCCTTGACAGGGGTACGGCCGCTGCCTACCATCGGCCCAGCAGGCGAGGAGGAACGAGACCCGCGTGATTTGCTCGAGCGGATCCGCGTGGACGAGGAGCACCACGTCGACTGGATCGAGGCCCAGGAGCACAAGATCGCGGAGGTCGGGTATCAGCAGTATCTGGCTCGGCAAATCTACGCCTGACACCCGCGCGGCCGCGGGGTTTATCCCGGACAGGCCGTGGCGGCCGCTTTCCTTGACACCCCCCAATGGCCGTCTGTAGAGTGACAGAGTCTCCGTAAAACTGAGACGGGAGGCGTTTGTGCTCAGGGGTTTGCGGAGGTTCTTCGGGTTTGACTCTGCCGAGGAGGACGAGCTCGAGTCGGGGCTGACGCTGTCGTCGTCCGGCTCGCAGTCCGGGGCGTTCCGGGTCGGGGAAAAGCTGTCCATCAAGGGAGAGATCGTAGGGGAGGGGGACCTCGAGCTGGCCGGACGCTTCGAGGGCATCGTCAACGTGAACGGACGGGTGGTCGTGGGAGAGCGGGCTGAGGTGGACGCGGACATCAGCGCCTCGAACATCGTGGTCGGAGGCAAGGTTCGCGGCAACCTGAATGCCACCGGGCGGGTCGAAATCCTTCCGCAGGGGATCCTCACCGGGAACCTCAAGAGCGGGAGCTTCGCCGCCGCTGACGGCGCGCTGGTCAAGGGAGAGATCGTGGTGGACCGAGGCCGGGGACGGATCGAAGTGGGAGGCGGCCAGCCATGAGGGCCGCGGTGGCCGTGACGCTGGCGCTCCTCGCGTGGACGCCGGCCGGAGCGGGCGAGTTGATCTTCGCGAACGGCAGCAAGCTCCAGGGCGAGCTGTCGAACGAGTCCCTGATGGTGTCGACGGGATCGGGCCTCGTGGAGATCGTGCCCGACGAGGTGACGCTGCTGACGCGGGAGGAGGTTCGTCTCCGCGACGGCCGGGTGATCCGCGGCACGCT
>CAYXBJ010000015.1:0-27602 GCA_964463175.1 uncultured bacterium
CCGAGATGAAGACGATGTTCTCGCGCGGGACGCCGAGGTCCGGCATCATCTTCTGGACCGCCGACAGGATCGCGTAGTCCCCGCAGCCGGGGCACCAGCGGACATCCTGGTCCGACTCGAAGTCCTTCTTGGTGTAGCGCGGCGCCTGCGGTGCGTTCGTACCGGTGCTCACTGGACTAGCCTCGCTCCGCACTGGGATTGATGAAAGGGCGCGGGCTCACCATCAGCCCTCGACCAGCTGGTTGATCGCGTCCACGATGTCCTGGGTCGCCAGCGGGACGCCGCGCACCCGGTTGAACCCGACGGCGTCGACCAGGTACTCGGCCCGCAGCACCCGCACCAGCTGCCCGCTGTTGATCTCCGGCACGAGCACGCGCCGGTACTGCCGCAGGATCTGGCCGAGGTCGGGGGGGAGCGGATTGAGGTGCCGCAGGTGGATGCTGGCGACGGATCTGCCGGCGGCCTGGGCGTCTTCCACGGCGGCGGTGATCGTCCCGTAGGTCCCGCCCCACCCCACGACCAGGAGGTCACCGCCGGCCGGGCCGTTGATGGTCGTCGGCGGGATCTCCTGGGCCACCCGCCTGACCTTCTCGGCCCTGAGCCGGACCATCAGATCGTGGTTGTCCGGGTCGTAGGACACGTTGCCGGTGACGTCCTGCTTCTCGAGGCCACCGATGCGGTGCTCGAGGCCCGGCGTGCCGGGACGGACCCACGGCCGCGCCAGGGTCGCCTCCTCCCGCTGATAGGGGTGGAAGCCTTCGGGGTCCGTGCGGAAGTGGACGTCGATGTCCGGCAGGACCTTCGGATCCGGGATGAGCCAGGGCTCGGCACCGTTCGCGAGGTACCCGTCGGAGAGGACGATCACCGGGACCATGTACTTGACGGCGATCCGGATGGCCTCGTACGCGACGAAGAAGCAGTCGCCGGGCGTGGCCGGCGCGATGACCACCACCGGGCACTCGCTGTTCCGGCCGTAGAGCGCCTGCATCAGGTCCGCCTGCTCGGTCTTCGTCGGCAGGCCGGTGGACGGGCCGCCTCGCTGGATGTCGAAGATCACGATCGGCAGCTCGGCCATCACCGCGAGCGCGATTCCCTCCGACTTCAGGGCGAGGCCCGGTCCGCTGGTCGCGCAGAGGCCGATGCCCCCGCCGAACGCGGCCCCAATGACCGCGCCCACGGCCGCGATCTCGTCCTCCGCCTGGAACGTCCGCACGTGGAAGCGCTTGTGCATCGAGAGCTCGTGCAGGATGTCGCTGGCCGGCGTGATCGGATAGGCGCCGTAGACCACCGGCAGCCCGGTCCGTTGTGCCGCCGCCAGGATGCCCCACGCCAGCGCCCGGTTCCCGGTCATGCTCCGGTAGACGCCAGGCGCCATCTCGGCCGGCTCGACGCCGTAGCACTCGCCGAAGATCTCGGCGGTCTCCCCGAAGTGGTAGCCCGCCTTGAGCGCGCGCGTGTTGGCCTCGGCCACGTCGGCGTTCTTCGTGAAGCGCTTCTTGATCCAGTCGAGGGTCGGCTCGATCGGCCGCGTGTAGATCCACGACACGAGCCCGAGCGCGAAGAAGTTCTTGCAGCGGTCCTTCTCCTTCGCGTTCAGCGGGAGGCCGGCCAGCCCGTCGATCGTGAGACGCGTGATGTCGATCTTGTGGGTGCGGTAGCGCTGGTCCAGGGAGGCGTCTTCCAGCGGGTTCGCCGCGTAGCCGGCCCGGTCCAGGTTCTTCTTCTCGAAGGCGCTCGTGTTGAGGATGAGGAGCCCGCCCTCCTTCAGGTCGCTGAGGTGGACCTTGAGCGCGGCGGGATTCATGGCCACCAGGCAGTCCAGGCGGTCCCCGGGGGTGTAGACCCGGCGGCTGCCGAACTGGAGCTGGAAGCTCGAGACGCCGAACAGCGTCCCGGCCGGGGCCCGGATCTCCGCGGGGAAGTTCGGCAGGGTCGCGATGTCGTTGCCGGCCCACGCCGCCTCGCTGGTGAACTGCTCCCCGGTCAATTGCATGCCATCGCCCGAATCCCCCGCGAAGCGCACGACGGCGCGGTCGAGGATGCGCCTCGGCTTGACAGGGGGCGGCACGGTGGCCGTGGTCTGGCTCATGGACTGTCAGTCTCCTTGCATCGGAGGAAGCACTGGCACAAGCCGGCGCGAGGGTCGGCGGGGACCCGGCGACGGGGCGTCACCCGCGGCGAGCACACGAAGCACATGGTACCCAAACCCCCGCGCCATCGCAACATTAAGACCCGGCCCGCGACGCGCCGGGCGCCTCGTCACCCCCGCCCGTGCGCAGCACCTCGATGAAGCGGGCGACCACCGGCGCGAGCCGACGCCCCTTGCGGTGGATGATGGCCACCGGCCGGACCAGGCCCCGGATTCCGAGCGGCACCGCGGCCAGTGTCCGGATGCCGACCTCCTTGGCCACGGCCGGGCGCGGCAGGATGCTCACGCCGGCGGCGATGGCGATCGCCTGTTTGATCGTCTCGATGTTGTCGAATTGCATCACCACCTCGACGCGGACGCCCGCCTGCCTCAGCACGCGGTCGATGGCCCGCCGGATCGGGAGATCGTGATCGAACGCGACGAACCGCTCGCCCTGGAGATCCGCCGCCCCGGCCAGGCGTCGACGGGCCAGCCGATGGCTCGGGTGGCAGACGAGCGCCATCGGCTCCTCGCGGAGCGGGACGACCTCGAGCGCCCGGCTCGACGGGGGGTACGAGAGGATCCCGAGATCCGCCTCGTCCCCCAGGACCGCCTCGACGACCTTGTGGGGGTGGAGGCACTCCAGCAGGACGCGCGCGTGGGGGTGCATCGCCATGAACGGCTGCATGTGCCGGCTCATGTCGTGAAGGCCGACCGAGTAGATGGCGGCGACCCGGACCGTGCCCTCGACCCGCTGCCGCGACGTTGCCAGGTCTCCCCTGGCGCGCTCGAATCCGGCGAGGAGGGCCCGGCACGCCTCGTAGAACCCCCGGCCCTCCTGCGTGGGCTGGAGCGGCCGCTGCGACCGATCGAGGAGCTGGACGTCGAATTCCGCCTCGAGCTGCTGGATCGCCTGGCTCGCCGCCGACTGCGTGACGCCGCTCTCGGCGGCGCCGCGGGAGATGCTCCGCAGGCGGACCACGTCGCAGAAGAGCTTGAGCGTCTCCAGCTGCACGCGTCCAACTCTATATCATTAGCGACACTAATGCAGCGAATTTATGTATTTGCCGTTGGCTAATGCTTTGCGCTGCGGTAGTCTCCTGCCACCGGCCCTTCGCGGCGCGCGACGCGCGAGCCGGCGAGGTCGCCTGCCACGCGGGCGACCGGGGAGTGACGGATGACCGCACAGGGACTTCCACCGGCGCAAGGTCTCTACGATCCCCGGCACGAGCACGATGCCTGCGGCGTCGGCTTCGTGGTGGACCTCAAGGGAGTGAAGTCCCACACCATCGTCGCGCAGGCCCTCACCGTGCTCAAGAACCTCCTCCACCGGGGCGCGTGCGGGTGCGAGCCCAACACCGGGGATGGGGCCGGCATCCTGATCCAGATGCCCGACCGGTTCCTCCGGCGGGAGTGCGGTCGTCTGGAGATCTCCCTCCCTGCGCCCGGCGAGTACGGATGCGGGCTCGTGTTCCTCCCGAGGGAGACCGCGCCGCGGCACCGCGTGCAGGCGCTCCTCCACTCGATCGTCGAGCACGAGGGCCAGCGGCTCCTGGGCTGGCGCGACGTCCCGACCGACGACTCGCTGCTCGGCGACACCGCTCGCTCCGTGGAGCCGGTCATCAAGCAGGTGTTCATCGGGCGCGGGCCGGACGTCCGGGACCGCCAGCACTTCGAGCGCAAGCTCTACGTGATCCGGAAGCTCTTCGAGAAGGCGATCGCGGCGGCGGACGTGCGCGAGCAGACCTTCGCCTACCTGCCGAGCCTCTCGTGCAACACGCTCATCTACAAGGGGATGCTCAGCGCCGATCAGATCGAATCCATGTTTCCGGACGTGACCGATCCCGACGTCGAGTCGGCGCTCGCGCTGGTGCACCAGCGGTTCAGCACCAACACGTTCCCCTCCTGGCCGCTCGCGCACCCGTACCGGTACATCGCTCACAACGGCGAGATCAACACGCTGCGGGGCAACATCAACTGGATGCGCGCCCGGGAGGCGCTGTGCCGCTCGAGCGTCTTCGGCGACGAGCTCTGGAAGATCCTGCCGGTGACCCGGGACGGGCTGTCGGACTCGGCGACGTTCGACAACGTCCTCGAGTTCCTGGTCATGAGCGGGCGCTCCCTGCCGCACGCGATCCTCATGATGATCCCGGAGCCGTGGCAGAAGCACCAGTCGATGAGCCCGGACCGGCGCGCGTTCTACGAGTACCACTCATCGCTGATGGAGCCCTGGGACGGCCCCGCGTCGATCGCGTTCACCGACGGGACCGTGATCGGCGCGATCCTGGACCGGAACGGGCTCCGGCCCTCGCGCTACTACGTCACCAAGGACGGGCTGGTCGTGATGGCCTCCGAGGTCGGTGTTCTCGACATCCCGCCGGAGAACGTGCTGATCAAGGAGCGTCTCCACCCGGGGCGCATCTTCCTGGTCGACACCGCGCGCGGCCGGATCGTCGACGACGAGGAGATCAAGACCGAGCTCGCGGCGGAGCGTCCCTACGCCGACTGGCTCCGGGAGAACACCGTCCAGCTAGACGATCTGCCGCGGCCGGGCGCGCCGAAGTCCGATCACCAGACGGTCCTCCAGCGGCAGATCGCGTTCGGGTACACGCACGAGGACCTCCGCATCCTGCTGGCGCCGATGGCGATACGCGGCGAGGAGGCCCTCGGCTCCATGGGGACCGACACCGCGCTCGCGGTCCTCTCGAATCGCCAGCGCCCCCTCTTCGACTACTTCAAGCAGCTGTTCGCCCAGGTCACCAACCCGCCCCTCGATCAGATCCGGGAGGAGCTGGTGACCTCCATGGAGTCCACGATCGGCCCGGAGGGCAACCTCCTCGAGCCGCGGCCGGAGTCCTGCCGTCAGATCGTGATTCCCGACCCGGTCCTCTCGAACGGCGAGGTGGCGCGGCTCCGCCACATCCAGCATCCGTGGTTCAAATCGACCACGCTGCCGATGCTCTACCCGGTGGCCGAAGGGGCCGCGGGGCTGGAGCGCGCGCTCGAGGCCCTGCAGGCCGGGGCGAGTCAGGCGATCGCCGACGGCCACAACATCCTGATCCTCTCCGACCGCGGGATCTCGCGCCAGCAGGCCGCCATCCCGAGCCTCCTCGCCACCGGCGCCGTGCACCACCACCTCACCCGGCGGGGCGAGCGCACCCGCGCGGGCCTCGTCCTCGAGACGGGCGACGCCCGCGAGGTGCACCACATGTGCCTCCTCATCGGGTACGGCGCCGGCGCCGTGAACCCGTGGGTGGCCTTCGAGACGCTGGACGACATGATCCGCCAGGGGCTCCTGCCGGGGATCGACCACAAGACGGCGGTCAAGCACTACATCAAGGCGCTCAACAAGGGAATCCTCAAGGTGATGGCCAAGATGGGGATCTCAGCGCTCCAGAGCTACTGCGGGGCGCAGATCTTCGAGGCGATCGGCCTCGACAAGAGCGTGGTTGACCGCTACTTCGCTGGCACGCTGTCGCGGGTGAGCGGGATCGGCCTCGACGTCGTCGCCGAGGAGGTCCGCCGGCGGCACGAGCAGGCGTTTCCCGAGCGCCCGGTCGGCCCCGCAGAGCTCGACTGGGGGGGCGAGTACCAGTGGCGCCGCGACGGGGAGTTCCACCTCTTCAATCCGGAGACGGTGCAGAAGCTCCAGCACGCGACGCGGAGCAACCAGTACCGGATCTTCAAGGAGTACACCGGCGCCGTCGACGACCAGAGCCGGAACCTCGCCACGCTGCGCGGCCTCTTCGGGCTCCGCCTGGCCGAGACGCCGGTCCCGCTGGACGAGGTGGAGCCGGTGGAGTCGATCCTCCGGCACTTCGCGACCGGCGCCATGTCGTACGGCTCGATCAGCCAGGAAGCCCACGAGACCCTCGCCATCGCCATGAACCGGATCGGTGGAAAGTCGAACACCGGCGAGGGCGGCGAGGACCCCGCCCGCTACCGCCGCGAGGAGAACGGCGACTGGCGGCGGAGCGCGATCCACCAGGTGGCGTCGGGCCGCTTCGGCGTCACTAGCGAGTACCTGGTCAACTGCGACGACCTCCAGATCAAGATGGCCCAGGGCGCGAAGCCCGGCGAGGGTGGCCAGCTGCCGGGCTACAAGGTCTATCCCTGGATCGCCAAGGTGCGGCACTCCACGCCCGGCGTGGGGCTCATCTCGCCCCCGCCCCACCACGACATCTACTCGATCGAGGATCTGAAGCAGCTGATCCACGACCTCAAGAACGCGAACCCGCGCGCGCGCATTCACGTGAAGCTCGTCGCGGAGGTCGGCGTGGGAACGGTCGCGGCGGGGGTCGCGAAGGCGTTCTCCGACGTGGTCCTCATCTCGGGCCACGACGGCGGGACCGGCGCGTCGCCGCTCACGTCGATCAAGCACGGGGGCGTGCCGTGGGAGCTCGGCCTCGCCGAGACACAGCAGGTGCTCGTCCTCAACAAGCTCCGCGATCGCATCGTGGTCCAGGTGGACGGCCAGCTCAAGACGGGGCGCGACGTGGTCATCGCCGCTCTCCTCGGCGCCGAGGAGTTCGGGTTCGCGACGGCGCCGCTGGTCGTCATGGGCTGCGTGATGATGCGGGTCTGCCATCTGAATACCTGCCCGGTCGGCGTCGCGACCCAGGACCCGGAGCTGCGGAAGCGGTTCACCGGCGCGCCGGAGTTCGTCACGACGTTCTTCCGGTTCATCGCGGAGGAGGTGCGCGAGCTGATGTCCCAGCTCGGCTTCCGGACGCTCGACGAGATGATCGGACGCGTCGACCGCCTGGACGTGCGCGCGGCGCTCGACCACTGGAAGGCGCGGGGCCTGGACTTCACGCAGATCCTCTACCGGCCGCCCGTCGCGCCGGAGGTGCCGATCCGCCGCGTGCGGCCGCAGGACCACGGCCTCGAGCGATCGCTCGACATGACCACGATCGTGCCGCTGTGCCGACCGGCCCTGGATGCCCGGACGCCCGTCGACCTGCGCCTTCCGATCCGAAACGTGCACCGGACCGTGGGCACGATCCTCGGCTACGAGGTCACCTCGCGGTACGGAGCCGACGGCCTGCCCGACGACACCATCCGGATCCACTTCACCGGCTCGGCCGGCCAGAGCTTCGGCGCTTTCGTGCCGCGAGGCATCACGCTGGTCCTCGAGGGCGATGCCAACGACTACCTCGGGAAGGGCCTGTCCGGCGGCAAGATCGTGGCCTTCCCGCCGCGCGAGGCGACGTTCGCGCCCCAGGACAACATCGTGGTGGGCAACGTCGTCCTCTACGGCGCCACCAGCGGGCAGGCGTACGTCCGCGGCGTGGCGGGCGAGCGGTTCGCGGTCCGCAACAGCGGCGCGCTGGCGGTGGTCGAGGGCGTCGGGGACCACGCCTGCGAGTACATGACCGGCGGGCGGGTGGTGGTCATTGGCCGCACTGGCCGGAACTTTGCCGCCGGGATGTCCGGCGGCGTAGCGTACGTTCTGGACCGGGCCGGCGACTTCCCCTCCCGGTGCAACCTCGGCATGGTGGAGCTCGAGCCGCTCGTCCACGGCGACGACGTGCAGGAGATCCAGGACCTTCTGCGCCGTCACGTCCGCTTCACTGAGAGCGCGGTCGCGGCCGAGATCCTCGCCGACTGGGCCGCCGTCCGCCCGCGCTTCGTGAAGGTCATGCCGCGGGACTACAAGCGCGCCCTCGCCGCGATGCAGCGCGCGCGGGACGAAGGCATTCCCTGGGAGCGGGCCGTCATGGAAGGGGCCCACGGCTAGCCGGATGGGCAAGGTCACCGGGTTCCTCGAGTTCACGCGGGACAAGCAGCCCTACCGGCCGACCGCCGAGCGCCTTCGCGACTGGGGGCAGGTCATCCTGCCCTGGGCCGTGCCGAAGCTCCAGACGCAGGCCGCGCGGTGTATGGACTGCGGCATCCCCTTCTGCCACCAGGGCTGCCCCCTCGGCAATCTCATCCCCGACTGGAACGACCTCGTCTACCGGGACGACTGGCGGGAGGCCCTCGACCGACTTCACGCCACGAACAACTTCCCGGAGTTCACCGGCACGCTCTGCCCGGCCCCCTGCGAGGGCTCCTGCGTCCTCGGGATCAACGACGACCCGGTCACCATCAAGCCGATCGAGCTGACGATCATCGATCGCGCCTTCGCCCAGGGCTGGGTCGCGCCTCAGCCGCCCGCGATGCTCACCGGCAAGCGGGTCGCGATCGTCGGGTCCGGGCCGGCCGGCCTCGCCGCCGCCCAGCAGCTCCGCCGGGCCGGCCACGCGGTGACGGTGTTCGAGCGCGCCGACCGCATCGGCGGCCTGCTCCGCTACGGGATCCCCGAGTTCAAGATGGAGAAGCGCGTGCTGGCCCGGCGCCTCGCGCAGATGGAGGCGGAGGGCGTGCGGTTCGTGACCGGCGTGCACGTCGGCGTCGACCTGGATCCGGAAGAGTTGCGCCAGCAGCATGAAGCGCTGGTCCTGGCCGGGGGCGCGTGCCACGCACGGGACCTGCCGATCCCCGGGCGCGAGCTCGCGGGCATCCACTTCGCGATGGAGTACCTCCCGCTCCAGAACCGCCGCTGCGAGGGAGACGCGGTGCCTGACGAGGACTTCATCACGGCGCGCGACAAGCACGTGGTCATCCTGGGCGGCGGCGACACGGGCGCGGACTGCCTCGGAACGGTCCACCGTCAGGGCGCGCGAAGCGTCCACCAGCTGGAGATCATGCCCCGCCCGCCAGACCGCCGGGCGCCGGAGAATCCGTGGCCCCAGTACCCGAACGTCTACCGCGTCTCCTCGGCTCACGAGGAGGGCGGCGAGCGCGTCTACGCCGTGTCGACGACGCGCTTCCTCGGCGACGCGCGAGGACGGGTCCGCGGGCTCGAGGCGATGCGCATCGAGGTCGCCCGGGAGGCGGGCCGCCCGGTGTTCCGCGAGGTCCCCGGGTCGGAGTTCACCCTGCCCTGCGAGCTCGTCCTCCTGGCCATGGGCTTCCTCGGGCCGGAGCGCCCGGGCCTCCTCGAGAAGCTCGGCGTGCGCCTGACCGAGCGCGGCAACGTCTGGCGCGACGCGGCCTGGATGACGAGCGTCCCCGGCGTGTTCACCGCGGGTGACATGCAGCGCGGCCAGTCCCTCATCGTGTGGGCGATTGCCGAGGGCCGGAGCGTCGCTCGCGGCGTCGACGCCTACCTGATGGGCCGCTCGGACCTGCCCGCCCCCCTCGCCTAGCCGGCAGGGCGTTCGTAAGCCGGCCGCAATGACCGTGGCGTGACAGGCGGTTCCTTCGGCGGATTTCTCCCGATGCCGTGTCCGACGCTCCGTGGACACAATCGCCACGTCCCGCGCCGGGCGTCCGATCCTGGACGGCGGCGGCGCGTGAACGGGCCCTGGCCTCGTTGAGGTCGGCACAGCTCTTGCTCAGCTATATCCCTTGGGCTCGCTTGTGACACGGATGGACGGCCCCGACACGAGGAAACGATGACCGCCCGGACACGCTGGCTCGCCGGCACGATCGCCGCCGCCTTCCTGGCGATCATCGTGACGATCGGGCTCTGGATGCGGTTCTCGGACAGCGCGGCCGTGCACAGCGTGCTCCGCCTGTACCGGGATCCCGTGGCTCTCCGGGCGGCACTCCGCGACTGGGGAGCCCTGGCCCCGCTCGTCTTCATCGGGATCCAGGCGCTGCAGGTGCTAATCGCGCCAATCCCGGGAGAGGTGACGGGCTTCCTGGGCGGGTTCGCGTTCGGCGAGTGGCCCGGGCTCGGCTATTCCATGATCGGCCTGATGGCGGGCTCGCTATTCGCCTTCGCGGTGGGACGGTGGCTCGGCGTGGCCTTCGTCCAGCGTCGCGTCAGTCCATCCGTCTGGGCGCGCCTGGGGTTCGTCGTGGAGACGGAGGGCGCCGTCCTGTGCTTCCTCCTGTATCTCATTCCGGGGCTCCCCAAGGACATCCTGTGCTACCTGTTCGGACTGAGCCCCATGTCGTTCTGGGTGTTTGCGACCGCCTCGACGCTGGGTCGGCTGCCCGGGACCTGGATCCTGTCCGCGCAGGGTGCGAAGACCGCGACCGGGCACTACATGGAGACCGCGCTCATGATGGCGATCGTCGCGGCGGTCGCCATCCCGCTCTACGCCTCACGACACCGGATCCTGGCCCGATTTGGCCGTCGATCCCCGCGCCCGCCCGCAGGAAGCGAGGCCACGGTGGGGATAGGCCGGTGAGGGGCAGCCGACGCTGACCTCGTCGCGAGCGGCCGGGAAATAGTCCGCGGTTGTATTCCTGGTCCGGTCAGATTCCCGTGCCAGACGACGGGCCCGGCGAAGCAGGCCGAGGGTCTGCCGGTCCGGGTGCTGGAGTCTTTGCGGCTAGCCGGTGTTCGTAAACGGAGTCCCGCATTTCGGGCAGTGAGTCCAGTCCGCTTGCAACGACGCCTGGCAGTTCGCGCAGTGCCGGGCGGGAGCGAGTGGCGGGGCCAGCGCTGCCGGCGATTGCGGCTCTGTCGATGGAACGGGGTCCGGCTCGGTCGCGATGCCCTTCTTGAACTCCTTGACCGATTCCCCCAGCCCACGGGCCAGCTCCGGAAGCTTCTTCGCCCCGAACATGACGAGGCCGATCGCGAGCGCAATCAGCAAGTCCTGGCTGCCGATCATGTCCTCTACCGCCTTTCCTTGACGGGGGCCGTCCGGACTCTCCTGCTCACCGAATGTCTGTATGATACCCGCGGTCGAGAGCAGGGGCGCTGGTTCTCGCGGGCTCGAGTGGCCCCGCGTTTGGCCTGGACGGGCCTGGAGCTCCCGGGTGGATGGCCCGGATCCCCTCGGTCAGGTATATGCCTCCTGACCCACACCACGCTGGGCTGTTTTGATTGAGACCCGGACCGCAAGGAGACTATGCCCCGTCGCGCACAGTGGCTTGTCGGCGCGCTAGCCCTCGGCCTCGTCCTGGGGCTGGTGGGTGTCAGCTTGTGGATCCGGTTCGGGGACAATCCCGCGGTGCATCGGCTGCTGCGGCTGTACACGGATCCCCACACCTTTCGGGCGGCTCTTCACCGTTGGGGGGTGTTCGCCCCGCTCGTCTTCATTGGCATCCAGGCACTGCAGGTGCTGATTGCGCCCATTCCGGGAGAGCTGACGGGCTTCCTGGGCGGCCTCGTGTTTGGCCAAGGGTGGGGTCTCCTCTACTCGATGATCGGCCTCACGGCGGGATCCCTCATTGCGTTCGGGGTGGGACGATGGCTCGGGATGGCCTTCGTCCAGCGCCTCGTCACGCCGGGGGTATGGGCGCGCCTGGGGTTCGTCGTGGAGACGGAGGGCGCCGTCCTGTGCTTTCTCCTGTATCTCATTCCGGGGCTCCCCAAGGACATCCTGTGCTACCTGTTCGGACTGAGCCCGATGCCGTTCTGGGTGTTCGCGGCGGCCTCGACCCTGGGCCGCTTCCCCGGGACCTGGGTGTTGTCGGCCCAGGGCGCGAAGACTGCGACGGGGCACTACGTGGAAATGGCGCTCACCTTGGGTCTGGTTGCGGCAGTGAGTCTCCCTCTGTACGCATTCCGTCACCGGATCGTGGACCGGTTTCGGCATCGATCCGTACCGCCGACATAGGCCGGCGACAACATGCTGAGGAGCGACCGATGAGAGGCTGGACGATTCTTGGTGGAGTACTGCTGGTGGGCATCGCCGTTGGAGTGGCTGGCGTGCGGCTTCTGCCATCGGTCGCCGAGACGCACCTGGCCGGCCTTCTGGCGCACCCCACCCTCGTCGAGGGTCGAGTGGTCAAGAAGCAGCGGGAGCCCGATCGGCTCCTGCTGAAGGTTCAGACCGAGCATGGCCCCGTGCTCGCGACCTTCACGAGAAAGGTCGCGGAGATTGACCTCCTCGTCGAGCCGGGCGATGTGCTGGTGCTCCGGTTGCCACCGGACCAAACCTTCGTGGACGATCCGGTGATGGAGCGCGTGAAGGAGTCGGCCTCGATGGCGCCCGGGGGCGTCACGCGGCCCACCGGGCAACCGTAGACCCAGCGCTCGGCATCTGGCCCACGGTACCTCACCGGCGGGCCGGGACCGACGGGGCGCGCCGTGCTCGCTATCGCGCTACGTCCCGGCCCCGCGCCAGACCACGTGCCCCACGAAGAAGGGGCCGAGCGTCTGGATGAACTCGGCCGTCTGAGCGGTCCGCCGCATCGTCTGCACGAGATGCGAGAGCGGATGCAGCTCGCGGCCCACCAGACCGATCACGAAGTCGTTGTCGTGGGTGTCGAGCCCGTGGCAGGCCAGTCGCACGTCGTGGACCAGCTCGGCGTCGCCGTACGCGCGCCCGAGCGCGGCGTGCTCGCGGAGGATCGCCCCCTGCTCCGGCGGCGCCAACCGCGCGAAGGTTCCGGTCCGCCGCAGCGGGTACCAGATCGCCCAGGGCCAGTCGAGGCCCAGAGCCATGCGCCGGGGCCGGGCGAGCAGCCAGTCCTCGAGATCGGTCTCGAAGCCGCTGGCGTAGGTGCGCCCGAACATGGTGAGCTCCGGCTTGCGCGACAGTCCGGCGAACGGCTCGGCCCCGAGCAGATCCCGCCAGCGGCCCACGAAGAACGCGGGGTCTTCCGCGATCCCGAGCACGGCGACGCCGCGCGGGTCGCTCGCGTCCGCGTAGAGGACGCCTTCGAGCCGGGCACGCTCCAGCGCGCCGGCGAGTCGCTTCGGATCGTCGCAATCCCCGAACACCTGGAGCTGCATGAAGAGACGCCGCGTCGACGTCTGGTGATTGGCGCCGTGCTCGCGGACGTCGACCTTCCCGCCTTCCGGCTGGGTCATCGCTGGCCTCCCGCTGATGCCACCGTCCGGGTCTCCACGCCCGCCGTCACGCGACCGGAGCGGGCTCGGCCGAGAGCCCGGCGCGCTGGTGCTCGCGGATCAGCCCGGCCTTGCGGACGCCGACGTCGAGATGGTCCCACGGCAGGACCTCGTCGAGCGGCCGCTCCCGCTGGGCGTAAAAGGCGGGATCGCCGGCCCACTCCCGGAGCGCGGTGCGCCAGTCGCCCTCGAGGCCGGCCGCATGCTCGAGAAAATCGGCCACCCGGCGGTCGCCGCGGGCGAGGATCGCCTGGAGAAACGCCTCGCGCGGGTTCTCGTGGAGGACCCGCACGTTGTGGAGCCGCCGCACGCCGGCCTTGATGGTCCGGAGCTTCCCCTCGAGCCGGTTCACCGGATCGAACGCCGCCCACTGGAACGGGGTCCACGGTTTCGGCACGAAGGAGCTGATCGAGAGCGTCAGCCGACCGAAGGGCTCGCCCTGCGGCGACGGCACGCGGAGCCGCTCGAGGAGGCGGGTCGCCAGGGCCGGGATGGCCTCGATGTCCTCGTCCGTCTCCGTCGGAAGCCCGATCATGAAGTAGCACTTGAGGTTCGGGATCCCATGGGCGCGGACCAGATCGCACGCCTCGTAGATCTGCGCGTCGGAGATGTCCTTGCGGATCACGTGACGGAGCCGCTCGGTCCCGGCCTCCGGGGCGACGGTGATGGTCCGGTGCCCGCCCCGACGGAGCGATGAGACGAGCTCCTCGGTGAGACTGTCGGCCCGGATCGACGAGATCGACACCTCGAGCCCTTCCTCCGCGAGGATGCCCATCAGCCCTCCGATCCACGGGTAGTCGGAGACGCAGGCGCCGACGAGGCCGACCCGGTTGGAGTCCTTCTTGATCTCGCGGATGGTCTCCCGGAGCGTTTCGAGGCTCCGGTGACGCACCGGCCGGTAGATCTGGCCCTCGAGGCAGAAACGGCAGCCGCGACCGCAGCCCTTCCCGACCTCGAGGAGCGCGAGGTGGCCGTACTCCGCGTTGGGCGTCCTGAGGAGCGAGATGGTCCGGAACTCGTCCACCTTCTTGAGCCGTCGCTTGACCACGATCGCGGGCGCGCCGTCCACGGGGCGCACCGCGTCGATCGCCCCGTCCTCCCGGTAGGTCACGGCGTGGCGCTGCGGCACGTAGATCCCGGCCAGCGGCGCTAGGCGATCCAGGAGATCCTCTCGCCGCCGGGCCCCGAGCGAGACCGCCCCGAACGCCTCGCGGTAGGCGGCGACGATCTCGCCGACGATCTCCTCCCCTTCCCCGACCACCACGAAGTCCATGAACGGCGCGACGGGCTCGGGGTTGGCGAACGCGCACACGCCGCCCATCAGGACGATGGGATCCTCGGGGCGGCGATCCGCGGGCCGGAGCGGGATTCCGGCCATCCGCAGGAGGCGCAGCGTGTTGATGTAGTCGCCCTCGTAGGTGATGGAGAACCCGACCAGGTCGAAGTCGGAGAGCGGGCGCTTGGACTCGAGGGCGAACGGCGCCCGACCGGTCCGCTGGTACTCTGGCAGGTCCTCGGGATCCGGCAGGAACACGCGCTCGCAGACCACGTCGGGCAGCGCGTTGAGATGCCGGTAGATGGTCTGGAACCCGAGGTTCGACATGCCGACCGCGTAGGTGTTCGGGTAGACGAGAGCGAACGAGAGACGGCCGCCCCAGTCCTTCCGGATGGTGCCGGTCTCTTGAGCGAGGAGGCGGTCAGCTTTCGCCTGTAGACTCCAAGACATGCGGCTCCCAGCTTAACAGGCGGCGAGAGCGCGAGCAAGCAGAGCAAAGCCAGGCGCGCGCGTCCGCTACCGCGACGGGCTGGTCACGCGGTGCCGGCCGGAGCGAGCGACCGCCTCCATACGCGCGGGCGCCGCGCCGGGCCGGGTGACGGGTCGTGCGGCCGCGCAGTATGCTGTCGAGCGATGTGGTTCACGCGATCGCGAGGCGCGCTCCGGCGATGATCCGACTGGGCGGCGCACTCTCGGTGG
This sequence comes from uncultured bacterium, assembly GCA_964463175.1. Classification (GTDB taxonomy): domain Bacteria; phylum Methylomirabilota; class Methylomirabilia; order Rokubacteriales; family DASRDR01; genus DASRDR01. The sequence continues at coordinate 14,908 of CAYXBJ010000015.1, forward strand.
CCGACGTGGTCGCGGTGGCCCGCCGCGCCGCGCCCGTGGGGCTCGGCCCCGAGGTTGTGGACCGGCTCGAGCGAGGCCGTGCCGCCCTCGAACGGCTCGATCGGGCCGGCGAAGTGGTCTACGGCGTCACCACCGGCGTCGGGAAGCTCAAAGACACCGCAATTCCCTCCGAGGCCCGTCGGGCCCTTCAGCGGAATCTCGTCCTGTCGCACGCGGCCGGAGTCGGCGACCCTCTCGGGCCCGAGGAGACTCGCGCGGTGCTCCTGCTGCTCGCCGCGTCGCTGGCCCGCGGTCACTCCGGCGTCCGTCCCGTGGTGGTCGAGCGGCTGGTGGGATGTCTCCAGCACGGCGTCCTGCCGGTGGTGCCCTGCCGCGGGTCCGTGGGGGCATCCGGCGACCTTGCCCCACTGGCCCACGTCGCGGCGTGCCTCATCGGCGAGGGCGACGCGGTGGTCGGCGGCGTGCGCCGGCCGGCGCGGGAGGCGCTCGGGACGGCGGGGCTGCCACCGCTGGTCCTCGAGATGAAGGAGGGATTGGCGCTCCTGAACGGCACCCACGTGATGGCGGCGCTGGCGACGCTCCTGGTCCACGATGCGACGGCGCTCGCGCGGCTCGTCGACGTCAGCGGAGCGATGAGTCTCGAGGCGCTCATGGGGTCCCACGTGGCGTTCGACCCGCGGATTCACGGTCTCCGCCCCCACCCCGGCCAGGTGGACTCCGCGTCGAACCTCTGGGCCCTGACGGAGGAGAGCGGCATCATCGCGTCTCACCGCGACTGCGGGCGAGTTCAGGACGCGTACAGTCTCCGGTGCATGCCCCAGGTGCACGGCGCCGCGCGCGAGGGTGTCCGCCTGGCCCGCGAGATCGTGGAGCGGGAGCTCGGCAGCGTGACGGACAACCCGCTCGTCTTCCCCGCGGACGGCGCGGTGCTCTCCGGGGGCAATTTCCACGGCCAGCCGCTCGCGCTCGCGCTCGACGTGCTCGCGATCGGCCTGACGCAGCTGGCCGGAATCGCGGAGCGCCGCATCGACCGCCTGGTGAATCCCCTGACGAACGAGGGGCTTCCGCCCTTTCTCGCGGCGGTCGGCGGGCTCCACTCGGGCTACATGATCGCGCAGTACACGGCCGCGGCCCTGGTCGCGGAGTGCCGGGTCCTCGCCCATCCGGCGAGCGTCGACTCCATCCCGACCTCCGGGCTCCAAGAGGACTGGAACTCTATGGGCGCGACCGCCGCGCTGAAGGCCCGCCAGATCCTCGGGCTCGCCGAGCAGGTGGCCGGCACCGAGCTGGTTCTCGCGGCTCAGGCTCTCGACCTCCGACGCCCGCTCGAGCCGGGACGGGGCACGCGCGCGGCGTTCGCCGCGGTGCGCGCGCGCGTCCCGCGCCTCGAGGAGGATCGGCCGGTTCACGCCGACCTGTCCGCGGGGCGGGAGCTCGTCCGTGACGGCTCGGTCGCCGCCGCGGTCGAGGCCGTGCTCGGGCCACTGCGGTGAGCCCGGTGGACAGGGCGCGGCGCGAGCGATGAGCGCGATCTCGACCGGACGACCGGCAGAGCCGATCCGCGCCCCGCGCGGCACGGCGCTCTCGTGCAAGGGCTGGCTCCAGGAAGCGGCCCTCCGCATGCTGATGAACAACCTCGATCCGGACGTCGCGGAGCGGTGGCAGGACCTCGTCGTCTACGGCGGCTCGGGCAAGGCGGCGCGCGACTGGCCGTCCTTTCACCGGATCGTAGCCACGCTCCGGGCGCTCGAGGCGGACGAGACGCTGCTCGTGCAATCCGGCAAGCCGGTGGGCGTCTTCCGGACCCAGCCCGACGCGCCCCGCGTGCTCATTGCCAACTCGCTGCTGGTCCCCGCCTGGGGTGACTGGGCCCACTTCCGCCAGTACGAGGCCCAGGGGCTGACGATGTACGGGCAGATGACCGCCGGCTCCTGGATCTACATCGGCACCCAGGGGATTCTCCAGGGCACCTACGAGACCTTCGCGGCCTGCGCCCGGCGTCACTTCGACGGGTCGCTGCGTGGCCGCCTGGTGCTGTCGGCGGGCCTCGGCGGGATGGGCGGCGCCCAGCCGCTCGCCGTCACCATGAACGGCGGCGTCGGCATCTTCGTCGAGGTGGATCGGGAGCGCATCGAGCGCCGGCTCCGCCTCCGCTACGTGGACCGGGCGACCGATTCGGTCGACGAGGCGATCCGGTGGGCGGAAGAGGCGCGTGACAGGGGCGAGGCGCTGTCCATCGCGCTCCACGGGAACGCCGCCGAGACCCATCCCGAGCTCGCCCGCCGCGGCGTGCGGGTCGACGTCGTCACCGACCAGACGTCGGCCCACGACATGCTGAACGGCTACGTCCCGGTGGGCCTCACGCCCGAGCAAGCGGCGGCCCTCCGGCGGCACGCTCCGGACGACTACACGCGCCGGGGCTACGAGGCGCTCGCCGCTCACATGCGGGCGATGCTCGAGTTCCAGCGCGCCGGTGCGATCCTGTTCGACTACGGCAACAACATCCGGCGCGAGGCCGAGAACGCGGGCGTCTCCGACTTCAGCTACCCCGGGTTCGTGCCGGCATACATCCGGCCGCTATTCTGCGAGGGCAGCGGCCCGTTCCGCTGGGTTGCGCTGTCCGGCGACCCGAACGACATCTACGAGACGGACCGGGCGCTCCTCGAGGCCTTCCATGACGACGAGCATCTCGTGCAGTGGCTGCGCCTCGCGCGGGAGCGCGTGCACTTCCAGGGGCTGCCGGCCCGCATCTGCTGGCTCGGGTACGGCGCCCGCGCGCGGGCGGGCTTGATCTTCAACGACCTGGTCGCCGCCGGACGGGTCAAGGCGCCCATCGTCATCGGACGCGACCACCTGGACGCGGGATCGGTGGCCTCACCGAACCGCGAGACCGAGTCGATGCGCGACGGCTCCGACGCCATCGCCGACTGGCCCGTGCTGAACGCCCTCCTGAATACCGCGGCCGGCGCGACGTGGGTGTCCCTCCACCACGGGGGCGGGGTCGGGATCGGCTACTCGATCCACGCAGGGATGGTCGTGGTGGCGGACGGCACGCCCGCGGCTGCGCGCCGCCTGGAGCGCGTCCTCACGACGGACCCGGGGACCGGGATCATGCGCCACGCCGACGCCGGCTACCCGGAGGCGACCGCCGCGGCGCGGCGCCACGGGCTGAACCTCCCGTCCGTCGGCGCCTGACCCGGCGCCGCTGCCCCTCGCCGAAGTCTGGCGGGGGCCGTCGAGGGCCCAATCAGCCCTTCACGACGCCAAGAGGACGGAGCCGCGCGACCACCCGGGAGAGCCCGGCCTGCTCGACGACGTCGACCACGTTCCGGACGTCCTTGTAGGCTTCCGACATCTCCTCGGCGAGGGAGTCCCGGCCGCCCGCGCGGGCGACAATGCCGCGGGCGCGGAGCTCATCCGCGATCGACCGTCCCCGTGCCGCCTTGACCGCCGCGGTGCGGCTCAGGACGCGCCCGGCCCCGTGGCACGTGCTCCCGAACGTCTCGCGCATGGCTCCGGGGGTGCCGACGAGGACGTACGAGTAGCGGCCCATGTCTCCCGGGATCAGGACGGGCTGGCCGACGTCCCGGTACCCCTCGGGCAGCTCCGGATGCCCCGGCGGGAACGCGCGCGTGGCGCCCTTCCGGTGCACGAGGAGGCGCCGGGTGCGGCCGTCGATCGTGTGGTCCTCCTCCTTGGCGATGTTGTGGGCCACGTCGTAGACGAGGCGCCAGCCGAGCGCGTGGGGAGAGACGCCGAGCGCGCGCTCCACCGCCTCGCGGGCCATGTGGGCGAGGCACTGCCGGTTCGCGAACGCGAAGTTCGCGGCGGCGCGCATCGCGCCGAGGTAGGCGCGCGCCTCCGGCGAGGCGAGCGGCGCGCAGGCGAGCTGCCGGTCGGGCAACGCGATGCCGTAGCGCTTCATCGCGCCCTGCATCACGCCGAGTGCGTCGGTGCAGACCTGGTGGCCGAAGCCGCGCGAGCCCGTGTGGACCATCACCGTGATCCGGCCCTCGTCGAGCCCGAGCACCCGCCCCACGTCGGGAAGGAAGACCGTTTCGACTCGCTGCACCTCGAGGAAGTGATTGCCGGAGCCGAGCGTGCCGAGCTGGCTCCGCCCGCGCTCGACGGCCTTTGTCGAGACGGCGTCGAGGTCGGCCCCGGGCAGACGCCCGTGGGATTCGATCCGGGCGAGGTCGTCCCCTTCCCCGAAGCCGCGCGAGACCGCCCAGGCCGCGCCCTCTCGCGCCGGGCCCCGTCGCAGCTCCGCGGCCGAGAGGGGGATCCGTCCGCTGGATCCCACGCCCGACGGGATCGCGGCGGCGAGGGCGTCGATCAGTCGCTCCAGCCGCGCTCCCACCTCGCTCGCGACGAGGTCGGTCGCGAGGAGACGCACTCCGCAATTAATGTCGTAGCCCACCCCGCCCGGACTGACGACGCCATCGGGTCCGGCGGTGGCAACGACGCCACCCACCGGCAGGCCGTAGCCTTGGTGGATGTCCGGCATGGCGAGCGAGGCCTTGACGATGCCGGGGAGCGTGGCGGCGTTCGCGACCTGCTCGAGCGCGGCGTCGCGGCGGATCGCGTCCATCAGGGTCTGGTCGGCGTAGATGAGTCCCGGGACGCGCATGCCCGGGCGGGCGCCTTCGGGGATGCGCCAGAGATAGGGAGCGACCTGCTCGATCTGCACGGAAGACCTGGGATCTGACCCGGCGCGCCTGGCGGCCGGAGACGAGAACGCGGAGGGGCGGCCTACCGGCGGCCCGGCACCGACGGGGCGCCGCTCTTCCGCGTCGCCACGTCCTGCGCCATCGACAGGCGCTCGACCTCGACCTCGAAGTCGGTCTGGGAGGTCGCCGTCCGCCGGGCCTCCTCGTAGGAGACCAGGCCCCTCTGGTACCACTCGATCGCGCTCTGGTTGAAGGACTGCATCCCGTACGTGTCCCGGCCCTCGGCGATGACCTGCGAGAGCTGCGCGGTGCGCCCGGGCTCCTCGATGCAGCGCTGCACGGTGAGGGTGCCGACGAGGACCTCGACCGCGGGAATGAGACCAGGCTCGTCCGAGCGCTCCATGAGGCGCTGGGAGATGACCCCGCGCAGGACCTGCCCGAGCTGCTGGCGGATCTGGCGCTCGTAGTCGGGCGGGAACTGGGAGATGATCCGGTTGACCGTCTCGGCCGCCGTGATCGTGTGGAGCGTCGACAGGACGAGGTGGCCGGTCTCTGCCAGCGTCAGCACCGTCGACATCGTCTCGACGTCCCGCATCTCGCCGACCATGACCACGTTGGGATCCTGGCGGAGGCAGATGCGGAGCGCCGCGCCGAACTCCGGGGCGTCCATCCCGACCTCGCGCTGGGTGATGATGCTGCTGCCGTCCTCGAAGAGGTACTCGATCGGATCCTCGATCGTGACGATGTGATCGGTCCGATGGTGGTTCATGTGGTTGACCATCGACGCGAGGGTCGTGGTCTTGCCCGAGCCGGCCGGACCCGTCACGAGGACCAGCCCGCGCGGCTCCATGGCCAGCTTGGCCACGACCGGGGGGAGGTGGAGCTCCTCGAAGGTGGGCGGCTCGTACGGGACGACGCGAAGCGCGATGCCGATGTTCGCCCGCGAGCGGAAGATGCTGGCCCGGAACCGCCCGATGCCGGCGACGGTGTACTGGACGTCGACGCCGCCGTCGCGCTCGAACCGCTGGCGCTGGAGGTTGTTGATCATCGCCGCGGCCATCTGCTCGAGGTCCTTGCCGTCGAGGAGTGGCCAGTTCTCGAGGCGCATCAGGTGCCCGCGCACCCGCAGGACGGGGTACTGCCGCGCCTTGAGGTGGACGTCGGACGCGCCCAGGCTCATGGCCTCGCGCAGGACGCCGGCGAGCTCCATCGCTCCTCCCTGACCTACTCCCCCGGTGGGACTCGACCCCCACGGCCGGGCGTGACCCGCCAGGCCGGATGCAGGCGGAGTCATTCTGGTCAACGGTCCCCGTGGAAGTCAAGGTTTGCGGGGGGTCCCCCGAAACCCGTGCGAAAATACCCGACGGAGAAGAGAAAGGCGCGGGGCCGTGGCCCCCGCCAGCACACGATGCCGCCCGAGGAGGTCCCGTTCCGCGCCGTCCGCCGCTCCGCTCCGCCCTGGATCGCGACGGTCGCGCTCACCCTCGTCCCCGCGCTGGCCGCGGCCGATCACCTGGGCCCGGTCGGCGCCGTCCGGGGTGGCCTCGACTGGACATCCTGGCTCCTGGTGGCCGGCGCGGTGGCCGCGGTCAGCCTGGCGGCGTGGGCGTTCTTCGCACCGGACCGCTCGGACGGCCGGGCCGAGCCGCCGGCTGCGGATCCGCCCAAGTCGGAGCCCCCGGCTCGATGACCCGCCTCGCTGCGCGTACGCGGTCGGGCGCCGGCTCGCCCGTTCTCTGACCGCGATCATGGAACCCGTTGCCGTCCTGGTCCGCTGCCTCTACATGATCGGCGCGGTCACGCTCGTCGGCGTCTTCGCGTCTCTCGTCTTGGTCGTCCGTCCCGCCGCCTGGGCCGCGGGAGACGTCGGACGCGACCGCCTCCGGGAGCTGGACGCACCCCTGCTCAGGCTCGCCTGGGCCGCGCTCGCCGTCGCCCTCGGAGCGGGCGTGCTGGACCTCTGGCGGCAGATCGGTGTCGCCACGGGCGCGGGTCTCGCCGAGAGCCTGCAGGGCGGTCGTGTGCTGTCGGTCCTGATCGACACGCGCTACGGGACGGTCTGGCTCGCGCGGACGGGGCTCTTGCTCCTCCTGGCGGTGTGGCTGCTCCTGGCGGACTCGCGCGCCGAGCTCGGATGGCTCGCTCTTCGGCTGCAGGCCCTCGGGTTGTCGTCGGCGAGCCTGGCCCTCGGCGCCATGGGCGCCCACGCCGCCGCCGCGGAAGGCAGCGGGCTCGCCATGAGCTTCGACGCCGTGCATCTTCTGGCCACAGGGCTCTGGGGCGGCGGCCTCGTCCCGCTCGCGCTGTGTCTCCGGTGGACGCGGCGACTGCCGAGCTCCAGTGCGGCCGCGACCGCCACCGAGCGGTTCTCGCGACTCGGGCTCGTCGCCGTCACCGCGCTCGGCGTGACCGGCTCGTTTGCCGCCTGGCAGCAGGTCGGCGGCGTGCCCGCCCTGGTGGGGACGACGTACGGGCGCTGGCTCCTCCTGAAGCTCGCGCTGTTCGCGGCGCTGCTTCCTCCCGCGGCACAGAACCTCCTGGTGTGGCGCCGGCGGCTCGCCGCGCCGGGTCCCGCGACCGAGCAGGCCGTGGGGCGGATCCAGCGCAACGTGGTGGCGGAGGCCGTCATGGTGGGGGCGATTTTGGTCGTCGTCGGCGTGATCGTGCTGACGACGCCGGCGCGTCACGACGAGATCGCATGGCCGTTTTCGTTCCGGTTTGACTGGACTGCCACGAAATACTTTCCCGGCGTACAGACTCAGGTGGCGATTGGGAGCCAGGTGGCAACGCTCGGACTCGTGGCGCTCCTGCTGGCACTGGTGATTCGGCCTCGCCGCTGGCCCGCGGCTGCGCTCGGTGGTGGCCTCGCCCTCGTGCTCGGCGCCACGGTGGCGCTCCGTCCCCTGGCGGTCGACGCGTATCCGGCGACGTACATTCAGCCCTCCGTACCGTACAGCGCGATCTCGATCGTCCAGGGCCGAGCAATCTACCGGGTGCACTGCGAGGCCTGCCACGGCGTTGCAGGCTACGGTGACGGGCCCGCCGGGGCGGGATTGCGGCCACCTCCCGCGGACCTGACAGCCCAGCACGCCGCCGATCACACGGCGGGCGACCTCTTCTGGTGGCTGACCAACGGCATCAAGGGGTCGGGTATGCCGGGCTTCGGGACCCAGTTGAGCGTCGAGGAACGCTGGGACGCGATCAACTTCGCTCGAGCCCTTGGCGCCGCCGAGCGGTTACGGGACCTTGGTCCGACTGCCACTGCGCGCCCGACGGTGGTTGCCCCAGACTTCACCTTCACGACCGGGGTTGGGGAGAGCCGCTCGCTGCGCGACTGGCGGGGTCGCGGAGTCGTACTCCTCGTCTTCTTCACGTTGCCCGGCTCGGCGGACCGCCTTGTCCAGTTGGACCGGCTCACCGTCGCCTTCAAGCTTCGCGGCGGCGACATCCTGGGCGTGCCGCTCAGCGACCCGAGCACCGTCTATCACGCGCTCGGCAACCGGTCGGTGTTCTTCCCGCTGGCCATCGAGGGCGCGGCCGAGGCCGGGGCCGCGTACCGGCTGTTCCGGCGCGACCTCACCGCGGCGGGGCTCAAGCCCGAGCCCCCGCCCGTGCCGCACATGGAGCTGCTCGTGGATCGACAGGGCTATCTGCGCGCCCGCTGGATCCCGAAGGACCTCGGCCATGACACGGACGGCTGGGCGGACCTCGGACGGCTCCTGGCCGAGCTCGATCGCCTGGCGCGCGAGGTGCCCGTTGCGCCGCTGGCGGCCGAGCACGTGCACTGATCATGATGCGCCTCTGGAAGGTCGTGATCCTCTTGAACCTGGCGCTCGGCCTGGGCATCGGTCTCGGCTATCTCCGGTGGGCTCGCGAGGTGCGCGGCCTCCAGGACGAGATCGCGCGGATCCGGACCGAGTCGACCCGGGCCACGCCGCAGTCGTGGACGGTCCGCGGCATCGTCCGCTCGATCATCCCGAAGCTGGGGGCCATCTTCCTGACCCACGAGTCGTTCCCCGGGCTCATGGACGCGATGACCATGGGCTTCGAGACCGACAATCCGAAGCTCCTCGACGGGCTGGCGCCCGGCGACGCCGTGCGCTTCACGGTCCGGCGTGAGGGCGAGCGGCTCGTCTTGATCGCGATCGAGAAGGCGAAGACGCCGTGAGCGGCAGCGCCTGGGCCGGGCTGATCCTCGCCGCGGTCCTGGGTGTGAGCGGCGCCGGGGAATCGTCCGCGCTCGCCTTCCACACCGCCACCGACACGCCGCTCCAGATCGCGCCCGAGGACGTCCAGCGCTACCGAGAGGCCGGCGAGGAGGTCGTGGTGATCGACCTGCGCCCGCCGGACGCGTTCCGGGCCGGGCACCTGTCCAAGGCCCGCTCGGTGCCGCTCGGCGAGATGCGGCGTCGAGAGCCGGAGATCCCGCGCGCGGGGCGCGTCGTGCTCTACGCCGGGACGCCCGAGGAGGCGGCGGCCGCCTACCAGGCGCTGCGCGACGCCGGGCACCGGAACGTCATGCTCCTGGCGGGGGGCCTCGCGGCATGGGTTCGCTTGGGCTATCCCGTGGAGACCAGCCGGTGACCAAGCTCCGTGATGAGGCCTTGCGCGGATTGGTCACAGGCCGGCCGCTCCTGGCCGCGCTGATCCTGGCGCTCGCCCTCGCGTGGCGGGCGGGGGGAGCTCAGGCCCCGGGCGCCGGGATCGAGGAGCAGCTCATCCTCGAGAACGACACGGTGCGCGTCGCCCTCCTCACCTTCCAGCCGGGCTCGGCGTCCGGGGAGCACATGGGGCTCGACCCCGAGCTCGGGATCGTCCTCCAGGGCCAGCTGACCCTCGTCACCCCCGACGGCCGGGAGGTGCTGGGTCCGGGCGGCGCGCGGTGGCTCCCGGCGCTCGTGAATCACGACGCGCGCAACGAGGGAACGGTTCCCCTGAAGCTCTGGGTGGTCCTGGTCAAGAAGTAGCCGCCTGCCCCGCCTCGCGCGCGGGACGGACGCACGGGCCCTCCCGGTGGTCAGACCGAGGCGTCCCTCAGGCTCCGTGCCTCCGCGATCAGGTGATCCAGCGAGATCTCCCCCGCCCCCCGGGTCAGCAAGAAGAGCAGGATCGATGCCCAGACGAGGTGCTCGGGCCACGCGTGCGGGTACACGCAGCACTGGATCGTCGCGATCATCCCGAGCAGGGGGAGCGTGGCCAGGCGCGTCGCGAGGCCGATGATGACGAGGGTGGAGCATCCGAGCTCGAACGTCGTGGCGAGCGCGGCCGCGACCTCGGGCGGAAGCACCGGCACCTGGTACTCGTCCCGGAACAGGGCCAGCGTCGTCTCCCAGTTCGAGATCTTGATCAGCCCGGCCCGAAGGAAGACGCCCGCGACCGCCAGTCGGAAGAGGAGCTGGTGCAGCGACAGCGGAATTCGTCCCAGTCGACGGGACCAGCGGCCTCTCGATCCCGGGTCGGTCGGCGTCATCGGGCGCCAGGCCTCCCGAAGGTGACGCCCACGACGAGGGCTTCGTCGAGAAGCGCACGGAGCGCGTCCGCGAGGTCGAAGGCGGGATCCCGGGCGAAGGCGATGTCCGCGGCCGTCTCGAGCGTCGCGCCCCGGCTCAGCGCCTCCCGAAGGCCGAAGGGCGCCGCGTCGAGCCGCCGGAGCGCCACCGCGTCGTCCTGCCGGCGGATCTCGAGCTGCACGCCTCCGGCGGCAAGATCCACAGGTGTGTCGGGATCGGTGTCCGGCTGGTTCGCCAGCCAGATTCGGTCGACCGGCCAGTCCGAGCGGACCCACGCGCCGGCCGGATCCAGCCGGAGCACGAGCCGTCCGACGTCGTCCGGGGACACGCCAGCCAGGGCGGCTCGCGGGATCGGCGTCACCTCGTCGGCGTGGAGGACGGTGTTCATGGCCCACTCGAGCCGCGCGACGTCGGGCAGGTACGGATAGTCGGCGCACGGCGGAAAGGTCGCGAGGAAGTCCGGGAGCGTCGCGCCGTATTCGAACAGACAGGGGGTCCGGGGCGGTTGGCGCCGGATGTACGCGTCGGCCGCGAAATCGAAGAACCGGCGGTCCACGAGCCGGCACACCACCGGATACGTCGAGGCCAGCGCCTCCGTCAGGCTCGAGAACACGTGGTTCCGGTAGACCTGGACGCGCGCCTCGGGACGGAACCCGTCGCCCAGGATCACCGATGCGACACCCGCCGCGTCGTCCCGAAGAATTGCGGTCGCGAGCCCGGCCTGGATCTCAGGCAGCGTGAGCATCGCTCGCTCGACCTCGGAGCCGCGCGTCCGCCTGCCGGGCCTCGGCGAGCAGGACGTCGAGCGGCGGGACGTTCGTGTCCCACTCGACCAGCGTCGGTATCGGGCCGAATCGCTCCAGCGCCCGCTCGTAGAGCGCCCACACCGCCGGGCTCACCGGGCATCCGTGGTCGTCGATCAGGAGCCGTCCGCCGTCCGTATCGTTCACCGTGTGGCCGGCCAGATGTAGCTCCCCGACTGCGTCCGGCGGGAGCGCGGCCAGGTATGCGGCGGAATCGAGCCCCAGGTTCTCCGCGGTCACGTGGATGTTGTTGAGATCGCAGAGGAGACTGCACCCGGTCCGCCGGACCATCGCCGCGAGGAACTCCGGCTCGGGAATGGTCGAGGCAGCGAAGCGCAGGTAGCCAGACGGATTTTCGATCAGGACCCGCCGGCCGAGACGCGTCTGCATGGCGTCGACGTTCCGGCACACGACGGCGAGCGACTCTTCCGTGTACGGCAGCGGGAGAAGGTGGTTGAAATAGGCGCCGTCGATCTGGCTCCAGGCTAGATGCTCGGAGACGAGGGCGGGCTCCAGGTGCTCCATGAGGTCCTTGATCCGCTCTAGGTGCTGGTAGTCGATGCCGCTCGCGCTTCCGACCGACAGGCCCACCGCGTGCAGCGAGACCGGATAATCCCGGCGGATCGCGAGGAGCGCCCGCACGGCGGGGCCGCCGCCCAGATAGTTCTCGGGGTGGACCTCGAGCCAGGGCACCGCAGGGCGGGTGGCGAGCACCTCGGCGACGTGCGGACTCCGGAGCCCGATCCCGGCCCCCGCCGGCAGGCCCTGCTCCGCAACGCTCACCCGGCTCACGCCACCCGTCCTGCGCCCCTCGAGCCCGGATCTACATCCGGGGCTGCATGCTGCTGTTGACGAGCCGATCGCACGTTCCCTTGGGAACGTACACCCAGGCATCCTTTTGCGCATCGCGCTTCGAGGTGCCCGCGCAGGAGGAGTTCGCGGTCTGACAGTCGTTCTTGCCAGCCTTGGCGATGCCGTAGCACTTCTCGGACTCGAACTTCGGCATGGGCGCCGGCTGGGCGCCGCTCAGGGCGGGCACGGCGATGGCAGCGGCGACGGCGGAGGCGACGAGCAGGCGCGTGTTCATGGGAGCGTCCTCCTTCGAGGTGATGAGAGGTGGCCGGGACGTGGAGCATTCCACGGCCGTAGTGTTGCCCGCTCGGGCGCCCGAGGTGTCACGGGTGTGTGAAATCTCTCTGCCCCCGGCGAGCTAGCCGGCGAAGCGGTACCCCTGGCCGTGAACGGTCAGGATGTGCTCGGGCCGCTCGGGGTCTCGCTCGAACTTCTGCCGGAGGCGGAGGACGTGGGTGTCCACGGTCCGCGTCGTCGGGAAACGCTCGTACCCCCACACCTCGTCGAGCAGGCGCTCGCGGGTGAGGATCTCACCCGGATGCTCGACCAGGTAGCGCAGGAGGTCGAACTCCTTGCGCGTGAGGCGTACCTCGGTCCCCGCGCGAAAGGCCTGGCGGGCGCGCAGGTGGAGGCGGGCATCGGCGAATTGGAAGACATCGATGCGCTGTCGCGGGCCGGGCCGTCGCAAGACGGCGCGGACGCGGGCCAGAAGCTCCCTCAGCGAGAAGGGCTTCGTGATGTAGTCGTCCGCCCCCAGCTCGAGCCCGAGGACGCGGTCGACTTCCTCCGCGCGCGCGGTGAGCATGATCACCGGGATGTCGATTCCCTTCCGGCGGAGGGCGCGGAGGACGTCCCAGCCG
>CAYXBJ010000016.1:0-33979 GCA_964463175.1 uncultured bacterium
GCGCACGTCACGCCGGGAATCCGGAGATTGCCGTCGACCAGGACGAGGCCGGGCGGGACCCGGAGGCGCTGAAGGGCCGCGCGCATGGCGCACCACGTCGCTTGCAGCACGTTGACGGTGTCGATCCGGCGGGGGCCGATCCGGCCCACCGCGAACGCGAGCGCGTGGAGCCGGATCTCGCGGGCGAGCCGCCGCCGCTGCCGGCCAGTGAGGAGCTTGGAGTCACGCAGTCCGTCGATCGGGGCCGTGGGATCGAGAATCACCGCGGCCGCGACGACCGGGCCGGCCAGCGGTCCGCGCCCGACCTCGTCCACGCCCGCCACCCAGAGACCTCGGGCCCAGGCGCCGCGCTCCTGCGCGTAGAGATCCTCTTCGAACTCGAACAGCCCGGACTGCAGGGGACCGGAGCCTCGCCGGCGCACTCGAAGGGCATGCTAGCACAGCGCGCATGCCCGGGCGCCGGCGGGCCGAAGGTCTCGCGGGGCGACGCTACTCGTTGCTCTCGCCGGTCGCCGCGGTGCCGGGGACCGCGAGCACCTGCCGCTTTTCCCGGAGCCGCGCCGCTTTCCCGGTTCGCGCCCTGAGGTAGTAGAGCTTCGAGCGCCGGACGTGGCTCGATTTCACCACCTGGACACGCTCGACCCGCGGGGAGTGGATCGGGAACGTCCGCTCGACGCCGACGCCGTAGGACACGCGCCGGACGGTGAAGGTCGCGCGAGCGCCCTCTCCGCGCCTGCGGATGACGACCCCCTCGAAGATCTGGACCCGCTCCTTCTCGCCCTCGATGACCTTCACGTGCACGCGCACGCTGTCGCCGGGCGCGAAGGCCCCCCGGTCCCGCTTGAGGGCGCTTGCTTCCACCACCGCGATTGCATCGGTCGCCATGTTCGTCTCCTCGGTGCGTCACTCGCCCGGTTGGGCGTCAATCACCCGTCCGCGTCAGCTCACCGCTGCGCGTCATCTCGTCCATCCACCCCCGCTCCTCGCGGGTCAACGGCGCGGCCTCGAGCAGATCCGGCCGCCGCGCGACGGTGCGCCGGAGCGCCTCGCGTCGCCGCCACTCGGCGATGCGGCCGTGGTCCCCGGACAGGAGGACCTCCGGCACGCGCCATCCCCGGAAGTCAGCGGGCCGCGTGTACTGCGGGTAGTCGAGCCGCCCGGCCGCGAACGACTCGCGCGCGGCCCCCGTCGGATCGCCCAGGACTCCCGGCAGGAGGCGGACCACCGCGTCCAGCACCACCATCGCCGCCAGCTCGCCGCCCGTCAGCACGTAGTCGCCAATCGAGAGCTCCTCGTCGACCACCTGCGTCCGGACCCGCTCGTCCACGCCCTCGTAGTGCCCGCAGAGGAGCACGAGGTGCGACTCCGTCGCGAGGCGCTCGGCGGTCGCCTGCGAGAAGGTCGGGCCCTGGGGGCAGAGGAGCACCACGCGGCTCGCCGGTCCCCGGAGCGCTTCCACCGCGGCGAAGAGCGGCTCCGGCTTCAGCACCATCCCCCCGCCCCCACCGAACGGATAGTCGTCCGCGACTCGGTGCCGTCCCTCCGTGAAATCACGGAGATCGATGACGTGGATGTCGGCGACGCCCCGCTCCCGGGCGACGCGAAGCATCGACTCGTCGAGCACCCCGGGAAACATCCCCGGGAAGAGTGTCACCACGTCGATGCGGATCACGCCTCGAGCTCCACCAAACCCTCGGGGGGCCGTGCCACCACGCGTCGCGCCGCGAGGTCGACGCGCTCGACGATCGCCGCCACCGCAGGGAGCAGCCACGTCCGCTCGCCGCGCTGCACGGTCCAGTAGTCGTGCTCCCGGCCGACGAGCACCTCGGTCACCGTCCCGAGCTCGGCGCCCTCCGGCGTCTCGACGGCGCACCCGACGAGATCGAACGCGTAGTAACGATCCGGCGGCAGCGGTCGCACCGCCGCGCGCGGGATCGTCACGAGGCGGCCGGCGAGCGCCTCCGCGTCGGTCATGGTGTCGATGCCGGCCAGCTTCACGACCGGCACGCCCCCCTGGAGCCACACGCGTTCGATGGTGTGACGTTCCCCCGCGGCCGGCGGGACCAGCCAGCACTCCCGCAACTCGCCGAGCCGCTCGGGCGAGTCGGTCAGCGGCTCGACGCGGACCTCGCCGCGCCGTCCCTGGGTGCGGACGATGCGACCCACCGCGACCAGTGCCCCGGCGCCGGCCGGGGCGTCCCCCCGGAAGGCCGTGGCGTCCGCCGTCCTCTCCATTGGTGGCTCGTCCGACCGGCCCCGGATCCTAGCTCGCCCGCACCCCGGCGCGCGCCAGGAGGTTCTTCACGGTGTTCGAGGGCAGCGCCCCCTTCTTGATCCACGCCGTCGCCTTCTCGGCGTCGATGCGGATCGTCGGCGGCTCCGTCAGCGGGTCGTAGAACCCGATCTGGTCGATGAATCGCCCGTCACGCGCGGTCCGCCCGTCGGCGACCACCACGCGGTAGGACGGCTTCTTGGTCGTTCCGGTCCGTCGTAGCCGAATCCGTGCTCCCATCTCTCTCTCCTGTCCCTCTCGGTCCGGGTCTGTCTAGCCTCGAAGGAACGGCATGGCCCGGCGGAGGTCCTTCTTTCCCGCCCGCCCGCTCATGCCCTTCATCTCCTTCATCATCTTCCTGAGCTGCGCGTAATGCTTGAGCAGCCGGTTCACGTCCTGCACCGACGTGCCGCTCCCGCGGGCGATCCGCGCCCGACGCTCGCCGTTGATGATCGCCGGGGCGCGCCGCTCGCCCGGCGTCATGGAGCCGATGATCGCCTCGAATCGCCGGAGATCCCGCGACTCGGCGTCGAGCTCGGGCTGCGCCGGCTTGGCGCCCTTAAAGAAGGGCATCATGTCGAGGATCTGGTCGAGCGGGCCCATCTTGCGGAGCTGGCGGAGCTGATCGGCGAAATCCTCGAGCGTGAAGCTGTCCTCGCGGATCTTCTGGGCGAGCGCCTCGGCCTTCCCGGCGTCGACCACCGCCTGCGCCTTCTCGACGAGCGAGAGGACGTCGCCCATTCCGAGGATCCGCGAGGCCATCCGGTCGGGATGGAAGGGCTCCAGGGCGTCGACCCGCTCGCCGACGCCGCAGAACACGATCGGCTTGCCGGTGACCGTGCGGATCGAGAGCGCCGCGCCACCGCGGGCGTCCCCGTCGAGCTTGGTCAGGACGATGCCGTCGTAGCCGACGTCCTCGCTGAACCGCTGGGCCATCGTGACCGCGTCCTGTCCGGTCATCGCGTCGACGACCAGGAGGACGTGATGCGGCTTGACCTCGCGCCGCAGGACCTTCAGCTCCTCGACCATCGCCTCGTCGATGTGGAGACGCCCGGCGGTGTCCAGCAGGACCGGATTCCAGCCGTGCTGCGCCGCCTCGTCCAGCGCCCCGCGCGCGATCTCGACGGGCGTCTGCCCTTCGGTGCCGTGCACCGGAAGCCCGAGCTCCTTGCCGTGGACGCGGAGCTGGTCCATGGCCGCAGGACGGTAGACATCGGCGGCGACCAGCAGGGGCCGGAAGCCTTCTCGCTGGAAGTGGCGGCCGAGCTTCGCGACGCTCGTCGTCTTGCCGGATCCCTGGAGGCCCAGGACCATGAGGACCGTCGGCGGCCGGGGCGCCATCGTGAGTCGGTGGGCGGCGCCGCCCAGAAGATCGACCAGCTCGCCGTGCACGATCTTCACGACCTGCTGGCCCGGGGTGAGGCTCTGGAGGACCTCGTGCCCCACGGCCTTCTCGCGGACGCGCTCCACGAAGGACCGGACGACCTTGAAGTTGACGTCCGCCTCGAGGAGGGCGATCCGCACCTCGCGGAGCGCCTCCTGGATGTTGTCCTCGCTGAGGCGGCCGGCGCCCCGCAGACGATCGAAGATCGCCTCGAGGCGATGCGTCAGGGCTTCGAACATTGGGTCCTCTCGGGATCTTTCGAGGAAATCGCGAAAAGCACTTAAGACTACAGGACATCCAAGGCGGCGTCAAGAACGCGATGGCCTTCCAAGACCCTCCATCTGCCGGCGGATCGCGACGGCCGCGATGGGGTCCGCGCCGGCGAAGGCCGCGCCTCGACGGAGCTCCGACGCCGCAGGAGGGCGGCTACGACGCCAGCGGGAACGGTGCGACGAACACCGTCGGGGGACAGCCTCCGGACGGACCCCCGGGGCGGGTGGCCTCGAGTGCTTCCGCCTCTTGCCGCAGGCGCCCGGCGAGCTCGCTCCGCTCGCCAAGGGCGAGCGCCCGCCGCGCGAAGCGCGCCGCCTCCGCCCCACACCCCGCAGCGAGCGCGGCGCGCGCCAGCAGGAGCGCGGTGTCCGGGAATTCCGGCTCGAGGCTCCGGATGTGCGCCAGCGCGACACCGGCGCGGTCCGGCTCGCGCAGGACGGTCGCCAGCTGCGCGACGCCGTACCAGGCGTCGAAGGACGACGGCGCCTCGCGCGCCAGTCGCTCGTATAGCTGGAGGGCCGCCGGCCGCTGACCCTCGATCTCGAACCAGTGGGCGAGACCCTGCTCGGCATCGAGATTCATCACGAGCGGCATCGGCCCCTGGCCGACGTTCGACAGGACGTAGACAGCCAGAGCCGTGGCGGCCGCCACGAGCCGTGCCCGCCCGCGCGCCTCGACGATCGCCCACCGAACGCCCGCCGCGGCGAACAGCGCCAGGAGCGGGACCAGCGGCGCTCGGTAGCGCGCCGTGACGAAGAAGGCGACCACCGCGAGCCCCAGGAGCACGACCGACACCGCGAGGACCGGGGCCTGTCGCCAGGCGACGCCGAGGCCGACGACCGCCAGCGGCAGGAGGAGACCGAAGGGAAACGCGAGCCCCGGCACCTTCCAGAGCAGCGCGCGCAGAATGGGTGACCAGTGCCGAGCCGGATAGATCTCCTGGTTCCGGGCCACCTCCGTGCCGCCCAGGAGCAAGCCGAGCTTGCGAACCTGGAGCGCGAGGAACCCGCCGGGATCCCGTTCGGCATAGCCGGTGACTCGCTTCGCGAAGAAGCGGGACGCGGGACCCGCGCCCCTGACCCCGTGGAGTGAAGGCGCGCGGACGAGCGCCTGCCAGTCACGGCCGGGCCTCATGCCCACCGTGGCGTCGTAGCGGGCATTGTTGCCGAGGTAGAGGTTGATCCCGGCGTTGGAGGAGATGAGGACGAACTCGCCTCCCTCCGTCCAGTTTCGGAGCGTCACGGGCGCGATGGCCAGGGCCGCCCCGAGGATGAGCCAGCCCGCCCGACGACGCGCGGCCACGGCCAGGACCGGCAAGACGACCAGCGTCGTGGCCGTCACGATGACCGTGAGTCCGCCCAGGAGCCCGGTGGCCAGCCAGTCGATGCCCCGTCGCTCGTGCTGCGCCCGCGTCGCACAGTAGAAGGTGGCCATCTGGAGGCAGATCGTCAGGGAGGGTGTCAGGAACTCGCCGTCGTAATAGATCAGCAGCCCGTACAGGGCCACGATCAGCCCGGCGCCGAGCCCGACCGCCCGCCCGAACACGCGGCACCCGATCGCGCACGTGAAGGCCGCGGTGAGAGCGCCCAGCACCGCCTGGACGAGGCGAGGCGCGAGAAACCCCGGGCCCGTCAGCCAGAGAATCGCGGCGAGGAAGTAGGAATAGCCGGGCGGCTGCCAGAAGACCTTCTCCGCCCAGCCCTGCCCCGACGCCAGGGCGCGGGCGGCCGAGTAGTACGTATCGGCGTCGAGGACGGGGTGCGTGAAATAGGGGCTGCTGCGCAGCGCGAAAACGTGGCCAATCCGCAGGACGAGGGCGACGAGGAAGACGAGCGCCGCGATCGCGCCGGCTCGCTCGCGGGCGGGGCTCATCCCTCGCGGGCGAGGCCCGTCACTTCCGTCCGGCCTGGGCCTTCTTCTCGATGCGCTCGATCTTGGCGGGCGCGGCGCCGGGGCGCTCGACCTTGGCCGGCGGCTTCTTGCCAGGCGCGGGGCGAGCCAGACTTTCCTTGAGCGCGTCCATGAGGTCGATCACCTGGGCGCGCTGCGCCTCGGGCCCGGTCGCGGTCACCTCGTGCCCCGCCACCTTCTGCTCGGCGGCGGCCAAAACCCGCTGGCGGTAGTCGTCCTCGTACTGGCCGGGCGTGAACTCCTCGTGCGACAGCTCGTCGACCAGGCGCGTCGCCAGCTCGAGCTCGCCCTCCTTGATCTTCGCGCTCTGCCCCTTGTCGATCTCGCCGAAGTCCCGCACCTCGTCCGCGAAGTACATCGTGTGGAGCATGAGCCCGCCCTGGGCGGCCCGGACCAGCACCAGGCTCTCCTTGCCCCGCATCACGAACTTGGCCAGGGCCACCCGGTCCGTCTTCGCCATCGTGTCGGCCAGGAGCCGGTAGGCCTTCTCCCCGCCCTTGTCGGGACCGAGGTAGTACGTCTTCTCGAAGTAGATGGGGTCGACCTTCGCCAGGGGGACGAACTCGGCGATGTCGATGATCTTGGACGCCTCGCCCTCGAGGGCCTTGAGCTCCTCGTCGGTGAAGCGGACGTACTCGTCCTTCTGGACCTCGTACCCCTTGACGAGGGCCGTCCGGTCGACGACCTCCTTGTCGACCGGGCAGTAGGTCTGCTGGCGGATCCGGCTGCCGCACTTGGCGTGGAGCAGGTTGAAGCTCACCCCGGCCGACGAGGCCGCGCTGTACATGCGGACGGGGATGGAGACCAGCCCGAATGAGATCGTCCCCGACCCGATCGAATGCGGTGGCATGACGCCCCTCCCGACGCGGAAATCTCGACACGATGAAGCGTTTTGCACCGTACCACGCGGCCCGCTATGCTTCAAAGGCCCCCAGGCCGCCCCACCACTTGGGGTCGTGACGGGGGCAAGGGCCAGCCCATTGTGATCGACGAGCGGCCGCCACGCCTGGACGCCTACCGGAAGAAGCGCGACCCCGACCGGACGCCCGAGCCCTTCGGGGGCGGTCGGCCAGGATCCGGGGGGCTCTTCGTCGTCCAGCAGCACGCCGCCCGGCGCCTCCACTACGACCTGCGTCTCGAGATGGACGGTGTGCTCAAGAGCTGGGCGGTCCCGAAGGGTCCGTCGGTCCGGCACGAGATCAAGCGCTTGGCCGTCCACGTCGAGGACCACCCCCTCGAGTACGCCGACTTCGAGGGGGTGATTCCGAAGGACAACTACGGCGCCGGCGCAGTCATCGTCTGGGACCACGGGCGTTACCGCTCGCCGAAGCCCGAGGACCCGCTGGTCCAGCTGGAGCGGGGGCTCCTCGAGGTGGACTTCTACGGCCACAAGCTCCGCGGGCGCTGGACCCTCGCCCGGATGGGCGGCACCGCGAAGGACTGGCTCCTCATCCGGAAGGCCGGTGAGCCGGTCCCGGCGGAGGAGGTCACCGAGCGCTATCCCCGCTCCGTCCGCTCGGGGCTCACGCTGGACGAGATGCGTCACGCGAGCGAGGTGCGCGACGCCCTCCGCCGGCGTCTCCGCGATCTCGAGGCGCCGGCCGGGGACGTGCCCGCCCGGGCTCAGGGATTCATGCTGGCCTCGCTCGCCACGCGAGCGCCCGAGGGCCGGGAGTGGCTCTTCGAGATCAAGTACGACGGGGTGCGGGTCCTGGCGGAGCGCGCGGGCGACCGGGTGACCCTCCTCGGCCGGAGCGGCCAGGTCGTGACCGGCCGCTACCCGGAGATCGTCTCGGCACTCCGCGCGCTCGTCTTCGATCGCTTTCTGATCGACGGCGAGATCGTCGCGCTCGACGAGCGGGGTGTCTCCAGCTTCCAGCGGCTCCAGGCCCGCATGGGCCTCACCCGCCCCCCGGACGTCGCCCGCGCGATGGCGACGGTGCCGGTCGAGGCGGTGTTCTTCGATTGTCTCGCGCTGGAGGGGCGTGACCTCCGGCAGGTGCCGCTCGACGCGCGCAAGGCCTGCCTCGAGCGCGTCCTGCCGCCGCTCGGGGTCACGCGCTTCGGAGGCCACGTGGAGGAGGCCGGCCCTGCTTTCCTCGAGGCCGCCACGGAAGCTCGCCTGGAGGGCATCGTGGCCAAGCGCCGGACGAGCCTGTACGTCCCCAAGCGGTCGGACGCCTGGCTCAAGATCAAGTGTCAGCGCCGGCAGGAGTTCGTCATCGGCGGTTACACCGACCCGCAGGGCACGCGCGCCCGCTTCGGCGCCCTCCACCTCGGCGTTTACGACGGCACGCGGCTCGTCTACGTGTCGAAGGTCGGCACGGGCTTCGACGGCGCGGAGCTCGATCGGCTCTGGCAACGGCTCGAGCCGCTCCACCGGGCGACGTCGCCCTTCGACGCCGGCACGCCCGAGGGCCGCGGACACCACTGGGTGGAGCCGCAGCTCGTCGCGGAGGTGCGCTTCACCGACTGGACGCGCGATGGCGGGATCCGCCACCCGACCTACCTCGGGCTCCGGGACGACAAGCGCCCCGAGGGCTGCCACCGCGAGCCGATCGATCCGGGCGGACTCGATCGCCATCTCACCGAGACGGCCCGCGACGAGCCCGAGCCAGCCATGGCGGCCGCGCGCCCCGTCGCGAGGGAGGACGCGCCGCGGGAGGCGGCGACGCCGTCGTCGTTGCGGGTGCGGCTCACGAATCTCGACAAGGTTTTCTGGCCGGCCGAGGGCTACACGAAGGGCGACCTGATTCGCTACTACGACGCGATCGCCCCGACGATGCTCCCCTACCTCCGGGACCGGCCCATCGTCCTCACGCGCTACCCCGACGGCATCGCCGGGAAGTCCTTCTTCCAGAAGGACGCGCCGGAGTTCGCGCCCGACTGGGTCCGGACGGAGCGGATCTACTCGAAGGACACCGATCGGGACATCGATTACTTCGTCGTCGACGATGCGGAGATGCTCCAGTACGTGGCGAACATGGGCACCATTCCAATCCACGTGTGGAGCGCGCGGACGCCCACGCTGGAGCAGCCGGACTGGTTCGTCCTGGACCTCGATCCCAAGGGCGCGCCGTTCACCGACGTGGTGCGGGTCGCCCAGGCGGTGCACCGCGTCCTCGACGAGCTCGAGGTGCCGAGCCACGTGAAGACGTCCGGCGCCACGGGCCTCCACGTCCTCACGCCGCTCGGCGCCCGGTACACCCACGAGCAGGCGCGCACCCTCGCGCGGCTCCTGGCCACGCTCGTCGTCGAGACGGTGCCGGATATCGCGACCATCACCCGCCCGCTCGCCGCGCGGGGGGGCAAGGTCTACGTCGACTTCGGTCAGAACGGCCACGGCCGCACGATCGCCGGACCGTTCTCGGTCCGACCGTTGCCCGGCGCCCCGGTCTCCTGCCCGCTGGACTGGAGCGAGGTCACCGCGCGGCTCGATCCGGCCCGCTTCACGATCCGCACGGTGCCGCGCCGCTTCGCGCGCCACGCCGATCCGCTCCGGGGCGTGCTCGGCACCGGGATCGAGATGGCCGCCGTGCTCGCGCGGCTGGAGGCGCGCGTCGGCGGGCGCGCGCCCGCCCCCGAGACCGCGCGGCAGTCCCAGGCCAGGAATCGGTCACCGCGGGCACCCGGTCGACGAGGAGGGAGGGCGACACGATGACGAACGCCCGCCCATTGACGGCATCCGAGCCGGCGGCCTATAGTCCCGCGGGCTCACTCCCGGGCAAGCGTCCAGCACAGGCGTCCCGTCGTAGCCAGATGGGAAGGGGGCATGCGTGAAAGCTGCAATTCTCTACGAGGCGAACAAGCCGCTCCAGGTCGTCGACGTCGAGCAGGAGGGCCCGAAGGCCGGCGAGGCGCGGGTCCGCGTGATGGCGACCGGGGTCTGCCACAGCGACTGGCACATCATGAACGGTGACTGGGCGTCGCCCATGCCGATCGTGCTGGGGCACGAGGCGGCCGGGCTCGTCGAGGAGGTCGGAGCCGGCGTGCGGACCGTCCGCCCCGGCGATCACGTGATCTTCTCCTTCCGTCCCCACTGCGGCCGGTGTCTCTACTGCTCGACGGGCCGGACGATCCTCTGCGACGGCCACACCGCGGGGCGGGGGCTGCAGCTCGACGACACCTACCGGCTCCGCCGGAACGGCCAGGGAGTGTACCAGATGGGACGGATCGGCACCTTCGGCGAGCACGTGGTGTGCCCGGCGGAGATGCTGGTGCCGATGCGAAAGGAGATGCCCTGGGCCCAGGCCGCGCTCCTCGGCTGCTGCGTGCCTACCGGCGTGGGAGCGGTGACCAGGTGCGCCCAGGTGGAGGCCGGCGCCTCCGTCGTCGTGATCGGGTGCGGCGGGGTCGGGCTCAACGTCGTCCAGGGCGCGCGCCTGGCCGGGGCCCGGATGATCGTCGCGTGCGACCTCCTCGACAACAAGCTCGTCTTCGCCAAGGAGTTCGGCGCTACCCACACGGTCAACGTCTCCCAGACCGACCTCGTGGAGACGGTGCGCAGCCTCACCGGCGGCCGCGGCGCCGACTACGCCTTCGACGCGATCGGGAGCGAGAAGACGACGCTCCAGATCATCGACGCGGTGCGGCCCGGCGGCACCGCGGTGATCGTCGGCATGGCGCCGCAGGCCGTGCGGGCTCCGATCAATCCGTACCTCATGGCCGTCCAGGAGAAGGTCATCAAGGGCACGATGTACGGCAGCGTCCGCCCGAACGTCGACTTCCCCTGGCTCGTCGACCTCTATCTCGACGGGCGGCTCAAGATCGACGAGCTCGTCAGCCGCACCTACCGGCTCGCGGAGATCAACGAGGGCTTCGCCGCCATGCGCGGCGGTCAGGTCGCTCGCGGCGTCATCGTCTTCAGCTAGGGAGCCGGAGACGGCGCGGGCAAGCTCGCGCGGGCGTCAGGCGAGCGGGAGGCGGACCGTGAGGACGGTACCGCCTTCCGGCCGGGTGGCGGCGGCGACCGAGCCGCCATAACCCTCGACGATCGCCTTCACGAGCGCGAGGCCGAGCCCGGTGTGGCCGTGGTCGCTCTTCTCCTGGCCGGGGCGGTCGCTGTAGAACCGCGAGAAGATCAGCTCCTCGCTGCCCGGCGGAAGCCCGGGCCCCTCGTCGGTGACGGCGGCGACTACCCAGGCGCCCTCGCGCGCGAGGTGGAGCCGCACGGTCCCGGCCGGCGGCGAGAAGGACCGGGCGTTGTCGAGGATGTTCTCGAAGACCGCGGTCAGCCGCTCCGGGACGCCGAGCGTCGACAGGGGCTCCGGCGCCGGCGGGAAGTCGATGCCGGGCCCCGAGCCCGCGCGCAGCCGGTAGCCCTCCACGATCCCCGCCAGGAAGCCGTTCAGCTCGACCGGCCGCCGCTCCTCCGTCTCGATGCCGGCGTCGATCCGGGCCAGCTCCCGTGAGCCGGTCACCAGGTGCTCCATGCGGGCCACCTCGCGCTGCACCAGCGCGAGGAAGCGGCGGCGCTCGGCTGCCGTGTCCACCTCGGCCAGGATCTCGGTCGCGCTCCGGATCGAGGCGAGCGGATTCTTCAGCTCGTGGCCCAGGTCGGCGGCGAACGACTCGGTGAAGCGCGCGTGGTCCTCCAGGCGACGGGTGAGCTCCTCGAGGGCGCGCGCCAGCTCGCCGATCTCGTCCCGCCGGCGCGAGCCGCCAAAGTGGCCCCGAAGGCGGCCGCGCCGGTCGAGGATCGCGCGGGATTCGTCGCGCAGCCCCCGGAGCGGCCGGACGAATGTGGTCGAGACGAGGAGGCTCAGGACCACGGCGACCGCGACTGACGCCAGGAACACCTTGAACACGCCGAGCCGGGTCTGGTCGAGCGCGCGAAAGAGCCGGGTCGTGGACTGCGAGACCTCCACCGCGCCGACGACCCGGCCCCCGTCCCAGATCGGCAGCGCGCTGAAGAGGGTCATCGATCGCCGGCCACCGGGCGAGGCGCGCGCGCGGGCTCCGTACCGTCCCGCGAGCGCCGCCCGGACCTCCGGAGTGGCCACGACGGCCGCGACGCTTCCGCTGTCGGCGAGCTCGGCCTCGGGGCCCGCCGACGCTCCGAGCAGCCACTCGATCTGGCGGTAGAGCCAGGCGCCGACCCGGTACAGCGGATCGTCTCGCGCCCGCTCGGGAGAGGATCGCGCCCCGGCGGCGTCCTCGAGCTTGGGACCGAGCCGGCTCGAGTCCGCGAGCACCCGGCCGTCGCCGTCCACGATGCGGAGGCGCGCCTCGGACTGCTGGCGGAGCCGCATCAGGAGCGCCTCGGCATCGCGGGCCTCGAGCGGACCACGCTCCGACAGCGCGGCCGCCAGGACGCGCCCTTCCTGCACCATCGCCCGCTCCTGGGCGTCGAGCAGCTGGCGCTCGTAGGTATCGAGGTAGTAGACGCCGGCCACCGGCAGGAAGACGAGCAGGAGGTTGAACGCGAGCAGCCGGACCGAGATCCGAGAGACGAGGCGGAGGAGCCCGCTCACGGCGCGTCCTCGCGATAGCGGTAGCCGAGGCCGTGCACGGTGTCGATCGCGGCGAACGCCGGGTCGAGGTCCGCGAACTTCGCCCGGAGCCGCTTGATGTGCGAGTCGACGGTCCGCTCGCTGACGTACGCGTCGTGGGGATAGCCCTCCTCGAGGAGCTGCTTCCGGGAGCGAACGTGCCCCGGGCGGCGCGCGAGGGCGGCCACGATGAGGAACTCTGTCACGGTCAGCGCGACGACGGCGTCCTTCCACCGGGCAAGGTGACGGTCGAAGTCGAGCGTGAGCGACCCGAGCCGGAGCGTGTTGGCCGCCGCCCGCGACAGCGGCTCGCGGCCGAGCGCCACGCGGCGAAACAGGACCCGGACGCGAGCGACCAGCTCGCGCATCGAGAACGGCTTGCACAGGTAGTCGTCCGCGCCGAGCTCGAGACCGAGGACCCGGTCCAGCTCCTCGTCGCGTGAGGTGAGGAAGATGATCGGGAGCGTGTCGCTCCGCGCCCGCAGGCGACGGCACAGCGTGAGCCCGTCGACCCGCGGCATGAGGATGTCCAGGACGACGAGATCCGGGAGTCGGTGCTCGAACACGTCCCAGGCGGCGGCGCCGTCGGCAAAGGCCTCCACCCGGTAGCCTTCGCGCTCGAGGGCGAACCCCACCGTCTCGCGGATCGACTGCTCGTCGTCCACGACCGCGACCAGGCCCTGGTCCCCCGCCGGCATGCCAGCCAGCATGGGACCGCGCTCGATCGGGCGTCAAGGAAACTCCCCGCCACACGTTCGCCACAACTCGCCACGAACGTTCCCTGGCGCGGTCACCACGGCGCCACTCCGGTCCGATACAACCAGCCGAGAGCACGGACTCCTCCCAATCCCTCGAGCCTATGGAGGTGCGGCATGCGACTCGGACTGGTCCGCTGGCTGGTGGCGATCCTGGCGATCGTCGGCGCGTCGGGCGCCCGGGCCCAGGAATCCCCGCCCCGCGTCACCCACGGGAGCCTCCTCGTCCACACTCACGTCGCGGGCCGGCCCGACGAGGTCCCCGCCGTCCGGACCGACGTCCGGATACGCGTCACCGGTCCCATCGCGCGCGTCGCGGTGACTCAGGAGTTCCTCAATCCCACGGCCGAGTGGCTGGAGGGCGTCTACGTCTTCCCGCTGCCCGAGGGCGCCGCCGTCGACGCCATGCGGCTCCAGGTCGGCGCGCGGGTGATCGAGGGACAGATCCGGGAGCGTGAGGAGGCGCGTCAGACGTACCAGCAGGCCCAGCAAGCCGGCCAGAAGGCGTCGCTCCTCGAGCAGGAGCGCCCGAACATCTTCACGATGTCGGTGGCCAACGTCGGGCCCAGCGAAACCGTCATCGTGGACATCGAGTACCAGGAGGTCGTCCGCTACGACCAGGGCGAGTTCCGGCTCCGCTTCCCGATGGTCGTGGGGCCCCGCTACATTCCGGGCCGCGACGCCGTCCCGGGGACGCCGGGGACCGGGTGGGGCGCGAACACGACCGCGGTCCCCGACGCCGAGCGGATCACGCCGCCGGTGCGCCATCCGTCCGAGGGCGCGGCGAGCCCGGTCACTCTCACCGTCGAGCTCGACGCGGGCTTCCCGCTCCGGCGGCTCGTCAGCCCGTACCACGCCATCGTGACGACGCCCATGTCGGCGACCGGGCAGACGATCACGCTCGCCGACGCGGCCGTCCCGGCGGACCGGGACTTCGAGCTCGTGTGGGCGCCCGATCCCGGGAAGCAACCGGCCGCCGCCGTCTTCACCGAGTGGCACGACGGCGAGCCCTATGCCCTCGTGATGCTCCTGCCGCCCGTCGGCGCCGACGCGGCCGACAGCCGGCTCCCACGCGAGGTCATCTTCGTGATCGATACGTCCGGCTCGATGGCGGGCGCCTCGATCCAGCAGGCGCGTCTCGCGCTGGAGGAGGCGCTCGCGGCGCTCGCGCCCGGGGACCGCTTCAACGTGATCCAGTTCAACTCCCGAATGGAGCAGCTCTTCCCCGCGAGCGTTCCGGCGAGCGTCGCCGAGGTCGAGCGCGCACGGCGCTGGGTCCAGGGTCTCCAGGCCAACGGCGGGACCGAAATGCTTCCCGCCCTCCGGGCCGCGCTCGAGGGCGCCGACGAGACAGGCGTCGTCCGCCAGGTCATCTTCGTCACCGATGGCCTGGTCGGCAACGAGGACCAGCTCTTTGCCTACATCTCGCACACCCTCGGGCGGAGTCGCCTGTTCACCGTCGGGATCGGCGCCGCCCCCAACGGCCACTTCATGACGAAGGCCGCCCAGTTCGGCCGGGGCACGTACACGTATATCGGCAGCCCCGGCGAGGTGGGCCAGAAGATGGGCGCCCTCTTCCGGAAGCTCGAGCACCCCGTGCTCAGCGACGTCGCGGTGAGCTGGGGCGGGGACGACGTCGAGACCTGGCCGGCGCGGGTCCCGGACCTGTACGCCGGCGAGCCCGTCGTCCTCCTGGCGCGACTCGGCGGGGCCTCGCGCGCCGAGCTGACGGTGACCGGTCGCCGCGACGTCACCCCGTGGGAGACCACGCTCCGCGTCGAGGCCGATTCCGACGAGACCGGCATTCACAAGCTCTGGGCGCGCAAGAAGATCGGCGGGCTCATGGACCGGCTCCGCGAGGGCGGCGACCGCGACGACGTGCGGCGCGCCGTGGTGGCGGTCGCGCTGCAGCACCACCTGGTTTCGGCCTACACGAGCCTGGTCGCGGTCGACGTCACGCCGACGCGGCCCGAGGGATCGCCCGGCCGTACGGCCAACGTCCCGGTCGCGCTCCCCGCCGGCATGGTGCACGAGAAGGTCTTCGGCACCCTGCCCAAGACCGCGACCCCCGCCCCGCTCTACCTGACTCTCGGCCTCGTCTCGCTCGCCCTGGCCCTGTGCGTCTTCAGGCGCGCCGTCGCGGCGGGAGTCGCGCGATGAGCCGGCGCGGGGCCCGCGTCCTCTTCGTCGCCCTCGTCGCGCTCGCCGTCGGATTCGGCGCGGCGGCGGGCCGCACCTACGCGAAAGCCTGGCTCGCCCAGCGTCTGCTGCAGCGCGCCTGGGCCGAGACCCAGGCGAACGGGGCGGGCGGCGGACCCGTGAAGCCCTGGCCGTGGGCCGACACGTGGCCCATCGCGCGGCTCTCGTTGCCGGACCGCGGCGTCGATCTGATCGTCCTGGCCGACGCGAGCGGGCGCTCGATGGCCTTCGGTCCGGGGCTCGTGGCCGGCACCGCGCCGCCCGGCCTGGCCGGCAACACGGTCCTGAGCGGCCACCGCGACACGCAGTTCCGGTTCCTCAAGGACCTGGCCCCGGGAGACCGGGTCCGGCTCGAGACCGCGGACCGGACGCGTCACGACTACGTCGTCACCGGCACGCTCGTGGTCGACGCCGAGGACGTCGAGATCCTCGGGGACTCGGACACGGCGCGGCTCACGCTCGTCACGTGCTATCCGTTCGACGCTCTCGTGCCCGGCGGCCCGCTCCGCTACGTCGTCCAGGCGGAGCGCGTGCCGCCCGAGCCGGTGCGGCCAATCGTGATGGGGCCGAGGGGCCAGCCGAGGGCGCGCGGCGCGGGGTGGAATCCGTAGCGGACCGAGCGTCACCGGGACGGCGGCGAGCGCCGGGGCATCCTCCGGCGCGGCTGGACCAGCGCGCGCGGCGGCTCACGTCCGAGCGCCGCCGCCGGCCGCATCAGGCCGTCGCGGCGGTCCCGAGCAGCCTCACGAGCTCGCCCGCGAGCGCGGGGCCGGTCCCGGACTCCTCGTGCTTGAAATACACGAACGCGTCGCGCCACTCCGGTCGCCTGGCGATGCGCGCCCACCGGACGAGCTCGTCGCGCTCGTAGGCGCGGTCGCGGAGTCGGAGATAGCCGAAGTCGGCCGTCACGACGTCGGGCGTCGTGGCCTCCTCGGTGTCGGCAATGCAGAGCGCGGCGCTCCGCGCCCGCAGGGCCGCGTAGACCTCTTCGTCGAGCCACGAAGCATGGCGGAACTCCACGGCCATGCGCACCGGCGCCGGCACGAGGGCGAGGCACTGATCGAGGCGGCCGACGTCCTTCCGGAAGTTGGGCGGTAGCTGGAGGAGGAGCGGCCCGAGCTTCGGGCCGAGCCCGCCGACCGTGTCGAGGAGGAAGCGGAGCGGCTCGGCGACGTCACGGAGTCGGGCGAAGTGCGTGATCCGCTGCGGGACCTTCAAGGCGAACCGGAAGCCCGCCGGCGTCTCCTGGTCCCAGGCGCTGACCGTCTTCGCCGTCGGCATGCGGTAGAAGGTGTTGTTGAGCTCGACGGTGCGGAAGCGCTCGGCGTAGTAGGGCAGCATCCGCGCGGGTGGAAAGCGCTCGGGATAGAAGGTCCCGCGCCACTCGGGATAGCTGTAGCCGGAGGTGCCGACGTGGATCATCGGGCGCGTCGCCCGGCGCGGTCGCCGCCCGGCCTCAGGTCGTGGCGGCGCTCGCCGCCGCCTCGCGGAATCGGCGGATCTCGGCCGCGGGATCGCCGGCCGCGAAGATCGCGGACCCCGCCACCAGGGTCGTGGCCCCGCGCATCGCCAGGGGCCGGCAGTGCTCCAGCTTGACGCCGCCGTCCACCGACACGTCGAGCGGGCGCTCGCCGAGCCGGTTCTTGAGATCCACCAGCTTCGCATAGGTCGCGGGGATGAAGGTCTGCCCGCCGAACCCGGGGTTCACCGACATGACCAGCACCAGATCGGCGGCGTCGAACACGTAGTCGAGCGCGGTGGTCGGCGTCCCTGGATTGAGCGCCACGCCGACGCGGGCGCCGAGCTCGCGGATGCGCCCGAGCGTCCGGTGAAGATGCGGGCAGGCCTCGACGTGCACGGTGAGGCTGTTGCCGCCCGCGCGCACGTAGGTCTCGAGGTAGGGATCGACGTTGTCCACCATGAGGTGAAGGTCCAGCGGCAGCCTGGTGCGCTTCCGGATCGCCTCGATGACCGGCGGGCCGATCGTGAGGTTCGGGACGAAGTGTCCGTCCATCACGTCGACGTGGATCTGATCCGCGCCGCCCGCCTCGACGCGCGCGATCTCGTCGCCGAGGGCGGCGTAGTCGGCCGACAGGATCGACGGGGCGATCTTGATCATGGGCGCCTCCTCAGGCGATGGGCGGTGAAGCCGTCGGAGCCGTGGCGGTGGGGCGCCATCCGGAGGACCGCGGGCGCCGCCCGGCAGTCCGCCGGAACGGCGGGCGGCAGCGGGTCGGGCTCCAGGTCCGGCCGGCGCGCCAGCAGTTCGGCCACCACCCCCTCATTCTCCTCCGGCTCGAGCGAACAGGTGGCATAGACGAGAACCCCCCCCGGCCGCACCAGCTCCGCGGCGGCCCCGAGGATCCGCGCCTGGTCATGGACGAGCGCCTCGAAGTCGCCCGGCTGCCGGCGCCACTTCCCATCGGGGTTGCGCCGGAGGACTCCGAGGTTCGAGCACGGGGCATCCACCAGGACGCGGTCGCAGACCGGTCCGAGCTCCGCCGCGAGCGTCTGGGCCTCGGCCAGCCGGGGCTCGACGATCGTGGCCCCGAGCCGCGCGCACGCTTCGCGGAGGAGCGCGAGTCGTCCCGGGTGGGGATCGGCGGCGATGATCCGGCCCCGGTTGTCCATCAGCGCTGCCAGGTGCGTCGTCTTCGTGCCCGGCGCCGCGCACACGTCGGCGAGCGTCTCGCCGGCGCGAGGGCCGAGCGCGTGGCCGATCATGATGGCTGCCTCGTCCTGGACCGTGGCGCTCCCCTCGCGGAGGGGCGCGAGCGAGCCCAGATCGCCCGGCCGCTCGAGCGCGAAACCCTCGGGCGCGAACCGCGTCGGCACCGGGCCGGCGCCCGCCTCGCGCAGCGCGGCGGCCACTCGATCGACCGGGAGACGCAGCGTGTTGGCCCGGACTACCACCGGCGGCGTCGCGTTCATGGCGAGCGCGAGCGCCTCCGTCTCGACGGGGCCGTATCGGGCCCACCAGCGCGCGACGAGCCACGTCGGCTGTGACGACCGGAGCGCCAGCGCCTCCACCGGAGACGCGGCGGTCGGGACCGGCCAGGGCCGCGGCTCACCGGCGAGGGCGCGGAGCACGCCGTTGACGAAGGCGGCTGCGCCCGGCGCGCGGCGCGCCTTCGCGAGCTCCACCGCCTCGTGGACCGCCGCCCGCGGCGGGATCCGATCGAGGAACTCGAGCTGGTAGACGCTGAGCCGCAGCAGCGCGCGAACCCAGGGCGACAGCTCCGCGAGCGGCCGGCGCGATGCCCGGGCGAGCGCCCAGTCCAGGCGTCGCTGCCAGCGGAGCGTTCCCAGCACGAGCTCTGTCGCGAGGCCCCGGTCACGCCCCTCGAGGCCGGCCCGGTCGCCGAGGGCCTCGAGGAGTCGGTCCGCGTAGGCGTTGGTGGTTTCCGTCCGGACGAGCACCTCGAGCGCCACCCCACGCGCCGACCGGCGACGCGTTCCCCGCGCCGCTGGCGCGACCGCGGCGCGGTCGACGTCAGTGCCGGGCGGCCGTCGCGGCAAACAGCGCCCCCGCCGCGAGCCGGGCGCCCCGGAGATAGGCGTCCCAGTCCATCGCACGCCGGTTCTCGGGCTGCACCTCGAGCGGCTCCAGGAGGCCGGCCCCGGTCCCGACGGCCAGCAACCCGCCGACGGCGGTCAGCACGCCGGGCTCCCCACGTCCGGTGATCGCCCGCGCGCGCCAGATGAGGAGGCGCCCGCCCGGCGCCTGGGCCATCGCGCCCGGCCAGGGATTCAGCCCACGGACCCGCGCCGCGAGCGCGAGCGCCGGCTCCGTCCAGTCGAGGATTCCGTCCTCCTTGCGCAGGCGGGGCGCCAGCGTGGCGGCGCCCGAGTCCTGGGCGTGGGATGTGAGTGCGCCCAGGCGATCGAGGGTCTCGATGAGGACGTCGGCGCCAAGCACCGCGAGCCGCCCGGCGAGCTCGCCGGCGGTCTCCTCGGGACCGATCGGCGTCGCGCGCTGGAGCAGCATCGGCCCGGTGTCCATCCCGGGGTCCATCTGGAAGGTGGTGATCCCCGTCTCTCGCTCCCCGCGGATGATGGCCCACGCGATCGGCGCCGCGCCGCGATAGCGTGGGAGAAGCGACGCGTGGACGTTGATCGAGCCGCGCGCGGGCGTGTCCAGGACGGCCCGCGGAAGGAGCTGGCCGAAGGCCACCACGACCGCGACGTCGGCGGCGTGCTCGGCGAGGCGCTCGGGCCACCCGGGGTCGCGCAGGCGGTCGGGCTGGAGCACCGGAACGCCGTGCTCCGTCGCCACGACCTTGACGGGCGAGGCCTGAGGCCGCTGACCCCGGCCAGCCGGCCGATCGGGCTGCGTCACGACAGCGACCACCTCGTGGCGGACGAGGATG
Source organism: uncultured bacterium (assembly GCA_964463175.1). GTDB lineage: Bacteria > Methylomirabilota > Methylomirabilia > Rokubacteriales > DASRDR01 > DASRDR01. The sequence goes on from CAYXBJ010000016.1 coordinate 19,656, forward strand.
GCGTGGAGCGTGGGCAGGGCGAACGCGGGAGTGCCGTAGAACAGCACGCGCATGGGGGTCAGGCGTCGACTGCTAAACGAGTCTCCCGCGGGCGCCGGCCGCGAGTGCGGCCATCACAGCCGGACGCCGGTCGTGGCCGCCTCCGCCGGAAAGCCCTCGCGCCGGATCTGCCGCTTCAACCGGTCGCGCGTGACCTTGTCGAGGCGATCGATGAACAGGATGCCGTCCAGGTGGTCCATCTCGTGCTGGAGCACGCGGGACAGGAGCCCCGTCGCGCGCCGCCGGAACGGCGTGCCGGTCCGGTCCATGGCCTCCACCACGATCCACTCGGCCCGACGCACGTCGGCGAAGATGCCGGGGAGCGAGAGACACCCCTCCTCGCCGACCTGTTCGCCGCCCTCCTCGACGATCACGGGGTTCAGATACGCCCGACCCAAGCCGCGCCCCTCATCGACGACGAGCATCCGGAGCTCGATGCCGACCTGGAGGGCCGCCAGCCCGATGCCGACCTCGGTGTGCATCGTCTCCACCATGTCGTCGAGCCAGCCCTCGATCTCGGGCGTCATCTCGCGAACCGGCGCCGCCTTGCGTCGCAGGACCGGGTCTCCGTACAGCCGAACCCCGAGGATCGCCATGCGCTCGTGCCCTCCCTCCCAGACGAAGCATTGTACCGCTCCTCACGGCAGCTCGACGGGGTCCATGTCGACCGTGAGGCGGAGCCCCCCGACCCGGCGCCGCCCCCGGAGGGGCTCGAGGACGCCGGCCACGGTCACGGGCAGCTCGGGCCCTCCGAGGAGCACGACCTGGAGCCGTGCCCCGGCGAGGGTCGCGGGACCCAGCACGGTCGCGCCCGCCGCCGCGGCCCGCCCTGCCAGGTCGTCCGCGAGCCGGGCCGCATCGCGCCCTTCGATGAGAAGCCGCGCCATCCGGCGGGCGGGCGGATAGTCGAGCTCCTGGCGCTCGGCCCACTCGCCCTCATAGAAGGCATCCGGCTCGCCTCGGGCGACGGCCAGGAGCGCGGGATGCTCGGGCAGGAAGGACTGGAGCCACAGGCTCCCGCCCGGCTCGACCGTTTCGGCGAGACGCCATCCGAGCTGGAAGGTCCGCTCGGCCGCGCGAAAGTCGGGGAGGTTCAGGGTCGCATCGGCGAGGACGAGCGCCGCGACCGCGACCGGGGTCTCCTCCGCCAGCCGGAGCGCCATCGTCGTCCCCACGAGGACCCGGGCGGCGCCGGACACGAAGGCGGCCCGTGCCGCCTCCGCGTCTCCCGGCGCCACCGTCGAGTCGTACCGAACGACCTGGGTTTCCGGAAACGCCTGGCGCGCCTCCGCCTCGAGCCGCTCCGTCCCCCCGCCGATCGGCTGGAGGCGCCGCCCGCGGCACCGGCGACAGAGGCTCGCCGCCGGCAGCCGAAGCCCGCACAGCCGGCAGGCGAGCGTGCGCGTGTCCCGCGAGTAGAGGAGCGCGAGGCGGCAGCGCCCGCAGCGCCGGACGGCGGCGCACTCCGCGCAGGCCAGCATCCGGGCGAAGCCGAGTCGGTTGAGGATGAGGAGCACGCGGCCCTCGCGGGCGAGCGCCCCGCGCGCCGCGTCGCGGAGGCCCGGGGACAGGCTTGCCGCGTCGGATCGATCGACGCCGAGCGCGACGCGCTCCACGGCCGGCCACGGGCCGCGCGCGCCGGGCGCCCACGTGAGCGCGCCTCGACGGGCCGCCTCCCAGCTCTCGAGGCTCGGCGCCGCACTCGTGAGGAGCGCCGCGCCGCCGTCGCGGCGGACGCGCTCGAGGATGAGATCGCGCGCGTGCCAGCGCGGCGCGTCGGCCGCCTTGTGCGCCGGATCCTCCTCGTCGACCACGACGGTCAGCGCGAGCGGCGCCATCGGGAGCCAGGCGGCTACCCGCGTCCCGACTGCCACGCGGGCCTCTCCCCGCCGGCACGCCCACCACGCCGCCCAACGGGCGCGGGCCGTGACCGCGCTCGTGACCCGCGGGACCCGCTCTCCGAGACGCGCCTCGAGGCGCGCCGCCCAGATCCGCGCGTCATCGATCTCCGGCACGAGGACCAGGACCCCACCGCCCGCGGCGCGCGTCTCGGCGATCCGCCGCTCGGCCTCGGTCGCGCGGTCCCGACCGGTGAGAAGCCGCCGGGGCCCGCTCGGGCATGCCGGCCCCAGCGGCGGCAGAGTCGCCGGCGCGCCGGAGCGGGCGCCGGGCGGCAGGGCCCGGAACGCCGCCTCACCCCACGCGCTCACCGTCTCGGCCGCGGCCCAGCGCGTGAGCTCCAGCAGCGCGGGCGTCAGGGCCGGCACCGCGTCGAGAACCCCGTCGATGGGCTCGAGCCCCTCTCCGTCCCCGGGCTCGATCGCGACCACGACGGCGCTGCGGAGACGGGCGCGGAACGGAACGCGCACGCGCTGCCCGGGCGTCACGCCGCCGTCGAGCTCGGGCGGGACGCGATACGTGAAGGTGCGGGGGACCGGAAGGGCGGTGACGACGTGCGCGAGCAGGAGGTCCGGCCTCAGGCGCCTTCCGGCGCCCGGCCCCGGACGCGGTCGTACTCTCGCCGCATGAGCTTGAGGTCGTCGTACGCCTGCCGCCGGTATTCCGGGCCCGGATTCCGCAGGAGGTACGCCGGATGGAACATCGGCACCACGACGGCCCCCCCGAGCTGATGGAGCTGGCCGCGGAGGCGGCTGATCGGCTCCCGCGTTCGCAGCAGATGCTGCGCGGCGAAGGTGCCGAGCGCGCAGATCACTCCGGGCTGGATGGCGGCCAGCTGCCCCGCGAGGTACGGTGCGCACGCCGCGATCTCCTCGGGCTCGGGATTGCGGTTGCCCGGCGGCCGGCACTTGACGATGTTGCAGATGTACACCTCTTCGCGCGTGATGCCGACCGAGGCGAGCATCTTGGTGAGGAGCTGACCGGCGCGGCCGACGAAGGGCTTCCCCTGGCGGTCCTCGTCCTCGCCCGGCCCCTCCCCGATGATCACGAGCCGCGTCTCGGCGGAGCCGCTGCCGAAGACGATCGTGGTCCGGCCCTCGGAGAGCTTGCAGCGCGTGCACCCGGCGCTCGCCTTCTCCACGCGCTCGAGCGCGCTCGCGGGCCCGCCCAGGGGCTCGGCGGCGAACGGCAACTCGCGGATCCCGAAGGCCTGGTGAAAGCGTAGGTGGTCGGCCAATGCGCGGGCGGCGTCCGCCAGCCCGGCGGGATCGGCTGTCACGTCAGCCGCGCCTGGGGCTCGCGCACTGCGCGACGCAGCTCCTGGACCCGGTCGAGGATGAGATCGGCCACCTCCACCTTGCTCCGGCGCGGCAGAGCGACGACGCCCCCCCAGCGGTCCAGCAAGGTGACCTCGTTGTCGGCGACGTCGAAGCCGATGTCGGTCCGGCTCACGTCGTTCGCGACGATGAGGTCCACGCCCTTCGCGACGAGCTTGGCCTGCGCGTGCTCGCGCAGCTCGTGCGTCTCCGCGGCGAAGCCGACCAGAAAGCGCTGGCCCTTCCGCGCTCCGAGCTCCCGCAGGATGTCGGGGGTCGGCGTGAGGGCAAGCGAGAGTCTCTCCTGCTTCGAGGGGATCTTCTCGGTCGCGGAGCGCCCCGCCTGGTAGTCGGCCACCGCCGCCGCCTTGATCACGACCGTCGCCGTGTCGGCCGCGTGAAGGACCGCGTCGCGCATCTCGAGGGCGGTCTGCACCGGGATCACGCGGATGCCCGCGGGCGGGGCCAGATGGGTCGGCCCGGTCACCAGCGTCACCTGCGCCCCCCGCCGAGCCGCCTGCTCCGCGAGCGCATAGCCCATGCGCCCGGACGACCGGTTGCTCAGGTAGCGAACCGGATCGAGCGGCTCCCGGGTGGGGCCGGCCGTCACCAGGACGTGATCCCCGATGAGGTCCCGGCGTGGCCACAGGATGCGGACGGCCGCCTCGACGATATCCGACACCTCCGGAAACCGGCCCTGCCCGGTGAGGCCCGAGGCGAGCGCACCCTCGCCCGGCTCGAGCACCGTGGCCCCGCGCGCCCGCAGCGTCCCGACGTGGGTCTGCACGGCGGGGTGCTCCCACATGCCGCCGTCCATGGCGGGCGCGAACAGCACCGGCCCGCGCATCGCGAGGAGCAGCGTGCCCAGGAAGTCGTCGGCGAGGCCCAGCGCCGCGCGCGCGAGCGCGTGCGCCGTGGCGGGGGCGACGACGAGCAGGTCGGCGCGCTCGGCCAGCGCGACGTGCTCCACGGCGGCCGGCTCCTGCGGGTCGAAGAGGTCGGTCAGAACGGGCCGGCCGGACAAGGTCCGGAAGGTGAGCGCGGAGACGAACTCCCGCGCGTGCGACGTCATCACCACGGTGACGCCGGCCTCCGCGCGCCGCAGCTCGCGGAGGAGGTAGGCCGCCTTGTACGCGGCAATGCTGCCCGTGACGGCGAGGATCAGCTCGCGACCGGCCAGCGCCATTGCGCGACTCCCGGAGTGGCCCGGCGGACTCAGGCCGCGGGCGCGGGCGTCTTGTCGGCCTCTTCCGGCTTCTTCGGCTGGACCTTGCCCCCGATGACTTCTTCCAGCGCGACGGAGGTCCACTTCCGGCGCTTCGTCTCGACCTGGGGATGCGCGCCCCGGTTGAGCTGTCGGCTCCGCTTGGCGGCGAGCACGACCAGGATGTAGCGGTTGGAGATCTGCTCGAGTGCTTTCTCCAGCGATGGGAATGACATCACGCGGCGCCTCCGGGGAGGGTCGCCTGGACCCCCCCACCGACCGGTAGATCCGGCAGGGTCAGGGTGAGACGGGACGTGCGGCAGCGCTCGGCCTCGATGGTGCACGCGAGCTGACGCAACGCTTCGTCGAGATGACGGTTGACGATCACGTAATCGTATTCGCGCCAGGCGGCGATCTCGTCCACCGCCCGGGCGAGGCGGCGGGCGATCTCCCGCGGCGCGTCGGACTTGCGCTCCTTGAGCCGGGCTTCGAGCTCTCGCATCGACGGCGCCACCACGAAGACGTAGAGGCCCTGCGGATACCGCGCCCGCAGTTGCCGGGCCCCCTGGGTGTCGATGTCGAGCAGGATGTCCTCGCCCCGGTCGAGCACCGCCTCGAGCGTGCGGGCGGCGGTCCCGTAGAGATGCCCGTGGACACGCGCCCACTCCGCGAACTCCCCGCGGTCGACCATCTGCTGGAAGACGGGCTCGGACACGAAGTGGTACGCCTGCCCCTCGATCTCGTCGGGCCGGGGGTTCCGGGTCGTGTAGGACACGGAGTAGGCGAGGTTCGCGACGATCTTCCGGATCTCGCGACAGAGGGTCGTCTTCCCGGCCCCCGAGGGGGCCGAGACCACGATGAGCATGCCCCGGCGCGTCGCGGCGGGAGTCACTCGACGTTCTGCACTTGCTCCCGGATGCGCTCCACCAGGGTTCGCGCCTCGAGAACTCGGGCGACCAGCTCGGCGTCGTCCGCCTTCGAGGCAATCGTGTTGACCTCCCGGTGAAGCTCCTGGGACAGGAAGTCCAGCTGGCGGCCGATGGCCCCGCCTTCGGCCAGCAACGTGCGGAACTGGGCCAGGTGGGAGCCGAGACGGGTCAGCTCCTCGGCGACATCGCTCCGCGCCGCCCACGTCGCGACCTCTTGGGCGAGCCGTCCCGGATCGGCCGGCGTCTCGCCGAGGATGGTCTGGATGCGCTCCCGCTGTCGGGCCTGGATCCGCGCGAGCGCCGCCGGCAGCAGCCGCTCGACACCGCGCACCCAGACGCCGAGCGCATCCACGTGGGACCCGAGGTCCCGGACGAGGGCCGCGCCTTCCGTCTGGCGCATCCGGCACAGCTCGTCGATCGCCTCGGTCGCGGCGGTCTTCAGCAGGACCGCGCTCTCCACGCCGTCGTCCTCTTCACTTTCCTCGACCGTCACGACACCGGGGAGCCGCAGAAGATCCGCGACCGAGACCTGGGACGCCAGACCCGCGGCCTCCGCCAGCGCGTGGGCGCCGCGCGCGTACGCGAGGCCGAGGGCGACGTCGGTCCGGACGCTGGGCAGCGCGGTACCCGTCCGGCGGAGGGTCACCGTGACATCCACGCGCCCGCGCGCGACCCGGCCCTGGACGAGCCGGCGCAACTCGACCTCGTTTCCGGTGAGTCCGCGCGGGAGCTTGATACTGGCCTCGAGGAAGCGGTGGTTGACGGATCGAGCCTCGGCGACTAGGACGACGCGCGCACCCCGGGCCTCGGCTCGTCCGTACCCCGTCATGCTGACGACCAGACCCATGAGCGTTCCTACGATGCTAGCCGATGGCATCCGGGGGTGTCAAACAGCGCGGCGCGACTCCCGGAAGGGCTCGCCAGATAAAAACAGCAATGGTTATAGACACTTACATTGATTGGAGGGGTCCCGAGCCGACCGCAGGGGGGCGCCACCATCCCCCGTCTCCTCCCGCGCTTCTTGCCAGATCACAGGATTCTACGTTATTAGGAGGTGTTCACCGGCACTTCAGGACGCGGGGCCCCATGCCCCGGGAGTGGGGATGGCGAGCGACTCTGACCGTAAGCCGATTCCGGAGAACCCTCGGCAATACGTCTGCCCGTCGTGCCGGTTGCATCTCCTCTCCTGGACCACCCACACGAACCAGATCGAGATGTTCCACAAGGTCGCGCTCTGGTCGGACTTCTGGACGGGCGACGTGCGCCTCATCTGCCAGTACTGTCTCGGCGCCAGCGAGATTCTCCCCGCCGCGCTGGTGGACCTTCTGCGCCAGCGCTACGGGTTCCACATCCCGACGCCACTGCCCTCGCCGCCCGGCACGCGCCGCGACTGACGCGCCCGCGCGCATCGTCGGCGCCGCGGCGTTGACAGGCCCCGACACGGCCACGCGCGGCCCCGCCGGCGCCGATCACGGGCCGACGGGCGGGCCCGCCCACGCGTGATGCTCGCGTTCGTCCGTCAGAGCCTGCTCGTTGCCCTGCTGCTGACCGTGCTCGCGGTGGTCCTCACATGGCCGGCGGCCGCCGAGCTCGGCACGATGGTCGCCGACCTCGGCGACCCGCTCCTGACGACGTGGATCCTGGCGTGGGACGTTCACGCGCTCGCGACCGCGCCGCTTCGGTTCTTCGACGCCAACATGTTCCACCCGCGCCGCGGCACGCTCGCGTACACCGAGCACCTGGTGGGATTGCTGCCCCTCGTCGAGCCCGCGCGGCTCGCGGGGGCCGGGCCGCTCCTCGCTCACAACCTCGTCTGGCTCGCCACCTTCCCCCTGACCGGCCTCGCCATGTTCTGGCTCGTGCGCCATCTCACGGGCGACGCCGGCGCAGCGGCAATCGCGGCGGTCCTCTACGCCTTCTCGCACTTCCGGTTCGGCCAGCTGGGCCACATCCAGGTGCTCAGCCACCAGTGGCTGCCGCTCGTGCTCCTCGGCCTCCATCGCGCGGCGCGATCGGCGGGTCGCTGGCGCGATCTCTGGCTCGCGGGGGCCGCATTCCTGCTCCAGGCCCTGTCGTCCGGGTATCACGCGTTCTTCGCGGCGATCGCGGTCTCCGTCTTCCTGGCCTGGCTCGCGCTGCCCGCATCGCGCCCGCCTCTCGGTCGCCTGATCGCGCGCGGCGCGGTCGTGGGAGCGCTGGTGGGACTGCTCCTCCTCCCGTTCTTCCTCGCGTACGGATCGGTCCGGACCGAGATCGGCCTGGTCCGGCCCCTCGAGGAGATCGCCCAATACGCGGCCCGGCCGGTGTCCTACCTCGCCACGCCCGCGACGAACCACTGGCTCGGCGACGTGACCGAGCCCTTCCGGGGCAACGAAGCGATCCTGTTCCCGGGGGTCGTGACACTGCTCCTCGCGCTCGTCAGCATCGTCCTGGCCTGGCGTCAGCCGATGCGGGCGCCGGGGTCGCCCGCGGCCGCCCCGCGCGGGCGCGCGTGGCCGGTAGCGCTCGACGTCGTCCTCACCGGGCTCATCCTGGCGACGGTCGTCAACTGGCTCGCCGTCGGCGGGCTCTCCGTCCACCTGGGCCCGATCCGTCTCTCCCAGCGCGCGTTCGGCTGGCCGTTTCTCGGTCTCGCGCTCGCGCTGGCGCTGCGGCGACTGGTTCAGGGCGGTCCCTCGCCCGTCCGGGGTCTCGGGTGGCTGGGCCGGCTCGGGTGGCCCAACGCCGCGGGCTGCTACGTCGGTCTCACCCTCGTGGGAGTGATCGCCTCGTTCGGGCCGCGGCTGAAGATCGGACACGTCCGCCTCCGGCCGCTCTATGCGCAGCTCTACGAGGTGATCCCCGGCTTCGACGCGCTCCGGGTCCCGGGTCGCTTCGGCATCCTCGTCACGACCGGGCTCGCGGTGCTGGCGGGGTTCGGCGCCGCCGCCGTCCTGCGGCGGCGCCGCCGACCGGGGTGGCGCGCGGTCGTGCTCTGCGGGCTGGTCGCGCTCGCGGCGCTCGAGGTCTGGGCGGTGCCGCTGCCCCTGATGCACGTCTCGCCGGAGCCCGGTCCCGCCGAGCGGTGGCTGGCCGCCCGGCCAGGCCCGGACGCCGTGGTGATCCTGCCGCTGTATGCGCCGCACGCGGTGCACTTCGAGAGCGTGCGCCTCTTCGCCTCGACCGCACACTGGCATCCGCTCGTCAACGGCTACGGGGGCGTCGCGCCTCCCGGCTACACCGCCGACGTCGACACCCTGAACACGTTTCCCGCGCCCGCCGCCGTCGCCCGACTCCGGGCGATGTACGTGCGCTACGTCGTCGTGAACGTCGGCCAGTACGACGACGAGGTCCGCGCCCAGGTCGAGGCGTCGCTCGAGGTCCTGCCGCCGGGCGTCGCGCGCGTCGCGATCTTCGAGCACACGCAGATCTTCGCGATCGGTCCCGAGGGACCGCGCGCGTCAGGCGAGCTGGGTGGTCCGGACGAAGGCGCGGGCCCGCTCGAGGAGCCCGGGCTCCACCAGGCCGGCCTGCGCGAGCGCGTCGAAGCACGCCGAGATGCCGAGGATGGCGTGGAGCCGGTAGCCCTTCGCGGCGAGCCGCGCCGACCCGCCCTGCTCCCGATCGATCAGCACGACCAGATCCTCCACCACCAGGCCGGCAGCCTCGAGGGGCTCGATCGCCTCGAGCTTCGACGCGCCGTCGGTGATGATGTCGTCGATCACCACGACGCGCTCGCCCGGGTGGAACAGGCCCTCGATCCGCCGGCGGGTGCCGTACGCCTTCTCCTCACGGCGCGGGTAGACGAGGGGGACGCCGCTCGCCAGGCTCGCCGCGACCGCCAGGGGGAGGCCGGCGTACGGGATGCCCGCGATCCGGTCGACCCGGCAGCGCGCGACCTCGGCGGCGAGGAGCCGACCCACGTGGGCCAGCACCGCGGGGTGGGAGATCACGACGCGCAGGTCGATGTAGAAGGGCGAGGTGATGCCGGACTTCAGCACGAACTCGCCGAAGCGCACGGCCCCGATCTCGTGCAGCTGCCGGACGAGGGCCGTCCGCTCGGACGCGCTCACGCCGGGATCTCGGCGAGGATCGCGGCGGCCGCCGCGGCCGGATCAGTGGCCTCCGTGATCGGCCGGCCCACCACGAGGTAGTCCGCCCCCGCCCGGATCGCCGCCGCCGGTGCGGCGGTCCGCACCTGATCGTCCGCCCGGCCGCCTGCCGGGCGGATGCCTGGCGTGACGATCAGAGCCCCCGAGCCCAGGATCGTTCTCAGCCGTGCCGCTTCCCGAGGCGAGGCCACGACGCCGTCGCACCCCGCGTCCCGCGCGAGCAGGGCAAGGTGAGCCGCGTGGCCCTCGACGGCGATGGGCACGCCCAGCTCCCCATGAAGGATGGCCCGGTCGAGGCTCGTGAGGACGGTGACCGCGAGGATTCGGGGTCGCATCTCCCCGGCCGCCCGGGCCGCCTTCACCGCCGCCCGCAGCATCGTCGCGCCGCCCGAGGCGTGGACGGTGAGGAGCCCGACGCCGAGCCGCGCGGCCGCCTCGACGGCGGCGCCGACGGTCGCCGGAATGTCGTGGTACTTGAGATCGAGGAAGACCCGTCCGCCCCGCTGCCGCACCATCTCGACCGCGGCCGGCCCGGCAGCGGTGAAGAGCACGCTTCCCACCTTGAAGTGCGTGATGACCCCGGCGAGGCGGTCCACCAGCGCCTCGGCAGCGGACAGGGCCGGCGTGTCCAGGGCCACGATGAGGCGCTCGCGAACTGCGGGCGATCCGGCGCCGTTCCCGACGCGGTTCACGCCTTCAGGCTCTCGTAGTACGCCTGGAGCGGCCGCACCTCCAGGACGCCGGCGCGCTGCGCTTCGATCGCCTCGAGGGCGGCCTGCGCTCCGTCCATCGTCGTGTAGTAGGGGATGTTCTGCATGATGGCGGTGCGTCGCACGAGGTACGAGTCCTTCCGGGCGCGGCCATCCTCCGGCGTGTTGATGACGAGCACGATCTCGCCCTGCTTCATGAGGTCGACGATGTTCGGGCGCCAGCCTTCGGCCACCTTGTGGATCACGTCCACGGAGAGCCCGTGGCGGGCCAGCACCTTCGCGGTGCCCTGGGTCGCGACGAGCGCGAAGCCCATGTCGGCGAGGCTCCGCGCGATGTTGACGGCCGCGCGCTTGTCCCGGTTCCGGACCGACACGAAGACCTTGCCGGTCCGCGGCAGGGTCGAGCCCGCGGCCAGCTGCGACTTGAGGTACGCGGTGCGGAACTCCCGCCCGATGCCCATGACCTCCCCGGTCGAGCGCATCTCGGGCCCGAGGATCACGTCCACGCCGGGGAACTTCACGAACGGGAACACCGCCTCCTTGACCGACACGTGCGGGAGCTCGCCCGCCTCGCGCACGCCCAGATCGGGGATCCGCGTGCCGAGCACCACCCGCGTCGCCAGCTTGGCGAGCGGCACCCCGATCGCCTTCGAGACGAACGGCACCGTCCGGGACGCGCGAGGGTTGACCTCGAGCACGTAGATCGTGTCGTTCTTGATCGCGAACTGGATGTTGAGGAGCCCCACGACGCCCAGCTCGAGGGCGAGGGCCCGCGTCTGGGCGCGCAGCCGCTCCACCTGGTCGTCCCCGATCGTGTAGGGCGGGAGCGCGCACGCCGAGTCGCCGGAGTGAATGCCCGCCTTCTCGATGTGCTCCATCACGCCGCCGATCAGGACGTCCTGCCCGTCGGAGAGCGCGTCGACGTCGATCTCGAGCGCCTCCTCGAGGAACTTGTCGATGAGAATCGGATGGTCGGGCGAGACGTGCGCCGACTCCCGCATCCACTCGCGGAGGCGCGCCTCCTCGTAGACGACTTCCATGGCCCGCCCGCCGAGCACGTAGGAGGGGCGCACGAGCACCGGGTACCCCAGCCCGGCCGCGATCTGCGCCGCCTCGTCGGCGGAGCGCGCCGAGCCGTTCGGGGGCTGCTGGAGGCCGACCTTCCGGAGGAGGTCGGCGAAGCGCTCGCGATCCTCCGCGCGGTCGATGGCGTCCGGCGAGGTCCCGAGGATCCGCACGCCCGCTCGCTCGAGCGGCACCGCCAGCTTGAGCGGCGTCTGCCCGCCGAACTGGACGATCACCCCGAGCGGCTGCTCCTTCTCGACGATGTTGAGGACGTCCTCGAGGGTGAGCGGCTCGAAGTAGAGGCGGTCGGAGGTGTCGTAGTCGGTCGACACCGTCTCCGGGTTGCAGTTGACCATGATCGCCTCGACGCCCGCCTCGCGGAGCGCGAAGGCCGCGTGCACGCACGCGTAGTCGAACTCGATGCCCTGCCCGATCCGGTTCGGCCCCGAGCCGAGGATCACCACCTTCGGGCGGGCGGTCGGCGGGGCCTCGTCCTCCTCCTCGTAGGTCGAGTAGAGGTACGGCGTATGCGCGACGAACTCCGCGCCGCAGGTGTCGACCACCTTGTAGGTGACGCGGATCCCGTGGGCGAGTCGCGCGCACCGGATGTCGCCCTCGGCGCGGCCCGACAGCTCGGCCAGACGGCGGTCGGAGAAGCCGAGGCGCTTGGCCTGGCGGAGCGTGTCGCGCGAGAGGTCCGGGTCGCGCTGGAACGCCGCCTCGAAGGCGATCAGCTCCTCGATCTGGGCGAGGAACCATGGATCGATACGCGTCAGCTCCCCGATCTCCTCGCGCGAGAGACCTTGCCGCATCGCCTCCGCGATGTACAGCAGGCGGTCGGGATTCGGCACCCGGAGGCGGTCGCGGAGGGTCTCGAGATCCGGCACGGGCCGGTCGAGCCCGAGCCCCGCGCGGTCCTGCTCGAGCGAGCGGACCGCCTTCTGGAGCGCCTCCTTGAAGGTCCGGCCGATGGCCATCACCTCGCCGACCGACTTCATCTGGGTGGTGAGCGTCTGGTCGGCCTCCGGGAATTTCTCGAAGGCCCACCGCGGCACCTTGACCACGCAGTAGTCGATGGTCGGCTCGAAGGAGGCCGGCGTCTCGCGGGTGATGTCGTTCCGCAGCTCGTCGAGCGCGTAGCCGGCGGCGAGCTTGGCCGCGATCTTGGCGATCGGAAACCCGGTCGCCTTGGACGCGAGCGCGGAGGAGCGGCTCACGCGCGGGTTCATCTCGATGACCACGAGCCGTCCGTCCGCGGGGTTCACCGCGAACTGGATGTTGGAGCCCCCGGTCTCGACGCCGATCTCGCGGATGATCGCGAGCGCGGCGTCCCGCATCAGCTGGTACTCCCTGTCGGTCAGGGTCTGGGCGGGCGCCACCGTGATCGAGTCACCGGTGTGGACGCCCATCGGATCGAAGTTCTCGATCGAGCAGACGATGACCACGTTGTCCCGGAGGTCGCGCATGACCTCCAGCTCGAACTCCTTCCACCCGATGACCGACTCCTCGACCAGCACCTGACCGACCGGGCTCTGCTGGAGGCCCCAGCGGATCGCCCCGTCCAGCTCCTCCGGGTTCCAGGCGACGGAGCCGCCGGTGCCCCCGAGGGTGAACGACGGCCGGATGATGGCCGGATAGCCGACCTCCCGGACCACCTCGCGCGCCTGCTCGATCGAGCGCGCGTAGCCCGAGTGCGGGAGCTCGAGCCCGATCTTCTGCATGGCCGCCTTGAAGAGCTCGCGGTCCTCCGCCTTCTTGATCGCGTCGAGCTTCGCGCCGATCAGCTCCACGCCGTAGCGCTCGAGGACGCCGCCCTCGGCGAGGGCCACCGCGAGGTTGAGCCCGGTCTGCCCGCCGAGCGTCGGGAGCAGCGCATCGGGGCGCTCGGCCGCGATGACGCGCTCGAGCACCTCGGGCGTGAGGGGCTCCACGTACGTGCGGTCCGCGGTCTCCGGGTCCGTCATGATCGTGGCTGGATTCGAGTTCACCAGCACGACCTCGAACCCCTCCTCGCGGAGGGCCTTGCACGCCTGCGTGCCCGAGTAGTCGAACTCGCACGCTTGGCCGATGACGATCGGCCCCGAGCCGATCAGCAGGATCTTCTTGAGGTCGGTCCGCTTGGGCATGGGCTCAGGCTCCGGCGTCCGGGCGAGTCGCTCCGGCAGACGGAGCTCCGGTCCCGCACGTCGAGGGCCACCGAACAGGTCCCCAGGGCAACGGCTGACCTCCCTACTCCAGCAGGCCGTAGACGATGGAGACGCCGGGGGGCGCCTCCTCGCGGCGCACGAGGAACTCGACGAGCGGCGCCGAGCCGAGGAACTGGACCTCGCCCGCGCCGGTCAGCCGCTCGCCGAACAGCCCGAGCCGCTTGTCCACCCGCTCGCGGATGGCGTGCGCCTCGAGCGATGCGGGTGACTCGGTCGTGAAGGAGGCCCACTCGGGCTTCTGCCCGGCCTCCTCGGTCTTCCGATAGGCGATGAAATACCGGGGCATCCTCTCACCTGCCTCTCGACTGCGTGAGGAGCTCGACGAATCGCCGGAACAGGTAGTGCGAGTCGTGCGGCCCGGGGGCCGCCTCCGGGTGGTACTGCACCGCGAAGACCGGCAGGCTCCGGTGTCGCAGGCCTTCGCAGGTACCGTCGTTGAGGTTGACGTGGGTGACCTCGAGCCCGGCCGCCGCGCAGGAATCGGGATCCACGGCGAACCCGTGGTTCTGGGACGTGATCTCGACCCGCCCGGTGCCGAGGTCCCGCACCGGATGGTTCGCGCCGTGGTGACCGAACGGCAGCTTGAACGTGCGCGCCCCCAGCGCCAAGGCCAGGATCTGGTGACCGAGGCAGATGCCGAACGTCGGGATCTGCGTGGCCAGCCGCCCGACCGACTCCGCGAGATAGGGCACGCCCTCCGGATCGCCCGGCCCGTTGGCGAGGAAGAGCCCGTCCGGCCGGAGCGCCAGCACCTCGTCGGCCGAGGCGAACGCCGGCACCACGGTGACCCGGCAGCCCTGCGCCGTCAGGTGGCGGAGGATGTTGCGCTTGATCCCCGAGTCGTACGCGACCACGTGGAAGCGC
>CAYXBJ010000017.1:0-26036 GCA_964463175.1 uncultured bacterium
CGCTCGTGGCGGCCCTGATCGACGCCGACCTCTTGGTGCTTCTCTCGGACATCGACGGGCTCTACACGGGAGACCCCCGCCACGACCCGGCCGCCCGGCGCATCGACCGCGTGGACGCCGTCACGCCGGAGATGGAGGCCCAGGCCGGCGCCGGCGGGCCGGTGGGGACCGGCGGCATGGTGACGAAGCTCCAGGCGGCGCAGAAGGCGATGGCCGCCGGGATTCCCATGGTCATCGCGGACGGCCGGCGGCCCGAGGTGCTGCGGGCCATCGTGAGGGGCGAGCCGGCCGGCACCTACTTCGCGCCGCGCACCGACCGCCTGGCGGCGCGCAAGCGCTGGATCGCCTTCGCGCTCCCCGTCCAGGGCGCGATCGCCGTCGACGCCGGCGCCCGGCGGGCCCTCGTCGAGCGCGGCAAGAGCCTGCTCCCGTCCGGCGTGCTCGCCGTCGAGGGACAGTTCGCGGCCGGCGACGCGGTCGGCGTCCGCGACACGGAGGGGCGGGAGTTCGCCCGGGGGATCGTGAGCCTGGACGCGCGCGAGCTCGAGCTCCTGCGCGGCGCGAAGACGGCCGACATCGAGCAGCGCCTGGGGTACCGCGTGACGGACGAGGTCATCCATCGAGACAACCTCGTCATCCTGTGACCCCGCAGACCCCGTGATACTCTAGGGCCGTGGCGGCGATCGACGTGCGCGAGCTGGTCGAGACGCGCGCCCGCGCCGCGCGCGAGGCCGCCCGGAGCCTGGGGCTCGCGAGCGCCCGCGCGAAGAGCGACGCCCTCCTGGCCATGGCCCGCGGCCTCGAGGAGAAGAGCCCCGCCGTCCTCGAGGCGAACCGCGCCGATCTCGAGCGCGCCCGCGGGCAGGGCCACCCGCGCGCCTTCCTCGACCGCCTGACGCTCACCGACACCCGGATCGAGGCGATGGTGGCCGGGATCCGTCAGATCGCCGCCCTCCCGGACCCCGTCGGCGAGATCGTGCGCGGCTGGCGGCGGCCGAACGGGATCGAGATCACGAAGGTCCGCGTGCCGCTCGGCGTCATCGGATTCATCTACGAGAGCCGGCCCAACGTGACCGCCGACGCGGCCGCCCTCTGCATCAAGAGCGGCAACGCGTGCGTGCTGCGCGGGGGGCGCGAAGCCCTCGAGTCGAACGGCGTGATCGCGGCGATCCTCGCCAAGGGCCTCGAGAAGGCCGGGCTCCCCGCGGAGGCGCTCGGCTTCATCGACGTGGCCGACCGCGAGGCGGTCGAGGTCCTCATCACGCTCGATCGGTACGTGGACCTCATCGTGCCGCGGGGCGGGGAGGCGTTCGTCCGCCTGGTGGCCGAGCGGGCGACGATCCCGATCCTCAAGCACGACAAGGGGCTCTGCCACGTGTACGTCGACGCCGGCGCCGATCTCCAGATGGCGGCCGACATCGCGTTCAACGCGAAGGCCCAGCGCCCGGGCGTCTGCAATGCGATGGAGACGCTCCTCGTGCACGCCGACGCCGCCCCGGCGTTCCTGCCCGCGGTCGCCGTGCGCCTCCGCGCCGCGGGCGTCGAGCTCCGCGGGTGCCCGCGGACGCGCGAGCTCGTGCCGGAGGCCCGGCCGGCGACCGACGCCGACTGGGACACGGAGTATCTCGATCTGATCCTCGCGATCCGCGTGGTGCCGAGCTTCGACGAGGCCGTCGCGCACATCCGGCGTCACGGCTCGGGCGTGGCGGAAGCCATCGTGACCCAGGACTACCTCCGCGCGCGGCGCTTCACGGCGGAAGTCGACGCCGGCTGCGTCCTGGTCAACGCCTCGACCCGCCTGGTGGACGGCGGCCAGTTCGGCATGGGCGCCGAGCTCGGGATCTCCACATCGAAGCTTCACGCCCGCGGCCCGGTTGGCGTCGAGGAGCTCACCACGACCAAGTTCGTGGTGATGGGCTCCGGCCAGATCCGCGAGTAGCCGTGGCGGGAGCCCGCCCCTGAGGTGCCGCCGATGGCGGAGTGGCGGCTCGGCATCCTGGGCGGCACGTTCAACCCGATCCATCTGGGACACCTCGTCCTCGCCGAGGCGTTCCGAGAGCGCCTTGCGCTCGACCGGGTCCTGTTCGTGCCCGCGGGGACGCCGCCGCACAAGCCGCGGGGCGGGCTCGTCTCGGGGCTCCACCGGTACGCGATGGTGAGCCTCGCCGTGGCGGGTCATCCGGGGTTCGTCGCCAGCCCGATCGAGATCGAGCGCAGCGGGCCGTCCTATTCCGTCGACACCGTCGAGGCGCTCTCGGGCGAGTGGCCGGGCGCTCACCTCTTCTTCCTCATGGGGAGCGACACGTTCCTCGATCTGCCCACCTGGCGGACGCCGGAGCGCCTCGGGCATTTCGCGACGCTGGCCGTGGGTTACCGGGCTGGCAGCACGTTTGACCCGGAGGGCGCGACCGCCCGCGCCGTCTTCCGGCGGCTCGGCCGGACGGGCTGGCGCCGGGTGCCGCCGGAGACCGCGGAGGCGCTGGCGCCCGGCGAGTGCGCGCTCGTCGAGACGCGGTCCGTCCCCGTCTCGGCCCGCGAGGTCCGCGAGCGCCTCGCCGCCGGCGAGAGCGCGCAATACCAGGTGCCCCTGAGCGTGGCCGAATACATCGCCCACCACACGCTCTATCGCGAGCCGGCTTAGCGTGCCTGGTCCCGTCGTGGAGAAGGCCCGGCTGTCAGCGCGCGCCGCGCTGGACAAGCGGGCGCAGGCGCTCCAGGTCCTCGACCTCGCGGCGCTGTCCGGGATCGCCGATTACTTCGTCCTCTGCACCGGCACCTCGACGACCCACGTGTCGACGATCGCGGAGGCGGTCGAGATGACGCTCAAGGCCGCGGGGCACCGCCCGATCCACCGCGAGGGCGTGGCCGCCTCGGGCTGGATGCTGCTCGACTACGGCGACGTGGTCGTGCACGTCTTCCTGCCCGAGACGCGGACCTTCTACGCGCTCGATCGTCTGTGGGGCGACGCGCCGGAGGTGCCGATCGAGGCGTGAGGGCCGCGGCGCTGGACACCCCCGGGAGCACATGTTATAGGGTGACCTAACGCGCCGGGCGCGTCAGAAACCGCCGGCGCCGGGGAGGCGCGCGGTGGCGATGGCGACCAAGCTGGCACAGCAGCGACTGAAGCAGCTGCGCGAAACGCTCGTGGCCAAGCGCCGTCAGCTCGAGAGCGAGGTCGGCCGCAGCCAGGTCTACGAGAAGGGCCTCGACGAGGAGGCGACCAAGGACCTCGGCGACCAGGCCAACACCGCATACAACCGTGAGTTCCAGTTCGAGCTCGGCAACGGCGACCGCCGGCTCCTGCGCGAGGTGATGACCGCGCTCCGCAAGCTCGACGAAGGCGGCTTCGGGGAGTGCGAGCGGTGCGGGGAGCCGATTGGCGAGAAGCGGCTCGACGCGCTGCCGTTTGCGCGCTACTGCATCGAGTGTCAGCGGCGCCTCGAGCGCGAGGACAAGGCCGCCGCCGGCTGAGCCGGCCGGCCTGGGGGGCCCACCGATGGCCCTCGCCGTCGCCCGCTGGCTCGATCCCGTTCTCGATCTCGTCTTTCCGGCCGTCTGCCCGATCTGCGCGACCCGCTCGGACGATCCCGCCCGCCGGCCGTTCTGTGGTCCCTGCTGGGCGGCACTACCGGTCGGCGTGGGCCCGGGCTGCCCCGTGTGCGGCGAGCCCTTCCCGGGGCTCCCCGAGGGGCTGCCGTGTGACGCGTGCCGGCGCCTCCCACCGCCCTACGCGTTCGCGCGCGCCGTGGCCCCGTACCGCGACGGGATGCGGGAGGCGATCCACGCGCTGAAGTACGGGCGGCGCCCCGTGCTGGCCGCGCCGCTCGGGCGCCTCCTGGCCGAGGCCGGTCCCCGGGCCGTCCCGGTCGCGCTCCGGGACTGGGCGGACGGCGTGCTGCCGGTGCCGCTTCATCCGGCACGCCGCGCCGAGCGCGGATTCAACCAGGCGGAGCTCCTCGCCACTCCGTGCGCGGAGCGCTGGCGGGTGCCGCTCCTGACGAAAGCCCTTGTCCGCGTGCGCCCGACCCCGCCGCAGACCGACCTCGACGCCGACGCGCGGCGCGCCAACGTCCGGGACGCGTTCCGCGTCGCGCGTCCGGGCGCGGTCCGCGGCCGGCGCATCCTGCTGGTGGACGACGTGCTCACGACCGGCGCGACAGTCGGCGCCGCCGCGCGCGCCCTCCGGGCGGCCGACGCGGCCGCGGTGGGGGTCCTGACGCTCGCCCGCGTCGTCCTGCGCTGATCCACCGGCAGGCGCGCCCGTCGGCCGCTTCCGTTGACCCGCCCGCGCCGGGCCCCTATAATCATTGATAATCCGCGACGTTCCTGACAGCCAACAGCCGCCGTCCGCACGAAGGGGAGGCCGGAAGCCATGGCGCTCAAGGTGGGCATCAACGGGTTCGGTCGGATCGGCCGGGTGTTCTATCGCGCCGCGTGGGGGACCCCGGGGCTGGAGGTCGTCGCCGTCAACGACCTGACGGATGCACACACGCTCGCCCACCTCCTGAAGCACGACTCCGTGCACGGGACCTTCGGACCCGAGGTCGTGGCCAAGGGCGACGCGATCTTCGTCGACGGCCGGCAGGTCAAGGTGCTCGCCCAGAAGGATCCGGGGAGCCTGCCATGGCGGGAGCTCGGCGTGGACGTCGTGGTCGAGTCCACCGGGCGCTTCGTCGATCGGGCGAGCGCGGGGAAGCATCTCGAGGCCGGCGCGCACAAGGTCGTGATCACCGCCCCCGCGACGAACCCGGACGTGACCGTGGTCCTCGGCGTGAACGAGCAGGCCTACGACCCCGCGAAGCATCACGTGGTCTCGAACGCCTCCTGCACCACGAACTGCCTCGCCACGGTCGCCAAGGTCCTGCTCGATCGGTTCGGCATCCGCCGCGGCTACTGCACCACGGTCCACGCCTACACGAACGACCAGAACATCCAGGATTTCCCGCACAAGGATCTCCGACGCGCGCGCGCCGGCGCGCTGTCCATGATCCCCACGACCACCGGCGCCGCCAAGGCGGTCGGGCTCGTCCTCCCGTCGCTTAAGGGCAAGCTGGACGGCATCTCGATCCGGGTGCCGACGCCCAACGTGTCGGTCGTCGATCTGACGGCGGAGCTCGAGCGGCCGGCCTCCGTCGAGGCCGTCAACGATGCGTTCCGGGCCGCGGCGGCCGGGCCCCTCAAGGGCATCCTCGGCTACACCGACGAGCCGCTCGTCTCGGTGGACTTCAACGGCGACGCCCACTCCGCGATCGTGGACGGGCTGTCGACGGCGATCGTGGACGGCGCACTCGTGAAGGTTCTCGCCTGGTACGACAACGAGTGGGGTTACTCGAGCCGCGTGCGCGATCTGGTCACGTTCATGGGCCGGAGCCGGTAGACACCGGACTCCGGCTCCCCCGGGCCTGCCCCGGCGGCGCCCCCCCGCCATGTCGAAGCGCACGATCGAGGATCTGGACGTCCGGGGCCGCCGGCTGTTCGTGCGGGTGGACTTCAACGTCCCGCTCGGCCGGGACGGTGAGGTGAGCGAGGACGCGCGCATCCGCGCGGCGCTCCCGACGCTTCGCCTCGCGCGCGCGCGCGGCGCCGGCGCGATGGTCGTGGCATCGCACCTCGGTCGACCGAAGGGCGGCCCCGAGCCGAAGTACTCGCTGGCGCCCGTCGCGCGGCGGCTCGGGGCGCTCCTCGGGGAATCGGTCCCGCTCGCGCCGGATTGCATCGGGTCGGCCGCCGAGGCCCAGGCGCGGGCGCTCCCGCCCGGGGGCGTGCTGCTCCTCGAGAACCTGCGCTTCCATGCCGGCGAGGAGGCGAACGACCCGGAGTTCGCCCGGGCCCTGGCCCGCTTGGGCGACGCGTACGTGAACGACGCATTCGCGGCGGCCCATCGGGCGCACGCCTCGACCGAGGGCATCACGCGCCATCTCCGGCCCGCGGTGGCCGGGCTCCTCATGAAGGAGGAGCTCACCGCGCTCGCGCGGATCTTCGACGCGCCCGCGCGCCCCCTCGTCGCGATCCTCGGCGGCGCCAAGGTCTCCGACAAGCTCGCCCTGATCGAGTCGCTCCTCGGCCGGGTCGACCGGCTCCTGGTCGGCGGCGGGATGGCGTTCACGTTCCTCTGCGCGCAGGGGCACGCGGTGGGCCGCTCGCTCCTCGAGGCCAACCTCGTCGACACGGCCCGCCGCTTGCTCGACCAGGCGCGGGCGCGGGGCGTGGACCTCCGCCTGCCCGTCGACACCGTGATTGCCGACTCCCCCGACGCCCTCGAGGGCCACGTCGTCGAGAGCCGCGCGATCCCCGCCGACCGCATGGGCCTCGACATCGGCCCGGCGACCGTGCGGCACTTCGCCGAGGCGCTCCGCGACAGCCGGACCATCATCTGGAACGGGCCGATGGGGGTCTTCGAGCGGCCGCCGTTCGCGGCGGGCACGCTCGGGCTGGCCCGGGCCGTGGCGGATTCGTCCGCCCTGTCCGTCATCGGCGGCGGCGACACCGTCGCGGCCGTCCAGGCGGCCGGGGTGGCCGATCGGATGGGCTATCTGTCGACCGGCGGCGGCGCGTTCCTCGAGTACCTGGAGGGACGGACGCTGCCGGGCGTCGCCGCCCTGGACGAGGCGTGAGGGGCGCGTGATGGCGCAGGGCGCGACGTCCCGACCCCCGGTGATCGCGGCGAACTGGAAGATGCACACGACCCTCGCGGAGGCCCGCGCGCTCGCGGCGGCCGTCCGCGACGGCAGCCGCGGTCTCGCGGAGATCCGCATCGCGATCTGCCCGCCGTTCACCGCGCTGGCCGCGGTCGCCGAGGTGCTGGCGGGCTCGGCCATCATCCTCGGCGCCCAGGACGCGCACTGGGAGGCCGCCGGGGCCTTCACCGGCTGCGTGTCGCCGGCGCAGATCTGGGATGCGGGCGCCCGCGTCGTCATCCTCGGGCATTCCGAGCGGCGGCACGGGCTCGGAGAGACGGACGCGACGGTGCGGCGGAAGGTGACCGCCGCGCTCGGCCAGGGGCTGACGCCGCTCGTGTGCGTCGGCGAGATGGCGGCCGAGCGCGCCGCCGGGCGGACGCTCGCGGTGGTCACCGGCCAGCTCGACGCCGCGCTCGGCGAGCGGTCGACCGACGAGGCCGGCCGGTGCTGGCTCGCCTACGAGCCGGTGTGGGCCATCGGGACGGGGCAGACCGCGACGCCTGCTCAGGCGGCCGAGGTCCACGCGCAGCTCCGCCTCGCGCTCGGACGCCTGGCCGGTCCGGCCGTGGCGGCCGCGTGCCCCATCCTCTACGGCGGCAGCGTCAAGCCCGAGGTGACCCCGGCGCTCATGACCGAGCCCGACATCGACGGCGCCCTCGTGGGCGGGGCAAGCCTCAAGGCCTCCGATTTCATCGGCATCGTCCGGGCCGGACTCGAGGCCAAGGGCCGGGCCGGAGTACTCGCGCGCTGAGCGCCCGATGGGGGCCCTCACCGCCGTCTTGCGAACGTGGACGAACCATGGCCCCATCGGGCCACCTGATCGATGCGGAGCGCCGGGGGACCACGGGTCCCCCCGGGCGCGAGTGAGGAGCCTTTCATGTACTACCTCCTGATCGTCGTGCACGTGCTCGTCTGTCTCGCCATCATCGGCATCGTCTTGCTCCAGGCCGGCAAGGGCGCCGACATCGGCTCGGCCTTCGGCGGCGGCGGGAGCCAGGCGGTCTTCGGCTCCATGGGGACGCCGACCATCCTGGGCAAGATCACGACCGTGGTCGCGATCCTGTTCATGCTCACCTCGTTCGGGCTCGCGAAGTTCTCGTCCCGCGCGCAGTCGGTCGTGCCTCTGAACGCGCCGGCGGCGCCGGCCGAGGCGCCCGCTCCCGCCGCGCCGGGCGCGCCGCCCGCGGTGCCGAAGTAACGGAGCGACCGCGAGTGGGCGAGCGCGTGAGCCCGTCCCGGCGCGGGCGACCGCGGCTGGGCCGCGTCGGCGTGCTGCTGCTCGCCGTCGGCGGACTCCTCCTGCCCCGGCCAGCGCTGCCCCAGGCGGCCGGGGCCAAGGTCACGACGAGCCACGCGCTGTCGATGCACGGCGACCTCCGGTATCCGGCCGGGTTCCCCCACTTCAGCTACGTCAATCCGGAGGCGCCCAAGGGCGGCGACGTCAAGCTCGCGGCCATCGGCACCTTCGACACGCTCAATCCCTTCGTCCTCAAGGGGGTCGTCGCCGCCGGGATGAGCGGGGTGTTCGACACCCTGACCGTCTCGTCGGCGGACGAGCCCTTCTCGCAGTACGGGCTCGTGGCCGAGAGCATCGAGGTGCCGGCCGACCGCTCGTGGGTGGCGTTCACGCTGCGGCCCCAGGCTCGCTTCCACGATGGGACTCCCATCACGGCCGAGGACGTCATCTGGACGTTCGACACGCTGAAGGCGAAGGGGCATCCGTTCTATCGCAGCTACTACGCCCAGGTCGCCAAGGCCGAGAAGGTCGGGGACCGGAAGGTGCGCTTCAGCTTCGGCCCCGGGGACAACCGCGAGCTCCCGCTGATCGTCGGGCAGCTGCCGGTGCTGTCGCGCGCCTACTGGAGTCACCGGGACTTCGAGAAGACGACCCTCGAGCCGCCGCTCGGCAGCGGCGCCTACCGGGTCGAGGCCGTCGACCCGGGCCGCTCGATCACCTACCGGCGCGTGAAGGACTACTGGGCGGCGAAGCTGCCGGTCAACGTGGGCCGGGACAACTTCGACTCGATCCGCTTCGACTACTACCGGGACGGGACCGTCGCGCTCGAGGCGTTCAAGGCGGGGGAGTACGACTTCCGCGAGGAGAACTCGGCGAAGAACTGGGCGACCGCCTACACCTCGCCCGCGGTGACGGCGGGGCTCATCCGGAAGGAGGAGATCAAGAACGAGGTCCCGACCGGCATGCAGGGCTTCGTGTTCAACACCCGCCGCCCGATCTTCCAGGACGCCCGGGTGCGCCGCGCGCTCGGCTATGCGTTCGACTTCGAATGGAGCAACAAGAACCTCTTCTACGGCGCCTACACGCGGACCAAGAGCTACTTCTCGAACTCCGAGCTCGCCTCCAGTGGCCTGCCGAGCGCCGAGGAGCTGAAGATCCTCGAGCCGCTCCGCGGCAAGGTGCCCGACGAGGTCTTCACCAAGGAATACCAGCCGCCCGCGACCGACGGGAGCGGCAACATCCGGGACGGCGCGCGCGAGGCCCTCCGGCTCCTCGGCGAGGCGGGCTGGACGGTCAAGGGCCAGAAGCTGGTGAACGCCCGCGGGGAGCCGATGCAGTTCGAGATCCTGATCGACGACCCGACCTGGGAGCGGATCGCGCTGCCGTTCGCCAAAAACCTCGAGCGGCTGGGCATCACCGCGCGCGTCCGGACCGTGGACCCGGCCCAGTACGAGAAGCGACAGGACGATTTCGATTTCGACATGATCGTCGCCGTCTGGGGGCAGTCGCTCTCCCCCGGCAACGAGCAGCGCGACTTCTGGGGATCCCCGGCGGCGGGCGAGCACGGGAGCCGGAACCTCGCCGGGATCCAAGATCCCGCCGTGGACCGGCTCATCGACCTCGTGATCCAGGCACCCGACCGCGCGAGCCTGGTGACCCGGACCCGCGCCCTCGACCGGGTCCTCCTGTGGGGCCACTACGTGATCCCTCACTGGCACATCCGGGCCTTCCGGGTCGCCTACTGGGACAAGTTCGGGCGGCCGCCGGTGCCGCCGAGATTCGCGCTCGGATTCGACACCTGGTGGGTCGACGCGCAGAAGGAGGCCGCGCTCGCCCGCCGCAAGGGCGAGGTGCCCAAGTAGCCCGAGCCCCCGCCGATGCTCGCCTATCTCGTCCGACGCCTGCTCCTGATCGTCCCCACGCTCTTCGGCATCCTGGTCATCAACTTCATCGTCGTGCAGGCGGCCCCCGGCGGGCCCGTGGAGGTGATGCTCTCGCGCCTCCGGGGCCAGGCGGTGGAGGCGACGGCGCGGGTCGGCGGAACCGGCGGCGGCGAGACCAGCACGGGACGGGCCGCGCCGGGCGGCGGCGGGGCGGGCGACCCGACGCAGAAGTACCGCGGCGCGCGCGGGCTCGACCCCGAGCTGATCCGTCAGCTCGAGCGGCAGTACGGCTTCGACCGCCCCGCGCCCGAACGGTTCGTCCGGATGGTCCGGAGCTACCTCGTGTTCGACTTCGGGACGAGCTTCTTCCGCGATCGCCGGGTCATCGACCTGATCGTCGAGAAGATGCCGGTGTCGATCTCGCTCGGCCTGTGGACCACGCTGCTGGTCTACCTCGTGTCGATCCCCCTCGGGATCGCCAAGGCGGTCCGCGACGGCTCGACCTTCGACGTGTGGACCAGCGCGGTCATCATCGTGGGCTACGCGATCCCGGGGTTTCTCTTCGCCATCCTCCTGATCGTGCTGTTTGCCGGAGGGAGCTTCCTTCACTGGTTCCCCCTCCGGGGGCTGACCTCGGACTACTGGCGCGAGCTCTCCTGGGCGGGCCGCGTCCTCGACTACCTCTGGCACATCACCCTGCCCATCGTGGCCCTGCTCGTCGGCGGCTTCGCCACGCTGACGATGCTGACCAAGAACTCCTTCCTCGAGGAGATCAACAAGCAGTACGTCACGACCGCGCGCTCCAAGGGGCTGACCCGGCGGCGCGTGCTCTACGGCCATGTCTTCCGGAACGCGATGCTGCTCGTCGTGGCCGGATTCCCGGCCGCCTTCGTGGGGATCCTCCTGACCAGCGCCCTCCTGATCGAGGTGATCTTCTCGCTCGACGGGCTGGGACTCCTCGGCTTCGAGGCGGCGATCAACCGCGACTACCCGATCATGTTCGGCACGCTCTACATCTACACGCTGGTCGGCCTCCTGCTGAACCTGGTCAGCGACCTCACCTACGTGGCCGTCGACCCCCGCATCGACTTCGCGCGCCGGGACGGCTGACGCGTGCTGCGCGGCGGGACCGCCCGGCGCCTGAGCCCGCTGACGCGGCGGCGTCTCCACAGCTTCCGGGCGAACCGGCGGGGGTTCTGGTCCCTCTGGATCTTCCTGGCGCTGCTGGGGGCCAGTCTCCTGGCCGAGGTGATCGCGAACGACCGCCCGCTCCTCGTCCGGTACGACGGCGGGTTCTACTTCCCGGTCCTGCGGACCTATCCGGAGACGACCTTCGGCGGCGTCTTCCCGACCGAGGCGGTCTATCGCGACCCGGCAGTCAGCGGATTGATTCGCGCGAAGGGTTGGCTCGTCTGGCCCCCCATCCCGTTCCGGTACGACACCATCAACTACGAGCTGCCCGTGCCGGCGCCGGCGCCGCCCTCGACGGTCAACTGGCTCGGCACCGACGATCAGGGGCGGGACCTCCTCGCCCGGCTGATCTACGGCTTCCGGATCTCCGTGCTGTTCGGCCTCACGCTGACCGTGCTCAGCTCGGTGGTCGGGGTCGCGGCCGGCGCGGTGCAGGGCTACTTCGGCGGGCTGACGGACCTCCTCCTCCAGCGCTTCATCGAGGTCTGGTCCGGCCTGCCGGAGCTGTACCTCCTCATCATCCTCGCCAGTATCGTCGAGCCGACGTTCTGGTGGCTGCTCGGGCTCATGCTACTCTTCAGCTGGATGTCGCTGGTCGGCGTGGTGCGCGCCGAGTTCCTGCGGGCCCGGAACTTCGACTACGTGCGCGCCGCCCGCGCGCTCGGCGTTCGGGACGGCGTGATCATGTTCCGCCACGTGCTCCCCAACGCGATGGTGGCGACGCTGACCTTCCTGCCGTTCATCCTGAACGGATCGATCACGACGCTGACCGCGCTCGACTTCCTCGGGTTCGGCCTGCCGCCCGGCTCGCCGTCGCTCGGCGAGATCCTGGCGCAGGGGAAAGCCAACCTGCAGGCGCCGTGGCTCGGCATCACCGGGTTCGTGGTCCTGGCCCTGATGCTGAGCCTCCTGGTTTTCGTCGGCGAAGCGGTGCGCGACGCGTTCGACCCCCGGAAGACCGCCTAATGGCCACCCTGCCCCTCCCCGAGATCCGCGACCTGTCGGTGTCGTTCGACGGGCCCGCCGGGGAGGTGCCGGCCGTGCGCCACGTGGCGCTCGACATCCAGAAGGGAGAGACCGTCGGGCTCGTGGGCGAGAGCGGCTCGGGCAAGTCGGTCACCGCGCTGTCCATCCTGCAGCTCCTGCCGTATCCGATCGCCCGGCACCCGTCCGGCAGCATCCGCTTCCAGGGGCAGGAGCTCCTGGGCGCCGCCGAGGCGACCTTGCGACAGGTGCGCGGCAACCGGATCGCGATGATCTTCCAGGAGCCGATGACCTCGCTCAACCCGCTGCACACCATCGAGAAGCAGATCAACGAGGTCCTGTTCGTCCACAAGGGCCTCGGCCGGCGGGCGGCGCGGGCGCGGACCGTGGAGCTCCTGCGGCTCGTCGGCTTGCCGGAGGCCGAGCGACGGCTCGACGCGTATCCGCACCAGCTCTCGGGCGGCCAGCGCCAGCGCGTGATGATCGCCATGGCGCTCGCCAACGAGCCCGATCTCCTGATCGCCGACGAGCCGACGACCGCGCTCGACGTGACGATCGAGGCGCAGATCCTGAAGCTCCTGCGCGACCTCCAGGCGCGCTTCGGCATGGCGCTGCTGTTGATCACGCACGACCTCGCGATCGTGCGGAAGATGGCCAAGCGCATCGCGGTCATGAGCCAGGGCGAGGTCGTCGAGGCCGGCCCGGCTGCCGAGGTCTTCGAGCGGCCCCAGCATCCTTACACCCGGCGCCTGCTGGCGGCCGAGCCCGCCCCCCGCCAGCCCGGCGAGGCCGGCCAGGGACCGGTCGTCATGGCGGCCGAGGACGTGAAGGTCTGGTTCCCCATCAAGGCGGGCGTGCTGCGGCGGACGGTGGACTACGTGAAGGCGGTCGACGGGATCAGCCTCGCCGTGCGGGAAGGGCAGACGGTCGGCGTCGTGGGCGAGAGCGGCTCGGGCAAGACGACGCTGGGCCTGGCGCTGCTCCGGCTCCTCCGGAGCGAGGGTCGGATCCAGTTCCAGGGCCGCGAGATCCAGGGCCTCGGCGCCAACGCCCTGCGTCCCCTGCGGCGCCAGATGCAGATCGTCTTCCAGGATCCCTACGGCTCCCTGTCCCCGCGCCAGTCGGTCGGCCAGATCGTGGGCGAAGGGCTGGCGGTCCACGACATCGGGCGGACCGACGAGGAGCGGGCTGCCGTGATCGCCGAGGTGCTGGGGGAGGTTGGGCTCGATCCGGCGGCGCGCGACCGCTATCCGCACGAGCTCTCCGGCGGCCAGCGGCAGCGCGTGGCGCTGGCGCGGGCCCTCGTGCTGAAGCCGCGCCTGATCGTCCTCGACGAGCCCACCTCGGCGCTCGATCGGTCCATCCAGGTGCAGATGATCGAGCTCCTCCGGGCGCTCCAGGCGCGGCACCGGCTCGCCTATCTGTTCATCAGCCACGACCTCCGGGTGATCCGCGCGCTGAGCGACGAGGTGATCGTCATGCGCGCCGGCGCGATCGTCGAGCGGGGGCCGACCGCCCAGATCTTCGAGCGGCCCCAGCACGCGTACACCCGCGCGCTCATCGCGGCCGCGCTGGACCTCGAGGTGGTCGAGCATGATGCCGTCGCGAGCTGAGACGGACGGCTAGCGGGCGCGAGCATGCGGTCGACGAAGCTCCTGCTCCTGGCCGCTCCGACGCTGGTGAGTCTCGTCCTGCTCCAGTCCTACTTCTGGGTCCCGACATTCGAGAACCAGGCTCGCGGCGACCCCGGACGCCTCACCCGCTACATCAGCAGCTCGATCGCCGACGCGGTCGTCCTGAACCCGGCGCTGTCCGCCGATTCGGCCTCGAGCGAGGTCAATTCGGAGGTCTTCGAGGGGCTGATCGACCGCGACCTCGACCTCTCCTTCCGCGGCCGCCTGGCCGAGTCGTGGCAGATCCGCGAGGAGGCCTACCTTTTCGCCGACGACACGCTCCGCCTCCCCGACGGCACGACCGCCGCGGCCCCGGCCCTCCTGGCGCGCCTCCGGGCCGCGCAGACCGCCGGCCATGCGACGCTCCGCGGCGTGGAGGCGATGACCGTGCTGCCCGCGGAGACGACCGTCGTGGACGTCGCGCCCCCTTCCCTCCCCGGCCCCGCTCGCGGCCCGGGGCGCCCGGCCCCTCCGGCGGCGCCGATCCGGGTCACCGTCCGCCGCCCGTCGCGGATCCAGTTCGCGCTCCGCGCCGTGGACCAGGATTTCTTCGCGCAGCTCGACCGGCTCCTCGGCGGGTACGTGACGAAGCTCGACCCGCTCCGCTACGTCACGGCGCCGGATCCCGCGTCCGCGCGCGCGGCGGCGGAGGCGCACGTGCGGCCGACCGAGGAGAACCCGGTGATCGTCTTCCATCTCCGGCGCGGCGTGCGATTCCACGACGGCCGCGAGCTCACGTCCCGCGACGTGCGCTTCACCTACGAGACGATCATGGATCCCCGGAACCTCTCGCCGCGCGTCTCGGACTTCGAGCCGATCAAGACGGTCGAGACGCCCGATCCTTACACCGTCCGCGTGATCTACCGGGAGCTCTTCCAGCCCGGCTTCGAGAGCTGGGGGATGGGGATTCTCCCCGAGCACCTGCTGGACCGCGAGGCCCTCGCCGCTGAGGCGCGCGCGGCCGGCAAGGATCCAGCGGCCTTCAGCGTGCGGGATTCCAGCCTCAACCGCCGGCCCGTCGGGAGCGGGCCGTTCCGGTTCGCCTCCTGGGACAGCGACGTCTCGATCCGGCTCCAGCGCGACGACGGGTACTGGGAGGGGCCGCCGAACTTCCGCGAGTACCTGATCCGGATCCTCCCCGACGCCTTGACAGCGGAGCTTGCCTTCTACGCGGGCACCTCAGACGGCTACACGGCCCAGGCCCACCAGGTGGCGCGCCTCCAGAACGATCCGCGCTTCCACGTGAACTCGGTGCTGGGCCTCGGGTATAGCTACATCGGCTACAACCTCCGGCGGCCGGTCTTCCAGGACGTGCGGGTCCGGACCGCCCTCGGAATGGCGATCAACGTCGACGAGATCATCCGGTACGTCCTCTACGGTCAGGGCCGGCGGACGACAGGCCCGTTCCCCCAGCAGACCGCGTACTACGATCCCGACGTCGCGCCGGTGCCCTACGACCCGGAGGGGGCGGCGCGGCTTCTCGCCGAGGCCGGCTGGCGGAAGAACGCGCAGGGCATCCTCGAGAAGGACGGCAAGGCCCTCGAGTTCACGCTCATCACGAACTCCGGGAACGACGAGCGCCAGGCGATCATGGTCATCGTCCAAAACGCCTGGCGGCGCCTCGGGGTCAAGGTCGAGATCCTGGCGCTCGAGTGGGCGGTCTTCATCCGCGAGCGCGTGAACAAGCTCGACTTCGACGCGGTCGTGCTCGGCTGGGCGATGGGGCTCGACGCGGACATCTACCAGATCTTCCACTCGAGCCAGGCCGGCCCGCAGCAGCTCAACTTCGTCGGATACGTGAACCCCCGCGCCGACGCGCTCATGGTGCGGATCCGCCGCGAGTACGACGACGCGCGCCAGACGGCCATGGCGCGCGAGCTCCATCGCTTGATCGCCCACGATCAGCCGTACACGTTCCTCTACGTCCGCCGGAGCCTGGCGCTGCTCGACGGCAAGATCGTGCGGGAGGTGCGCCGGCCGGACGGCACCCCGCAGTACCTGCCGTTCGAGCCCAACCGCCTGGGCCGGATCAACTTCCACTTCAACGAGTGGCTCAAGACGCCGCGGCCGGTGCTCCCGCCCTTCCGGCCGGAGCTGAGCGCCGGCTAGGCGATGATCCCGTTCCTGCTCCGGGCGTGCTGGCGCAAGCTCTGGAGCCTCTTCCTGATCTCGGTGGTCTCGTTCCTCGTCATCCACCTGGCGCCGGGCGCTCCGAGCCAGATCGACCCCCTGAATCCCCGGTTCACGAAGGAGCAGCTGGCCCGGTACCGGGCGGCGTTCGAGCTCGACCGGCCGCTCCACGTCCAGTACGGCCTGTTCTACAAGCGCCTGTTCACCGGGCAGCTCCGCGCGTTCAAGGACAACCAGCCGGTCCTGCCGAAGATCCTCGGGCGCGCGTGGAACAGCCTCCCGCTCTTCGTGGTCGGGACGATCCTGGTCTGGTGCTTCGCGTTCCCCCTCGGGATTACGAGCGCGGTCCGCCGCGACTCCTGGTTCGACCGCGTGACGACGGTGCTGGTATTCGCGCTCATCTCGGTGCCCGGCTTCTATCTCTCGTACCTGGCGATCATCTTCGTCGTGCAGACCTTCCAGGTGGACGTGATCGGGATCCAGACGTTCGGCCGCGAGCCGGCCGGGCTCTGGCGGCAGATCATGGACCGCACCTGGCACCTCGTGCTCCCGTCGCTCCTCGGCGCGGCGGCGGGCATTGCCGTCCTGTCCCGCTACGTCCGCTCCCAGATGCTCGAGGTGATCGGCTCCGACTACACGCGCACCGCGCGCGCCAAGGGGCTGCCGGAGGACGACGTGCTGTACCGGCACGCCCTCCGCAACGGGCTCCTGCCGTTCGTCACGATGCTCGGGCTCCTCATCCCGGGGCTGATCGGCGGGAGCGTCATCTTCGAGACGATCTTCGCGTGGCCGGGGATCGGCCGGCTTGGGTACGAGGCGATCCTGGCGCGGGATTACCCGGTGGTGATCGCGCTCAACTTCATCGCGGCTCTCCTCACCGTGATGGGCACGCTCCTGTCGGACATCCTCTACATGCTGGTCGACCCCCGGATCCGGCTGTGACCGCCGCCGCCCGCGGGGACTCGCCGGGCCGCGCCATCTGGCGGGCGTTCCGCCGGAACCGCCCGGCCGTGGTCGGGCTGGCCGTCGTCCTCACCTTCTTCCTGGTCGCGCTGATCGGGCTCGCCGTGACGAAGGGCGCCCATCCGATCCTGGATCCCCGAGAGGTCCGGCTGCCCGATCGGCTCCAGGGCCCCTTCGCGCGGCCCCACCGGGAGTCGGTGCCCGCCGCGAGCTGGCCGCGGCTCGGGGTGTACCTGTTCGGCACCGACGAGCTCGGGCGCGACGTCTTCGCGCGGATGCTGGAAGGGGCGTTCGTGTCGCTCTCGGTCGGCTTCGTCGCGGTGGGTCTCGCGGTGGCGATCGGGATCGCGATCGGCGGGCTGGCCGGCTACTACGGGCCGACCCGCATCGGGATCGGCCGGCTGCGGCTCCTCACCGTGGACTCGCTGGTCTCCGGGCTGATCGACGTCATGCTCTCCTTTCCCACCTTCTTCCTCATCCTCACCGTGGTGGCGATCCTGAGGCCCTCCATCTGGAACATCATGATCGTGATCGGGCTCACCAGCTGGGAGGGGACGGCGCGCTTCGTGCGCGCGGAGATCCTGTCGCTCCGCGAGCGGGAGTTCGTGCAGGCCGCGCAGGCCGCGGGGGCGCGCGGCGCCCGGATGATCGGGATCCACCTCGTGCCGAACGCGCTCGGGCCGGTCCTGGTCTCCGCGACGCTCGGCGTGGCCGGAGCGATCCTGACGGAGTCCAGCCTGTCCTTCCTCGGCTTCGGCGTCCCCCCTCCCGACGCGACCTGGGGCAACATCCTCGCCGACGGCAAGCGGTTCATCTTCGACGCGCCATGGCTCACCCTGATCCCGGGCACGGCGATCCTGGTCGTCGTCCTGGCGTTCAACCTGTTCGGCGAGGGGCTGCGGGAGGCGTTCAACCCGCGGCTCCGCGAGGGCTGAGCGGGGTCCGGCGCGGAGGTCCGCGGACTCCACGCGCGCCGGTCCGCCCGAACTACGGGGAAGTAAAGGCCGGACCCCGGCGTCGGCCTTGACAAGGCGCGCGACGGGTCGGCATCATACGCCCTGCGCCGAAGTGGCGGAACTGGCAGACGCGCACGTTTGAGGGGCGTGTGGGGTAACCCGTGGGGGTTCGAGTCCCCCCTTCGGCACCACTTCTTCCCCGCGCGTGGGGAGCCACGGGGCTCCGGTCCGGAGCCCCGTTGTGATTTGAGGGGGAGGGGTCGCGCCTTGGGCCGCTGTGGCATAATGACCAGCGACGCAAGTCCTTGCCGCGTATGACGCTGACGCTTCCCGTCATCCAGCCCGACGCCCTTCGGGACCCCCAGGCGCGCAAGCCGGCCTGGCTCAAAGTCCGTGCGCCCGGCGGTCCCAACTATCTGCGCCTCAAGGCGCTGATGCGCGAGCGGAACCTCCACACGGTCTGCGAGGAGGCCCGCTGCCCCAACATCGGCGAGTGCTGGGAGGAGCGGACGGCGACCTTCATGATCCTCGGGGACGTGTGCACCCGGCGCTGCGGGTTCTGCGCGGTGACGCACGGCCGACCCGAGTGGGAGGACTGGGGCGAGCCCGATCGGGTGGGCCGCACGGTCGCCGAGATGGGGCTCCAGCACGTCGTCGTGACGAGCGTCAACCGTGACGATCTGGCCGACGGCGGGTCCGAGATCTTCGCCCGGACGATCGCGGCCATCCGGGGCCAGGCGCCGGCCTGCCGCGTCGAGGTGCTGATCCCGGACTTCCAGGGATCCGAGACCGCGCTCGACACCGTGCTCCGGGCTCGGCCGGATGTGCTCAATCACAACATCGAGACGGTGCCGCGGCTCTACGGCCCCGTGCGCCCCGGCTCCCGCTATGCCCGGAGCCTCGAGCTCTTCCGGCGGGCGAGCGGGCATCCGACGGAGCCGGTCACGAAGTCGGGGATGATGCTGGGGCTCGGCGAGACGGCGGACGAGGTCCGCGCCACCATGGCGGACCTCCGGGCGGCGGGCGTCCAGCTCCTCACCCTCGGGCAGTACCTCCGGCCCTCCCCCGCGCACCTCCCGGTGGTGCGCTACGTGCCCCCCGCGGAGTTCGACGCGCTCGCCGCCGACGGCCGCACGCTCGGGTTCCGCCACGTCGAGGCCGGGCCGCTCGTGCGCTCGTCCTATCACGCGAAGCGCCAGGTCGAGGCCGCGTGCCCGGCTCCGGAGTCGGAGTGATGCACTACGTGCCGATCGTGATGGTGTTTGCGATCTCCCTCGGCGTGGCGTGTCTCCTGGCGTACCTGCCGGCGCTCCTCGGCCCGCGGCGAAGTACCCCGATCAAGCTCGAGACCTTCGAGTGCGGCAAGGACGTCCTCGCGCGGCCGGAGGGCCGGTTCGCGATCAAATTCTCGACGACCGCGATCTTCTTCATCATCTTCGACATCGAGCTGATGTTCGTCTTTCCGTGGACGGTGGTGTACCGGAGCCTCGGCCTCTACGGCTTCGTCACCATGGTCGTGTACCTGGGGATCCTCATGCTGGGGCTGCTCTACGTCTGGCGGAAGGGAGGGCTCCAGTGGGAGTAGCGGACTTCTTCACGACGAAGCTCGACGCGGCGCTCGGCTGGGCCCGGAAGTACTCCATCTTCCAGTACCCGTTCGTGACGGCGTGCTGCGGCATGGAGTACATGGCTGCCGCCTGCTCCCACTACGACGTGGACCGCTTCGGCGCCGGGCTCCCGCGCTTCTCGCCGCGCCAGGCCGACGTCCTGTTCGTGGTGGGCACGATCAGCCACAAGATGGCGCCCGTCCTCCGCCGGGTCTATGACCAGATGACCGAGCCGAAGTGGGTGGTCGCCTTCGGCGTCTGCACCTGCACCGGCGGGTTCTACGACAACTACGCGACCGTGCAGGGCATCGACACGATCCTGCCCGTGGATATCTACATCCCGGGCTGCCCGCCCCGGCCGGAGAGCGTGCTCGACGGCTTGATGAAGCTCCAGGAAAAGATCGCCGTGGGGCGGCAGCGGTACTAGGCCGGCCGCGAGCGCCCCTCGGATGAACGGCTCCGACATCGTCGTCCGGCTGACCGAGCGCTTCGGCCCCGCCGTGCTCGCCTCGCACGCCGACCACGGTGACCACACGCTCCTGGTGGACCTCGCGGCGCTCCCCGAGGTCCTGCGGTTCTGCCGGGACGACGCGGCGCTCCGGTTCGACATGCTGATGGACCTCACCGCCGTGGACTACCTCATGTACCCCGGTCGAGAGGACAGCCCGCGATTCGAGGTCGTCTACCATCTCTACTCGGTCCCGCACAACCACCGGGTGCGGATCAAGGCCGGGGTGGACGAGGACGAGCCGGTTGTCCCGACAGCGGTGCCGCTGTGGCCGATCGCGAACTGGCTCGAGCGTGAGGTCTGGGACATGTACGGGCTCCGCTTCGCGGAGCATCCCGATCTCCGGCGCCTCCTCCTCTACGAGGAGTTCGACGGGCATCCGCTCCGCAAGGACTATCCCGTCAGCCGACGGCAGCCCCTCATCGGCCCCAGGAACTGAGGCCCGGCGACCGCGCATGACGCCGCCCACACCCGAGACGACCCACACGACCCCGCCCGCGCCGGCCGCCGCGCCCGCCCGCCGGACCCACGAGTTCTTCCTGGGCGAGGGGGTGCCGGAGGGCGGGACCGAGAACCTCGTCGTCAACCTCGGCCCGTCGCACCCGGCGATGCACGGCATCGTCCGGATCGTCACGGAGCTCGACGGCGAGCAGGTCGTCAAGACCGACGTCGAGATCGGGTATCTCCACCGGGCGTTCGAGAAGGAGTGCGAGATCGGCCCGTACAACGCGGCGATGCCGTACACGGACCGCCTGAACTACGTGTCGCCGCTCATCAACAACTTCGGCTTCTGCTCGGCGGTGGAGAAGCTGCTCGGGATCCAGACGACCGAGCGGTGCCAGTACATCCGGGTGATCCTGAGCGAGATCTCGCGCCTCTCGGACCACCTGACGTGCGTCGGCGCCTCGGCGATGGAGCTCGGAGCGTTCACCGTGTTCCTGTACATGATCAAGGCGCGCGAGTTCCTCTGGGAAGTGATCGAGTCGGTGACCGGCGCGCGGCTCACCATCTCGCAGGGCCGGGTCGGCGGGCTCAAGGCGGATCTGCCCGCCGACTTTGAGGCGCGCATGGCCCGGGCGTTCGCCGAGACCAGGACGGTGCTCGAGGAGTCGCACAAGCTCCTCACGAGCAACCGGATCTTCGTCGACCGCATGCAGGGGGTCGGCATCCTCTCGCGCGAGGAGGCGATCGCGTACGCGGTGACCGGGCCGCTCCTCCGCGCCTCGGGGGTCCCGTTCGATGTGCGGCGCGCCACTCCCTACTGGGTCTACGACCGGCTCGACTTCGAGATCCCGGTCGGCGAGGCGGGCGACAACTACGACCGGTACCTCGTGCGCATGGCCGAGATGGAGCAGTCGATGCGGATCGCCGAGCAGGCGCTCCGAGGCCTGCCCGGTGGCCCGGTCAACGTGGACCACGAGGGACGCCCGTTCGCGGTGCCGGCCGAGTACGTGGACCGGGGGAAGCTCGGCAAGACCGAGGGACTCCTGATCACGGACATCCGCCTCTCGCCGAACCTGGCCGGCCAGGAGCGCCGCCACCACGTGCTGGTGAACGCCCCCGACAAGCGCACCGTGCTCCCGCCGAAGGAGGCGACGTACGGATCGATCGAGGGGCTGATGAACCACTTCATGCTGATCATGGACGGCTACGGCATCCGACCGCCCCGCGGCGAGGCCTACTTTCCCGTCGAGGGCGCCAACGGCGAGCTCGGCTTCTACGTCGTGTCCGACGGCACCGACCGGCCGTACCGCGTGCGGTGCCGGCCGCCGTGCTTTCCGCCGATGGCGGCGCTCCACCGCATGCTGGAAGGCGGGATGGTCGCCGACATCGTGCCGACGTTCGGGTCCGTCAACATGATCGGTGGAGAGCTGGACCGGTGAGCGCCCCGGCGCCCGCGACCCGGTCCCCGGCGGGGTCGGTCCGCTTCTCGGACGGCCAGCTCGCCGAGGTGCGGCGGCTCCAGGCGCTCTACCCGGAGCGGCAAGCCGCCCTCCTGCCGGTGCTCCGGATGGCCCAGGAGGCCTTCGGCTACGTCTCGCCCGAGATCGAGGTGTACGTGGCGGAGCTGTTCGAGATGTCGCCCGCGCACGTCCACGAGGTGGTGACCTTCTACACGCTGTTCTTCCAGCGCCCGGTGGGCCGGCACGTGATCTCGGTCTGCCACAACCTCTCGTGCTCGCTGCGCGGCGCGGAGGACATCGTCGCCCACCTCGAGGAGCGGCTCGGGATCGAGGCCGGCGAGACGACGGCGGACGGCCGCGTCACGCTGCTGCGCGTCGAGTGCCTGTGCGCCTGCGAGGCCGCGCCGATGATGCAGGTCGACGAGCGGTACGTGGGTCCGCTCGACCGCGCCGGCGTCGACCGCGTGCTGGAGGGCCTCCGGTGACGCCCCCGGCAGAAGGCCGCCCAACGCCTGCCGCGGAGCCGGTTCTCTCCCGACACTTCGCGCGGCCCGAGGCGCGGACGCTCGCGGGCTACCGCGCGCTGGGGGGCTATGAGGGCCTCCGGAAGGCACTGGCCCTCGGGCCCGAGGGGATCGCGGCCGAGGTCAAGAAGGCGAACCTCCGGGGTTTGGGCGGCGCGGGCTTCCCGACCGCGACCAAGTGGGGCTTCATCCCGGCCAAGCGGACGGGCCCGGTCTACCTCGTCGTCAACGCCGACGAGGGCGAGCCCGGGACCTTCAAGGACCGCTACATCCTCGAGCGCGATCCCCACGCCCTCATCGAGGGGATGCTCATCGCCGCCTACGCGATCGGCTGCCACACCTCCTTCATCTACATCCGGGGCGAGTACGTCGAGCCCTGGCGGGTCTTCTCGGAGGCGGTGCGGGCGGCGGAGGCCGACGGCCTCCTGGGGGCCAACGTGCTCGGCTCGGGGTTCGAGCACCGGATCATCGTCCACCGCGGCGCCGGCGCCTACATCTGCGGGGAGGAGACCGGGCTCATCTCCTCGCTCGAGGGGAAGAAGGGGTGGCCGAAGGTCAAGCCCCCGTTCCCGGCGATCAAGGGCGCCTTTGGCCAGCCGACGGTGGTGAACAACGTCGAGACCCTGGCCGCCGTGCCCCACATCGTGACCCGCGGCGGCGAGTGGTTCGCGGGCCTCGGCTCCAAGACCCAGGGCGGCACGCGGCTCTACTCGGTGTCCGGCCACGTCGCGCGCCCCGGCGTCTACGAGGCGTCGGTGTCGATCACGCTCCGCGAGCTGATCGCGCAGGCCGGCGGCGTCCCGAACGGTCGGCAGCTCAAGGCGGTGGTGCCCGGGGGCTCGTCGGCGCCGCTCCTCACGGCCGACCAGATCGACGTGACGATGGACGTCGACGGGCTGCGGAACGCGGGGACGATGGCCGGCTCCGCGGGCGTCGTGGTCATGGACGACACCACGTGCATCCCCGAGGCCCTCTACGTGGTGGCGCGCTTCTACGCCCACGAGTCCTGCGGGCAGTGCACGCCGTGCCGGGAGTGCACGGGGTGGATCTACAAGATCACCGGCCGGATCCTGGCCGGGAAGGGCGTGCCGCAGGACCCCGACACGATCGTGGACGTCGCCAAGCGGGGCGCGGGCAGCACCATCTGCGCCTTCTACGACGGGGCGATCGGACCGTACATCTCGTACGTCGAGAAGTTCCGCGCGGAGTTCGACCATCACGTTCGCCACGGCGCCTGCGACGTCCGACCGGGAACGCGCGCGCGCGTGGGCGCCCACTGAGCCATGCCGAAGCTGACGGTCGACGGCAAGGAGATCGAGGTCCCCGCCGGGACGAACCTGATCGAGACGGCGCGCCGAGCCGGGATCGAGGTGCCCCACTACTGCTACCATCCGGGGCTCCCGATCGCCGGGGCGTGCCGGCTCTGCATGGTCGACCTCGAGAAGGCGCCGCGCCCGACCATCGCCTGCAACACGCAGGCGGCCGACGGCATGGTGGTGATGACGCAGACCCCGCGCGTGCTCGAGCTCCGGCGCTCGGTGATGGAGTGGCACCTCATCAACCACCCGCTCGACTGCCCGGTGTGCGACCAGGCCGGAGAGTGCTGGCTTCAGATCTACTACATGCAGCACGGGCTCTACGAGCCCCGGATGATCGACGACAAGGTCCACAAGCCGAAGGCGGTGCCGATCGGCCCTCACGTGATGCTGGACGCGGAGCGCTGCATCCTGTGCTCGCGCTGCGTGCGCTTCTGCGACACGATCACGAAGACGGGCGAGCTCGGCATCTTCAGCCGGGGCGATCACTCGGAGCTCGGCCTGTTCCCCGGGACGGCGCTGGACAACGCCTACTCCGGCAACGTCGTCGACATCTGTCCGGTGGGGGCGCTCACCGACCGGGATTTCCGCTTCCAGGCTCGGGTGTGGTACCTGGATCGCGCGAAGTCGGTCTGCCCGGGGTGCGCCCGCGGCTGCAACATCGAGGTCCACACGAACACGAAGCGGGCGCATCACGCCCAGGGCCGGCGAGTCGTGCGCCTGAAGCCGCGCTTCAACGCCGACGTGAACCAGTGGTGGATCTGCGACGAGGGGCGCTACG
Organism: uncultured bacterium; assembly: GCA_964463175.1. Taxonomy (GTDB): domain Bacteria; phylum Methylomirabilota; class Methylomirabilia; order Rokubacteriales; family DASRDR01; genus DASRDR01. The sequence continues at coordinate 24,338 of CAYXBJ010000017.1, forward strand.
GCTTCGGCGACGTCGACGCGCCGACCCGGATCGAGCGGCCGGAGCTGCGCGAGGGGGCGACCACGCGCCCGCTCACCTGGGACGAGGCGGTGGCCGCCGTGGCGGACGGGCTCCGCGCGGCGGGACCCGCGGCCACCGGCGTGCTCCTGTCCCCGCGGCTCTCGAACGAGGATCTCTGGCTCGCCCGGCGGCTGTTCCACGACGTGCTCGGGGTGGCCCACGTGGACTTCCGGGTCCCGCCCGCGGCGCCGGGGTCGCAGGACGACCTCCTGCGGGTGGCCGACAAGACCCCGAATCGCCGGGGCGCCGAGCTGATCGGCGTGGGGCGCGCGGGGGCCGACGACGGGCGGCACGTGCTGGAGGCCGCGCGGGCGGGGCGGCTCCGGCTCCTCTGGATCTTCGACCACGATCTCCTCGTGTCGGGATGGCCCCGGGCCGAAGTGGACGAGGCCCTCGGCCGGGTGGAGGGCGTCGTTTTCCAGGGCCCGAACGCCAACGACACGAGCGCGCGGGCGCACGTGGTGCTCCCGAGCACCGCCTACGTCGAGCGCGAGGGGACCTGGACGAACGTGGCCGGCCGGGTGCAGCGATTCTGGCGGGCGGTGCAGCCGCGGGGTGAGGCGCGCCCGGACTGGGAGATCCTCGCGGCGGTCGCCCGGGCCCTCGGGCAGGACTGGTCGCCGATCCGCGCGGAGCGAGTCTTCCGCGAGCTCGCGGCCGCGGTGCCCGCGTTCGCCGGGATGAGCTATCACGCGCTCAGCGATCACGGGGCGCCAGAGGCCAACGGCCGCCCGGCGCACGCCACGGGGGTCCCGTCGTGAGCGTGGCCATGGAGCTCGGCATCGCCTTCGCGCGGGTGGCGTTCATCATGGGGTTCGTCCTGAACCTGGGCGGGCTTCTGACCTGGGTCGAGCGCAAGCAGTCCGCCGTCATGCAGGACCGCGTGGGCGCGAATCGCGCGTCGATCCTGGGGCTCCGCCTCTACGGGCTCTTCCACCCGCTCGCCGACGCCCTCAAGATGCTGACCAAGGAAGACTTCATGCCGGCCCGCGCCGACCGGGTGCTCTTCCTCGTCGCCCCGGTCGTGTCCGTCTTCTTCGCCCTGTCCGGATTCGCGACCATCCCGTTCGGCGACGTCCTCCACGTCGGCGGCCGCGACATCCCGCTCCAGGCGGTGGAGCTCAACGCCGGGGTCCTCTACGTCTTCGCGATGCTGTCGATGGGCGTCTACGGCGTCGTGCTGGCCGGCTGGGCCTCCGCGAACAACTACGCGCTCCTCGGCGGCCAGCGGGCCGCCGCGCTCATGATCTCGGCGGAGGTGGCCATCGGCGCGTCGATCATGGGCGTCTGCATGGTCTACGGCTCGCTCGACCTCCAGGAGATCGCGCGCGGCCAGGGCGCGTACTGGGGCGGCATCATCCCGAAGTGGGGCATCCTGACGCAGCCGCTCGGGTTCCTCCTGTTCCTCACCGCCGGCATCGCGACCACCAAGCGCGCCCCGTTCGACTTTCCGGAGGGCGAGTCCGAGATCATCGGCTACAACGTCGAGTACAGCGGGATGAAGTTCGGCATGTTCCTGATGGCGGACTTCGTGGAGACCGTGGTGGTCGCCGGAATGACGACCGCGCTGTTCCTCGGCGGCTGGCAGGTGCCCTGGCTCTTCCGCGACGGCTTTCACTTCCCGGGCGGGCTGGCCCTT
>CAYXBJ010000018.1:0-80435 GCA_964463175.1 uncultured bacterium
ACTGCGTGGCGACGGTCGCCGAGCGGGTCGTCGACATCGGCGACCTCGACCTCAAGCGGAACCTGAAGATCCGGGCATTCCTGGCCCTCGACCTGGCGCCGGTCTTTCGCGACCTCCAGCCGCGGGTCCGCTACGCCGAGATGGGCCGACGCGGTATCACGCCGGGGCAGTACTTCCAGGACTTTCGGAACGTCCCCGCCACCCTCGGCTATGGCGATCGTTTCACGGGGCGGTACGAGATCCGGTTGTGCCGGTCGGTCTCCAGTGAGCGCCGCGGCACTCTCGGGGAGGCGCAGCGCCTCGAGCGGCTGATCCTCGAGACTCGTGCCACCCTGACGGGGCGCCTCGCGATCGCTCCGCCCGCATCGCTCGGTTTCGAGCCGAACTTGGGCGAGCTTGCCACGGCGGGCACTGGTCGCGTAATCCACGTGCTGACGCGACCGCAAGCCCCGCCCGGCCAGCGCTGGGTCACCGAGGTGCCCGAAGAGCTCGCCTTTCTCGAGCTTCACCCGTTCGAGGGTCCCTTTCCAACCATGGCCTTGCTGGGGGAGCTCGAGGCGGGGTTCATGGAGGTCACCGGCGCCGCGGTAGAGTTGGATGGGCTGTGGGGCGTCGCGAACTCCGATGTGTTTCAGCACGTCCATGCGCGCGAATACACGATCGCCATGGAGAATGGCCTCGCGCTCTGTCTGGCAGCGGCGAAGATTCCCCAGGAGAGCCACGTGACGACGCGAGCACGGGTCATCTTTCGCCGGCCGTCATTCGTCGGGCAGCGCTACACCCTGACGATCAGGCTCTTTCGCCGGGACCCCGAGATCGTTGCACTTGGCACCTTTCGCGGTCTCGACGACCGCGGGGATCCGGACGAGGACCGTGCCAGGGTGCTGCTGCGCTTCGAGGGTCGGCTGACCTGATTCCGGCCTGGCGCACTCGGGCTCGAGCTCGACGGGTTCCTGCGCTTCCGGTCGCGCACCTGAAAGCTCGATGGGGCCACCGCGTCAGCAGTCCCGGCGCTTTGCTCGAGAACCAATCGTAAGAGGAGTTTCGTCACCACACCGAGAGCAAGCCTTTGGAGTCGACGACTGGCACGGGTGGCGGCAAGGTCAGATGCCGCCTCTCCCCGTATCGGGTCTGCTGCACAAGGCCTACTTCGCGATCGAGGCACGGGATGATCTGCGGCGCGTCCGCGAGAGATCTTCCAGACGAGCCCGCCAGGCGGTGGGAAACCATGCGACGTCTCAGAGCGTCTTGCGATATGCGGCCCCACGGTGCGGCGTGGCTGACCGGTTGTCGGTCGGGATCCATCTGGGAGCCAGAGATCGCAAGCCCCTGGCCCTGGGCCCTCGCGGCCCAGCCCGTCGACGACGCCGGGCCGCTACGAGCGCAGTCGGCGGACCACTCGAGTCATCGCGGCCCCCAGTAGGGCGCCCGTGCCGTCCAGATGCCAGATCGCCAGGAGGTACTGGGGGAACGAGAGCGATGATCCGACGAGTCCCAGTGGGGCCGATCGCGCATGCGTGAACCAGTGGGCGAGGAGCGAGCTCGAAGGTCGCCGCTCGCGAACGCCGAGAGCCTGCTCGACCCGTTCCAGGAGGGATGGGACCGTGTCGGACAGCGCCGCCATGACATCGTCCGGCACGGGGGCCTCGACGGCCGCGCGGAGATACGCGAGCTGTCGTCGGAGGCGCAGCACGAATCGATGCCGGGTCGCCTGCTCCACGAAGCGAAGCCAGTCGACCTCGCCGCTTCGGAGAACGACGACCGCATCCGCGACCCAGCGGATTCCGGGAACGAGCGCCCATTTCTCCCCGTGGACGCACACGTGGAGCAGCTGGTCCGCCGGGGCGAGGGCACGCGTGTGGACCCCGTCGACCTGGAGGGCGACCGCGTGGGCCCAGAAGGCGTCGTCATCACGCGGCCGGCAAGACTCTGCGAAGACGTGCCAGTGGAGGTCGACGGCGTGTCCGTGCGCGTCGTCGAACACGGCCGAGTGCGTCAGGCGGATGTCCCGGGGGCGCACGGGATGGCGAGGCGTCCAGCCGGCCGCCTGAAGCGCCTCGGCGGCGGCCCTCGCGGCCGACGTGGGAACGAGCACGTCGAAGTCCGACATCGGACGGACTCCGGCGTCCCGATAGTGATGCACGACGAGGGCGACGCCCTTCAGGGCCAGCGTCGGGATGCCCGCCGAATGGAGAGCTTCGAGGAGCAGAGCCGCGCACGCGAGCAACGCGCCCGTGCGCGCGCGCGTCGTGTCGTACAGCGTGGCGAGTCCGTCAAGCCGCGCGTCGCGCACGCCCTGGGCGGTGAGGTTCGCCCAGACGAGCGGAAGCAACCGGCGCGAGCCGGCGTCGAGTAGCCGCGGATCCAGCCACGGCTCGGTCTCGCGCCAGGCGTCGAGCGCGCCCGGTCCCGAGAGAAGGCCCGCGCGCAGAAGTACTTCCTGGCGGCCGGTGGGAAACAGCCGGCCTCCCGATGCGGGCGTGGATGCCCCCCGTGTCGAGCCCGGCATCGCGCCATGCTAGCACGCGGAGCGGAACCGCCCCTCGTCCGCTGCCGTCGACAGCGCCGATCGGTCTGTCCGCGCTGAAACGACAATCGCGATGGCCACTTGCTGGCGCACCCTCCCCTGTGGCGGCCTCGCCCAAGGTGTCAGCGTCTTTGCCCATTTGTGCTAGACTCCGCCCGCATCGCCGAGGGGCGAGCGAATCGCTTCGCGCAGCGACCCGTGAGCCGGATTCCGGCGCTCGGGCACGGCGAGAGGAGGCGACCCATCGAGATTCTCGCCGTTGGATGTTTCGGTCCCGTGCAGCGCGGCGGGAGCGGCGTTCTCGGGACCGAGGTGGTGTTGGGCCTGGCCGCTCTCGGCCATCGACTCCGCGCGCTGGCGCCGCTGGCGGCTGCGGCCACGGCGGACATCGCCCGCTTCGCCGCGCGGCATCCGGACGTCCCGACGACCTGGATTCCGGTTCCGGCCCGGTCGAGCGATCTTCTTGAAGGCTCGCGCAGCGAAGAGTACCGGCAAGCGGAGGACGAGGGGATCCGCGCGCGGCTGCCGGACCTAATCGCGGAGCGGCGCCCGGACGTCATTCTCATCAATCGAGAGTCCGCCATCGGGTCGGTGCCGACGGTGGCGCGCCGCCACGGCATCCCCACGGCAGTGCTCGTCCAGGGAGGCCGGACGCTCCAGCGGATGCTCGAACGCAACCGCGACGCGCAGGCGCGGCGACAGCTCGCGCGACTCCGCCAGGTCGACGTCGTCATCGTCGTCGCGCACCACCTGGAAGCCGCCCTCGCCCCCCTGTCTCTTCGCCACGCGATCGTGGTGCCGAATCCCGTGGACCTCGACCGGTTCTCGCCGGGGCCGAAGTCGCCCGCGCTCCTCCGAGCTCATGGCATCGGCGCGCGACAGATCGTCATCGGCCATGTCTCGAACCTCGGACCGGCGAAGCGGCCGATGGACGTCATCGAGTCCGCGTCGCGCGCCCTGGCGACGCGACCGGACCTGCTCTACCTGATCGTCGGGGACGGCCCGTACCGAGCCCCCATGGAAGCGCGCTGCCGGGAGCTCGGGATCGCCGAGCGGGTGAGGTTCGTCGGCTGGGTCGATCACGCCGACGTGCCCGCCTACCTGCGCCTCATGGACATTGTCGTGATGCCGTCGGAACACGAGGGCTTGCCGCTCGTCTACCTGGAGACCCAGGCGTCGGGCCGCGTCCTCGTGGCCTGCGACATTCCGGCCACCCGCGAGGTGGTGGCGGACGGCGAGACCGGGCTGATCGTTCGACGAGGCGACCTCGCGGACTTGACGGCGACGACCCTGCGGGCCGCCGCGGACCCCGCGCTCCGATCGGTGATCGGGACGACCGCGCGCGTCGCGGTGCGCCGCCACGCGATACGGCCCACGCTGGCGGCCTATGCCCGGGTCCTCGAGGAGGTTGCCGTCAATCGGAGCCGGGAACCTCGCGTTCGTGCCCGCGCGCGGGCCTGGACGTCGGGCGATCCAGCCGAGCGCCTCGGGGCTGACCTGTGGGCGCTCGTCGAAGCCCAGGGCGGGCAACTCGTCGCTGCGGCGCCAATCGGCACGCTGCGCTCGCGACTCCGTCCCCGGGCGGCGTTTCGCCTGCGTCTTGCGGACGGTCGCGTGCTGAAGGGCCGCCGAGTGAACGACGAGGCCTCTGCCGTGCGGGTGGAACGGCTCTCGCGGCTCCTCGAGCCGCGGCACTTCCCGCGCCTTCTGGCCCGTCGGGGCGCTGCGCTGCTCTCGGAGTGGGCCGACGGGATGCCGGTGCCGTCGACGGACAACGCGGCCGATCTCTGCCGACAGGTGGGCGGGCTTCAGGGCCGGCTCCACCGCCTCGCCGCGTCAGCCGATGAGATTTCGCCGGCCCGGGAGCGTTGGCACCACTGGTCGCGCCGACTGGAGCAGGACCTCGATGTGCTCGTGACGAGCAGTTGCATCGATCGGGCGACCGCCGCCCGCGCGATGGCGATGGCCGTGCGGGGTGCGCCGGCCGACGTCGACCTCGGGCTCGTCCACGGCGACCTGTGCCCGGAGAACCTCGTGCTCCACGACGGCGTCGTGCGGGTGGTGGACACGGAGGACCTCCGGATCTACGCCTGCGACCACGACCTCGCGCGGACCTGGCTCCGGTGGCCGATGGGGCCGGCGGAGCGGCAGGCCTACTACGACGGCTACGGCCAGCACCGAAGCTGGCGCGGGTTCGACGAACATTTCACGCACTGGGCCGTGATCGTCCTGGTGGAGTCGGCGTCCTTTCGGCTGCGGGCCGGCGTCGGCGATCCAGGCCCGGCGCTGGCGCGGCTCCGTGGGCTGGTGGGCTCCGGGACGACGCCCGGCGCCCTGGAGCTCAAGGCCGTGCCCGCCGGCGGTCGCTGACGTGATGCCCGTGGTGACCGCCCCGGCGTGTCTCGGGCTTCGGTACGAGACGCTCGCGGTCCGCGTGGAGAGCGACGAGCCGGCGCACCTGGCCTGGCTGCGGGAGTTCCTGACGCCGCCTTTCGAGGTGTTCGAGGCGTCCCGAGCGGCCTGGGCGATCCAGTTCGTAACCGACGCAGCGGGTTACGCGGACGCGCTCGCGCGGGGCCCCGACCCCGGTGGGGGCGACGTTCCCTGCTTCTGGCTCGACTCCGGCGTGGTTCGTCTCCCGCTGTGGGACCCGCGGGAAAGGGGCTGGACGGTGCTCGATCGCGAGTGCCGCGCCTTCCTTGTGGCGACCGCGCCGGGGACGATCCAGATCCTATCCACCGGTGAGAGCCCGACCCCGCGGAACGCCCTCATGCGGGTGGTACGTGAACTGGCGATGGCGGAGGCGCGACGCCAGGGCGGTCTCGTTCTCCACGCGGCGGGCGTTACCGTCGGCGACCGGGTCGTCCTGATCGCCGGCCCGAAGGGCGCGGGGAAGACGACGCTGCTGGTCCACCTGCTCCGCGCGCCCGGCACGCGATTCGTGGCCAACGACCGGGCGGTGGTCTGGACCGACGGGCGGATCCCGCAGGCGCGGGGGCTGCCGACGATCGTCAAGCTGCTCCGAGAATCGGCCGAATGGTTCCCATGCCTCCGGGGCCGGCTCGACCGGAGCCCGTACCATCACCGGCTGACCGTGGCCGAGGCGCACCGATGCGAGCCTCGCCCTCGAGTAACGGACGTCAAGGCCCTTTGGAGCTTGAGCCCAGCCCAGTTCAGCTCGCTGGTCGAGACGACTCGCGCGGCCGGCGGCCCGCTCGAGGCCGTCGTGTTTCCTCGCCTGGTGGGTGGCGCGGGACCGATCGGCTGGCGTCGGCTGCCCTGGGCCGAGGCGGCAGCGGCGATGGCGGAGGCCCAGCTGGGCTCTCTCCGGAGCGTGCCGCCCGACAACAGCGTGCCCGCATGGATGCGGGAGGCGGAGTGCCGGGACGTCGCGGTGCCGACCCCCGCGCCGGGGGCCGATGAGGATGGGTGGTATCGGCTCGCCGAGCGCGTGCCGGCGTTCGAGGTCCAGCTAGGACCTGGCGCGTACGCCGACGCCTCCTCGGCGAGACGCCTGCTCGAGGCGGTCGCCGGCTAGCGTGGACGTCTCCGTCCTCCTGGCGACCTACCGGCGGCCTGCGCTGCTCGCGCGGACCCTCGAAAGTTTCCGTGCCCTGCGCGCCGACGGGCTGGCCTACGAGATTCTTGTCGTCGACAATGGCAGCCCACACGAGACCGAGGTGACCCTCGCCCACGCGGCGACGGGACTCCCGGTCCGGCTCCTGCTGGAGGAGACCCGTGGGAAGAACCGTGCGCTGAACCGGGCGATCCCGGAGGCGCGGGGCACCCTGCTCGCGTTCACCGACGACGATGTGGTCCTGGATCCCGACTGGCTCCGCGAGCTCGTCACCGGCGCCGGTCGCTGGCCGCAGCACGCGGTCTTCGGGGGCCGAGTGCTCCCCCTCTGGCCCCCCGGAGGCGCACCGCGCGTGCGGCACAAGTTCCTGACCCACGCCTACGCGATCGCGGATCTGGAACGTCCCGAGGGCCCGTACGGTGCCGGCTGGGTCTTCGGTCCCAACATGGCGGTCCGGGCGACGATTTTCGAGGCGGGCTGGCGCTTCGCTCCAGGGATTGGCCCCGACGGCACGGACACCTACATGACAGGCGGCGAGTCGGAGCTGCTGTTCCGCCTGGAACGTGCCGGACTGGGTGCCGTCTACCTGCCGCGGGCGCGGGTCTTTCACCAGATCCGCCCCGAGCAGATGCGCCCCGAATGGCTCTATGGTCGGGCCTTCCGTAAGGGCCGCTGGGACTTCACCAAGAGGAGCCCGGACGCCGGGCGGCGGCTGTTCGGCGCGTCACGCGCCCTTCTCGTGGACCTCCTCACCGCCTACGCTCGCTTCCTGGGCGCACCTTTCCTACGCGATCCCACCGCGCGACTCGACCGGGCTATCTCCTATTGGCGCACGCGGGGAATGCTCTACGAGTGCCGACGGAGGCACGCAGGCTCAGGCCGCGAGACCGGCGCACGATGACGACACCGCCGCTCTTGCCCGAATCGATCGCAGGACTCATCGAGGCCCACGCCGGGTCGCGTCCGAGAGTTGCGGCCATCGGCGGGCCGGGTCGTCGGCCGTTGACCTTTGGCGAGCTGGCCGGCACCGTCGAGCGCGTCACCGGACGGCTGAATACCCTGGGCTTCGGCCGAGACACCCGGATCGCAATCGTCCTGCCCGGGGGGGCGGACCTCGGAATTGCGATTCTCGGGGTCTCGGCCGGTGCCGTCGCCGTCCCGCTCGATCCCCGTCTCACGGCCGCGGAGCTCGGTGGCCGCTTCGCGGCGCTCGCGGTGCAGGCCGTCCTCCTGCGGGAGGGGCTGGACTCCCCCGCCAGGGTCGCCGCCCGAACGGCGCACCTGCCCGTGATCGAGTTGTCCGGGCGTCTGAGCGATCGCGCGTGGTCACTCTCTCTCCGCGAGCCGGCCGTGCGTCCGCCCGCCGGCGTCGGCTACTCGAACCCAGACGACGTGGCGCTCGTGCTGCAGACGAGCGGGACAACCGGCGCGCCGAGCGCCGTGCGGCTTCGGCATCGGCAGCTCTGCGCCTCCGCGCGGAATGTCGTGACCGCGCTCGCGCTTACTCCTGAGGACAGGTGTCTGAACGTCATGCCGCTCTTCCACGTGCACGGTCTCGTCGGCAGTTTGCTCGCTGCCTTGACGGCCGGGTCGCGGGTCACATGCGCGCCGGGATTCTCCGCGCTACGCTTCCAGACATGGCTTGAGGAGGTGCGTCCCACGTGGTACACGGCGGTGCCCACTATGCACTACGCCATTCTGCGTATGGTCGCGGCGCGGGCGGGCCGCCGCGCCGCGAGACTCGGGCTGCGCCTCGTGCGGTCGGCCTCCGCACCCCTGGTGCCACGACTCATGGCCGAGCTCGAGCGGGTGCTCGGGGCGCCGGTGATCGAAGCCTATGGCATGACGGAAGCAGCGCACCAGATCACGAGCAATCCGCTGCCGCCGGCGCCTCGCAAGCCCGGGTCGGTCGGGCTCCCGGTCGGCGTCGACGTCGTCGTCCGCGACATGGCGGGTCGCCGCGTCGGTCCGGGGCGGGTCGGCGAGATCGCTATCCGCGGAGCCACCGTCAGCCGCGACACCCAGGATGGCGGGACGCGAGCATCCCGGGCCTGGCTCCGGACGGGCGACGCCGGGTTCGTCGATGCCGACGGGTACCTCTTTCTCACGGGCCGACTAAGCGAGACGATCAACCGCGGCGGGGAGAAGATCGCGCCGCAGGAAGTCGACGCCGTCCTGCTCGAGCATCCTGCTGTGGTGGACGCGATCAGCGTCCCGGTGCCCGCAGTCGAGCTCGGGGAAGAAGTCGGCGCGATGGTCGTGCTCCGTCGGGGCGTGCGCACGACCGCGAACGAGATCCGGGCGTTCGTCGCCGAGCGCCTGGCCGACTTCAAGGTGCCGCGCCGGCTCGAGCTCGTGGCGGCCATTCCGCGCCTGGCCACCGGGAAGGCCGCCCGCCGGCGACTCGGCGAGGCGGTCGGCGCCGACTCCGCCGCTCGGGCCTCGGTCCCAGGGGTCCCGTGGGCCGCGACACCCGACGCCGGCCCGGTCGGCGATCTGTCCGAGCGCCTCTTGGCCTTCGTAGAGCGCCACGTGGCGGAGCGCGGTGGGTTGTCCGGCCTTCCACTCACCGACGAGACCTCCCTCATCCGTTCCGCGCTCTTCGATTCGCTCGCCCTGGTCGGGCTGGTGGAGTGGCTCGAGCGCGAGACGGGCAAGACCGCGCGGTTGATCGAGGGCCGGCTCCTCGCGGAGTGCGACACCGTGCGCGAGATCGCGCGGGCTCTTGAGGGACCGCGCGCGGCGCCGAAGGCGACGCGGCGTCGGTCCCGGCGCTCTGCCATACCGCCACGCGCGTTCCCGGCGTACCGATTCCTGCCGTACGAGCCCAAATGGCGGGAGGGGCTCCTCGCGCTTCAGCGACACCACTGGGGAACGGACGCGGACCGCAATGCGGCCCTCTTCGAGTGGAAGTACGAGAAGAACCCGTACGCGAGCGAGCCGCTGGTCTTCCTGGCCCTCCACGGCGACGAGGTTGTCGGCATGCGCGGGTTCTGCGCCGGGCTCTGGGAAATCGGCCGGCGCCCGAAGGTCTTCCGGGCGCTTGCCGGAGGCGACCTGGTCGTATCCCCGGAGCACCGCGGTCGCGGCGTCCTCCACGGGATCATGGCCGGCGTCCACGCCGACCTCGCGCGCCAGGGATTCGAGTTTCTCTTTAACTTCAGCGCGGGACGAGCGACCTACCTCGCGTCGCTGGCCACGGGATGGCGCCCGCTCGCCGCGCTCGGTGTGCTGCAATGCCTGAGTACGAGCGATCCGAGAAAGCCGGGGGACGATCTCTTCGCCCCGCTCGACCGCGCGGTCGCGGAGCCGGTATCGATCGACCGCGCGCCGAGGCCCGACGCGATGCTCGCCGTCCTCGATCGCGTGCGGAGGGACGCGCGCCTGCGCCAGGTCTGCGACGAGCGCTACCTCGCCTGGCGCTACGGGAACCCGATGTCCCGCTACCGCTTCCTGTTCTGGGACGAAGGACGCGTGCAAGGCTACCTCGTGCTCCAGACGTCGCTGCACCTCGGATCGGGGAGCGGGTCTCGCGTGAACGTACTCGAGTGGGCGGCCACCACTGCGCGAGCACGCGACGGGCTCCTGCGGTGCGTCGTCGAGCGAGGCGCGTTCCCCGAGGTCCGGGTCTGGGCGGCGTCCGCGGCGCGCAGCGCGCGGAGGCTCCTGCACGACCTAGGCTTCCAGCCCCTGGCGGGCCGCGGAGGCGTGCCGCGGTATCCCTCCGTCATCCTCGCCCGGCTCCTCGGCGAGACGGTGTCCGGGCGGGACCCCTGGAGGCTCTCGGGCCGCTCGCTCCGCGACCCCGCGACCTGGGACCTGCGCATGACGTACTCCGACTCCGTCTAAGGAGTTATGACGCGGATCGTGGAGAACGCGGGATGACTGAATCCAGCGCGGGGCCGGCTCCCAGGAGCCCGGGTGCGCCGGCGCCGGTTCGGCTGTCCCGCCCACGGGATGCGGGCCCGGGTGGTCCGCGAGCGCGAGCTGCCGACCTGCCATGACCCGCCAGAACATCCGGATCGCAACCGTCTACAAGCAGACCCCGGTCGAGCGGTCGGAGATTCGCTCCATGGACCTGGTCCACTGGCTCCGGTTCTCGGAGGGCCTCGCGGACCTGGGGTTTTCCGTGGACATGATCGTCGAGGCGCGCGACGCTCTCGGCTCGCCACGGCCAACCCTGCGCTACGTGCCTCCATCACGCGTGGACTGGACCGCCTACCAGGTGGTCAAGACACTCTATCCCGTGGGATTCCGGGCCCTGTGCGAGACCGGAGGGGATCGGCACCCGTTCATCAGTGCCGTGCTGGCGTCCGTGGTCGGCCCGACCGACGACACCCCAGGCGTCCACTTCTTCGGCGAGGAGCGTCGGGTCCGCTGGGAGGTGCACGAGGCGATTCACCGACGGGCCCGCTATGTCACCCTGCATACGGAAGCCAGTCGCGCGCTCTGGCAGACAGAGTTTGGCTCGGACCCGCCTGTCCTCCTGGTTCCCACGGCCGCTGACCGGGAGATTCCCGCGCCAGGACGCAATCCCTTTCCCGCCTCGGCCTCCAAGAACGCCGTCTACATCGGCAACATCTACGCGCGGTTCCAGCGCGAGGTAAACCTGCTGTGGCAGCGTCGGCTGAACGCGCTGGGAGCGCGGCTGGCAGATCGAGGCATAAGGCTCCACTTCGTGGGCCTCGGCCGGACGGACCACCTGGATCCGCGAGTGGTGACGAACGTCGGATCGCTTCCGCACGAGGCGATCTGGGACTACCAGTACTTCGCTGACGTAGGCATCGTCCTGGCCCAGGGTCCCGTCCAGAACAACGAGAGCAGCAAGCTCTACAACTACCTCCGGGTCGGGCTCCCCGTCGTGACCGAAGCGCCGGTCCCGAACAACTTCGTCGTCACGGAGTCCGGCCTGGGGATGATCGCCCCCTACGGAGACGACGCCGCCATGGCAGAGATGATCGAGACCGCCGCGTCCCGGCGCTGGGATCGCCAAGCCGCCCAAGAGTACATTCTGGCTCACCACACCTGGGACCGACGGATGTCGGTCTACGAGCGCGTCCTGGCCGCCGAGTTCGGAGTCTGATCGGCCAGCTCATCCTGCCGGTCTGCGCTCCGCAGCCGTTCGAGGACCTTCGGGAAGGTCGCCGCCGCCGGGTGCCGTGCCTGACCACGCTCGCCCCACGGCCATCGCCACCGGAAGCGCTTGGCGTCGATCAGCGTGCGGCCGCCGAACGCGGAGAGCGTGTGGAGGCCGGCCGGGTACGGCCAGTCTGGCTGCGGCCGCACGGACGCCACCGGCTCCTCCTCGAAGTCGCGGCTCGTGAGGCGGACGACGCGGTGGATGGTCACCGCGCCCCCGTAAGTCTCGGAGCAATCCTGCCCCGGTCGATACAAGGCGCCCGCGTGCTCGAAGGGCGTCCCCGCGGGGCGCGCGGATCGGACGTCGCACTTGACGGGATTGCGGGGGTGCGGCCGCCACCGGCCGGCGAGCTCGTCGGCGAACCAGAGATAGAGATTCGTGTGCGGCGGGTCCTCCAGGCGCCCACAGAAGAGCCAGAATCGGCCTTCGTGGCGGATGATCGTCGAGTCGAGCGCCGCGAAGTCGGCGATCAGCGTCGTGACGAAGCGCCACTCCAGCGGGCCGGTCTCGGCCTGGAAGAGATGAGCGCCGCCGGCCAACCCCGTTTCCGGCACGCAGTAGACGGCGCCGTCGACGGTGAAGAGATACGGGTAGGAGACATGAACGGGCAGTGGCAGGATCGCCCGCCGCTCCGCGCGGCCACCGGGCTCCGCCTCCACCGCGCACAGGCTCCCCAGCCGGCGTCCGTCGTCGTAACGCTCCGCGATGATCGTCCGCCCGTCGGGCGCGGGCCAGCCGAACGGATCGGCCAGGTATTGACCGGGTCCGTCTTCGGGGAGCCAGGTGACGCGAGGCTGCAGGGACGGGTCGAGAAAGGCGTGGATCGGCGCCTCCACGATCCCGATCGCCCACGCATCGCAGCGCCATCGGTTCCGGTGACGGATGGCCCAACGCCACGCCGCGCTCGGCCACCGTGCCACCGCGCTGCCCGCCGTTCGAGGTGACGGCGATCCGGAAAGCCAGGCGACCTCTCGGCCTCGACTGGCCAGGTCGTCGCCCAGCAGCCAGGCTTCCCGGCACACCTTGGCGGGCCACTCCGCAACCGTGGCCAGGATCGTGTCGAGGGATCCCCGCCACGCCGCGCGCCGTGTGGCGAAGCCGCCCTCTTGGAGGATGTCGTCGGGGGCCCTCCCTCCGCGGGCGCGGACGAGCGCCACGTGGAGCGTCGGGCGCGCACAATGGGGTTCCCATCGGGTGACCGGGCCGCGCGCGTAGCCGCGCCCGTCTCCGTGGTGAAACGACCAGACGCCGTAGCGGGGCGTGCGGTCATTAAGCCAAGGCGATCCGGCTCCCGTGAGATCCAGGACGAGGTCGCAGTCGACACGTCGGTTGTCCCGGCGAGGATCCTGATCCACCCGGGCCCGCGCCACACCGACGTGCGGGCGCAGCGGCACGGTCTCCACGCTCTCGAGGCGCCGCAAGTGCTCGACGCAGTGTTCCTGCCATTCCGCGCGGTCATCGTGGATGACGCCGATGCGCAACACCGCGCCATGCTAGCACGCGCCGCGCGGGGAACCGGTGCGCAGGGCGCATGCTGGTTCCTTCGAGGGCCCGCCCTTCTTCCGAGCTGCGGTGGCCGCTGCGGGGTCGTGACCGCCATTCAACGGTTCGGCGGCGCTACCGCCTGTCGGCACCCACCGACGCGGGCATCACGACACTCCTCACACGGCGGCACCGCCGCGTCCGCCGGCTGCTCGTTCGTCGTGGGCGGCTGCCGGAGGACGACGCCGGGAGCGACCCGGTCGCGGCGGAGGAACCCTCGGCCCGCAGGCCAGGCGGGTGCTCCGGCGCCTCCACTCGGCCGCCAGCACTCAGACGACCGCCCCACGTGTGCCCGGCTCGAAGACTTCAGCCGGCACGCCGTGGCGGGGCCGGCACGCCGCCGGGATCAGCTGGAGCGGGCGTGCGGGGGCGGGAAACAAGCCTCGCGCCGCCTAGGATCTGAGCTCAGAGAAGCCGACTTGAGCGGGCCGAGGGTCACCCTCGAAACCGGCCGAGCCCAGTGACCGCCCGCTCCTGGAAGCGGAAGTCGGCCCACTGATCGAGCGGAACCGGCCGGTCGATCTGATGGTTCTGCAACGCCATGTTGTGCGCCACCTGCATGTTGGTTTCTGTCATCCCGCCGTCCACGCCGAATCCCTTGATACGCAGCAGTTCGTCGTAGGCGCGTCCCAACACCTCGTCGCTCGTTCCAGGCGTGTACTTGTGCATGACGTCGAGCGTTCCGGCTTTGTTCGTGACGATGTAGCGGCAGGCTTGAATGACAGCTCGTGTGATCGCGAGAGCGACGTTCGGCTTGTTGGTTAGCATGTCGGTCCGAAGCACAAGGAGCTCGACCGGATAGTCGGGCAACACGTCGGCGACCGACTGGATCAGCCTGAGATTGGGGTCTCGGGCCGCCTCCATCGCGAAGTCGATCTGGAGCAGCGTTCCCTTCACCCGGTCGGCCTGAAGGGCGAGCAGCCGAGCGGCGGTGCTGCCGACGCCGAACCACTGCAGGGCGTCGCGCGGAACCCCCGCACGATCGAGCAGCGGGAACATCAGATATTGCGAGATCGCACCGGGGCGCGAGATGGCGAACGGCTGGCCGCGCAGGTCGGCGAGCGTCCGGATCTCCTTGCGCACGGCAACCATATAGGACAGTCGCGCGCCGGGAGCGGCCACGGCTCGAAGCGGGTGGCCGTTCGAAGCGGCGGAGAGCAGCCCCTCGGGATCGGCCGGTGCGATGTCCACCTGTCCCGCCGCAATCGCCTGAATCGCCAGCGGTCCACCAAGCAACTGGATCAAGTTGGTGACGTTGACGCCGTTTGCGCGGAAAAAGCCGCACTCGTAGGCGACGTGCAGGAAGATGTTGTGGATCGACGGTGGGGTTACGCCCGTTGCCACCTTGACGAACGCTTCGCGCTGGGCGAGCAAGGCGGGGGGGGCACCGAGAGCGGCTGCAGCGCCCCCGGCGAGGAGCGAAAGAACACGACGGCGCAACACGCGCCTATTCTCGCACGGCGCGCCAGGGCGCAATTCGTTGTTCGAGTCGCTGGATCAGCTTTGTGATCATGATGCTGGCGGCGGCCAGCACGACGATCGGGACGAAGAGCTTCGCCGTGCGAAACGTATTGCCGTAGAGCACCATCATGTAACCGAGTCCAGAGAGCGCTGTGAACATCTCGGCGACGATCACCCCGACCAGGGCGCGCCCCAGCCCGAGGCGGATACCGGCAACAAAGAACGGCACGGCGGCATGAAGCGTGACCCGCCGGAAGACTTCCCAGTGGTTGCAGCCGAAGGCTCGCGCGGTGTCGGTGAACTCGGACGGCACGCTGATGACGCCGGACTCCACGTTGACGATCACGGGACAGATCGCGACCAGCCACGTGAGAAAGACCTTCGCCTGGAACCCTAGTCCGAGCCAGATGATGACGAGCGGAACAAGGGCCACCGTCGGCATCGCGTAGAGCGCGTTGACGTATGGATCGAGAATCCGGCGCAGAGTCGGAAACATGCCCATCGCCGCCCCGGTCGCCATACCTGAGATGACGGAAAGGCCGAAACCGGTGAAGAGAACGCGGGCGGTTTGCCAGAGTTGGCGCGGCAGCTCCCCCGACCGCGTGGTCGTCACGAAGGCGCGCGCGATGGCGCTGGGGGGCGGCAGGAACTGCGGCGGCACCACGAAGCGCGGCAGGAGCTCCCAGGCGAGCAAGACGCCGGCATGAGTGGACGTCTGAATGAGAAGCGATCGTCGCCGGTCGGCGGTGTTCCGTGTCATGACGGAACCGCTTCCCTGGAAAGCAGGGACCAGAGGTGCTCGCGGAGCGCGGCGAACGGCCGGCTGGCGCGAATCGAGGCGGCTTCGCGCGGCCGCGGCACATCGACACGCACCTCCTCGAGGAGGCAGGCCGGTCGCGGCGACAGCACCAGAATGCGGTCCGAGAAGAAGATCGCCTCGTCCATGCTGTGCGTGATGAACACCACCGTTCGCGGCGTGGCAGCGAGGAGCCGCGCGATCTCGTGCTGGAGCTGTTCGCGTGTGATGGCGTCAAGCGCGCCGAACGGCTCGTCCATCAGGAGAACTTCCGGATCCAGCACGAATGCGCGCGCGAGGCCGACGCGCTGCTGCATACCCCCCGAGAGCTCGTGCGGGTAATGGGCGGTGAAGTCGGCCAGACCGACAAGCCGTACGAAGCGCTCGGCGCGCTCCCTGCATTCCACGGGAGGCACGCGAGCAACCTCCAAACCGAAGGCGACGTTTTGCAGGACCGTCAGCCAGGGAAAGAGATTGAAGTGCTGAAAGACCATCGCCCGCGACGGCGAGGGCCCGTTGACGGGTCGATCCGTCGCATAAACCGCTCCGCCTGACGGGCGCTCCAAGCCCTGGACAATCCGGAGCATCGTCGTCTTTCCGCAGCCGCTCGGACCAATGATTGAGACGAACTCGCCGGTCCCGACCTCGAAGCTGATGTCACGAAGGACTTCAAGGTCGCCGCGTCCGCGCACGCCAGGGAAGGTCTTGCTGACGCGCTCGACTCGAAGCAGAGTCGGCATCACGCACTACAGTCCATGCCACGGTAGACAGGCACCGGCGTTGGCTGCTGGAAGGTGCTCCACACCCGTTGCCACCCAGTACGGAAGTCGGCGGCGACCTGAGCGATGGCCGATCGAAACTCCTCGGGCTCCGGATACGGTTCCTGCAGCAGAGCGACGATCGTCGCAGCAAGTGCGTCCAGATCGTCGAGCGGCACGGTCCGAATCAATCGGGAGGGTCCGATCTCGGCGTTCCCCCCGACGCGCCAGCCGACGACGACGGTGCCGACGGCGAGGCTCTCCAGAATGGTCATCGAGCAGTTTTCGAATCGGCTCAAGAGCAACGACAGACGTCCTTCGCTCAGAAAATACAGGCGTTCGGGGCCGGCGATCTCGTCGAAGAGCGTTACACGGTCGTCTGCCTCGGACGGCACGCCGAAACGATCGGATTCCCGGCCCGCGAGTGCAACCGTGAGAGAGTCCGGCAAGCGCCGCAGCAGCGGCGCAAGAGATTCCGCCCCTTTTGACCGCATGAACCGCCCGAGATAGACGAGATCGCGTTTCTTCCGGGCTCGCTCCGTCTGCGCCGAAATCCTCCATGGCGGCGGGTTCTTGTAGACATGAGCGGTTCCCGCGTCGAGGTCGTCGTGCAGGACTCGCAGCAGCGCGTAAGAAGGTGACGACACGACGCGCGCCCTCCGAACCACCTGCATTTCCTCGGCGAATTGTCCCCAGTGGACCGGCCACCCGTTGTGCGTCTCGACGATGGCGTGCGGGCAGTGGAGCCTGATGTGGACGGGGAACTCCGGCGGCAGCAGCAGCGTCGGGGCCTTTACCTCCGGCGCCTCGATGACGATCTCGTCGGCCCGGAATTGCGACACGAGGCTGTCGCATACAAAACCCTGAAACTGTTCTCGAGTGAGCTGATCGTCGTTCGAAATGCAGACGAACGGGACGCCGGCGTCCTGCAGGAATGACGTGAGATTGTCGAGATAGCTCGTGACGCCGTTGGCACTCGACCGGGGGAACGGATTCACGAGCACGCATGTTCTATCCATGCAGGACCTCGCCGGGCTCGCCTCCGTGGCGCGCCGGGCCGTTGTCCTCCGGGACCGCCCATTCGAAGAGATCGCGCAGACGCGCGGTCTCATCGGCCAGGTTGAAATCCCGGGTAACCTTCATCCGCCCTTCCCGTCCGAAACGACAGCGAAGCGACGGATCGTCCAACAGCGCCTCGATCCGCTGCGCGAGTATTTCTGGAGCGGCGGCGGGAACCAGGAATCCATTGACCCCGTCCTCTACAAGCTCACTGACACCGCCAACGCTCGTGGCCACGACAGGTACGCCCGACGCCATCGCTTCCATCAGCACGACAGGTATCCCCTCCGCGAGGCTCGGAAGCACGAAGACATCGGTGGTGTCCAGCCAGGCGGCGACCTGCTCGGGGGTCTGGTAGCCGGTGAATTGAATCCGCCCGGCGACACCAGCTGACCGAGCCCGGGCCTCCGTCGCCTGCCGCTCCGGTCCGTCCCCAACGATCGTGAGGCGCAGGGCCAGTCTGCCGGCGCAAAGACGCGCAAAGGCCTCTACAAGAAATGGGAGTCCCTTTTCTACGGCGAGCCGGCCGACGAAGAGGAGGTGCGACCCCTGACCGTCGTGGCGACGGACGTGGTACGTCTGCGGATCTACACCGCAGTGGACAACGTGCAGGCGATCCCACCGCTCCGGTGGCGTCCACAGGAGACACTGGGCGCGACCGACATGACTGACGCAGCGCACGAACTGCGCGCGGCTGAGCTTTTCATCCAGGCGCCGGGCTAACGGAGCGAAGAAGACGCCCGGTCCGTGGACGGTGAAGCTGAACGCCGTGTCGCCGAGAGCCGCTGCAATCAGTGCGACGGTGCAACTCGCACCGGTGGCGTGATTGTGCAGGTGGGCTAGGCCTCGTTCCGAGAGTCGGCCAGCCAGTACGACGGCGCCTGTGAAGTGTTGCAGCGCCGCCATGAGGGTAATGGTGCCAGGAGGGGCCAGGTGCCGCGCCAGCCTCATCGCCTGCAGATAACGGATCGGACGTCGTGTGATGTGGTCGAGGTGCGCGCGAAGGACCTCAGCCAGGCGGACTGAGCCGAGGTAGAACGTCGGCTCCTGGTCGAGCGTGCGGAGAGACTCGGGTATCGCCGACTCCCACAACGAGAATGTCTCAACGTGCACCCTCTGAGCGCGCAGCGCCGCCACTTCGCGCTGGATGAACGTCTCTTCACGCCGGGGGTACTCGTCGGCAAGGTAGGCGACACGGAGCGCCGATGGAGATTCGCGCAACCTGCGTCGAAACCTACCGAAGCTTGCCCGACGTGTCAAACGAATGCCGACGGAACCAGTCGGCGTGACGGAGCATGGGCAGGTTGACGTCCTACCCTGACATCCTCCCCGTTTCCTGGCCCGAGGGGACATGAGAAAGTCGGACATGACGTCCTGGGCCCGACAGCGCGCGACGGGCGCGGCGGTCAGCGGGTCCCTCAAGGGCGCTGTCTACGACACGCGCTACGGCACCCTCTGGTTCGAGTGCGCCGGCACTCGATTCTGCGCGGTCAGGATGCGCACGGCCTCCAACGTCGGGCGCGAGGACACCGCGAGGCGTCTCGCCCAGCTCGTCGACGGCCGCCTGCGCTGATCGGGCCAGCGCCCTGTCGGACCTCGACAGCGACGCCGAGGGCCGACCGCGCCGAGGCTCGGTCCACACCCCAGCCGTCAGACGCGCGACGCCGCGCGGGCGTTGCTGCTAGCGGTCGGAGGGCGGGTGGGCCGTTGCGAAGGTGACCGGCTCGCGCGCGGCTGAGCCGGACGTCCGCGACGGGGCCTGGGGGCGCGTGCCCGCGCGCGGGCCAACACGGACCGGCGCCCTCCCCCCGCTGTCGGGCGGCCGCGCCAGCGCCTGGCGCATGTCCGATGGCGGCGGACGCTCGGGAGACGGCGGCTCGTACGAGATCGGCCAGAGCAGCAAGACCAGCGTGACCACTGTCAGGCCGAGGATCGCGAGACCGGCAGTCGGCGCCCAGGCCTGGACCTTCGGGGGCATCGACCTGACCTGGCGGGTCACCCACACGTCCGTGCGGCGGCTCGTTCTGCGCCACGACGTCGTTGCCGATGCCGCAGCGGTCCCGGCCGAGGCCCACAGCGTCGCGCCCCCCGCGGCGACCGCGCGCGCACCCGTCCTCGCGCGCGCCGCAGCGCCGGGCCAGGTCGCCACCAGCGCCGCGCCGACGCGCCGCGCGCCGGCACTCAGCATCGCGACCGCCGTGACGACCACGTGCGCGCTCGCCGTCACGCGGCGCGCGTTGGCGTGTCCGGCCGCAGCCAGTGTCGTGCCGATGCCCTGGGCCCCGGATGCGAGCGTCGGCCCAGCCGAGGCGATCCCCCGCGCGCCCGTTCTCACGCCGCGGCCGACGCGGCGGCCCGCTTCCGTCAACACGGCGCGGAGGCTCGCCATCCCCGCCGTCAGCGTCGCGCCGGCTGACGCGATCGCACGCGCACCCGTTCGCGCGGCGTGGCCGACGCGCCGGCTGGCCGTCACCAGCCCCGTGCCGAGGCCGGTGACCCCGACCGCCAGGGTCGCGACCGCCAACATGACGACGCGCGCGCCCGCCTGCACGCTCCGCGCGATGCGATGCGCCACCGTCTCCACCGTCGCGCCACCGGCGCGGAATCCAGCTCGCAGCGTCGCGCCGGTCGCCGCGACAGCGCGCCCGCCCGCTCTCCCGGCACGCCCCACGGTATTCCCGGCCGCCACGAGTCCCGCGCCGAGGCCCGCGACCCCGGCTCCGAGCATCGCGCCGGCGGACGCGATGCCACGCCTGCCTGCCTGCAGGCCCCGCGCGATGCGATGCGTCACCGTCTCCACCGCGGCGCCAACGGCCCGGAATCCAGTCCGCAGCGCCGTGCCGGTTGCCGCAACGGCGCGCCCGCCCGCTCTGCCGGCACGACCCACGCCATGCCCGACCGCCAGGAGTCCCGCGCCGAGACCCGTGACCCCGGCCGCCAGCGTCGCAGCCGCCGACGCGACGCCGCTTGCGGCCATCCTCCCGCCGCGCGCGATGCCATGCCCGAGCGGGATGCAGACGTCTCGCGCCCCGACCCACGACCGCGTGCCCGCGATGGCGATTTCGTGCGCGCCGGTCCTGATCCCTCGCGCGACGCCACGCGCCGATCCCAGCACCGACGCCCCGGTGCCTCTCGCTCCGGCCCGCAGGATCGCGCCCGCCGACGCGACCTCGCGCGCCCACCGCTCCGTCGGACGCTCGCGGGGAAGCTCGGCCGGCCGAGGGAGGTCGAACTCGAGCCACCCGGCGGCGGCCTCGATGCTGGACGCCGAGATCCGCGCGAGACCGGCCTCGGTGGCCGTGTGGAGCGCCGCGTAGCACAGTTGATTGACCATTCGCGGAAGGCCCCGCGCGTACGCGGCGACACGGTCGACCGCGGCGGCCTCGAACAGCTCGTCGAGTCGCCACCCCACGTGCTGGAGCCGCCACGCCATGTACGCGCCCACATCCGCGGCGTCGAGCGGCGAGAGTCGGACTCGCGGGGCGGCGGGCGCATCCGGCCGGTCGCTCTCGAGGCGCGCGAGCTTGACGTCCAGAGCGGGTCGGCCCACGAGCAGGACCATCAGTCGCCGCCCGGCCGCCCGCTCGGCGTCGGCAAGGTCGCCGAAGAACCGGAGCTCGGTCAGCGTCAGGCGCTGAGCGTCGTCGACGGCGACCACCGTCGCGCCCTCCGAGTGGACCCGGGACTCGAGCGTCGCGAGGAAGGACGCGCCCCACATCGTCGGCGTGGCCGTCCCCGAAGCGTCCGGCGCTTCCCGCGACGGCGACGGAAACATCTCGTGCGGCGGCTGAAGCGCGCTGGCCTGAAGGACTCGGTCACCCGCGTGGCGGAGGTCGCGCGCGACGCGGTGCAAGACCGCCGTCTTGCCGGTGCCCGGGTCCCCGAGGAGGACGAGCAAGCCCGTGTGCGTCCTGGCGGCCGTGACCAGCGCGACGCGGGCGCGCTCGTGGGCCGGGCTCCGGCAGAAGACGTCCGGATCGACGTCGTGAGCGAACGGGTGCGGTCGCGAAGGATCTGCCGCGAGACCCATCACTAGGGACTCCCGGACGGTGCGTGTGTCCGTGACCACCGGACGCACACGGACCGCCCGCGCCTCGTTCCGACTGACTGCCTGCGCACGTCGGTTTTCCGGGCGCTCGCCCAGCGCCGCGCATCGGGGCCAGTCGGCCGGATTCCGAACCGTCGTCCGGCAGGACCGCCCGCGATGCGGCGTGAGCCGCTGCGCCTGTCTGCCAGGCTACTCCGTTCTTGCTACAGAAACATGAGAGGACCGAGCCGGGCTGTATCGAACGTAACAGGGCGCCCTCGACGCCATACCCGCCTATCGCGAAGCTCGCGATTTGTCGGGCGTGCGCTCCGGACACGGCTGCCCTGGCGGCCCGTTCGGGACACGATGACGTGGCGCCGACCTCTCCCCTCGTGGGTCCGTCTTCTGTCAGCCGGGCTGGCGGGCCACGACGACGGGGCCCCTGTCGATTCGAGGGCCGGCCGAGCGTCTACTAATGGATAGGGTCGAATTCAACACCAGGAGGAGGACACCATGACCGATCGCAAGTCGCTGCCCGGGAAGTTCGTGTGGTTCGAGCACGTGTCGAGGGACGTCAAGAAGGCCCAGGCGTTCTACGGCGAGGTGTTCGGGTGGACGGTGCAGGCGTTCCCGATGGGCGCCTTCACCTACGAGATGATCCACGCCGGCGGCACGATGATCGGCGGCTACGCGACGCCGAAGGCCGAGCGCCAGCCGTCGCACTGGATCGCGTACGTCTCGGTCGAGAGCGTCGACACCGCCGCCCGGACGACCACCGCAAACGGCGGCAAGGTCCTCGAGGCTCCGTACGACATCCCGAGCGTCGGGCGCGCGGCGCGGATCGCCGATCCGCAGGGCGCGGAGATCTGTCTCTTCACCAACGGCGCCGGCGATCCGCCCGACACCGGGTCGGTGCCCGTCGGCAACTTCGTGTGGAACGAGCTGCATACCTCCGACGTGCTGAAGGCGCTCGCGTTCTACGAGAAGGTCGTCGGGTTCACGCATCGCGCAATGGACATGGGGCCCGGCGGCACGTACTACGTGCTGTCGAAGGGCGGCGTCGAGCGCGGGGGCGTGACCCACTGGCTCGCGCCGGGCACGCCGCCATACTGGCTGCCCTACATCCACGTGGACGACGTCGACGGCACGATCGCGCGCACCAAGAAGCACGGCGGCTCGGTCACCTTCGGCCCGGAGGACATTCCGAATGTCGGCCGTCTCGGCGGGCTCGTGGATCCCACCGGCGCGGCGCTCGCGTTCATCAAGCCGAACCCCCGGCAGGGCTGACCCGCACGGCATCGGCCCGCGCCGCGCGCAGCTCGCAGCACGGCCCACGGCGCGCGCGCGCCGCCGGCCAACCCGAAAGGACCCCTCGGCACGGTTCCGAGCGTGCCGAGGGGTGGCCGGGCCACCCCCGTCCGGCCGTCGCGACGTCCGACCGGCCGGCGCCGCCGCCCGCGGCCCGACTCGCCGTGGGCGTTGACATCCCCCTTCGATCGGGTCTAAGAAGGGCGGGGTGATCACGTGACGCCCTGACACGGAGCAATGGGCGGCACGCTCACTCGACCCAGATCCCCCCGAGCTCCACCGGCCAGGTCCCGAGGCGCCGACATGCTGGGCTCTCGGTCCGCAGCGATCTCCGGAATCCCGGCGGAGAGGACCGCGCCGGGCCACGGCGCGTCGCCGACCCGCATCCTCTTCCACTGGCGCGGGGTGCCGATCTACGCGTACCCCGCGATGCTGTCCCTGGGAATCGCGATCGGCTCCATCGTCACGAATTGCCTCGCCCATCTCGCGGGCGCGGACGCCGTCCGCGTCTACGTCGCGACGGTTCTCCTGCTCGGCCCGGCGCTCATCGGCGCGCGTGTGCTCCATGTCATGGCGCACCGGGATCTGTACCGGCGCGAGCCCGCGCGCATCTGGCGGCGATCGGACGGCGGCGCGTCCCTCTACGGCGGCCTGCTCGTCGCGCTCGTGCTCTCGCCGCCGGTGCTCTGGCTCCTCGACGTCCCGTTCTGGACGTTCTGGGACCTGGCCACGTTCACGCTGCTCAGCGGGATGGTGTTCGCCAAGATCGGGTGTCACCTGAACGGCTGTTGCGCGGGGCGACCGATCGCCGGGTTTCCGGGGCTCGTGCTGAGCGATCATCACGGGGTGCGGGCGCGGCGCATGCCGAGCCAGCTCCTCGAGGCCGGGTGGGCGCTGCTCCTGCTCCTGGCCCTCGCCGTGCTCCGGACAGGGGCGCCGCCGCCGGGGACCGTCATCCTCGCGGCGGTGGCCGGCTACGGCGTCGGGCGCATCCTGCTCGAGTCCACGCGCGAGGGGATCGACCAGCTCCGCGGATGGAGCCTCCACGGCGCGATCTCGGTCGCCCTCGTGCTCCTGGCGCTTGGCGCCTTCGTCGCGCGCTGGCGCGGCATCGGCGTGTCGGAGTGATCGCGATGCTGCCACGCCCGGTGCAATTGTCGACCCGCTGCGGCGCGCGACGGAGCAGCCCCCAATGCGGCGGTGTATCGCGCCCCACGTCGGCACCGGACGTGGTGGCCCGCGACGCCGGAGGAGCGCACCGATGATCGACTGGCCCGTCGTCCTGAGCGCGCTCGCCCTCCTGCCGGTCGTCGCGCTCCTGTACTTCGTCGGGTGTGGAACACTCGTGCCAGCGCCGGACGCCGACCCCGCGGACCCCACGCCCCCCGCTGCGGCGACGCCGCCCACAACGCCGCCGCCGGGACCGGTGACCGTGCTGCCGACGGGGCCACCGACCCTGCCGCCACCGTTGCCGACGGTGCTCCAGCTGAAGCTCGCGGCCAACCTCAACGTCATCCCGGCGGGCGGACTCACCGACCAGGTCGAGAGCGTGACCGTCTCCTGGGTGCTCACGACGAAGCCCGGGCAGCCGGCCGCAGACGACCTGCCGCTCGACGAGGCCATCGTCCGGGTGGACGGCCCTCCGCGACCCTTCCTGAACCCGACCCTGGACCCGCCCGCAAGTCGCATCCTCACGGCAGACCAGGAAACGCGGTACGGCAGCGTGCTCTGGCAGGCCACGGTGGTCACGAAAGCCGTCCCGGGCGGCGCCTCGCGCCCCGATTTCGTCACGCCGGTCACCAAGACCGACTTTTCGATCGGCTCGATGAACGTGCTCCGGCTCGATCCGGCCTGGCCGACCCCGCCCACCTTCCCGCGCAGCTTCCTTCTGGTCGGGGAGCCCACGACACCGGCCGCCCCCACGCCGGCTTCGGTCACGCGCCTCCAGCTCAACCCCGCCGACAACATCAACGACATCGTCAGCGGCGGACGGCCGTACAAGGTGGTGTCCATCAAGGTCGAGTGGACGCTCTCGAAGTCCACGGGCGGTC
This sequence comes from uncultured bacterium, assembly GCA_964463175.1. Classification (GTDB taxonomy): domain Bacteria; phylum Methylomirabilota; class Methylomirabilia; order Rokubacteriales; family DASRDR01; genus DASRDR01. The sequence continues at coordinate 24,247 of CAYXBJ010000018.1, forward strand.
GTCCGAATCAGGTGCTTCACGAGACCATCGTGCGGAGCGACAAAGCAGCGACCCACCAGTTTCTCGACCCGAAGCTCGACCCGGCGGCGATGTGGGACCTGTCGCCGGACCCGGCCCTGTTGCCGGGGTTCGATCAGGTGACGTGCGGGTGCGTGGTGAAGTCGATGCCGACGGCCGGCGGCGGCGGCCCCGAGACATCGCCGCTGGTCGTGTCCTCGCCTGTGTTCCTCAAGCTGGGCGTGACGAACGTCTTCGTCCTCCAGCCCGACTGGACCTTCCCGGGGCTCGCGCCCCGGCGATTCACAGTCGTGATACAGCCGTGAGGGCCCGCCGGGACGCGCTCCCAGCGCGGCGAAGGAGCCCGAGATGCCGCATCCGTTGACCGGCGAGTTCGACGCGGTCGTCCAGGTGAGCGGCTTGACCGTGAACCGCCTGCTTGCCAGCCTGCATCAGAACGCGTACACCGGCACGACCCTCCCGTCGCTGCCCGCGCACTCGCTCATGCGCATCGGCGACAGCTGGGACTACGGGGCGGCCGGCGGCGTGCGCGGCAAGGTGCGGGCGCAGGTCGGCGTGGCCGCGATGGAGCTGATCGACCGCGCCACCCACGAGGTGTGGGTCACGGCGCCGATCCGCGCGCAGTTCGAGGCCGATCCCGCCACGGCCGACTTCCCCGAGTTCATCTACGGTCGCGTGCGCGCCAAGTACCGGATCTCGACGGTGACCTCCACCGCAATTCGCGACCGCGCCCTCACCTTCCTCGTCCTGGAGGTGGATCCCGACTCGATCTCGTTCACCTCATTCGGCGACCCGTCGGCCGATCCCCAGATCACCGAGCAGCTGAAGCTCGTCGTGTATCGCCAAATGTGGGTGAAGCCACACCTTCTGGTGAATGACTTCATGGCCGATCAGTTCCTGACGCTCGTGGGAACGGGCGGCGAGACGGGAGTCTCGCACCCCCTCGGAACGGGATCAGCCCCGCCGGTCGGGGACATCGGAAGCATCCACCAGCTCTTCCTGGCCGGCCGGGACTTCGCGGTCGCCGTGACCTCGACGTACGTGCTCTCTCAGGTCCAGCCCTCGCTCGACGCGCTCAAGAGCGCCCCGCCCAAGACCTTCCCTGTCACGGTCAAGCTGTTTCTGATGAAGGTCATCAGCACCACTTACACGGTGACGATCGAGACCGCGACCGCCAAGTGGTCAGCCCTGGCGTCGGCGCCACCGGGGCTCGACCCGGTGGGCGTGATCACGCTGTCGATCTCCGGGGCCGCGACGACACCGTCCGCCGCCTTTCCGAACGCGACCTTCGGCGTGACACACGACCTCTGGGTGCTCTTCGACCCCGTCATGGAAACGCTGAGCGTGGTCTCCGGCGGCGCGCCCGATGTATCCGCTGACGTCAACGGTCCGCTCGGAGGGGTCATCGAGAGCCGGGCCAAGGACGAGATCGCCAAGCAGTACAACGCCCAGCTGACCTCGATCCTGTCCAAGGCGACCACGAAGCTTCAGGCCGCGATCGCCCAGAAGCAGAAGCTCATCACCCAGCTCCAGTCGCTGGATGCCGCCGCGAATGCCAACTTCAACGCGGCCGAGTCCCGCGCGGACGGCTTCGTGCTCCGCGGGTACATCACGCTCACCGTGCGGTACCCGGTGGTGGTGAAGCTCCACAAGCTGGGAGACGACAGCGGCTACACCGCGCTGTCTTGCTGGATCCCCGGCGGCCACATCGACACCTACGGGTGGCGCTGGTACTTCACCACCGCGCCGGTCGCCGGCGCCCTGCCGCCCGACGGAGCGGCCTCCTACGACGACCGCTTCGTCCTCCAGCCATCCGGGCCGATGCCCGGTCTTCCCATCTACGACGGCAGCGGCAACCCCCCGAAGGTCCCGTGGGGCCAGATCTGCCTCGTGTTCAAAGGCCGCGTGGTGGATCCCGTGACCGGCCTCGAGCGCACCGTCGACAACCAATCCGGTCCGGCGCGGCAGCAGCAATGCATCTACGTGCTCCCGCCGCCGCCCACACCGCCGGCCCCATGGCCCAAAGGCGCCCGGCGCTGGTGGGCGCTCTGGCAGGTGTCGACAGGCAAGGTGAGCGACGCCCTGGAGGATCGCGTCGCCGGCTACATCGAAGCCCGGCCCAGCGGTCGACCCACGGTCAACACTCTCGTGCACTACATCGGCGATGCCACGGCGGCGGCGTCCCTCCCCGCGCTGGCCGCCGGCGTCAGGGCGGCGGACCGCCAGGATGCGGGCCTCCTCGTCGCGGTGGTCCTGCGCGACGGTCTCCTCCGGCAACCCGCGCCCGAGCTCGCGGCCGCGCTGAGCGTCTTCGCCGGGCGCCTCGACACGTGGCCGATGGTGACCGAGGACGTGCAGGGCGGCTGGGGGACGGAGCTGGGCGTGCCACCCGGACACCGGGGGTCGGCGACGCTGCTCATCGACCCGAGCGGCGCACGGGCCTGGCAGAGCGAGGGGGCGGTGGACGCCGAGACGCTCACCGCCGCGCTCCGGGAGCATCTCCGCCCCTGCGCGGCCCCGCGACCGGCGCCGGTCCAGCTCCCCCTCGGCATCGGACAGCCGGCACCGGCGGTCTACCTCGAGCTGGCGGTGGACCGGTGGGTCGAGCTCCGCGCTCTGCGCGGCCGTCCGGTCATCCTGACGTTCGTCCAGGCATGGGCGCGACCGTGCATCGCCCAGCTGCGGCGCCTGGAGCGGCTCCAGTCACGGGACAATCCGGAGCCTGCCACGGTCATCGCGATCGTCGACGGGGCCAGCCCGGCCGACGCGCGCGCGCTCGCCCGGACGCACGGCCTCAGCTTCACGGTGAGCGCCGATCCGGAGGGCGAGATCGCCCGGCGGTTCGGGGTCATCGTGTGGCCGACGACCCTGACCATCGATGCCCGGGGCCGGATCGCGGACGTAGAGATGGGGGTGGACGGCGGCGCGCTGGACGCGCTCGCGCGCGCCGACGCGGCGGCCGTTCCCGCGCGCTAGGCTAGCGCCACCCGAACCACAGGGCGAGCCCGACGCCCCCGGTGATCGCGGCGTCCGCCAGGTTGAAGACCGGCAAGCGCCTGATCGCGATGAAGTCGATGATCCCCGGGCGCGCGAAACGGTCCCACGCGTTGCCGAGCGCCCCGCCCAGCGCCGCGCCAAGCCCGATCTGCGCGAGCGGGTGGCGCCAGCGCGCGGTGTAGTGGACCTCGAGGACGAGGACGGCGGCGAGGGCGAGCCACGCGAGCAGCGGCAGCCACGATCGGCCACTGTCCCCGAGGCCGAGCCCGCGGCGCGTGCCGGCCCGCAGCTCGATGAGACCCGCCAGCCGGTACGCCTGTCCCGGGGCCAGATGCCGGGCGGCGAGCCGTTTCGAGCCCGCGTCGACCAGCAGGACGACGAGCGCCGCCACCAGCACCCGACCGCTCATCGGTCTCGCACCTCTCGCCTCCCCGCAGCGCCACCAGCCCGCGCCGCGCCGGCGGGGGGACCATATGGCCGGGCCGCGCGCCTGTCAACGCGATCGCGCCCGGGGCATTCGGTCGCGGCCATGGATCGCGCCGCGGCGCATCGGGCCGGGCTCTCGGCGGCCCGGCCGGTTCCTGCCGGTGCCGCTCGGCGATCCGCGCTCCCGGCAACGGCTCCAATTCCCTCGATTCCCGCGGCCAACGGCACTAGAATTCGGACTGTGGCGGACCCGGTGGTCGAGGGCCGCTCCCTGGTGGTGGAGGCGATCCGTTCCCTCGCGATCGCTTGCCGGGCCTGGGCGGCCTATCCATCCGATCATCCGAACGTGACCCAAGCGGTGGGCGCCGCACAGGCGCGCGTCGCCGAGATGCTGGCGGCTCACGGCTCGGTCGCCCTCGGTGTCACGCAGAAGCATCTTCGGGTGGGCGTCTGGACGCTCGAGTCGGCCCAGGCCCGCGCACTGGCCCAGGCGCTCTACCAGCGCCAGGCAGCGGTGGTGCGGATGGAGCGGGGCCTCCAGCCGGAGGAGCTCCGGGCGCTCGTGCAGTGGCTGGCGGGCCCGGTCATCCCGCTCGAGCCGGGCACGGAGGCGGCCGGCCCGCCGGCGCTCCCGTCGGCCCGCCACCTCCATCTCCAGCCGCTCGACTACTCGGCGCTGCGGCTCACCGACGAGGCGACGGTCACCGCGTCTCCGTCCTCCGAGGCGGTTGCCGAGGCCGCGGCGCCGGCCGCCGTCTCGATCAGCGATCGTCTGCTCAACGTCCTGCTCGAGTGGGGCGCCCCGGACGAGGCGGACTGGAGCGGCGAGGGCACGCCGGACGGCGGGACCCTGCCGGCCGAGCTCGCGATGATCACCTGGCTGCGAGACTTTCTCCAGGGACAGGCCGCCCGCGAGCACGGGCCCGGCCAGGCGACCGACGGTGTCGCCACGGCCACGGAGGCCGGGGGCGCGGGGGCCGGGCCTGGCACCGGAGGAACGGGACTCGGCGCCGGGGCCGGCGACGGCGGTGGACCGGTCGGCGAAGGCGGCCCGGTCGTGGGTCTCGGACCCGGTGGGACCGGCGATGGCCCGGGATCGGGCATCGGCTCGGGAAGCGGCGGCATCGCCGGCGACGGCACAGGCTCCGGCACCGGTACTGGAACCGGAGCCGGCCCGAGCGCGGCGTCAGCCCTGCCCGGTGACCTGGGCGGCGGTCCTCCGGTGGAGAGCGCCAGTCCGCGGCGACGCCGGCGCCGCCGCCGCCGCGGCCGGGACACCGCGGAGGCTCCCGAGACCGACGGCGCGCCGGCCGCCCCGGCCGCGCCGCCCGCCGACCCTGCGCCCCCGGAGGCGGTGAGCGCGACGGCGGATGCCGGCGCCGTCGCGGCGCACGGCGAGCTCGGCGGCATGGATGCCGCGGTCGGCGTGACGCCGCTTCGACTGCTCGTCCGGCTGACCGATGCGACCACCGCGCATTTCGAGGACATGTCCGGCGCGGGCCGCGCCCTGGCGGCCCGGCAAACCGCGCAGCTGATCATGCGACTCCCCGAGCCCCTGCGCGAGAGCCTCATGCGCGCCGCGCTCCGTGTCGTGGCCGCCGACCCGTCGGGTGAGGAAGCCCTCCAGGCGTTCACCACCTCGATGAGCGCGCATCCCGTGCTCCGCGTGATGCGCCAGCTCGCCGCCGAGGGCGTGCCGCTCTCGCGTCACGCGCAGCGGCTCGTGGAGCTCCTGGCCTCGACGCGCACGGACGCGGACGACGAGCCGCCGCCGGGGCGGGACCTCGAAGTCCTGCGGAGCGAGCTCCTCACGCTGTTCCGGGAGGAGGACATCGACCGGTACAACCCCGAGGATCACCTGGCGCTCCTCGCCCGGGCGATGCTCGCCTGGCCGACGCGCACGCCGGTCGTCCTCGGCACGCTCGAGACTCTCGGGGACCGCGTGGCGTCGCTCACGGAGGACGCCGTCGGCCGGCAGCTCACCGAGACCCTGCTGGAGCTCCTGGGCCGGTACGGTGACGACAAGACGGGGCCGGTCCTCGCGCGGCTCGAGCAGCAGGTGCAGGCGGCGCTGGCCCGGGGCTCGTTCGACGAGGCCACCTTCGCCATCGAGGGCATGGCGCGGCTGGCCGCGGACCCCGCGGTGTCCGAGCCGACGCGTGCCGCGGTGCGCGCCCAGCTCGACCACCTCGCGGGCACCGAGACGCTGTCCGGGCTCGCCGCCTCGCTCGGGGCCACTCCCGGCCCCGGCGCGGCGCGGCTGGTCCGGCTCCTCGGAGCCGGGGCGATCCGGAGCCTCCTCCAGGTCCTCGTCGAGGAGAAGGTGCGGACGCGGCGCCGCCGGGTCTTCGATCTCCTGTCGGCCCTCGGGCCCGAGGTCGTGCCCGAGGCGACCCGCTGGCTGGCGGACCCGAACTGGTACGTCGTCCGGAACATCATCGCGCTCCTTCGCGCGGTGGGCGATCGCTCCTCGCTGCCGACGGTGCGCCGGCTCACCAGTCACGCCGATCTCCGGGTCCGGCTCGAGGCCCTCCGGACCCTGCTCGAGCTCGATCCGGCCGTGGGACACGGCTACCTGCTCAACGCGATCGCGGATCCCGACCCGCGCGCGGCCACCGCGGCGGTGGAGCTGGCGGCCCACCGCGGCGGGCCGACCATGGTGGAGCCCCTCCTGGGCGTGCTCGAGCCCTGGGATTTCCGCGGGCGGCGGCGCGCGGTACGGCTGGCCGCGTTCCAGGCGCTGGGCCGCGTCGGGCGCCCCGAGGCGCTCCCGCGCCTCGGCCGCTTCTTCCGCGAGCGCTGGGGACCGTTTCCCTCGAGGGCCGAGCGGCGGGCGGCGTACGAGTCCCTGCAGGGCTATCCGCCGGACGCGCGGGCGTGGCTCGTCATGCGCGGGGTGCGCTCGCGCGATCCCGAGATCCGCGCGGTGTGCGAGCGCCTCCGGAGCGCGGGATGACCGCCTCGCCGAGCGGCGGCACCGCCCCGGCGCCCGGCACGGCCCCCGGCCAGGCCGCCGTCGAGCGGCTCATCGCGCACGTCGCCGGCGCGCTCACCACCAACGCGCTCTACCCGCCCATGCACCCGGCGGTCACCGGCGCCCTGGCGCAGCTCCAGGAGGGCGTCGTCGCGGCCTGCGACGAGCGGCGCCAGGACTCGCTCACCTTCCTCCGGCTGGACGACGAGATCGTCGTGGACGGCCGGCCGCTCCGCAGCGGGGCTCTCTATCTCCAGCCGTTCATCCGCGCGCTCCGCCGGAGCGACGTTGCCCGGCTCACGCTCGCCCGCGATCTCGACCAGGACGAGTGCCGCACCCTCGTCGACGCGCTCGCCACCGGGCGCCGTCCGGTCTCCACGCCGCACATTGTGGTCGGTCAGGTCGAGATCTCCACGCCGGCGGGCGCGCCGGCGACTGGGTCGGCGGGGCCCGGGGGCGGCGGGACGGGCGGATCGGGGGGCGGCATCGGCGAGGCGCAGGTCGAGCTGGCGCAGGACGTCTTCGCGCGGATCCGCCACGAGGGCGTGCGCCGGATGGATCCGGTGGAGGAGCTCGTCTGGGGTCTCGCCGACGCCGTCGCCCGCTCGACCCAGGCGGTGCTGCCGACCGTCCCGCTCAAGTCGCACGACGAGTACACATTCGTCCACTCGGTGAACGTGTCGCTCCTGGTCCTGGCCCAGGCCCGCGGGTTCGGCTTCGACGGCCCCCTGCTCCACGCGATCGGCGTGGCGGCCCTGCTCCACGACGTCGGCAAGCTGCGCATCCCGCTCGACGTCCTGAACAAGGCCGGCAAGCTCTCCGGCGACGAGTGGACCACGATGGCGAGCCACGCCGAGCTCGGGGCCTGGGAGCTCGGCTCGCTCGCCAACAGCGCGCCGCTCTCGATCCTCGTCGCCTTCGAGCACCACCTCCGCTACGACGGCGCGCCCAACTATCCAGCGGTCCGGGTCTCGCGCGCGCCGACCCTCGCGAGCCAGCTCACCGCGATCGCCGACGTCTACGACGCGATCTGCACGGTGCGACCGTACCGCCGCGCGCTCTCCCAGGCCGCCGCGTTGGACGTGCTCCGGTCGCGCTCCGGCACGTTCCACGATCCGTACCTGGTCGGGCAGTTCTGCCAGCTGGTCACGGCCGGGTAGCGCCCGGCTGCCGGACCGAGGCCGTCCCGGAACCCTCCCCGATGCGATGCCCGCGCTGCCGGCAGGACAACCCCGCACAGGCGAAGTTCTGTCTCGAGTGCGGGCAGCGGCTGCCGCTCGCCTGCCTGGCCTGCGGCGCGACGCTGCCCGAGACCGCGAAGTTCTGCGTGGAGTGCGGGCAGCCGGTGGGCGCGCCGGTTCCCGCCGCGGCCGCGGCGCCGGCCGAGCCGGAGGCGCGCACGCCCGCCACCTACACGCCGCGGCACCTCGCCGAGCGGATCCTCACCTCGCGCGGCGCGCTGGAGGGCGAGCGCAAGTCCGTCACCGTGCTCTTCTGCGACCTCGTCGGCTCCACGGGGCTCGCGGAACGGCTGGGCGCCGAGCGCATGCACGTCCTGGTCAACGCCTTCTTCGAGGCCGCGCTCGCCGAAGTGCACCGCTACGAGGGCACGGTCAATCAGTTCCTCGGCGACGGCTTCATGGCGCTGTTCGGGGCGCCCCTCGCCCACGAGGACCACGCGCGGCGCGCGGCGCTCGCCGCGCTCGGGGTCGCGCGCGCGCTCCGTGACCAGCCCGCCGTCGTCGAGGGCGCCGCGGTGCCGCTGACCGTCCGCATGGGCCTCCACACCGGGTTCGTGGTCGTCGGCGCGATCGGCGACAACCTGCGGATGGACTACACGGCGATCGGCGACACCACGAACCTGGCCGCCCGCCTCCAGCAGCTGGCCGAGCCGGGGGCGATCCTCGCGAGCGAGGCGACGTGGCGGCTCGTCGAGGGCTACGTGCGCGGCGAGCGGGTCGGCCCGGTCCAGGTCAAGGGCCGGAGCGAGCCCGTCGTCGTCGTCCGACTCCTCGGTGCCGGACCGCGCCGGTCGCCGCTCGAGGGCCTGGACTCTCGGGGGCTGAGCCACTTCGTCGGCCGCGATCGCGAGCTCGAGACCCTGCTCGCCTTGTTCCCCGCCGTCGAGGAGGGCCGGGGTCAGGCCGTCGGGATCGTCGGCGAGCCCGGGGTCGGGAAGTCGCGTCTCCTGCTCGAGTTCCGCCATCGTCTGGCGAGTCGCCGGGTCACCTACCTGCAGGGCCGGTGCCTCTCCTACGGCGCCGCCATTCCGTACGTCCCCGTCGTGGACACCGTGCGCGCCAACTGCGGCATGGCCGAGGCCGATCCCCCGGAGGCGATCGCCGAGAAAGCGCGGTTCGGACTCCAGGAGCTGGGCCTGGACTCGGGCGAGAGCATGCCCTATCTGCTCCGCCTCCTCGGCGGGAAGAACCCGGACGGACCGCTCGACGCTCTCGGGCCCGAGGTCATCAAGGCCCGGACCTTCGAGGTCCTCCGGCAGATGTGCCTGCGCGGCAGCCGCCGGCGGCCACTCGTACTGGAGCTCGAGGATCTCCACTGGGTCGATCGGACGTCCGAGGAATACTTCGCGTACCTCGCCGAGAGTGTGCCCGGCGCGTCCATCCTGCTCGTGGCGACGTACCGCCCCGGCTACCGACCGCCCTGGAGCGATCGGTCCTTCGCAACGCAGATCTCGCTCGGCCGGCTGGCAGCGGACGAGAGCCTCGCCATCGTGCAGTCGGTCCTGCCCGCCGCGGACGTCGGCGGTCCGCTCGCGCGGCTGATCCTCGACAAGGCCGAAGGCAACCCGCTCTTCCTCGAGGAGCTGGCGCGCGCGGTCGGGGACCAGGGTCTCGTCGCGGGCCTGGCGGTCCCCGACACCGTGCACGGCGTCCTCAGCGCGCGCATCGACCGCCTCGAGGAAGAGGACAAGCGCATCCTCCAGACCGCCTCGGTCCTGGGGCGCGAGTTCACGCCGACGCTGCTCGCGGCCATTTGGGACGGCCGGGACCCGCTCGAGCCCCACCTCCGCCAGCTCACTCGGCTCGAATTCCTGGTCGAGCGCCCCGCCACGGACGAGGTCGTGTACGCCTTCAAGCACGCCCTCACGCAGGATGTCGCCGAGGCGACGCTCCTCCCCTCGCGCCGCCGCGAGCTCCACCGGCGCGCCGGCGAGGCGCTCGAGCGTCTCCACCCGGAGCGCCTCGTCGAGCTGGCTCCCCGGCTCGCGCACCACTATGGAGAGGCCGAGGCGTGGGAGGCCGCGGCGAAGCACGCGCAGCGCGCCGCCGAGGCTGCGCGCGCCGTGTTCGCCAGCCGCGAGGCGCTGGTCCGCTACGACCAGGCCATCGACGCCGGCCAGCGGGCCGCGCTCCCGGCGGCCACGCGGCTGCTCCTCCACGAGGGGCGGGGCGACGTCCACGCGGTCCTCGGAGACTTCGAGCGCGCCCGGGCGGACTACGAGGCGGCCCTCGGCGCCGCCGACGAGGCGCACGAGCCGCTCGCGCGGGCGCGGATTCTCGGCACCCTCGCCGCGCTGTGGGGCGGGCACAAGGACTACGAGCGGGGCCTGTCGCTCAGTCGCGAGGCCGTCGCGGTCGCCGAGCGGGCCGGCGAGACGCCGGCGGCGCGCCGCGCGGCGGCCGAGGCCCGGCTCCGGGTCGGGCTCATGGAGCTGAACCTCGGGCGCACGACCGCCAGCCGGAGCGAGCTGAGCCGCGCCCTCACGCTGTTCGGCGAGGCGGGCGACGTGGGCGGCGAGGGCCGCGCCCTCGACGCGCTCGGGATGGCGCAGCTCGTCTCGGGAGACCTCGACGCGGCGATCCAGCACGGGCGGGACGCGCTCCCCCGACTGGCCGAAGCGGGAGATCGGCAGACCGAGGCCTCGTGCCTCGCGAACCTTGCGTGGGCCCTGCTCTACCGCGGCCGCCGGGCCGACGGAGAGCCGAGCATCGCGCACGCCCTCGAGGTCGCGCGCGCGATCGGCGCCCGGGCGCAAGAAGCGTACGTCCATGCCGCCGCCGGCGAGCTTCTCGAGCCGTACGGCGAGTGGGGCCGCGCCGTCGCCGAGGCCGAGACGGGGCTGGCGATCGCCCGCGAGCTCGGTCACCGGGAATGGACGGCGGCCGCCCTGTCGTCGCTCGGGCGCGTGCACCGGAGCTGCGGCGATGGGCCCGGAGCCCGGGCATGCCACGCGGAGATGCTGGAGATCGCTCGCGAGCTGCGCACCACGCTCTGGATCGCCGACGCGCTGAGCGAGCTCGGCCAGGATCTCCTGGCGGCCGGCGACCTGACCGAAGGGGCCCGGCACCTCACCGAGGCGATCGCGTCCGCGCCCGAGGCGCTCCAGTTCACGGTGCGGCCCACCATCGCCCGGATGGAGCTCGCCCTCCGCACCGGGCGGCCCGCCGAGGTGCTCGACCTCCTCGCGCGCGCCGAGCCGCTCCTGTCGCAGTTCGCGGTCTACGCGCTCGACGCGCGGCGGGCGGCGGGTGAGGCGCTGGTGGCCCTCGACCGTCGCGACGAGGGCGAGGCCCGGCTCCGCGAGGTGCGGACCGACGCCGCCGCGCTCGGGGCCGCGCCGGCCGGCTGGCGCGCGAGCCTCGCGCTGGCGCGCCTCTTCGACGCGACCGGCCGCGCCGCCGAGGCGCGCGCCGCGCGGGCCGACGCGCGGCGGCTCGTCGAGAAGGTCGCCGCCGGGCTGACCGGCGCCGCCGACTTGCTGCGGGGATTCCAGGCCTCGCCGGTGTATCGCGAGACCGCCAGGCCCTGACGCCCGGCGTGGCGCAGCGCGGCCAGCGCGCCGGCGGGACCGCGCGTCAGATCGCGTTCGCGAGCCGCTCGGGCAGCGTGGTCGTGAACGCCAGATGGTTCGAGGGATTCCCGCGGGCGTCCGTGATGCTGAGCGTGCCGCTGATCGTCAAGCCGCTGGCCCCGGGCGACACGGCCACCGTGCAGGCGACCACCGCCGTCGTCGCGCCCGCCGGCGCGCCGGGCGCGGTCACGATGGTCGCGCCGACGTCGAAACCGGCCGCGTGGACGATGCAGGTCCCGCCCGCCACGTCGCCGTCGGGGTCCGTCGCGGTCACCCGGAAGACGACCGTCTGGTCGCCCCCGGACGAGATGGTCAGGTCGGAGATCGTCGGGGCCGACGCGCTCGGGCTGGTCATCGTCGCATCGGAGGTGCACCCGGCCGCGAGGCCGGCCGCCCAGCCGGCCAGCACGGCGCGACGGGCGGTCCTGCCACGACTCGCTGTGCGACGACCCATCATGCCGCGGACTCTACGGGTCGGGCCGCCGTCGGGTCAATCCGGAGAACACCCGGGCACACCGGGGCCCGCTCAGCGCCCGACGCCGCGCTCCCGCTGGAAGGCCAGCGGCACGCACGCCACGCTGGCGAGCCCGAGCGTCACGTAGAGCGCGGCGGGTGACGACACCGACAGGATCGAGGTCGCGAGCACGGGTCCGAGGAACGAGCCGCCGATGCGGGCCGAGTTGATGATCCCGATCGCGCCGCCGCTCCCGAGCTGGGCGGTCCGGGCGACGACCAGCGGGAAGATCGGGGCCGCGCACAGGACCTGGAGGAAGCGGACCGCCGAGTAGCCCCACGCGCCGGACGGCCACGCCATCAGCGCCATCATGGCACCGGAGGCGACCAGGAGCGCGGCCATGAGCCGCCGCTCCGGCCAGAGCGCGGCGATGCGTGGCGTCATGAGCGCCCCCACCCCGGCGGCGACGGCGGACACGAACACGACGAGGCCGCCCACCTCCACCACGCGCTCGTCCGGCACGCCGAGCCCGGGCAGGACCTCCGGCAGCACCGCCGTCAGGAAGAAGAGCTGGTTGGAGACGGCCAGGACCAGCGCCACCGGCGTCACCAGGTCACGCCACTTCACCGGGGTCGCCCGGAGCGGCGGGCGCGTCAGCCCCGGCGCGATCCGGACGCCCCAGTGGACGAACGCCGCCGAGCCCAGCAGGATGAGGCCGCCCAGCACAAACGAGGTGCGGAAGCCGAGCCGCGCCGCAGCCAGCGCACCGCCGAGCGGCCCCAGGACCTGCCCCGTCGTCATCGCGAGCTGCACGGCGGCCACCTCGTTGCGCACCTCGAGCGGGGTGCCGCGCCGGCCCGCGATGAGGAACGCGAGCGTCGACGCCGCGCCCATGGCGCCGAGGATCAGCCGCGCCACGAGCAGCTGCGGCAGCGTGTGGGCGATCGCCATGCCCATGAACGCGACGCCCTGGAACACCTGGACCACGACGTACTGCGTGCGGGCGTCGCCGCGCTCGCCGACCCGGCCCCACGCGGGGCTCGTCACCACGGTGACGAGCGACGAGATGCCGAGGATCCAGCCCGTCCAGCGCAGCGTCGTCGCGGGGTCGTACGGACTGATCGCCTCGATGTAGAACGGCAGGCTGATGAAGGCGAACGACCACGCGAAGCTTCCCAGGAACATCGAGATCGTGAGGGGACCCGCGATCCGGGGCATGGGGCCCTGCCGCTCCTTTCGCGGGTCTCGGCGCCCGCGCTCGGTCGTCCGGCAGGGCACGGGACGCGTCGGTCTCGAGGGCGCTGACCGGCCGGCCAGCGGTTCCGCCGAGTGTCCGTGCGGGCGCGGGACACTGTCAAGGGGGACGCGCCCGACGCGCGCCGGTCGTTGCGTCGGGCGTGGCTTCGTCGCACACTACCCGCGCGCGCGGCCGCGCGGACCGGCCGCGTCGCGCGAGGGAACCATCCAGATGAGTCTCGTCCTGTTCGAGAACGCGAAGCTCCTCGACCCGACGGAGGCCGACCTCCAGGACGGCGTGGCGGTTCTGGTCGAGGACGCGCGGATCCGGGAGGTCTCGCCCCGCCCGATCCGCGCCGCCGGCGTGACGGTCGTCGACGTCGGCGGCCGGACGCTCATGCCCGGCCTGATCGACTGCCACGTCCACGTCTTCCTCCCCGAGGTGAACATCCGGGCGCTGGAGTCCGTGCCGCTGACACTCCTGACCGCGCGGGCGGCGCCCCTCATGCGCGCCATGCTCGATCGGGGCTTCACGACGGTGCGCGACACCGGCGGCGCGGACTGGGGCATCCGGGAGGCCGTCGAGCGCGGCTATCTCACGGGGCCGCGCCTGTTCATCGCCGGGCGCGCCATCGGCCAGACGAGCGGCCACAGCGACTCGCGCCGTCGGACCGACCCCGGCGGCGGCTGTCCGACGGAGAACGCGATGGCCTTCACGAGCGCGATCGCCGACGGCGTGACCGAGGTGCGCCGCGCTGTCCGCGAGCAGCTCCGGCAGGGCGCCGACCACATCAAGATCATGGTGTCGGGCGGCGTGGCCTCGCCCTACGATCCGCTCGACAGCCTCCAGTACTCCGCCGACGAGATCCGGGCCGCGGTCGAGGAGGCCAGCGCCTTCAAGCGCTACGTCTGCGCCCACGCCTACCCGGCCAACGCGATCGCGCGCGCGGTCGAGTGCGGGGTACGCGTCATCGAGCACGGGAACCTGATCGACGCGCCGACGGCCCAGCTCATGGCGGCGAAGGAGGCGTTCCTCGTGCCGACCCTGGTCGCCTACGACGCGATCCATCGCCACGCCGCCGAGTTCGGCATGGACCCGGAGAGTCTCGAGAAGAACGCGGTCGTGCTGGAGGCGGGTCTGCGCTCCCTCGAGCTCGCCAAGCGCGCGGGCGTCCGGATGGCGTTCGGGTCGGACCTCCTCGGCCAGCTCCAGCCGGATCAGTCCACGGAGTTCGTCCTGCGGAGCCAGGTCCTCAGCCCGCGCGAGATCATCCACTCGGCGACGATCGTCGGGGCGGAGCTGCTCGGCCGCGCGGGTGAGCTCGGCGTCATCGCGCCGGGCGCGCGCGCCGATCTCCTGGTGGTCGACGGCAACCCGCTGAAGGACCTGAGTCTCTTCCAGGACCAGGGCGCGCATCTCCCGGTCGTGATGCAGGGCGGGCGGTTCCACCGGAACCGTCTCGGCGGGGCGCGGTGAATCTCCACGCCGAGCTCCTGCTGCGCATCCTGGTCGCCACCGCGCTCGGCGCGGTCATCGGCCTCGAGCGGCAGATCCACGGCCGGCCCGCCGGGCTCCGGACTCACATGCTGGTCGGGCTGGCCTCGTCCACGTTCATGGTGGTCTCGACCCACTTCGTGTACTTCCAGCACTACCTGAAGGAGGACCTCGTCACGATCGACACGTCGCGCATCGCGGCGTCGGTGGTAGCCGGCACCGGGTTCCTCGCGGGCGGCGCCATCCTCCGGACCGGGCTCACCGTGCAGGGGCTGACGACCGGCGCCGGGGTCTGGCTCGTGTCGTCGATCGGGCTCGCCGCGGGCGGGGGCATGTATCCGGAGAGCGTCGGCGCGACCGTGATCGGCCTGGGCGCCCTCAGCGTGATGCGGCGCTTCGAGCGCAAGGACGACGCCGCCCTGCGCCGCCGGCTGGCGGTGACGACGACGGCCGGGCCCGCGTCCCTCTCGGCCATCCGCGCCGCCGTCCGGGGCCAGGGGTGCGTCGTGTCGGATGTGGAATACGAGAGCGCCACGGAGGAGGGACGGCTCACCGTGACGTTCGACCTCCAGGTTCCCGGCGGCACCGCCACGGATTCCCTCCTCCACGCGGTCGAGAGCCAGCCGGGCGTCGCGCACGTCCGCCTCTCCGCGAACGGCTGAGCGCGGCCGCGGCGCGGCGGCGCTCGGGGCGGGCGGGCGTCAGGGGTACGTGATCCGCACCGGCCCGTAGCCCAGGTCCACCGACACGGACCCGCTCAGCTGGACGCTGGCGAGGCCGTTCGGGCGCAGGAGCTGCGGCAGGCCGTCCCCCAGATCTTTCCAGCGGACCGTCGACTCCGCGTTGAGACGCTTGAACCCGAGGGGGCCAATCCGCCGCTGCGCGCGATTCAGCGCGGTGCCGTTTCCCGGCGTGAGCCGGAGGTCCAGCACCGGATTCGTCGTCCCCGCGATCCGGGCCATCGACGCGAACGAGGGCAGCTCGATGTCGAAGTGATTCTCGTTGATGACGCGCACGGGCACGGCGACCTTGAGCCCCTCCGTGTCGGGACCGGGGAAGTCGATGCCCCCGCGCAGCTGGTTGTAGCCGGTGAGGAAGTTGGTCCACGCGGACCCCAGAAGAGGGATGTTCTGCACCCCGAAACTCGTGATGGCGTCCACGGCGGGCTGCATGAGGCTCTTGATGCCGGCGAGGTCGAGGTGCTCGAGGCCGCCCACGAACTGGAACGTCGGGGGGCCGTCGACCGCGATCCGCGGCGGCAAGGGCAGCTTCAGGCGACCGCGATGCCGGAGGGTCGGCGGTCCCGACGGGGGATTGAGGGCGCCCAGGTCCACGATGGCCTGGAGCTCGTAGACGGCCTCCCATCCGAGATACGCGAGGGCCTGGTTCACCGTCGCGGGACTGAGCGACAGCGTCATCGGGTACTCGAGCACCGTCTGTCCCCCGGCGGGCACGATCCGGGGGTCCTTCGTGTCCGTGTAGATCCGTGTCATCGCGGAATCCGGCTGGTCCGGGCGCTTCATCAGCACCGCGTAGCCGTGGCGCGGGATGACGAGGCGGGTCCCGGTCGGGTTGTCGACGAGGAACCGCAGCGCCACGTCGAGCGTCGCCTCCTGGCTCGCGACGTCGACCTCGAGCTGGGTGAACGTGATGCCGTCGAACTGGGCGTTCGGGATCCCGAGCGCGTGCATGGTCGTGCATCCCGGGGCCAGGAGCGCGAGACCGGCGGCGACAGCGAAGGCGGCGCGTCTCATCCGGGGTCCCTCCCTCTGGGCGCCGCGGCCGGCGCGGGGGGCGGCTCCCGCGTGGACGGGCGCGCTCGGTCGTTGGGTCGCGGCGGAGTCCCGCCGAGCCTGGGTCCTTCCCGGGGCACTGCCGGCAGCGCGCGACGCCCCCCGGGTCGTTGGCGTGCGCGAGGGCGGCGGCCCGCCCGCTCGGCTCAGCTCGCGATGCGCTCCGACACCGGCGTTGCCTGGAAGGCCTCCCGCAACCAGCGACCGTCGTGCTTCACCCAGACCTGGGTGAAGCGCAGCGTCAGGGCGCCGGTGTCCGCGGCATCGCGCGCTCCCGGGCCTTCGACCACGTTGATCCCCGTGATGATGGCGACGTCGCCGACGATCCGCTGCGTGACCTCACGGAACGCGATCCGGGTGGCCCGGCCCGCACGACCGCTCGCATAGGCGAGCCAGGCCGCGCGGTCTTGAAAGCGCCCGAAGACATCGGAGTGCGTATAGGTCGGGGAGAGGAGCGTGTCGAGGACGGCGCCGTCGCCGGCCGCCCACGCCACCCCGAATCGCCGCATGGCCTCGTCGAGCCCGGAATCATGCGCCGACATCGCCGCCGCCTTCCCGGAGCGCCGCGACCGGGGCTCCGTTGCGAGGTGTCCCTAGATCTGCCCCGTGGCGCTGCAGGCCTCGACGCGCGCGAGGTACGCCGGGTCGTCGTAGCGCGAGACGAGAAACGCCGACGCGTAGTTCGGCAGCGTCGAGCCGGTGACGTGCGCGGCGACCAGCTCGCCGCCCGCGCAGCCCGCCATGATGCCGAAGCCCGAGTACGCGCTCGACACGTAGGCGCCCTCGACCGGCAAGGGGCCGATCAGCGGACGGTTCTCGCGAGTCTTCGCGTAGTAGCCGCCGTCGACGTACGCGCGCGGCATCCGCTCGAGATAGCCCGCGAAGCCCGGCAGCATGCGCGCCATCCCCCGGATGACGAGCTCGGTGTAGTAGGGCGGCTCGGGGAGCGGGAAGACGACCTCGGCAGCCGCGGCGTCGTAGGACCACAGGACGAGGAGGGTCTGGCTCTCCGGGCTGGCGCCCTCCGGGCGGGTGTGGACGCCCGGCGGAAACGGCTCGAGCATCCAGCGGAGCTCGGGGTCGGCCGCGAGCGCGGCGCGCTCCTCCTGGCTCCACGCGAGCGTCTGCGTGTCGTCCCAGATCAGGAACGGGGCGTCGCGCGGCACCGCCCGGAGGGTGTCCTCGATCGCGATCTTGTGGTGCTGCTCGGAGAACACGGGGAGCGTGAGGCCGAGCAGGCGCGCGGCGTCGGGCAGGAGCGGCCCCGCGGCGAGAATCAGGCGCTCCGTGGCGAGGGCGCGGCGTCCCCCCGGTCCGTCGACTCGCACCCCCGCGACCCGGCCGCCGGCGACGTCCACGCCCACCAGGCGCCCTTCCACGAGCTCCGCTCCGGCCCGGCGCGCGAGCTCGAGCAGATGCATGCCGAGCTGCTGACCGGAGAGCCAGCCGCACCGGCGGGCGTGGAGGATCGCCACGGTGTCGTCGGCGACGTACGGAAAGTGCCGGCGGATCAGGGTGCGATCGAGGAGCACGTCGATCCCGGACGGCTGGACGTGCCAGTCGCCGGCCGAGGGCGGCGGATACACGGGCGCCGCGGCCCCGCCGTCGTGGATCCGGAGCGGGCCCGCGCCCCAGCCGGCGACGAGCTCGGCCATCGCCCGGAGCTCGGCGGCGCGCGCAGGCGCGGCGGTCCCGAAGACGTAGCCGCGCCGGTTCATCCGGAACACGTTGCCGCTCGCGTCGGCGAGCTCCTCGAGGAGGTCGATGCTGCGGTTCATGAACCGCACCATCGCGTCGTCCGGGCCGGGCCAGAAGTTCCGGTACGCCTCGGTCGACTTGTCGCTGGTGAGGGACAGCGGCGGCCGCTCGTCGACCAGGACCACCCGCCGCACGCCGTGGCGGGCGGCCAGATGGTAGGCGGCGGCGACGCCGGCCATGCCGGCGCCGCAGATCACGACTTCGGCGGCCGACATCCTGGGGGCGTGAGGCGCGCGACTACTCGCGGAGGCGGCGGACCACCCGCCCGACGGCGTCGACCAGGATGTCCACCTCGGTCTCGGTCGTCATCACCCCGAGCGCCCCGGCGCATGAGGTCTGGAGCAGGACGCCCTCGTTGAGGAGGCCCGTGTACAGCCCTCTCGTCATCTCGGAGTCGTCGGCGACCACGTCGCGATAGCTCCGGATCGGCCGCGCGTTGAAGTGGATCCCGAAGAGCGACGCGATCCCCGTCACCTGCGACGGCACGCCCGTCGCCTGGAGGGTACGCCGGAGCTTCTGCCGGAGCGACTCGCCGAGCTCGGCGAGCCGCCGGTAGATCGGCGGCGTCAGGGCCCGCATCACCGCCTCGCCGGCGACGAGCGTCATCGGGTTCGCGTTGAACGTCCCCGCGTGAGCGATGCGCGCGCCACCGGCGGCCGTGGGGTCGTATTGGGCCATGATGTCCCGCCGCCCGCCGAAGGCGCCGATCGGCAGCCCGCCGCCGATGATCTTCCCGAAGCACGAGAGATCCGGCGTCACGCCGAGGAGCTCCTGGGCGCCGCCGGGCGCGATCCGCAAGCTCTGGACCTCGTCGTAGATGAGGACGATGTTGAGCTCCTCGGTCAGCTTCCGGATCCCGCGGAGGAACTCCGGGTCGCCGGCGACGTAGCCGAAGCTCGACACGACCGGCTCCATGATGAGCGCGCCGACCTCGTCCTTGTGCGCGCGGAGGATGCGGTCGCACGCGGCGAGGTCGTTGTACGGCAGCACGATCACGTCACGGAGGACGCCTTCCGGCTGCCCCGGATACTCGGGAATCGCGGTCGGGCCTTTCGGGTCCAGACGGTCCGCCGGCGGCCGGACGCTCACCGCCACGTGCTCGTGGGCGCCGTGGTAGCCGCCCTCGAACTTGGCGAGCTTGTGCTTCCCGGTGTACGCCCAGGCGGCCCGGATGGCCATGAGCGTGCCCTCGGTCCCCGAGTTCGTGAACCGGATCGTGTCGAGCGACGGGATGCGGTCGCAGAGGAGCTTCGCGACCCGGACCTGCACCTCGGTGGGCGTGCTGAAGGCGGTGCCCTTGCGGGTCTGCTCGCCGAGCGCCTCGACCACCATGGGGTTCGCGTGCCCCACGATCAGCGTGGTCGCGTTCAGCATGAAGTCGAGGTAGCGGTTGCCGTCGACGTCGTACACGTAGTGGCCGTCGCCGTGGTCCGCGAAGAAGGGGTAGGGCGAGAAGTACGCGGTGCCGCGCGAGCTCCCGCCGGGCAGGACCTCCTCGGCCTCCGCCTGGAGCGCCCGGGACTTGGGGGTCTTCGCGACGTACCGCTCGATCTCACGGGCCAGTGCACTCGACGTCATCCCGCTCTCCTCCGGGCGCCGGGGGAAGGTGACGGCGAAGCGCCCGCGGGAAGAGGATTCCACGACCGTCCGCGCCCCGCAAGGCCCGGGGTCGGACGCCGACGCGGCTTTACGGCGCCGGCGCGGCACGGCATCCTGACAAGCTGATGGATGCCAGGATCCGCCGGGCACTCGACCGCGAGCGCACGATCGACATCACCACGATCGGGCGGAGCACCGGGCGCCCGCACCGCATCGAGATGTGGTTCCACAACCTCGACGGCCAGCTCTACCTGACCGGGACGCCGGGCACGCGCGGCTGGTACGCGAACCTCCTCGCCCACCCCGAGTTCACCTTCCACCTGAAGGGCGCAGTGCGGGCCGACCTCGCCGCCCGGGCCATCGCGGTCGTCGACCCGACCCCGCGGCGCGCGATCCTCACCCGCCTCCTCGAACGGCTCGGCCGCGCGGCGGACCTGGACGCCTGGGTCCGCGACAGCCCGCTGGTCCAGGTCGAGATCCTCGAGCCCGAGGATCGGACCGGGAGGAGCCGGACCTCGACGCGCTGACGCCGCGGGCGTGCCCGCGCGCGGCGTCGGTCGCGGTCGGAAGCAGGGTCTGTCCCCACGCGCGCTGCCGCGGCCCGCGCTGGACAGCCGCGCGCCGCTCGGGTACGGTCGGCGAGGCCACGCGCGGCTTCCGGGGCGGGGCCGCCAAGGAGGCGCGCGGTGGACCGGCCCCAGAGCGTGACGCGGGCGCTCGTCTACATGGTGGGCGCCGCGGCCGCGTTCGCGGTGCTGAACGCCGCCGTCAAGTCGCTCCGCGGTGAGATCCCGACCATCCAGATCGTGTGGGTGCGCACGCTGGGGCATCTCCTCTTCGTCATCGCGGCGTTCGCTCCGCGCCACGGGCTCCGGCTCTTCGAGACGCGGCATCCCGTGTTCCAGCTGGTGCGCTCGTGTCTCCTGCTCGCTTCCACCGCCTTCTACTTCACCGCCCTCGGGTTCGTCGGGCTCGCGACCGCCGCGACGATCTCCTTCATGACGCCGTGCCTGATCGCCGTCCTCGCCGGCCCCTTCCTCGGCGAGCGCGTCGGCTGGCGCCGGTGGACGGCGGTGGGCATGGGCTTCTTCGGCGTGCTGGTCGTCGCACGGCCCGGCGCGGACGTCGGCAACCTCGCCTCGCTCCTGGTCCTCGGGAGCGCCGCGTGCTCGGCCCTCTACGACCTCCTCACGCGGCGGCTCGTCGCGTCGGACCCACCGGAGACGACGGTCGGCTACGCGGCCGTCGTGGGAACCGTGCTCCTCGGTCTCGTCGTGCCGTTCGCGTGGACCGCGACCCGCTCCTGGGCGAGCCTCGGGATCATGCTGAGCCTCGGGCTCTGGGGCGGGCTGGGGCACTACCTCACCGCGCGGGCGTACCACTGCGCGCCCGCGTCGGTCGTCGCCCCCTTCAGCTACCTCCAGCTCGTGGGCGCCACGGTCACCGGCTACCTCGTGTTCGGGGACGTGCCCGGCACCGGCATCTGGATCGGGGCCGCGCTCATCGTCGCCAGCGGACTCTTCCTCGCCTACACGGAGGGCCGCGCCCGACGCGCCTGACGGCTCGGCCCCGGGCCGGACCTCCGCTGGCCTGATTGTTACGTTTCTGTTACGGTGAACGCTCCGTCGCCGGCGGGCCACACCGCCGGGCAACGTAGGAGGATCGGAGCTGGCCCCCGTCCGCGTCGACCCCCACTGGCGCCATCACGATCTGCAGGCCTTGGTCCTCGAGAACGCGCGCCTGCGCATGGTGATCCTGCCCGAGCTCGGCGCCAAGGTGCATGCGCTCGTGGATAAGCGGCTCGATCGCGACGTGCTCTGGCACAACCCGCGCCTCGAGCCCCGGCGTCCTGTGTTCGGGCAGAACTTCGACGACTGGTGGTCCGGCGGATGGGACGAAGTGTTTCCCACCTGCGACGTGAGCACGTACCAGGGAGAGACGTACCCCTATCTCGGCGAGCTCTGGTCCCTCCCCTGGAGCTGGACGATCGAATCGGCCGGGCCCGAGGCAGGGGTTGTCCACCTCGCCCGGACAACGGTCATCGCCCCCGCTCGAATGGAGCGTTGGGTGCGCCTCGACGGGGACGAGCCGGTGGTGCGCCTCCGGCATCGCCTCACGAACGTCGGCACCCGCCCGCTCGACTTCGTGTGGGGCATCCATCCATGTCTCGCGGTCAACGCCGGATTCCGGATCGACATTCCCGGACGGAGGGCCATCGTCGGCCACACGGCGACGGAAGCATTCGGGCCAGTGGGCACGACCTATCGGTGGCCGACCGCGCCCGGCGCGGACGGGCCCCACGACATGCGGAGGGTGCCGCCGGCCAGCGAGGGATGGTGCGAGGGGCACTACGTGACTGAACTGGACGCGGGGTGGGTCGCCCTCACCGATCCCGAGCGCGAGGCCGGCGTCGGGTTCGTCTTCCCGCGAGAGGTCTTCCCGGTGGTCTGGTGCTGGATGGTCTACGGCGGCTGGCGAGGGCACCACCACCTCGCGCTCGAGCCGTGGACCGGCTGGCCTCACCAGCTTGATCGCGCGGTGGCCGCGGGCCGCCACCGGACGCTCGCGCCCGGTGCCGCGCTCGAATGCGAGACGCTCGTGGTGCTGTATCACGGCGTGCGCACGGTGAGCGACATCGATCGGAACGGCAGAGTGCACGCCTGACGGCGTGGGAAGGAGGATCGGCATGCAAGGAAGAAGGACCAAGATCATCGGAGCGGTGCTCGTCGTAGCCCTGGTGGTGCTGCTGGCGCTCCACGGGGGCCCGGCCGCGGCGCAGAGCACGGAGGGCGAGGTGGTCGTCTACACCGCCGCCCAGAGCACGATCGTGCAGGCCATCGGGCCGATGTTCGAGCAGAAGACCGGCATCAAGGTGAATTTCGTCGAGGCCGGCACTGGGGAGATCCTGAAGCGGGCGCGCGCGGAAGCGGCGAACCCGCTCGGCGACGTCCTCTGGGCTCTCGGCGCCGAGGGCATGGCCGCCAACGCGGACCTCCTCGAGCCCTACACCGTGGCCGACGACGCCAAGATCGCAGCCATCTACAAGAAGGGCATGGGCGGCGGCCGCATCACGCCGAACAACGTGACCCCGATGGTCATCGTCTACAACACGAAGCTCCTGCCGGCCGCCGAGGCGCCCAAGACCTGGCGGAGCCTCACCGAGCCGCGCTGGATGGACAAGATCGCCTACGCGGCGGCTGACAAGTCCGGGTCGTCGTTTACCATCCTCGCGACGCTCCTCACGGTGTTCGGCGACAACGACGCGGGCTGGAAGGTCGTCGAGGACATCATGAAGAACGCGAAGATCCTGCCCTCGTCGAGCCGCGTGCCGAAGGGTGTCGCCGATGGCGAATACCAGGCCGGGCTGACGTACGAGGACGCGGCCATGCGCCAGGTGAAGGGCGGCGCGCCCGTGAGCGTGGTCTATCCGCAAGACGGCACCTCCATCCCGCCCGACGGCAACGCCATCCTCAAGGGAACGAAGCACCCGAAGGCGGCGCGCGCGTTCATGGACTACGCCGTTTCGAAGGAAGTCATGGACCTGCTCGCTCAGAAGTTCGCGCTGCGCTCGGCGCGGACCGACGTGGCCGCGCCGGACGGCTTCCCGCCCATCGATACCATCAAGGCCGTCCCGTACGACATGGAGTGGGCCGGCAAGAACTACGCGGCCTTCATCAAGCGCTGGCAGGACATCATCGTCCGCGTGAAGTGACGCGGTCCGGACCGGCGATGCCGTCATGAGGCGCGTCGACGCCTGGGACGGCGTCGCCGGATTCGGCTTCCTGCTCCTCGGTGGCCTGCTCGCCTGGCCGCTCGGGCGGCTGCTCCTGGCGAGCGTGGTCACGCCCGAGGGTCGGTTGACGCTCGCGCCGTATGCGGAGTTCCTCGGGCGGCCGTACTACAGCCGGACTATCGGGCATTCCTTCCTGGTGAGTGGCCTGGTCACGGCGGCGTCCCTAGTCGTGGCCGCGCCGCTGGCCTGGATCGTCGCGCGGATGGCGCTGCCCGGCGCCATCGTCCTGCGCACACTGGCGATCCTGCCCCTCGTGTCACCGCCGTTCATCGGCGCCTACTCGTGGATCCTCCTGCTGGGCCGCGCCGGCTACATCACGCAGGCGTTCCAAGCCTGGGGGATCCGTCTGCCTACCATCTACGGGATGCACGGGATCGCGCTCGCCCTCACGCTGAACCTGTATCCCCTCGCCTTCCTCGTGCTCCTGAACGGCCTCCGGACCATGGACCACTCGCTCGAGGAGGCCGCCGCCGGGCTGGGCGCGCGGCGAGGGCGCGTCCTGCGCACGGTCATCGCGCCGGTCTTGCTCCCGTCGATCCTCGGCGGGGGGTTACTCGTCTTCCTCACCGCATTCGCGGACTTCGGCGCGCCGATGATCATCGGCGAGGGCTACCAGGTTCTGCCGACCATCGTCTACAGCCTGTTCGTGGACGAGATGGGGGGGCCGCCGACCCTGGCGAGCGCCGCCGCGACGATCCTCGTCCTGTGCACATCCGTCCTGCTGTTCCTCCAGTGGTGGCTGACCGGGCGCCGGAGCTACGGCACGAGCCAACTGCGCCCGCCACCCCGCACTCGCCCGAGACCGCTCGTGCGCGCGCTCCTCGGAGCCTACGCCTACGGCGTCGTGGGTCTCTCGCTGATCCCGGCCGCGGTCGTCGCGGTCACGTCGTTCTTCGAAGCGCGGGGACCCGTCCTCTACCCCCGCTTCAGCCTCGGCAACTACCACGAGGTCCTCTTCAACGTGCCCCGCGCGATCGTCAACAGCTTCACGCTGTCCAGCGTTGCCACGGTCCTGGGCGTCACGCTCGGGACCTCCATCGCGTACCTGGTCGTGCGGCGGCGCTCCGTGGTCAGCGCCGCGCTCGACTCGGCGGTGATGCTCCCCTACGCCATTCCCGGCACCGTCATCGGAATCGCGTACATCGTCACGTTCAACGCGCCGCCGCTCGTGCTCACCGGGACTGCCGCGATCCTGGTCCTCGCGTACTGGGTGCGGCGCCTGCCGTACTCGGTCCGCGCCGGCGCGGCGATCCTCCAGCAGATCGATCCGGCGGTCGAGGAAGCGTCGGTGAGCCTCGGCGTGCCCCCGCTGCGCACTTTCGTGAAGGTCACCGCGCGCCTCATGCTGCCCGGCATCGTCTCGGGGGCCATCCTCACCTGGGTGCAGACGATCACGGAGATCAGCGCGACGGTGTTCCTCTACACGGCGGCATGGTCCACCGTGACGGTCGTCATCTACCGGCAGGTCAGCAGCAGCAACTTCGGCGCGGCCGCAGCGGCCTCGACCCTCCTGCTCGCCGCCGTCTTCGTTCCGGTGCTCCTCGCGAACTGGGCCCTGGGCGACCGCGCGGTGGGCGGACTCTGAGGATGCGCACGGGCCTCGAGGTCTCCGGGCTCGTCAAGCGCTACGGTGCCCAGACGGCGCTCGATGGGGTCTCGGTCACCGCTGGCACGGGGGAGCTCTTCACGCTCCTCGGGCCGAGCGGCTGCGGGAAGACGACCCTTCTCCGATGCGTGGCCGGCTTCGCCCGGCCGGACGCCGGCCAGATCATGGCGGACGGCGCGCGGCTCGACACGATGCCGGCCCACGCGCGGGACATCGGGATGGTCTTCCAGAACTACGCGATCTTCCCGCACCTCTCGGTGGCGGAGAACATTGCCTACGGGCTCCGCGCGCGCCGCGTCCCGGCGCCGGAGCGCGTCCGCCGCGTCCGCGACGCGCTCGATCTGGTCCAGATGGCCGAGCTTGGGACACGGATGCCGGGCCAGCTCTCCGGCGGTCAGCAGCAGCGTGTCGCGCTGGCCCGCGCGCTCGTCGTGCGACCGCGGCTCCTCCTGATGGACGAGCCGCTCTCGAACCTCGACGCCCGGCTCCGGGTGACGATGCGCGGGGAGATCCGCCGCATCCAGCGAGAGCTCGGAATCACCACGCTCTACGTCACTCACGACCAGGAGGAGGCTCTCGCGGTCTCCGACCGGGTGGCCGTCATGGATCACGGGCGGGTGGAGCAGGTCGGAACGCCGCGCGAAGTGTACGCGGAGCCGCGCACGGCGTTCGTCGCCCAGTTCGTCGGGCTGAGCAACGCCCTCGCGGGCACGATCGTCGCACGAGAGGGCCGGCGGATCACGCTCGAGGCCGGGGGCCTCCGCCTCCAAGGGGACACCGATCTCCCCGGCCCGCACCTCCGGGCGGTTGTGCGGCCCGAGGCGGTCGAGCTGGACGGCAGCGGGCCGGCCCACGCCGGCGACGGCCGACTGGTCGGCGCCGAGTTCCTCGGCGCGGTCCTCCGCTGCTCGGTCCGGACCGCGGACGGAACGCTGATCGTGGCCGACGTGCACAAGCCGGCCGGCCGCGCGGAACGAACGGAGGGACAGCTGGTGCGCATCGCCATCGCTCCCGCGGACGTCCGGTTGTTCCCGCTCGAGGCACCGCGATGACATCCGCGTCGAAGGCATCCTCGCGCGCGGTGGTGGTCCGGGGCCCGCACCGGATGGCCCTCGAGCAGCGGCCCCGCCCCACGCCCACGGCCGACCAGGTGCTCGTGCGCGTCCGGTACAGCGCCTGCTGCGCGACGGACTTCGATCTCATCGACGGGACCATGCCGGACCAGGCACGCTATCCGATCGTGCTCGGCCACGAGTGGAGCGGCGAGGTCATCGCCGCGCCCAGAGGATTCGAGTCCCTCGTCGGTCGGTCGGTCGTCGCCGACAATCTGGTCACCTGCGGCACGTGCCCCGCGTGTCTCGGGGGGCGGCCCAATCTGTGTGCCCGGATGGATGAGCTCGGGTTCAGCCTCGACGGGGCCCACGCCGACTACCTGGTCACCCTCGCGCGGAGCGTGCACGTCCTGCCGCCGGGGGTCGCGCTCCGGGCGGCGGCGCTCACGGAGCCGCTCGGCGTCGCTCTCTATGGCACCCGCCGGGCCCGCGTGGGCCAGGGCGATCGCGTGCTGATCCTGGGGGCGGGTCCGATCGGGCTGCTCGCGCTCCAGACGTGCCGCGCCGCCGGCGCGCGGGAGGTATGGCAGGCCGATCTCCGCCCCGAGCGCCGCGCCCTCGCCGAGCGGCTCGGCGCTGCGGGCACGCTCGACGTCGCGCAGGAGGAGCTGTCGGCCGCCCTGGCCCGCGCCGGCGTCGTCCCCGACGTGGTGCTCGAGTGCTCCGGCAGCCCGGCAGCCTTCGCGGCGGCGCTCCAGACGGTGCGCGCGGGCGGTCGGGTCGGCGTCCTCGGCTACTACTCGGACGAGCGAGCCGAGATTCGCCCGAGTGACATCATGATGCGCGATCTCGAGGTCATCGGCGCGGTGTGCCCGACCGGAACCTGGGCGGCGGCGATTGAGCTGCTCGCCACGGGCCGGGTCGACACGGAGGCGCTGATCACGCACGTCCTGCCACTCGAGCGGTTCGAGCAAGCGTACCAGCTCGCCCGGGGCGGCCCCGGCGTTGTCAAGGTGGTGCTGGAAATCTGACGCGCGCCGCCGATACGCCGGGCGTTCGTAGGGTTGACACGCCCGGCCGTCGGCGACAGCGTGTCGCGCTGTTTGGCAGCCGCGGGGCTCGGCCTTATGCTCGACTTGTAGTGATGCGGCACGCCATCGGACTGTCGATCCTCGTGCTGGCGCTGCTCGCCGCGCCCGTCCTCGCGCCGGCCGGGCCCGCCACGCCGAATCCGATGTGCCCCCACCTCGACACCTGGAATCCCAAGGGCATCAAGGGCCCGAACCGGATCGACATGCTGATCGTGCGGTTCCCCGCGGGCAGCGCGTCCCAGCGCGGCGGCTCCTGCTCGATCCTGGTCGACGCGTCCTACACGCGGGAGCGCGAGCGCTCGTACTCGTTCATGGCCGCGGGCCAGTTCCTGGTGAACGAGCGGTTCAGCCGGTCGTCGGACCGCGACTCCGCCGTCTCGGGCACGCGCGCCTTCTTCCTCTTCCCGCGGCCGCGCTGGCTGAAACTCGACCCGCAGGCGCGCGCGGGCGTGGTGACGGTCCACCTGGATCCGGTGCGCGTCGTGGAGATCAGCCGGTCGGGCTTCATCAGCCGCATGACCGGCGCCGTGATCGAGGAAGCGCCGGTCATCACGGCGATGACCCAGGGCGGCGTGATCTTCAGGAGCTTCGACGGCGTGGTGCTCGACGCCGGCTGGGGACGCGGCGAGGTGGCGTTCCAGAAGTTCCCCGACGCGGAGTCCACCTTCATGGACCGCGGCGGGCGCACCTGCAACGCGCCCAACCGGGAAGTCTTCAGCTACGACGACCGCCTCCACCCGGTCCTGGTGCACGAGAGCGACGCGGAGCTCGCGCGATTCCTGACGGCGCGCTGCGGGCCAGAGTTCGACGTCGCGCCGCTCAGCGCGGGACCGCGGCGGGCCGACATCTCCGTGCTGGAGCCCCCGGCGAGCCGCGTCCCCCTGCCGCCGAAGAAGCCGCAGCCGCCCCGCTAGCTCAGGCGCGCGACGGCCGGAGGGCCCGGCCGGGAAGCGCCGGCGTCCGCTGGCCATCCACCAGCACGGGCTCGCCGTTGACGAGCACGTGGTCCATGCCCGCGGCGGGCTGACGCCCGTCCGCGTAGGTCGCGCGGTCGCCGACCCGGGCGGGGTCGAAGACGATGAGGTCGGCGGCCATGCCGGCCCGGATGAGCCCCCGGTCGCCCAGCCCGAGCCGCCGGGCCGGATGGGCCGCGAGGTGCTGCACGGCCTCCTCCAGCGTCCACGTCCGCGCCTCGCGGACGTAGTGGCCGAGGTACCGCCCGAAGCAGCCCCAGCCGCGGGGATGCGGTCGGCCCCCCGCGAAGATGCCGTCGCTCCCACCCATCATCGCGGGATGGCGCATCAGGGCGGTGACGTCCGCCTCGCCGCGCTTCTGGTGCGGGACCACGCAGCCGACGGCGAGCGCCGACGCGACCAGCACGTCGCACACGAAGTCGACGACGGCCTCGGGGCCGGCCGCGCCGCCCGCGCGCCGGGCCGCCTCGTCGAGCGTGAGGCCCTCGTAGGCGCGGTAGGCCGGCGCCTCGACGTAGCTGAGATGCACCTCGCCGAGGGGGCCGCGCGGCCCCGCGAAGCCCTCGCTCCGCAGCCGCGCCCGGACGGCGGGATCGGCCAGACGCGCGAGCGTCGCGTCCGCCCCGCCCTCTTGGACCCAGGGCGGGAGCGCGACCATGCCGAGGATGGTCGAGCCCGCGAGATACCCGTAGAGGTCGAAGGCCACGTCGAGCCCACCGGCGCGCGCCCGGTCGAGGTGCGGCAGCACGAGCTCCGCCTGGCTGTTGAAGTGCGAGATGAGAGCCGCCACGCCGGCGTCCCGGGCGATGCTGAAGACCTCGTCCATGGCGCGAATGACGCTGTCCGGCGCGTAGCCGCGCATGTGGGTGACGTAGACGCCGCCGTACGGCGCGATCTCGCGACAGAGCGCGGTGAGCTCCGCGGTGTCCGCGTAGCGGCTCGGGATGTAGTCGAGCCCGCTCGAGAGCCCGACCGCGCCGTCCTCCATCGCCCGGCGGACGACCCGGCCCATCGCCCTGAGATCGTCCGGCGTCGGCGGCCGGCTCTCGAGGCCCATCACGTCCATGCGAACGTTGCCGTTCGGCACGAGGCACGCGACGTTGACCGCCGCCCGTCGCTCGAAGCGCGCGAGGTACTCCGCCATGCTCGACCAGGGCTCCCCGACGTCGAATCGTCCGCTGAACCCCGCCGTGTACCGCCGCATGTAGGCAAGCGTCGACGGGGAGGCCGGCGCCATGGCCACGCCGTCCTGACCGAGGAGGTAGGTGGTCACCCCCTGACGGATCGCCGCCTCGTGGAGCGGATCGGCGAGGAGCGCGAGGTCGGCGTGGACGTGGGTGTCGACGAAGCCGGGCGCGATGACCCGGCCGCCGATGTCCAGGCGCCGCCGGGCCTCGGCCTGCCCGAGCGCGCCGACCGCCGCGATCCGGTCGCCGCGGACTCCCACATCGGCCCGAAACCACGGGCTCCCGGTGCCATCGACGACGCGGCCGCCTGCCAGGATCAGATCGAACATGAGCGCTCCTCGTCTCTCGGGGTCTCCCGCGGATCCGGCCCGCGGGGTGCAGGCGCCAGGGGGCGCGCCGGGCCATTGTAGGACGTCGCTGGCGATCCCGCACGGCGGGCCGGCCGGGTGCCGGCCCCCTTGACCGCGGTTCCGGGCAGAGGAGCCCGTGGTAGCATGTGGGCCGGCCGACGCGGGGGTGACCCGTCCGGAGGCGGCAGCGGGTCCCGCGGGAACGACAAATCAACATCCGTCCCCACTGCCACGTGGCCCGGTGGACGGGCTTGGAGAAGGAGACCCAGCCATGCGCCCCCGCACCTCGGGCCGGTTCCTCGCACTCGTCGCGGTGCTCCTGACGCTCGCGACCGCCGGCTGCACCTCGGGGCCGCCGGTCCGGCCGACCTCCCTGGCCTCGGGCGCCGCCGGAGGCGTCTACCAGCCGGTCGCGGAGACGATCGCGCGCATCGCCAATGAGACGCCGGGGCTCGACCTGCCGCTGAGCGTCGAGGCCACCGGCGCGTCGATCGCCAACATCCAGCTCCTCAGCGAGGGCAAGGTCCAGCTGGCGCTCGCTCAGAACGACATCGTCTTCTACGCGGCGGAGGGAACCACGCTGCCCGCGTTCCGGGACAAGGCGCGCGACAACATCCGGGCGATCATGTCGCTCTATCCGGAGTTCGTGCAGATCGTCGCCGCCAAGAGCGCCGGGATCACCGCGGTGGACGGCTTCCGCGGGAAGCGCGTCGCGCTCGGGCCCCAAGGCTCGGGAACCGAGCAGAACGCCCTCCAGGTACTGGACGTCCACGGGCTCAAGGACACCGACCTCGCCCGGGCGGACCGCATCGACACGGTCGACGCCGTCACCAAGCTGAAGGCCGGCGAGCTGGACGGAGCGTTCTTCACCGTCGGCGCGGGCTCCGGACTCGTCGGGGACCTGCTCGCCGACGGGCGCTTCCAGCTCGTGCCGGTGACCCGTGCCAAGGTGGGCCAGCTCATCGCGAAGCTGCCGTTCTACTGGCTCGACGAGATCCCCGCCGGGACGTATCCCGGCCAGACCGCGGCGGTGACGACGCCGTCCCTCCGGGTGCTGCTCATCACCACCGAAAACGCGGAGGAGCCGGCCATCTACGGGCTGACGAAGGCGCTCGTCGACAACATTCCGGCGCTCCAGAAGGCGCACCCGGCCATCAGCGGGATGTCCACCGACACGCTGCTGCGCGTGGTCACGGTGCCCCTCCACCCGGGCGCTCTCCGGCTCTACCGCGAGCGCAACATCCAGCAGTAGGCGTGTCCTCGGGCTCGCGCTCCTCGCCGCCGGCTGCGCCACGGCCGGCGGTGACGGGGCCGGCCTCGTGCTGACCGTGACGGACGTGGACCAGGGCCGCGTCCTGGCGCGGGAGCGCGTGGAGCCCGGCTCGCGCATCGACCTCACCTACGTCCACTCGACGGAGGGCCGACCCGTGCGCGCGACGCTGCGGGTCGAGCCGGACCGCACCCTGCGCCTGGTCGAGACGGCTTACCCGAGCGTCGGGCCGGGACTGCCGCCGCTCGGGCCCGAGGGCACGTGGTCGATCGAGAACGGCGTCATCGTGAACCGCGCGCCGAGCGCGGCCATGCCGGAGTTCCGGATCCGCGCGGTCCCGCTCACCCAGCACCGGCTCATCCTGCCGTCCGGCCGAATTCTCGATCTCAGCGCGCTGACCGCGCCGGGCGACGCGATCCGCCTGGCCGTGCAGTGACGGGTCCGTGATGGCGAGCCCGGAGAGCGAGGCGGCGGGGACCGCGCCTCGCGGCCGAGTCCTCGTGGTGGACGACGAGCGCACGCTGCTCGAGGTGCTCGGCGCCATGCTGACCGAGGCCGGCTGGCAGGTCGACACCGCCGCCGACGGGCACGAGGCGCTCGTCTTCGTGGACGCCCACCCGTACGACGTCGTGCTCTCGGATATCGACATGCCCGGCGTGACCGGCGTCCAGCTCCTGCGCGAGATCCGCGCGCGCGATCTCGACGTGCCGGTGCTCCTGATCACGGGACATCCGCGCGTGGACACGGCCGTGGAGGCGCTCGAGCACGGCGCCCTCCGGTACCTCCAGAAGCCCCTGCGCGAGCGCGACCTCCTCACCGCAGTGGAGGACGCGGCGCGACTCCACCGGATGGCGCGGCTCAAGCGGCAGGCGCTGGCGGCCATCGGCCTCGAGGGCGGCCTGCCCACCGACCGCGCCGGCCTGGAAGCCCGCTTCGCCCGGGCGATCGCCTCCCTGCGCCTCGTCTACCAGCCGATCGTCCGGGCGACCGACGGAACCATCTTCGGGTACGAGGCGCTCGCCCGGACCGACGAGACCAGCATCCCGACCCCGGGCCTGCTCTTCGAGGCCGCGGAGCGCCTCGGCCGCGTGCACGAGGTCGGCGGGGTAGTGCGGGACCGGGCCGCGGCATTCCTGGCCCGGGCCCCCGCCCTGACCCTGTTCGTGAACGTGCACGCGCTCGAGCTCACCGACGACGCGCTCCTGTCCCCGGCGGCGGCCCTGTCGACCCACGCGCAGTCCGTCGTGCTGGAGCTGACGGAGCGGAGCTCGTTCGAGCACGTGCCGAACCTCCGCGCGCGCGTCTCGCTGCTGCGGCGCCTCGGATTCCGCCTGGCGGTGGACGACCTCGGCGCGGGCTACGCCGGGCTCACGAGCTTCGCGGCGCTGAACCCGCACGTGGTAAAGCTCGACATGTCGCTCATACGCGGGGCCGACACCGAGCCCGTCAAGCAGCGACTCATCGGCGCGATGGCGTCCCTCTGCAAGGAGTTCGGCATCATGGTGGTGGCGGAGGGCATCGAGACGGTCGGGGAGCGGGACACCGTGGTCTCGCTCGGCTGCGACCTCATGCAGGGCTTCCTCCTCGGCCGTCCCCTCGAGGCCGAGGCCGCGCTGGCGGCGCACGAGGCCCGGCCCACGCCGGGTCGGTCCGGCTGAGCGGCGCGAGCGGAGGGGTGCTGCGCGCCTGTCGGATCCTCGGCGCCGTGGTCCTGGCCGCCTTCGCGCTCACGACGCTGACACCCCTCGCGACCCGGATCGCGGCCCGGTACGCGGCGCAACCGCGCCTGGCTCCCGCGGACGCGATCGTGGTGCTCGGCGGCGGCCTCGTGAACGAGGCCCTCGGCGACCCGTCGCTCCAGCGCGTGATCGAGGGGGTCACTCTCTTCCGCCGCGGTCTCGCGCCCCTGATCCTCTTCACCGGCGAGCCGGCGGCCACGGGGCGGTCGGAACCCGAGATCCGGGCCGGGATCGCGCGAGCGCTCGGCGTCCCGTCGGGCGCGATCCTCACCGCCACCGCCAACACGACCCACGAAGAAGCGCAGGCGGCGGCCGCCCTGCTTCGACCACGCGGGATTCGAGCGGTGCTGCTGGTGAGCGCGTCCATGCACCTCGTCCGGGCCCGAGGCGCCTTCGAGCGGGAGGGCTTCGAGGTCCTGCCGGCGCCGGCGGACCAGGTGCTCACGGTCGGGTCCGGAGCGGGCGAGCGCCTCGTCGTGGCCCGCACGCTCGTCCGGGAGCTCGTCGGGTGGTGGTACTACCGGATGGCGGGCTACCTCTAGGAATTCCGGACCTCGGGCTCGAAGGTCAGCCTCGTGCGCACGGTCAGCGTCTTCGTCCTGGTCGGCCTGACGTCGCTCGCCGCCTATCTGGTCGGAACGCGCCGCCTCGGCTTCTCCCGCCCCGGCCTCCGCCACGCGGTCCAGGCGACGCTCGAGACGGTTGGCCTGGCCGCCGTCTTCCTGGTGGCGAACCTCGCGCTCGCTGCGCTCGCCCTCGCGGTGGCGCGGGGCGCCGCAGGCCGCTTCGTCTCCGTCTACGCGCTCGACGACCTCACCCTGGTCGTGACCTCCCTGTTCCAGGGCTTTCTCTTCCGCTGGTGGTGGGGTCGCCGCTGAGCCGCCCCGCCGCCTGACGGTCCGGAGCCCCTCGGACCACGCCCTCCCGGCCGACCCGCGGCCGGCACGCGACCGCGCTACATCGCCGCCGACTCGTCCACCTCGACGTGGACTCCCCAGGCCCCGCTGTTGTCGGCCAGGTTGTCGTCGTTCACGCACACCTCGAGCGCCCCCACCTGGTTGGTGGTGATCATCACGTTCGTCCCGCCCTGTTCCACCTGCGTGCCGACGCGGAGCACCATCGAGTACTTCTTGAATCCCGGGAACGGGTAGTTCGAGGGCGCCGAGCTGTTCTCGCCGTCGGCGTCGTGGACGCAGTTGCTGAAGGCGCAGCCGAAGTCGATCGTGACATTCGCCGTCGTCGTGATGTGGACAACCGTGTTCTTGCGGAGCGGCGGCTTGCTGAGCGCGGCCGAGAAGTCCGAGCACGCCGCGGGAGTCGGCTGGGTCAGCGCCACGACGAGGGTGACCGGTGACACCGTGAAGAGCGTCTGCGCCGAGCCGGCGCAATGCGCCATGGGGAACACCTTCACGGTCTTCTTGCCGCCCCAGCCGGTGTAGGTGTGGTCGATGGCGGCCGGCGTGCCGGTGGTGCCGAAGTCGACGTTGCTGAGAGTGCCGATCGGGCTCATGTCGCCGAAGTCGAGTCCGACCTGGGCGCACACGCCCTGCCCGTACGGAATGTAGCGCACCGGGGTCCCGCGCCCGGTCTGCTGCCCCGTGACACCCTGGATCGTCCCGACGCCGCAGCCCTGCAGCACCGCCGCCCCCAGGAGGATCGCCGCGATCGTGATCAGGCCTCGCGTGAGCGCGCTCCGATGGCTCGCTGTCTCCATGCGCCGCCCCTCCTTGTCTCCGATCGACGCTCCGGGCGATGCGATCGTCCCGCAATTGTCCCCGAGGGCGCCCTTGACCGCAGCCGGGCAAGCCCCGACCCGGAGGGATTCCCTCCGGACGATCGCGTCATTCGGTCGAGCGGGGCGATCCGGGGGGGTCGGGGTCAGGCGCGCCCCGAGAAGGCGCGGGCCGCGTGCGCCTCGCGTCCCGCGCGAGGACGACGACGGGAAAACGGGGCCGCGGGCGGGCGGCAGCGGTCACGCCGGAGCTCCCGGGAAGCCAAGAGATCTGGATGGTAGGCGGAGCAGGATTCGAACCTGCGACATCAGCCTTGTAAGGGCTGCGCTCTGACCGCTGAGCTATCCGCCCGTGCGGGGAAATTACGAGCTTACGGTCCTTCAGTCAACCGTGCGGACCCCGACGTGCCCGTGGCACGCGCCCGTCAGCCGAGCACTGGCCTCCCCGAGGCTTGCGATCGAGAACGGTCGGCTCGTCGGTAGTCGGGATGGACCGAAAGGCGATCATCGACAATGTAAAGGGGACTTGCAGGCTGCGTTCTCCACTTCTTCATCATGGCAACAGCGTCAAGCAGATCGAGACTCGCCGGGCTGGCCGGTGAAATCGCCAGAACCCGGCCAATTCCGCACCGCCCGGCGGGGACGATCTTGGCAGCGCCCCCCCGAGCGAGCCTCGGCGTCGCGTATAGTCTTGCCCAAAGCAACCCCATGCGCAGGCTAATGAACGAGTCAGAGGATGCCCGGGTTCGCGTGGCTTTCGACACGCGGGCGCGACAGGACCTTCGAAGACGCGACGGATGACCTCGGCGACTGGCGGCGGCTCGAGAAGGCTGTGTCAGGACCGCCGGTGACGCCTGCCCGCGGGCGCCGGACATCTCACCGGGGTCGAGACGCGCATGAAGGGTGAATCTGGTCCATCGCGGACTCGCGACGACCTCGCGCCGCGTCTGCTGATCGTCTCGACCGAATTCCCGCCCGGGCCGGGCGGGATCGGCACACACGCCTATCACCTGGCTTCCCAGCTCCAGCGACTCGGCTGGCAGGTTGCCGTGGTCACGTCCCAGGCCCGAAGAGGATGGAGTGACGCCCGGTCGTTCAACGATGCGCAGGCGTTCCCCATTGCGGTGCTGCGGGCCCGGGATGGGTCGCTCGCCGGGCCGCTCGCTCGGTGGCGCACGATTTCGCAGTGGGTCGAATCCTGGCGACCGGACGTCATCTTGGCGAGCGGGCAGCGGTCGATCTGGCGCCTCTCGTGGCTGTGGCGGGCCCGCAGCAGACCGTGGGTGGCCATTGGCCACGGCACCGAGTTCGGCGTGACGAGATGGCGGGACCGGTGGCTGACGCGACGCGCGTTTGAACGCGCGACGGCCGTCGTCTGTGTCAGCCAGTACACGCAGGCCCGCATGCTCGCCGCGGGTATCCGCCCTTCGAAGAGTCTCGTGATTCCCAACGGCGCGGACCCGACGCAGTTCAGAGCGCTGCCCCGGAAGGACGTCGAGCGGGCTCGGCGCGAGCTGGGGCTCGATCATTCCCGTGTCCTGCTCACGATCGGGAAGGTGAGCCCGCGCAAGGGGCAGGACGTCGCGGTCCGCGCCTTGCCGGCCATGCTCATGAAGATTCCGAACCTCGTCTACCTGGCGGTGGGGCTCCCGACGCAACAGGCGACCTATGGACGTCTGGCGGCCGAGCTCGGCGTCGCCGAGCACGTGCGCTTCGTCGGCGCAGTGGCCCCCGACGATCTCGTTCGCTACGTGAACTGCGCCGATCTGATCGTGGCACCGAGTCGTCACACGCCAACCGGGGAGTTCGAAGGATACGGGATCGCGGTCGTCGAGGCCGCCCTGTGCGGCAAGCCCGCCGTCGTCTCGCGCAACTGCGGCCTGGAGGAGGCCATCCTCGACGGTCGAACGGGCCTCAGTGTTCCGGAGAACGACCCCGGAGCGACGGCCCTCGCGGTCCTGACCCTGCTCGAGGACGACGACCGACGGCGCGCGATGGGCGACGCCGCACGCATCCGCGCCCTCGCGGAGCAGACCTGGGAGCACCGGGCCAAGCTGTACGATCACGGCCTGCGAGACCTCTCTCAACACCGGATGCTCTCGAGCAGCGCGCCACCCTCCCGGCCTGCCGAGGAGCACCGCCGGATCGACGGTCGCCGCTCGGGTGGGCACGGGGGTTAGCGTGACCCTCGCCAGATCGTTCAGCGAGCGACCGCTCGACCAGCCGAGCGGCGGTACGGCCCGGACGGGGCTGGGGGTCCTCCACGTGACGCCCTATTGCGCGCCGGCTTGGGCCTTCGGTGGTGTGCCTCGCGTGGTGATCGACCTGGCGGGCGCACAGGCAGCGGCCGGGCACCGCGTCACCATCCTGACCACGGACGTGCTCGATGCAACGACACGAACCCCGGTGCGCGAAGAGATCCGCGACGGGGTCCGGATCGTCCGGGCCCGAACCCTGACGCCTCGCCTTCGTGCGTGCGCCAATCTCTCGACGCCGCTCGGCTTCCGGGCACTGGCGCGACGGCTCATGGGAGAGAGCGGTGCGGAGATCGTGCACTGCCACGAGCTGCGAACCGTGGAAAACCTCGTCGTCGTGCCGGAGGCCGCCCGCCGCGATGCTCACGTGCTCCTCTCGCCACACGGCACCCTGTCCTATCAGACCGGGCGCGGCCGGACCAAGCGGGCTTGGGACGCGCTCTTCGGCCGCCGTCTGGCCTCCCGAGTCAGCACCCTCGTCGCCCTGACCGACGTGGAGGCCGCCGAAGCCCGGGCCCTCTGGACGGGGCTCGGTGTGTCCCTAGCGGACAGCTCCGTCGTCGTGGTGCCGAACGGGGTGAACGCCGACGAGTTCGCCCGACTCCCGCCTCGCGCAACGTTCCGGGAGGCCCGGGCCCTCGGCGATGGTCCGATCGTCCTCTTTCTGGGACGGCTGGCCGAGCGCAAGGGGTTGGCGATCCTCCTCGATGCCTTCGCGGTCGTCGCGCGCGAGATGCCGAACGCCACGCTGGTGCTCGCCGGCCCGGATTTCGGGATGCGAGGGCGGCTCGTCGCGCAGGCCATCGCTCGCGGCGTCGGTCACCGGGTGGTGTTTCCCGGTCTCTTGACCGGGGAGGAAAGGCTCGCGCTGCTGGCGTCCGCCGATGTTTTCGTCCTGCCGGCGATGGGTGAGGGCTTCTCGGTCGCCGCGCTCGAAGCGATGGCGTGCGGACTCCCAGTCGTCTTCGGCCCGGGCTACCACTTCCCGGAGGCGCGGGACGCCGGTGCAGCCGTCTGGGCTCCTGCCGGCAGCACGGGGCTCGCGACCGTCCTCAGCCAGCTCCTACGAGACCCGGGCCGGAGCGACGTCGGCCGGTGCGGGCGCGAGCTGGTCCGGCGGCGGTTTGCGTGGGCCGGTATCGTCGCCCAGCTCGATGCCGTGTATCGCCGGCCGCTGCTCGCCGTCCCGGATGCTGGCTAGGATCCGGCCGGCTCTCGGTGGCACGCGGTGAGGGCCTCGTCGCCGGTCGTCGGGACCAGCCATTGAGCGACGAGAGCGCCAGTCAGGCAATGGCCGAGCGGTGTGAAGTGCTTGTCGCGCGCGAAGAAGAGCGCCTGGCCTTTGGGATCTGCCTCGCGGAAGCGGATGAAGCCTGGTGTGAGATCCAGCAATGGCACGCCTTGAGCTTGGGCGATGGACGTGACACGCGCGTGAGCCCGGGTCAGGTCGAAGTCCGCCGCCCGCGCCCCGACAAAGCTCGGCGTGAGCTCGGGCTGAACCGTGGCGTAGTGCGGGATCAAGACGATCTGGAAGTCGGCCCCTTGCGCACGGGCGGCCCGGCCCACGAGCGCGATCAGGCGCTCGGTGATCGTCCACGCGATCTCCCACCGGGGATCGATCGGGCGCACCATGAAGGCGCCGTACTCGAACGGGATCGTGTCCGGAGCCGCCGCGGGGACCGGCGGGGGCCGGTCCCCGGACGACGTCCCGTCGACCAGCCTCCAGAGGTCACGCCCACTGCGATAGGCCATCGAATGGAGGGACAGCCACGTCCGGACATTGAGCGGAAACGGGTGACGGCCCGGGTTGTCGAAGGGATCACGGTACACCCAGGGAATCTCCCGGAGCGCCTCCCCGGAGGCTGCGGGAACGAAATGCGGCCGCCCGGGCGGGCCGACCAGAACAGCGCGCCCGTTGTCTGCGACGTCGTTCAGCGGGGTCAGCAGAAGAATGACGAGATCGGGGGCCTGGGCCAGCGGATAGCTCACCAGCAGCAGATACTCCTGGTCCGTTCCCCAGTTGGGCATGGCGAGATTCAGGACGGACCAGTGTGGCTTCAGCCGCTCGAGCCGCTCGGTGAAGCGATGCGCGAGGTCGACCTGCCAGGCGGCCGCGTAGGAATCGCCGAGCACCAGGACGCGGGGGCGACGACCAGCGTCGGGGCTGAACTGAGTCGTGGGTCCGCGAAGGCCGAGCGCGTTGAAGCGGACCTTCTGATGAAACTCCCCCGCCGACGAGTTGACCACGGCGCTGCAGGAGGGCGGCAGCGGACCGACCCGACGGGTCAGCGCGACGTACTCGGCGGACCGGGAGGTCGGAGGGCAGGGCATCAGCCGGCCACCCCCCTCCACGAGAAGCAAGCCGAGACCGAGCCCCAGGGCGCACGCGGCCGCTCGACCCCACAGCGTCCCGAATCGCCGGGCGCCGGTCATGTCGACCGGGAGCCCGCGGCCGCTTCTGGCACGGCTCTCCACTCGGTGGTGAACCGCGTCACTCGCATCGCCGACCGTGACTCTAGCACCCTGCCGGCGCTCGGCGATCCGCCCGGCTCCGGGTTGCCGCGCCACTGATGAGGTCCGAGGCGACGCCCCGCGGGTCGCCCGCACGGTCGTCGTCGGTGTCTTCCCCGGCGACCACGCGCACGGTGGCCGTGAATGCGAGCCTCCTGGCCTTCTCGACCGTGCTGACGCTCGGGCTCCAGTTCGTGTGGCAGGTCGTGCTGGCCCGGACCCTCGGCGAGCGGGGCTACGGCACCTACGCGACGATCGGCGCCCTGCTCGTGACCGGAGCGGCGCTCGTCGAGTTCGGCATGGGGCTGATCGTCATCCGCGATGTCGCGGCCCACCGTACCGAGGCGGGCCGCTATCTCGCCGCCACGCTCGTCGTCCAGCCGCTCCTGGCCGTCGCCGCCTGGATCGCCCTCGCGGCCCTCGCCTGGAGCCTCGCCTACCCGGTCGAGCTCCGCGCCCTGCTGGCCGTCGCGTCCATCTCCCTGTTGATGGATACCCTCGGGAACATGTGCCACAACCAGCTGGTGGCGATGGAGCGCATGCGCGTTCCGGCGCTCGCCGCGCCCACCCATGCCGCGCTGCTGATCGCCGCGGGGATCCCGGTCCTGCTCGCGGGCGGTGGGCTCTGGGGAGTCTACGCCGTAGCGCTCGGAGCCGGCCTGCTCCGCTCGATCGGCTACTGGCTCGCGCTGCGATGGTGGGGTGTCCGGCCCGAGATCCCGGTCGACCTGCGCCGGGTGCGGTACCTCCTGGTCGAGGGGTGGCCGCTCGCAGCCCTGTCGGCCGTCACCCTCGCAACCCGGCACAGCGACAAGCTCATCGTGGCGGCGTTCCTGGGCCTCGCGGCGACGGGCGAGCTGACGACCGCGTTTCTCGTCGTGTTCGCGGCGATCGAGGTGCTCAGCACGCCGCTGCTGGTGGCGGCCTTGCCGCTGATGTCACGGCTCCATCGGGAGGGCGGGCGTGGCGCGCTGGCCGCGCCCCTGGGCGCGCTCGTGACGCTCGCCGTGGCGGGCGGCCTGCCGGTCGCCGTGCTGGGATCGCTCCTGGCGCCGTCCCTCACGCTCTGGCTCTTCGGCCCGGCCTTTGGAGGCGCGGCCGGCGTGCTTCGCGTCATGATCTGGGCCCTCGTCCCGGCGCTGGTGACCAATGCCTTCGCCCAGGTCCTCCTCGTCGAGGGGCGACAGCGGCATCTGCTCCGCATCCGGGCTCTCGGGCTGGTGGTGCACGTGATGCTGCTCCTGATCACGATCCCCCGGATGGGAATCATCGCGGCGGCCGGCATCGCCATTGCCACCGAGCTGCTGGTCTTGACCCTCCTCCTCGCGCACGTCCGACGGGACGCCGCGTGGTGGCGGGCGCTGGCGGCGCGCGTCCTCCCGCTCGGCGGAGTGGCTCTGCTCGCCGCCCTCGTCGTGCTGGCGCTGCGGGAAGCCCATCCGCTGCTCGCCGGCGTTGCCGGGGCGCTGGTCGCCGGCGCGGCGCCCCTCGCGCCGGGGGTCCTGCCCCGGTCCGATCGCCGCTGGCTGGGCGAACTCCGCGCGAACCTGGCCGCCGGGCTCGGAGGACGGGAGGGAGGCGCCTGAGGTGTGCGGCATTGCCGGCCTCTACGATTGCCGCAATGGCGGTCGAGCGGACCCCGCGCTCGCCCACGCGATGGGCGAGGCCCTGGCCCACCGGGGCCCGGACGGGGCCGGACTGTTCGCATGGCCGCGGCCGGGGCCGCGGGTCGCGCTGGCGGTCCGCCGCCTCGCCATCATCGACCTGGTCACGGGCGACCAGCCCATCTCCGGCGAGGACGGGAAGGTCACCATCGTCTTCAACGGGGAGATCTACAACCACGTGGAGCTGCGCGCCGCGCTCCGG
Source organism: uncultured bacterium (assembly GCA_964463175.1). Classification (GTDB taxonomy): domain Bacteria; phylum Methylomirabilota; class Methylomirabilia; order Rokubacteriales; family DASRDR01; genus DASRDR01. The sequence continues at coordinate 65,236 of CAYXBJ010000018.1, forward strand.
AAGCGCGGGCACCGGCTCCGGACGGAGAGCGACACAGAGGTCCTCGTCCACCTCTACGAGGATTACGGGCTCGATCTGTTCGGGCATCTCCGCGGCATGTACGCGTTCGCGCTCTGGGACGGCCGTGCCGAGCGTCTGGTCCTGGCGACCGACCACGTGGGCATGAAGCCGCTCTACGTGACCGTTCACGACGAGTGCGTGCGGTTCGCCTCGGAGGTCAAGGCACTCTTCGCCGACCCCGGGCTGCCGCGTCGCGTGAATCCCGATGTGCTCGATACCTACCTCACCTTCGGCTACGCGCTCGGGTCCGAGACGCTCTATGAAGGCGTCACGCGGCTGCCCCCCGGACACGCGCTCATCGTCGAGGGCCGCGATCGGCAACTGATCCGACACTCGGCCCCCGTCCACGACCGGTCCGGGCCTGCCGCCGATCCGTCCGCGCTGGCCGACGAGACCCGCGAGCTCCTTGCCGACGCCGTGCGCCTCCACCTCAGGAGCGACGTGCCCGTCGGTCTGTTTCTGAGCGGCGGCGTCGATTCGGCATCGGTACTCGCGCTGATGCGTCGCGCCTATGCCGGGTCGATCCAGACCTTCACGGTGGGCTACGCCGCCGACACCGCCGGGCCGCCTCGAGACGACGAGCGGGCGCCGGCCGCCCGTGTCGCCCGTCATTTCGGCGCGGACCACCACGAGACCGTGCTCGATGCGCACCGGTGGTGGGGCGCCCTGCCCGACTATGTCTTCCACCACGACGAGCCGAATGCGAATCCGTCGGCCGTCGCGCTCGACGTCCTGGCGCACGAGACCGCCGCGCGCGTGAAGGTCGTGCTGAACGGCACCGGAGGCGACGAGGTGTTCGGAGGATATCGCGCCCACCGGCGCATTCCGTGGCTCATCGAGCACGGCCGATCGGCGGAGCGGCTCGGCCTCCCGCGGCGCCTCGCCGCGTCCCCGCGCATCTGGACGCCTCTGGAAGCGCTCTACCCGGCCCTACGGCGCTGGCGGATCCTGGGGGCATTGCCGCCAGTGCTGACCGAATGGCGCGCGCGCCTCGGCCCCCTCGCCGACGGCCTCCGGCGAGTCGCCGCCTTCGAGGGCTTCGGGCTGACCGACGGGCTGCGTGACCGTCTGTACGCGCCACCGCTCCACGAGGCGTGGCGCCGCACACGACACAAGGAGAGCGCCTATCTGGCGCTACTAGAGGGCGTCTGGCAGGCCGATCCGGACGATCTCGCCCAAGATCTCGTCATGGCGACGTGGCTCCCCGGCAACGGCCTGCTGGCTGTCGACAAGGTCACCATGGCGCACGGTCTCGAGGCGCGGTTGCCCTTCTTCGACCCGACGGTCCTGGCCCTGGGCGCGCGGCTCCCCGGCCGGCTTCGGCGTCGGGCCGACAAGTCGGTGCTGCGCCAGGCGATGGACGGCACGCTGCCCCCCTTCGCGCTGGCCCGGCCGAAGCAGCCGTTCGGGATCCCGCTGGCGGAATGGCTGGACGGCCCCCTCGCCGGTCGCGTAGAGGAGGTGCTGCTCGACCCCCGCGCGCTCGCGCGCGGATTACTCCGGCCGGCGGCGGTCGACGCCATCGTGCGCGACCATCGGGCGCGGCGCGCCAACCACGCGGAGCTCCTGTTCCGACTGATCCTGCTGGAGCTCTGGTTCCGGGGCACCGTGGACCAGCCGCCCTCCCCCGGACGCCAGACCCCTCCCCCGGCGGGCGCGTGAGGATCCTGTTCGTCGCGTCGCTCCATCACCCGGAGGCCCTTCCCGCGCCCGCGCGCCCGGCGTCCCCGGACGATCCCCTCTTCCCGCCGACCCAGAGCCAGCACTTCTGGGTGCGGGCGCTGCGGCGCCAGGGCCACGCGTGCGGGGTCTTCTGGAGGTCCGCCAGCGTCTGGCCGCTCCGCGCGGCGCGCCGGCTGCGGGCCACCGAGCGTGTGCACCCGGGACAGCTGCTCCGGGCGGTGATCGCCCGCTGGCCGGCGCTCAACCCGGACTACCGCCTGCGGAACCGCCGCCTCCTGCGAGCGGCCGAGGCGTTTCGCCCCGACGTGATCCTGCTCATCGGCGGTAACCAGGTCATCGTGCCGCGGACGCTCGAGCTCTTGCGGGCGCGGAGGGGAACGACGCTCGTCTACGCATCCGGCACGTCGCCCATCGTGTTCGCCCTGCCCATCGAGCGGGCGGCCGCTCGCCTCTACGATCTGGTCGTGACCAACGACGCGCACCATGCGGCGCAGTGGCGCGAGCTGGGCGCCCCACGGGCCGAGGCCCTTCCGCTATCGGCCGTGGATCCCGCGTTCCACCATACCTTCCAGCTCAGCGACGACGAGCGCGCGGCCTCGACCGCGGAGGTGGCATTCGTCGGTACGCTCGTCCCCCGAGCCCTCTACGGCGAGCGTGTGAAGGCCCTCGAGGCGCTCACGGATTTCGATCTTGCCATCTGGAGCATTCACGAGGTGCCGGCGTCGCTGCGCCGGTTCCATCGCGGCGGACTGCTGGGCGAGGCGATGCTGCGGGCGCTCAGCGCCGCCGCGATCACGGTGAATCCCCACGGTGACTTCATGCGCCACGGCGGCAACCTGCGCCTCTTCGAACTGTGCGGCATCGGCGCGTTCCAGCTCACGGACGATCGCCCGGGCACTCGTCAGTGGTTCATCCCGGGCGAGCACCTGGACGTCTATCCGGATCCCGCCGGGCTGCACCGCCTCGTCCGCCACTACCTCGCGCACCCGGACCAGCGGCGGCGCATCGCCGCGGCCGGGCAGTCTCACGTCCACCGTCATCACACCTACGATGAGCGGATGGCACGGCTGATGGATCTGATCGCGCGGATCCGGGCCGGACAGGCGTGACGCGCGTGGCCGGCCAGCCCAGGCTGGACGGGGAGGTCACCGGGCCGCGACGCGCGCCGAGACGCCCGGGTCCTCGGCGACGGCCTGGCCCGCCAGCACCCACAGAAACAACTCCGCCGGGAAGAGGTAGCGCGGGATGACGAACAGAACGGAGTGCACTGCGAGGAAGTAGCCGATCACCGCGACGATCACGAGCGCGTCGCGCCAGCGCAGGCGGCAGCGGCCGACGACCACCACCGCCAGGACGAGCGCGGCGTAGTGCCACGCGTAGACGGCGATCTTACTCACCATCCCGGGCGCGGCGAGCACGCTCCAGAGACCCCGTGCCGACCGATCCTCCCGGCTCCATGCGGCGAGCAACGGCCGGGCGGCAACGGCATAGGCTCCGTGTGGCTTCGCAACGGCCTCGAGGAGCCGGTGAGCCCGCAGCGCCGCCCACCCGATGGGATCCCGGCGAATGATCCGCAGGACCTCGCCGATGTAGTCGTCGGCTGAGCCGGCGAACTGCGTGCGCATCGTGTCGAGCCTCGCCGAGCCGAGCCACTCGCCGGCGCCCGGGATCGCCCCGATCCACAGGTTGGCATCGGCCCCCGCCGGGATCGGGCGACCGGTCTCCCGATACAGGTAGACGGCCCACGGCGTGAGGGCGAGCAGATACGCCGCGAGGAGCCCCGCCACCGCCGGCGCGCCGCGTCGGATCCCGTGCATGAGCGCCAGGTGCAGCGCCAGCAGCGCCGGGAAGGCCAGGAGCACCGGACGTGTCATGGCGGCGGCGGCCAGGAGCAGGCCGCTCACGGCCAGGGTCGCGATCTCGCGGGTCCGCCAGGCTCGCAGGTACGCCCAGACGCCCAGCGCGAGCACGCAGATGAACAGGGTCTCCGTCACGAGGGCCGTGGGCTCCATGACGAACACCGGGCCGAGAGCGAGCGCGATCGCCGTGAGCATCGCCGCGCGGTGGCCGCCGCCCAGGCGACGCCCCAGGGCATAGCCGAGCGCCACGGTCAGGACGCTGAGCGCCACCTGGACGAGCCGCACGATCAGCAGGTAGGTGGGCGGCACCGCGGTTCCCGTCATCGGCTCCCCGCTCCCGGGAACCAGGAGCCAGCCGCCGGCCAGGAGCAGCGGGTACAGTGGCCCGACGGTGATCAAGGGGCCCGTCGCGACACCGTGGCGGATCGCCCACCCCTGGCGGAGATACCACAGGGCGTCCGCGCGGGGCTCGGGGCCCGGGGCGAGCCAGGCCACGTACCCCACGCGAAGCAGCAGGGCCACGAGCAGCACCAGCCGGAGCTGCCCGCGCTCGCGGGATCGCGCGTTCGGCATGCTCCCCGCGGTGCCGCTCATCTCCCCGGGGCGCCCGAATCGGCCGCGGCCTCCCGCGCGGCGGCGCTGGTCGCAGCTTGCGCCTCCAGGCGCTGTACTTGCCAGCGGAGGATCGCCAGGTCCTGCGCCAGGACCCGGTTCTCGGCGCCGAGCCGTGTCACGACGCTCGAGAAGTGGAGCGCCGCGAGGAGAAGGCCCCCGAGAGCCACGACGAAGAGCGCGCTCGGCGGATAGTAGATGCCCATCAGCCGCGCCATGAGCTCGAGCAGGCCGCGGCTTCCCGCGAGCACCACCAGCACGGCGCTCGTCACCAGCCAGAGCACGGAGTACTCCTCCTGGAGCCGCCGGCGGCGGACGAGCTCCAAGACCATCAGCATCAGCGCCAGGGCGGCGCCCATCACCACGACCACGGTGCGATCCATGATCTCCTCCTCAGCCGCCTTCGGGCGGCACGCGCGGGACCCGGCGGAGGACGCCGACGCCGATAGCCAGCAGCACCTTGACCATGTAGTAGAGGCTCCGGAGGGGCGAGATGGAGCTCCGTCCATTCCGTCGCGGGTACATGGTGACCGGGAGCTCGCGGACGCAGAGCCCGGCGCGCACGAGGAGCACGACCGACTCCGGCTCGGGGTAGTCGAAGGGGTGCAGGCGGGCGCACAGCCGAACTGCGCGGGGACCGAACACCCGGAACCCGGAGGTCGGATCGGTGATCCGCGCGCCGCACGCCGCCCGAACAGCCAGCGTCAGCAGCGCGCTGCCCAGCCGTCTGAGTCCCGACGTCCGATACCCGCCCGGCGAGAGATAGCGCGAGCCGATGACGACGTCCGCGCGGGCCGCGCGCAGCGCCTCCACGAGACGCGGGACGTCGGTGGGCTCGTGCTGCCCGTCCCCGTCAGCCCGCACGACCACGTCATACCCGAAGCGCAGGGCGTACTGGAGCCCCGTCTGCTCGGCCGCCCCGATGCCGACGTTGTGGCTCAGGTGAAGCACGATGGCGCCCAGGCGCTCCCCGATCGCCCCGGTCGCGTCGACGGACCCGTCGTTGATCACCGCGACGGTGGCCGTCGGCGCCGCCGCCCGCACGCCGCGGATGACCTCTTCGAGGCTCGGAGCCTCGTTGTAGGCCGGAATCACCACCAGCAGCCGGCATGGATTCGTCATGCCGCGGTCACCGGCCGCGTCGCGGCGCGACCGTCGCGCGGCCGGGCGCCGCGACCTCGGCGTAGAGCGTCTCGTAGCGGGAAGCGACAGTCTCCCACGTGTACTCGCGCGTCACAAGCGCCCGGCCGGCCTGACCCACGCGCTGGCGCAGCGTCTCGTCGCCCAGGAGCGCGACCACCTGACGCGCCAGGGCCGCCGGCGTCGCCCCGAGGAGAACGTCCCGGCCGGGAGTGACCCCGATGCCGTCGCAGCTGAGCGGCGTCGCGACGACGGGCACCCCCATCGCCATCGCCTCGAGAATCTTGTTCCGGAGGCCCGCGCCCTGCGCCAGCGGTGAGACGAAGCACGTCGCCGCCGCCAGGTAGGGCCGGATATCGGGCACCCACCCGGTCACCGTCACTCCGTCGCCCGCGAGGCGCTCGATCGGGGGCGGCGGGCTCGCTCCCACAAGCGTGAGCCTGATCTCCGGGATCGTCTCCCGCACGCTCGGCAGCACCTCGCGGACGAGGCTCGTCGCCGCCCGCTGGTTGGGGCCGTACGCGAAGTTGCCCACGAAGATCAGCGCGGGCGGACCGCCGGCGGGGGCCCGCGGCGCGAAGTACTCGCCGTCGACACCGTTCGGGATGACGACGATCGGCAGGTCCGGCGCCAGCCGACGGAGGTAACCCGCGTCGACGTCGGAGATGAGGACGACTCGATCGAATCCGCGGTACATCGTCCGCTCGAATCGTCGGGTGCCCGCAAGCTCGCCCCGGAGCCGTAAGCGCTCGCCGATCCCGGTAGCGGCGGCGACCGCCCGCTCGAGCAGCAGCCCATGGCTCTCGTACGGCACGATGATGCGCGGCGTGCCGGCCGCCAGGAAGCCGAACTCGTACACCTGGATCCCGCCGAAGAAGTGGACGACGTCGTAGCGACGCGCGGCGAGGCGATCGCGCAGGACCGTCGCCATCGCGGGAGACCAGCACTGGCGCGGGGTGCGCGGGGCGCCCGCCAGCAGGCGTCGGACGTAGTGGGCAGGCGAGCGCGGATGCTCGGGTATGACCTCGACCGAGCGGGCCAGGTCGCGCGCGTCGGGCAGCTCGGCTGCATCGTTGGCGTCGAGACTGAACGCGAGCACGTCGAGCTCGTGCCCGCGCTGTCCGAGCCCTCGGAGCAGGTGGTAGAGGATCAGCCGGTCGCCGTGGTGGAGCGGCAGGGGCAGGCAGCGGGATACCACGAGGACGTTCACGGCCGCCCGCCGGACGCCAACGCTGCCGGCCCTCTCACGTGCCTGTGATCTCCACGGCCTCGAGCACCCGGGTGAACCCCGCGACGTAGCGTTCGAGAGAGAACCGCGCGCAGACGCGGGCGCGCCCGGCGTGGCCGAAGCGGTCACGAAGGCCGGGGTCCTGGAGGAGTCGCACGACGCGCTCGGCGAACAGGTCGGGCGCATCCGGCGCCGCCAGGTAGCCGGTCTCCCCGTCCATCACCGTCTCGCTCGGGCCGCCGACCGGCGTGCTCACCACGGGCACGCCGCACGCCATGGCCTCCACCACGGCGAGCCCGAAGCTCTCGAACCGGCTCGGGCACACGACCACGTCGGACGCGGCGAGCAGGCCTTCCGCGGACGGGACCCAGCCCAGGAAGTGGACCCGCCGCCGCAGCACCGGGTCCGCGGCGACGGCCGCGTGGATCTCACGCTTGAAGCGCTCGTCCGCCGGTCCCTCGAACACGTTCGCGCCGGCCAGCACGATCGATGTCTCCGGGCACCGGTCCGCGATCCGTCGAGCCGCCCGGAGGAACAGGTCGTGTCCCTTGACGCGCTGGAACCGCGCGAGCAACGTCACCACCGGGCGGTCGGCCGGCAGATCGAGGCCGGCCCGGATCGCAGCCCGGGCGGCCGGCGCTTGCGGCCGGAAGCGCTCTGTGTCGACGCCGAGAGGCAGCACCTGGATGCGCTCCGGGGCCAGGGCGGGCCGAGCGCCGAGGAATCCGCGCCGCACCGCCTCCGAGATGGCCAGGACCGCGGCGGGGCCGGCCTCGTAGAAGGGCCGCTGCCAGGGCTTGGGGCGAAACCACCAGCCGTAGCAGGTGAACACGACGGGAATCTGCATCCGACGGCACGCCGGGACCGCGTACGGCAGCGTGTGGAAGTCCGAGTGGACCACGGCGGGGGCGCTCGCGGCCACCGCCGCCCCGACTCGCCCCGCGGCGGGCAGACCCGCCCAGAGCGCCGGGACGAACCAGGTCGAGGCGCCCCGATAGGCGACGATGCGGACCTCGACGCCGAGGGCGCGCGCAGCCTCCGGCAGCATCCCCTCGCGCGGGCAGACGAGGGTCGGGCGGAACCGCGTCCGGTCCAGGGCACCCAGGAGCGCCAGGAGACTCGTCTCCCCGCCTCCCAATCCCGTGTAGTGGCTGAAGAAGAGCACACGTCGAGGCCCGGCGCCCGCGGGGCATCGCGCGTCCATGTCATGACCGGCGGACGCGCGCCACTGCGGAGAGCGCAAGACGCGTCGGCCACGTCAGCGCGCGGAGGACCAGCGCTCGCCACCAGCCGAAGCGAATCCCGGCGTAGCGGGCCATGTCCTCGAAGTACAGGCGCCGCGCGAGCGCAGGCACCTGGCGGGCGCTGCTCATCTCCCGGTGGACCGTCGCGCCGACCGGCACGTAGACGAGCCGGAAGCCCGCGTGGCGGATCCGCCAGCACCAGTCGTCGTCCGTGAAGTAGAGCCGCAGGCGCTCGTCGAACCCCTGGGTGGCGGCGATCGCCTCCCGCCGGACCATCATGAGCGATCCCGGCACCACCTCGACCTCGCGCTCGCTGGCCCGATCCCAGTCCCCGTACCGCAGGTGGGCGACGAGACGGCGGCGCCAGCCGGCGAACACGACGCCGAGAAGCGTGTACTGGAGCAGTAGCTGCGTGAAGCTCACGAACCGCGCGCAGTTCCGCTGCCGGCGGCCGTCGGGAAAGCGCATGTCTGCGGAGACCGCGCCGACTTCCGGGTGCGCGTCCAGGTAGGCGACCATGGCGGGAATCGCGCCAGCTCCCACCTCGGCATCCGAGTTCAGCACGAGCACGTGGCGACCACGGCTCACCCCGATGGCCTGATTGTTGGCCGCCGCGTAGAACCGGTTCTCGGCGTTCGCGATCAGCCGCACCGACGGGAAACGCTCCCGGACCAGGGCGGCGCTGCGGTCCCGGCTTCCGTTGTCGACGACGATGACCTCCGCTTCGAGGTCCCCGGAGTCAGCCACGGCGGCCCGGATGCAGCGGTCGAGCAGGTCGCGCGTGTTGAAGCTGACGATACAGATCGAGACGGCGCACGCCCCGGCCGAGGCCGGTGTCACCGGAGGCGCTCCGCGGAGCGACGGTCCGGCCGCGCGCCCGCCGGTCATGGCGCCGCGTCCGGCAGGAACAGGCTCGGGTGGCTGGAGAAGAGCTCCGACGCGCGCGCGTGGTCCTGGAAGACGCCGACGTCCAGCCAGTGGGCGTCGCTCCGGAACCCGGCGACCGGGCGGCCAGCCGCCAGGAGCCGCGCGACCAGCTCCGGCATGTCCAGGCGCACGCGCGGCTCGACATGCGCGAGGACCTCCGGCTCGCAGACGTACACGCCCATGCTCACGAGGTGCCGCAGCTCTGGCTTCTCGACGTAGGCCCGCACGGCATCCTGGGCGTCCAGCTCGACGACGCCCACGTCCAGACGCTGCCGGCGCTCGTGAATCCCGACCGTCAGGACCGCTCCGCGCGCCCGGTGATGGGCAACGAGCCGGCGGTAGTCCAGGGACGTGAGGATGTCCCCGCTCGTGACGAGACACGTCTCGTCGAGGCCCGTCACGAGCCCGAGCGGGCCCGCCGTGCCCAGAGGCTCGTCCTCCCGGACGACCGCGAGCCGCAGGCCGGGCCACCGGACGCGGGCCACGTACGCTTCGATGAGTTCCCCGAGATGGCCAAGGCTCAGCAGGACGTCCGAGAATCCGTAGTGGGCCAGCTGGCGCAGGATGATCTCCAGAATCGGCTTGTCGCCGACCGGTACCAGCGGCTTCGGGAGAACGGTCGTGTAGGGCGCCAGGCGGGTCCCCCGGCCGCCGGCCAGCACGACGGCCTTCACGTCAGATCTCGTACCGGCCGACGCGATACTCGCCGAGATGCTGCCGGATCCACTCGATGGTCCGGCGGAGACCCTCCTCGAAGCCGACCGTGGGTTGCCAGTCCAGGCTCTCTCGGGCCAGCCGACTGTCGGCGATCAGCCGGGCGACCTCGCTCGCGGGCGGACGGTGCCGGCTCGGGTCCGGGCGAATCGGCCGCCCGCCAGCGCCGACCAGACGACGAATCTCGTCCGCCAGGTCGCCGATCGAGATCTCGGTGCCCGAGCCGAGGTTGAACGTGCGGCCGACGGCGGCATCGACCCGGGCGGCGCAGACGAACGCCCGCACCGTGTCCTCCACGTAGGTGAAGTCCCGCGTCGTGGTGGTGTTCCCGAGCCGGATCTCGCCTCCCGCCAGCGCCTGGGTGACGATGGTCGGAATGACGGCCCGGGCCGACTGTCGAGGTCCGTACATGTTGAAGGGCCGAAGCACCACGACCGGGAGACCGAACGCCGCGTGAAAGCTCTCCGCGAGCTTCTCACCGCCGACCTTGGTGGCCGCGTAGGGGGACCGCGCCGACAACGGATGCGCCTCGTCCATCGGCGCGTAGCGCGCGCCGCCGTACACCTCGCTGGTCGACGCGTAGACGAGCCGGCTCACCGCGTGGTCGCGAGCCGCCACCAACACGTTCAGCGTGCCGGTGACGTTCGTCTCCACCACCTCGCGCAGGTGGACGTAGGAGTACGGGATACCGATCAGCGCCCCGAGATGGAACACCGTGTCGACGCCGTCGCAGGCCCGGTGCACGGCCTCGGCGTCCCGGAGGTCACCGGCGACGACGTCGAGCGCGTCGCGCGCTGACGGGGCGAGTGTCTCGAGCCACCCGGCGCGCGCGGTCGACGTGTAGCGGACGAAGCCGCGGACCCGGTACCCCTCCCGCACGAGCGCCTCGACGAGATGGCTCCCCACGAAGCCGCCGGCGCCCGTGACGAGCGCCCTCCGCGTACCGGCCATGTTCGCTCCCCGCCCCGGACGTCAGCGCCGGTGCGCCGCGAGAGATTTGCGACCCACGACGAGCGTGGCGAAGGCAGTGGACCATGGCAAGAGTCGTCGCGCCAGGCCTCCGACGCGCTCGGCCAGGGCGGACGTCTCGTAGTAGCCGGGCCCCCGGAAGGGTCGCCCGAGGCCCCACAGCGTGAAGCTGTGGCCGATCGGATGCGCCGCCAGCACCTCGAACCCGGCCCCTCGCGTCTCGGCGACGATCTCCCGGCATCGGTATCGGCGCTCGTAGTACCCGCCATCATCGGCCGCCGGCGCGCCCGCCGCCCGCTCGCGCAGCTTCACGGCCCGCCAGACCAGGTTGGGCGCCGGGATCGTCAGGACCAGGACGCCGCCCGGTCGCAGGATCCGGTGCGCCTCCCGGAGCCCCGGCCCCAGTCCCCACTCGAAGTGCTCAAGGACGCCGAACGACAGGTAGCCTCCGAAGCTCCCATCTCGAAAGGGAAGTCCGTGGATGTCGGCCGCGACCAGCGGCGGCTCCGGTCGCGCCGCCCGGAATCGACGGAGCGCGTTCACCGCGTAGTCGACGCCCAGCACGCGATAGCCGAGCTCCGACAGACGGATCACCTCGATGCCGAGCCCGCATCCGGCCTCGAGGATGGCCGTGCCCGTCGGCAGGTGATCGCGGTAGAGGGCGAAAGTGTGCCGGGACCGCTCGTACGCCAGCGTGGCGAGTTCCGCCTCCAGGCTCGCCGCGCGCGCCCAGATGGTCTCCCACGCCCGGCGCGTGACCTCGTAGGAAGGCGGGGGCTCCACGGGCGAGGCGCTCACGGGCACTCCGATCCGGCCGACCCGGGCGCCGCCCGGTCCGGGCACACGCGGTAGACCTCGGCCCCAGCGGCCTGGAACGCCCGCCGGAGATACCGGGCCTCGGACACGTGCGACCGCGCATCCGGCAGGAGCGCGGGCGGGCGCCACCGCCAGGCACGCCGCCAGCCGTCGGGATCACCGACCACGTCGGGCACGAGGACATACGAGATGCGAGCCTTCCGGAGGCGCTCCGCGTGTCCGGGGTCTGCCGGATCGCGCCAGAAATCGAGGAGTGCTCGCTGCTCGGCGCGCACGGGGCCGTGGACGTCCAGACCCGAGGTCCCGTCGACGGTGAAGAACGGCTGCCAGCGGAAGTACACCGCGTCCCGCTCGGCGATGACCGGCGCCCAGTGCCCTTCCCAGTCGCGCCGCCCGTCGTAGTCTCCGGGGTAGTTGAGGATCCGCGCCGCGGGATCGGCGTGCGCCCTGAGCCAGCGCATCGCGGCCACGTCACTTGCGCTGGCGAATGCGCCGTGGAAGTCGAGGACGCGCCGGCTCTGCGCGAGCAGCGGGGCTGCCAGCAGCGCCACGAGGCACGCTCCGAACGCGACGGCGACGAGCCCGCGCCCTGCCCAGAGACCGAGACGTCGCCCATCGAAATGCCCGGCCATCCGGACGACGAGACTGGCGCCGAGCGCCATGTAGGGAATGATCGGGCCATGCCAGGCCAGGCTGAACGGGTAGTTGAAGCGCGAGACCCCGGCGGCGACGCCGGGCAGCCAACGCTCGAGCACCCCGAGCGTGCTCAGCTCCAGGACACCGATCAGCCAGCCCGCCACGGTGAGCGCCCACAGCGGCCGCGCGGGCAGGGCGTAGGCGGCACCCACGACTGCGAGGAGCGGCCAGAGCAGACCATGGGTCAGCACCATCTGGCGCCAGTGTGTCGCGCTGATCGGGAATGGCGACCGCACGCCCGTCATCATGAGCGGCCAGATGCGGAGCAGCCACGGCATCACGAGCACGAGGCCGATCGCCCCGATCGCGACGGTCCCGCCGAATCGCCAGGCGTTCAGCGGATAGTCGGCGGCCCACCAGCCCAGCACCGCGAGCGCGACCAGCGCGAGAGCCAGGATCACCGCGGTGTCCGCATGTGCGACCAGCACCCCGGCGAGGGCAAGGGATGCTTGCGCCGCGTGCGATCGCGCGCGCGTGCGCAGGAAGCGCCACAGCGCGGTCAGCGTGGCCAGGGCGAAGACGAGGCCGAGGAGCGCCGTGTAGTGCGCGTCGAGGAGCGCCGTCCAGAGCCCGATGCTGGTCCCCGCCGCGAGGGCCATCGCCGGCCCCCAGCCGGAGGAGACGCTCGGGGTCGCCGGCGACCCGTCACCCAACCGGCCCAGCTCCTCCCCGAACTCCCACGCGAGCCAGACGAAGAGCAGCGCCGTCACGTGAGCGGCGCCGAGCATGACGTCCGAGAGGGGCAGCACCGGCAGGATCGCCGAAAGCGTCGCGAACAGGACAAGCGCGCCGGGCGCGTAGAGGTAGTGGATCTCCGGGTGCCACGGCGCGAGCGAGTCCAGCGTCCCTCCCAGTCGCATGGCGAGCGCGAGGTACCCGAATCCCTGCGCATCGGTATCAAGCGGGACGGGCAGGAGGACGACCGGGAGGGCCAGCACGAGGGCCGCTACTGGAAGGGCCGCCGTCGATGCCCAGCTGGCGCCGAGGGGCCCGGCGGACACGGGCGGGCGTCGCGTCCACCCCGCGATCGCGACGGCGGCCGTCGCGGCGACCGGCACTGCGGGGTGAAAGCCGCCGACCGCCGAGACGTCCACGGTCAGCACGATGATCGCGGCCAGGACCAGGACGCACGCCAGCGCCGGGGAGGCGGCCGGCGCTCGTCGTGGCCGGACCCAGCCGCTCGCGGCCAGTGCGAGGCCGAGGACGAGAGCCAGGGCGGCCGTCAGCCCCACGGCGCCGCCCGGGATGCGCGCCCTCGGCGCGGGTCAGCCATCGTCGATCATCCGGACCATCCGCGCGGGGTTCCCGGCGACGATCGCCCCGGGCGGCACTTCGCCGGCGACGACGCTCCCTGCCCCCACGACCGCCCCGCGTCCGATGCGGGAGCCCTTCAGGATGAGCGCGTGCATCCCGATGAAGCACTCGTCCTCAAGGACGATCGGCGCGCTTGCCCCGGCCTGGAAGTCGCGCCGGCGCGCCGCCGGCTCGAGCGGGTGGAAATCCGTGTCCGTGATCGTGGTGTTCGCCCCGATCGTCACGGCCCGCCCGATCCGGACGTAGGTGCGGGCGCAGATCACGGTGCCGGTCACTCCCACGTCCGCGGCCAGCTCGATGCGCGCGTCCGGCGCCCACGTCGCCAGCACGCACCGCCGGACCACGGCGAGCGGGTTGGTCCCGAACCAGCACCGCATCTCGAGCCCGTCGCCGATCGTGATGCGGCTGCCCCGGTGGCGCTGGATCAGCGGGCGCCCGTAGATCCGCCAACCGCGCCCCCACGCCACCCCGTGGAGCGTGAAGTACGCGCGGATCACCGGAGTCCACGCCAGGCGCCTGAGCTCGTTGACGGCCTTCCAGGGCGTATCCGCCACCTGCGCCCGGAGGCTCATCCGATCAGCATCCCGTTCCGTCTCCTCGCGTCCGGTAGAGCGCGTAGCCATCGCGCGTGCGCAGGAGCAGGCGGCCGTCACGGGCCCATTCCGCCGGCGGCTCCTCCGACAAGTGGAAGGCGACGTAGTCGGCCTCCGCCGCGAGATCGGCCGGCGCGCGGGGCGGGCGAGGCTCTCCGAAGCGCACGTCGAGGCGCCGGGCGTCGACATAGTAGCGCGCCATTGGCGGCACGTTGATCACGCGGCAGCCGGCCGGGAGCTGGTTCACGGCGCGCGCGAGCGCCGGCAACCCGCCGAGCTGCATCTCGCGCTTCGTCTCGCTGGCGAGGAACGGCCCCGCGAGGAGAACCCACTTGTGCTCCACCGCCGCCCGGAGCGCGAGCGGGAGCGCCAGCAGGGCGAGCGCGATGGTCAGCCACGCCGCACGGCGGGCTCGCCCGGGCGCGGACATGAGACCGCCGAGCTCCGCAAGCTCGGCGAGCATGAGGGCCGCCATCGCCGCAAGGACCGGGAGGATCAGGAGGAGGAACCGCGCATCGTAGCTGGCGAGCCACCACCAGGCCGCCAGAAAGGGGACCGCGACGGCCAGGCAGAGGCCCCACCGCGCGCGATCGTCGGCGGCGGCGCGGACTCGCGGCCAGACGAGCCGCGCCAGCCCGTAGGCGAGGGCCACCGTGTACAGCCATCCCGGCGGCGCGAACCGGCGCACGGGGTCGGCCATCACGAGGAGGGCCCGCGGGCCGCGGTCGGCGAGATGGGTCCAGATGGTGTCGGGGACGATCACGCCGAAGGTGAGGAGGTTCCGAACGTACCAGGGTCCGGCCGTCAGGACGGTCACCCCACCCATGATGGCCAGCTGCTGCAGGGTGGCGCCGCGGGGCGGGTGCGCCCGCCACAGTCGTACCGCGCCCGCGAGGGCCAGGGTGACGCCGAGCGTCAGCGCCGCGTTCTTCGTCCACATCGCGAGACCGACGGTGAGGCCGGCGAGGGCCGCGCTGCGGGCGTCTCCGTCGCGCCACCATCGCCACAGGTGGAGGGTCGCCAGACCCACGTAGAAGGCGGCGGGCGCGTCGACGTATCCGGTTGTCGCCCAGATCGAAAACACCGGGGTCAGCGCGACGAGTGCGGCGGCCCCGGCGCCGGTGACCGTACCGCGGAGGGCGCTCGCCAGGGCGCCCGCCGACGCGATGGCGGCCACGCCCAGGATCGCCGCGATGATCCGCGCCACCTGCTCGTGGGGGCCGCCATAGGCCCAGAACCCGTAGGCGTACGCCATCGGGCTCAGCATCGGGTAGGCCTCGTAGAGCCCTTCTCCCCTGGGCAGCCGGCCGCTCTCGTAGAGTCCCTTCGCCAGCGGCCCGTAGAC